>CAVZOA010000019.1:0-79161 GCA_963776705.1 uncultured Alphaproteobacteria bacterium
GCGAAGCGCATTGGCGGCGTTGGCACGAAAAACCGGAGACACGCAGGTCTTCCTGCCGATGCCGCCGATCCGTCGAAGGGTCTGTCCTTCGCGGCCCGACGGCATCGTGCCGTTCACTCCACCGGTTCGATTTCTCCGGGCCGCCAGGTCTGGTCGATCCAGGGCTCCATCGGGCCGTACATCCGCAGGATCGCGAACCAGCTCTTGCCCGGAACGGTCTGGAGCCAGTTGCCGTTCTTGCCTTCCGGTGCCTCGGGCGCGAAATACACGTCATAGGATCCGTCGGCGTTCGCGGTCATGCCCTCGGTCTGGCTGCCGATGGTCGGAAACGCTCTGCCCGGTCTGAAGCTGCGAGCGGGTCTGGGTGTCATAAAGCGTGACCGCCCAGAAATCCTTGACCGGTACATCCTTGGGCAGGGTGAGCTTGTAGGTCTTGGCACCGTCGAACGCCTGCTGGTCGGCGTCAAGGACGGCCAAGGCGTAATCCGAACCTGCGCCAGGCGTCGTCACGGCCATGGCCGGGGTCACGCCGCCTGCATTGAAGTAATACAGAGTTCGCGCATCAAGCCCCATGATGCCATCCGCCTCAAAACTCGTGTTCTTGTTGGCGAACGGGGTGGACCAGACGCTCTTTGGATTGTCAGGATAGATACGTACGCCGTCGATCCGGGGGTGGTAAGTGATGGCGCGTGCTGTTGCATCGGCCAGTGTCGCGGCCTCGGTCAGCAGCTTTTTCATGCGGTCATCGGGGGCAAAGGGCTGACCCTTGACGATCCCGATCGCCGCGATCGAGCCGCGCACTTCGGGGTCGATCGCATCAATCGGTTCTTCCTGAATAATCTGGTTCAGGATCTCAAAATAGCTGAAATCACTGGGAAAAACGGTATTGAATGCTTTGTTCGATACGTTTTGAAATGCGGTCTCGGCTGGGCTTGCCAAATCTTTCAGCGGATAGACCTTGAGGTTGTCGGTAATGTTCTTGACCGCAGGATCAAGTCCATTCGCAATCGAGCCACGCAGGAACAGAAAGTTCCGGTTGGTCGGGGGCTTCAGCAGAAAATATCCATCGGGGATATCGCCGGTATATCCCGGCGGCACGACAAGATACTTTCCACCCTTGCCCGCATCAGGCCCGGTGACGCCCATGTTGCCGACAAACCGCTGCCAGCCGTCGTTGAGAAAGCCGAGCATTCCCGGTGGGACCTCGATGACCGTTGGGCCGTCCTTTGCAAGATCGGTATAGGTATAGGCGTAAAGCGTCGAGGTGTTGGCCGTGACCACGAGGGTCTGGGAATCCATCAACTGCGCGAAAAGCGCGATCCGGTTCGCGCCCTCGGCACCGGCGTCGGCCAGCCCCTTGCGCACGCTGTACATCGACACGGCGCCGATGTTGTCGAGAAACACCTGCATCCCGCGCATGCGGTCGAGGTTGTCGTATACTGCGGCGATCGTGGCGTCGGTCGGCACCCCGTCGAAGAACTCAAGCGTCCCGATGGGCGTCTCGACCGTGTCCGGGATGGATATCGCCTCAAGCTCCGCGGATGAGACATCCGCGAGCGCCTGGCCCATGGTGATAGCGACGGCGAGCGCGCTCATGGTGGTCATGCGGATCATGCTTCAGGTCTCCTTGGACAGCTTGGAGTGTAGGGTTACAGGCTCACGTCGATTCCTTCTGCCCATTTCGCGCCATTTTGGCGCCCGGCTGTTGTTGCCGCGTGCGAAGGGTCCGAAACGCGCTCGGAGAGGCGCCCGACCACTTTGAGAAGGCGCGGGCGAACCCGCTTGGTGTACTGTACCCTAGTCGGGCGGCGATTTCCTGGACTTGCAGGTCCGTCTCACGCAGCAGAGCCGCCGCGATCTCGAACCGGCTGTGCTCCAGCAGCGCCCAGAAGCTGATGCCATGCTGGTTCAATCTGCGCTGAAGCGTTCGCGGGCTGGTCCCGAGATGCCCTGCCACTGCCTCGAGCGAGATCGTGCCCGCCAGTGCGAGCCCGGCAACCACCGACCGGACCCTTGCGAGCCCCGGATCACGCTGCTTCTGTCGACGGGTCATGTGTGCCGCCCTCGCCTGCGATATTGTATGAGTACTTTGACAGGTTTGGGAATCGGTCTCAGACCATTGCGCGCCAAAAAAAGGTGCGCCCCCCGGGGAGAACGCTTTTGCACGGCAGGCTCGCGCTCGTGAGGGCAATGCATCTGAACGACTACATCTCGGTGTTGCGCGAGATCGGTGCCCCTGTGGAGCGCGCCCTGTCGCATTCGACGCTTCCGCCCCGCATCGAAGAGACGCCCGATCTGTACGTCAGCGTTCCTGCTGCCATCGAATGGATCGCGAAGACGGGCCGCGACATCGAGCCCATGGCACTGGGGTTGCTCGGAGCCCGAAAAGCGTCCCTTTCGTCGCTGCGTCCTGCCCAACAGACGGCAATCGCCACGGCCCAGACCGGCCTGAAGCGTCTGGAGGCCCTGGCCGCCTTGGCCCGATACGAGGACAGCATCCTTGACATGCGCATCCTGCCCGAGGCCGACAGTGTTCGCGTCGTCTGCGCCATGACGGGCATGGGCCGCCATCCCTTCCTGTGCTTTGCCGAATGGCTGAACCTGCAAGCCGTCCTCTCGGTCGTCCGCAGCGTTTCAGGGCCAGCCTGGTGCCCGCTCGAATTGGCCTTCGTGTCGTCGAGCCGTCCTCCGGAAGCCGTCCAGGCCGCCTTTCCCAATACGCGTATTCTGGTGGGCCAGCCCGTTCTCGTCGGTCCTCGTCGGTCGCGCGGAACTCGCCCTGTCGACGGAAGATGCAACCACATCGACAAGGGATCCATCGGCACACTTGACCTGCGAAGAATCTCCGGATGGCGGACCTGAGGTCTGGGAATTCATCAGCCTTCTTCGAACGATGGTTCAGCCTTATCTGGCCGAGGGCCGCACCGATGTCGCCTTCGTGGCCGAGATGGCCGGGATCAGCACGCGCACGTTGCAGAGACGGCTGATGACGTCTGGCACGTCTTATTCGAGGATCCTCCAGGAAGCGCGGTTCGAGCTTGCACGCGCCCGTCTCTCCGATCCCTGCCTAAAGGTCATCGACGTCGCCATGATCGCCGGCTACGAAAGCCCGCAGCATTTCACGCGCGCCTTCCGCCGGTTCACGGGGGTCACACCATCGGAGTATCGGCAGAGCAGCGTCCGGCTCGAGACTGGGGCGTGAAAGGCCGAGCGGTCGTGAGCGCTTTACCATGCGACACGGGTGCACGAAGGCCGGCGAGCGCTGTCAGGAAGTCCGGAAAGTGGCAACTCGCTGACATCGCGAAACGCATCAATGACCCTATTGGTCAAATGTCTGGAGCCGTCGACCGGCATGTGCGGTCCGATGAATGTGCAGCCTTCGTCTTGCGCTCACAACGTCTCCCGATCAAAGCAGCCATTCGCCGCGATGGCGACGAGCGTCCGACAATATGATGGGCGCCTATACAGATCCGAGCTAAACCGACGGAGGTTTGGAAGGTTCGCGACCTGATCGGTCAGGCGGGCCGTAACAAATGGCCGCCATGGCGAGATACGGGTGCGAATTGAGGTCGATGCTCTTGCGGTAGTCGGATCAAGAGCATTGGGGAACGTTCGATGTCTGGTCCATCTCGGCTAGCGCCACTGGCATCGAAATGTTTGAGCGAAGATTCCGGAAAGCAGTCCGATTTCAAGTGGTTGGAAGCTATTCACCAAAACTGCGCAGTCAACAGGTCCGGAGAAAATGGGCCCGGAGAGAACGCGTGTGCGCCTTTCGGGGCGTGGGCCGGTTAACAACCCCTGCCGCATAACCCTCGAAAACAACGGGAAAATCCGGCCGCGGCCGGATCGGGAGAACGCTTTCGCGAGGGCAAGTGGCGGAGAGGAAGGGATTCGAACCCTCGAGACGGTTTCCCGCCTACACACTTTCCAGGCGTGCGCCTTCGACCGCTCGGCCACCTCTCCGCAGCGGGGTGTAGCGTCGAAGGGGCGGGGATTGCAAGGCGGCTTGTCGGCCGCGGGCGAGGTGGCCCGGATCGCGGCCAGCGGCCCGTCAGGCGAAGAAATCCGGGGCGAGCGCGCCGCGCCGTTCGATGACCTTGGCGGAGAGCGCCGCGGCGCGTTCGACCGCCGTCCGGAGCATGGCGCCCTGCGCTTCGGCGGCGAGGAAGGCGGCGGCGAAGCTGTCGCCCGCTGCGGTGGTGTCCACGACCTCCGCGTCTGGCGGCGGAGGCACGGTCACGGTCCGTTCCCCGGAGCGGGCGAGGATCGGGTCGGCGCCGTTCTTCACCACCACCGTCGAGGCGCCGAGCGCGCGGTACCGCTCGATCGTAGCCTCGGGCGACGCGTCGCCGAACGCGTCCCTCTCCTCGTCGAAGGACGGCAGGATCACGTCCGAGACGGAAGCGCCGGCGAGGAGCGCTGATCTGAGCGCCTCCCCGCCCTCCCAGAGGCGAGGCCGGATATTGGTGTCGAAGGCGATGCGGGTGCCGGCCCTTCGGGCAGCCGCGAGCGCGCCGCAGAGGGCGTCGCGCCCGGCGGGGGGAAGGATCGCCAGGGTGATGCCGGAGAAATGCACGATGTCCCGGCCGCGGAATTGCTCCGCGAGCCATTCGGGGTCGTCGGCGAGGCTCCGGGCCGCGGATTGCCCGCGCCAGTAGGAGAAACTCCGCTCGCCGTCCGTGAGCCGGATGAGGTAGAGACCGACGGTCCGGCCCTCGATCCGGCGCAGGGCCGATATCTCGAGACCCTCCCTCTCGATGAAGGCCGCCATGTCCTCGGACATGCCGTCCGACCCGATGGCGCTCGCGAAGCCCACGCTCCAGGAGCGCGGTAGGCATCGCCGAGCGTACCACGCCGTATTGAACGTGTCGCCTGCGAAGCCTAGGCGGTAGAGCCCGCCCTCGGCCGGTGCGATCTCGACCATGCATTCGCCGACGGAAAGAAACGCGCTCATTCCGGCCGCCCCGCTTCGGCGTCGCTGCGTGTTCCGCTCATCTGTCTGTCCTCCTCTCCCCACATCGCGCAGCCGGGCGGCCTTGCCAAGGGGCCGGAAACGCCTTGCATCCCGGCGGAGGAGTGCGAACAGTCGAGCCGGATCGGCCCGAGGGAGGACATCATGAGCGATACCCGCGCGAACCGCCGCTTCCGCTCCCAGGAGTGGTTCGACAACCCCAACAACCCCGGCATGACCGCCCTCTATCTCGAACGCTATCAGAACTCGGTCTTCAGCCGCGAGGAATTGCAGGGGGATCGGCCGATCATCGGCATCGCCAATTCCGGCTCGGATCTGGCGCCCTGTAACAAGATCCACGTCTTCCTGATGGACCGGATCAAGGCGGGCATCCGCGAGGCGGGCGGCGTGCCGATGGAGTTCCCGGTTCACCCGATCCAGGAGACCGGCAAGCGGCCGACGGCGGCGCTCGACCGCAACCTGACGTATCTGGGCCTCGTCGAGGTGCTCCACGGCTATCCGATCGACGGGGTGGTGCTGACGACCGGCTGCGACAAGACCACGCCCGCCATGCTCATGGGCGCGGCGACGACCGACCTGCCGGCCATCGCGCTCAACGGCGGGCCGATGCTCGACGGCTGGTGGAAGGGCAAACGCGCCGGCTCGGGCACCGTCATCTGGGAGAGCAGGCGGCTCCTCGCGGAAGGCAAGATCGACTACGACGAGTTCATGGAACGCGCCTGCCATTCCGCGCCCTCGCTCGGGCATTGCAACACGATGGGCACGGCATCGACCATGAATGCGCTCGCCGAGGCCCTCGGCATGACGCTGACCGGCGCGGCAGCGATCCCCGCGCCGTTCCGCGAGCGGATGCGCGCCGCCTACGAGACCGGAAAGCGGATCGTCGGAATGGTGCTCGAGGATCTGCGCCCGAGCGCGATCATGACGCGGCAGGCCTTCGAGAATGCCATCGTCGTAAATTCGGCCATCGGCGGATCCACCAACGCGCCGCCGCATCTCGTCGCCATCGCCCGCCATGCCGGCGTGCCGCTGGAGACCCATGAATGGGAGACGATCGGATTCGACGTGCCGCTCATGGTCAACATGCAGCCCGCGGGCGCCTATCTCGGCGAGAGCTTTTTCCGTGCCGGCGGCGTGCCGGCGGTGATGGGCGAGTTGCGAAAGGCCGGGCGGCTTCACGAGGGACCGATGACCGCTACCGGCCGAAGCGTCGGCGAGAACCTCACCGGCTGGGAGAGCCGTGACATGGAGGTGATCACCACCCACGACGCCCCGCTGCGGCCGAATGCCGGGTTCAAGGTGATCTCGGGCAACCTCTTCGACTCGGCGCTGATGAAATCCTCGGTGATCTCGCAGGATTTTCGCGAGCGGTTCCTGAAGGACGGGGTCTTCGAGGGGCGCGCGGTGGTCTTCGAGGGGCCGGAGGACTACCACGAGCGGATCAACGAGCCCGCACTCGGGATCGACGAGCATTCGGTCCTGTTCGTCCGCGGCGTGGGCTGCGTGGGCTACCCGGGATTCCGCCGAGGTCGTGAACATGCAGCCGCCGGACACGCTCCTGAAGGAGGGGGTGACGCATCTTCCGACGGTCGGCGACGGACGCCAGTCGGGCACGTCGGAAAGCCCGTCGATCCTCAACGCCTCTCCCGAATCCGCGGTTGGCGGCGGGCTCGCCTATCTCCGGACCGGCGATACCGTGCGACTCGATCTGAACGCCTCGCGCATGGACGCGGTGGTGGACGACGCGGAATGGGAGGCGCGGAAGGCGGACTGGACGCCCCCGAGATCGTCAGCGAGACGCCCTGGCAGGAGATCTACCGCAGCCATGTCGGCCAGCTCGGGACCGGCGGCTGTCTCGAACTCGCCACGGCCTACCAGAAGACCTCCCGCACGCTGCCCCGCGACAACCACTGATGCCCGCGATCATGGTCACCGGGGCGGGGCGGGGGATCGGCCGGGCAACGGCGGAAGCCTTCCTCGACGCGGGGTGGCGGGTGGGTCTGATCGGCCGCACCCCCGACCCGCTTCGCGAACTGGCCGAGGGCCACGGCCACGCCCTCGCGCTTCCCTGCGACGTCACCGACGAGGACTCGGTGGAGGAGGCCTTCGATCGGGCGATGCAGGAATGGGGGCGGATCGACGCGCTGTTCAACAACGCGGGGGTATCGCTCTTCGGCGGCCTGCCGGACGAGATCGAGGTGGGCGACTGGCGGCGGCTGATCGACATTGTACCGGTCCACGGTTTTGAGACAGCAAACTGGGCTTAGGCGGCCTCTCTGTTGATCACGGTCTGCTCTTCTCTGATGGCGGCGGGTGGACGGTGGCCGTGTCGTTCGATCAGCCAGCCCTCGTTGTAGGTGCGCTGGAAGACGAGCAGCGCCTGTCGCAGCTCCTCGATCGTCTCGAACCAGCGCACCCAGAGCAGGTTTTCCTTCAGGGTCCGGATGAACCGCTCGGCACAGCCGTTTCCCTCGGGCGCACGTACGAAGGCCGGGGAGCTCGCGGCGCCGAGGAAACGGATCTCGCGCTGGAAGTCCCGGCTCATGTACTGGCTGCCGTGATCGTGGCGGATCTTCAGCCCCGTCGCGACATCCTTGCCGAACGCGCCGAAGCTGCGGCGAACACCCTGTCGGATCGGCTCCAGCGCCTCGTGGCGACTGGCCGAGGCGCTGGCGTGGATGCCCATGCACTCCGCCGAGCAATGATCGACAGCGATGAACACGGCGGCCTGGCCTTCGCCGGTGGCCACGGCGGTCATATCGGTCCCCCACATCGTATCTACGTGCAACGTGGTGATGGTTCCGTCATGGGCCCGCGGCCCCCTTGGCGATCCCGCCCGCTGATGCGCCAGCAGATTGTGCTCGCGCATGACGCGCAGCACCCGGCGGGGGCTGGTGCGCAGGCCCGCATAGCGCAGCCGCGCCCAAACCTTGCGATACCCTTCGCCGTGGAAGGGGCTGCCGGCGAGCAGCGAACGGATGCGCTCCGCCAGATCGGCATCGGGCATTGCCCCCTGCGGTCCCCGACGGCGTCGCGGTGCGTCCGGCCGGTTCGCGGCGCTCAGATGCCGGTGAAGCGTCGCCCGACTGACGCGCCAGTACAGACACAGCCGGGCCAGACCGTAGCGGCGCCTCACGGAGATCGAGAAGGCCTGGCTCATCGCTTCGATCTCCGCAGCCGAAAAGGGACGCCGGCCTCCAGGCGGTCGATCTTGGCCTCGAGCAGCTCGTTGGCCATCGTCATCTCGCCGATCTTCTCCCGCATCGCCTTCAGCTCTCGACCCTGGTCGGTCTCCGGACGGCTCTTCAGCGACGCCGCGCCGGCCTCCAGAAAGCCGTCACGCCATGCACTGAGATCCGCGGCGGTGGTGCCGACCTCGCGGCTGACCACTTCCAGATCCTCGCCGCGCAAGATCCGCAGCACCGCTTCCTGCTTCTTCCTGGCCGACATGCGCCGCTGACGCGGTGCGGCGGGCTTGTCCTCGCCAGCGTGATGGGCGCGCTCCGGCAAGCCCGCCTTCTTCCCTCGATCGTCCGTCATGGCTCCTCCTCGATGGAGCCGCTTTCACCCAAATCGCTGTCTCAGAAAACCGTACACCGGGAGAACATCAATCTCACCGGCAGCTTCATCCGCGCCCGCGCCGCTTTTGGGCGGATGCAGAGGCAATCGCCGACCGGTGGTCGGATCATCAACAACGGATCGATCTCGGCGCATGCGCCTCGGCCCGGCGCAGCTTGCAGTTACCCACAAGTGTCCGGCGGCGCTGCGATGCGAGCTCCTTCGACGAGGTCGGCGAGGCGGGAGAAGCCCCGCCACATGACGGTCGTCCCCGGTGGCGGGTCGGAACCGCGGTCGAGATAGCCTCCGAGCCTTGCGACCGCCCTGACATAGAAATCGAGAGCCCGCGGTGCCTGGCGTTTTCTGTCCTGCGACGCGTGCTCGAGCAGGTAGCGCTCGGCGTCGGTGAAGACCGCAGCAGGGTCCGCGGCCGGCGCCTCGCGGCTGAGCATTGTCAACCAGGACACCCGCCAGGCCACGACGCAGCACAGCGCGATGCAGTTGGCCAGGCGATCGGCCGTGGCGAGGCGCATCTCCTCGATCCGGCAGCCGGTTTTCAGGGTCCGGAAGAATGTCTCGATCTTCCACCGCAGGGCATACCATTCGAGCTTGTTCACGGCCTCCGCGTGGGTCGCCACCGGCAGGAGAGGTGGTCGCGGGACTTCGGGCCAGCTGCTAGGCTGTAGCGGCTGAGGAAGAACAGAACCGGGATGACGAAGCGGAAGCGCTATTCAGCGGAGTTCAAGGCGAAGGTGGCCTTGGAAGCCATCCGCGAGGAGCTGACGACGGCCGAGCTGTCCAAGAAGTACGGCACTCACCCGACGATGATCAGCGGCTGGCAGAGTTCTGCGATCGAGAACATGGCGTCGGCATTTGGCGGCGCCCCGTCCGCCGAGCCGACGATCTCCGAGAGGGAGGTCGAGAAGCTGCTTGCCAAGATCGAACAGCTTGTCGTGAAACGGAATTTTCTAGCCGATGCCTCCAGTCTCATCCTCGGCACTGGAGGCAAAAAGCGGTGAACCCAACTTCGACAGCTACAGCGATAAGCGATTGATATCGTTTGGGCCGGGTGGTCCAAAATGTAACCACACGGGCTCTTCAGGCGGGTTTGGGCAGGGTCAGGGCATCGAAAAGGTCCAGCTGTTCCGGGGTTGGGCGGGTCGTGCCTTCGAGGGTGCGCTCGGCGATCCGGGCCTGATGGCGATGAATGCGCGCGAGCAGGTCGAGCGCGGTGCGGGGGCTGGCGCTGTGGCCCCTGGCCTTCAGGTGCAGGCGCATGACGCGGTGGAGCACGAGGGCGAGGAAGCAGATCAGCGCATGGGCGCGGATGCGGTCTGGCAGGCGGTGGTGGACGGGCGCGATCTCGATGTCGGATTTCAGCACGCGGAAGCCGCGTTCGATGTCGGCGAGGCTCTTGTAGCGCGCGACAGCGTCGGCGGCGGTCAGGTCGGGGGCGTTGGTGATCAGCGCCAACTTTCCGTCGAAGAGCTCTGCCTCGGCAATGGCGGCCTCGTCCAGGCTGTAGCTGAAGCGCTCGGCGGTGTAATCGGCCTTGAGGAAGCGGGTCAGTTCCGCCTCGGCCACGGCGCGGGTGAAGCGGCTGTAGGCCCCGCGCTCGGAAGCGCGGCGACCACGGGCGGTCTGGCCCGCGTCCTGGGCGTCGAGCCGGGCCACCATCTTCTCTGCCATCGCCTCGAGCTCGGCGATGCGGGCGCGGCGCCGGGTGGATTGCTCCTCGGCGCGCAGCGGATCATGGGCGACGATCAGGCGGTGGCCGGCAAACTTGCTCTCGGCCAGCCCCTCTTCATCGAAGGCGAGACCCTGGAAGGTATCGACCAGCTCGGTGTAGCGCCGGGCTGGCACGGCGAGGATGAACTCCAGCCGACGGTCGCCTCGCTCTGCAATGGCGGTCAGCTCGCAGATGTTTTCCAGGCTCAGCAGCCCTCGATCGGCCACGAGAATGACCCGCTGGATCGGGAAGCGCTCCAGGACGGTCTCCCTGCAGCGTCTTCGTTTCCGCGACATTGCCGGGGTGGACGGTGTGCGTGAGCGGCAGGCCTTCGGCGGTCTGCACGACGCCGAGGACGGACTGGCGGGCGATGCCGCCGCGCTCCTTGTTCATGCCGAAGGCGCGGATATCGTCCTCGACCGCACCTTCGCCGTGGATGCGCACGGTGGTCAGGTCGTAGAAGACCACCGCAAGGTCTTGATCGACCAGCGGGCGGATCTGCTTCGCGAGTTCCGTCTCGACCCGCTCGGCATGGTCCATCAGCGCGTCCATCGCGCGCAGAAGATGCTGGTGGGTCACGGCCTCGGGCATCGCCGGCATCGCCACGGTCTCCAGCCAGCGCAGGCAGCCGAGCTTGCTCGTGGGGTCGCAGAGGCGGTTGAACGCCATCGCGCGGACGAGGGCCTCCACGTCGGTTCCGCGACGCCCCGACCGCAGGGCCCGGCCGAGCGCGCGGTCGAGACCGAGGTCCTTCCAAAGCGCATGCAGGGCGAAGACGTCGCCATAACTGCGCGCGCCTTCCCAGGCGATCTCGGTCTTCGCGGGCCCGGCCCGCCCGGCAACCCGGCCAAGGCCTCGGATGAGGGCGTCGAGCTGGCCGTCCTTCATTCCGTCGACGCGCCCGAGGTTGGCGACGACGCGCAGCCTGGGCTTCCCGGCCTCGTTGCGGAACGACTCGACGATCTGCAGATAGCGGCGGTGACGGCGGATGCCTGTAGAGCGTCGATCACGATGAGAATCCGCATTGCCTTGCCTGAACTGTTCCTGAAGCTTGTGCCGTTGCCTCATTGGAAACGAGCTATGGCCGGAAATGGGTGACGCGCTCTGAGAGGGCGGCGTATCGAGGCGGGTGCTGTAGCCTGCCAGAACCTCCAGATGGAGCGATACGCCATGGAAGAAGATACCAAGCTCACCGAGCTTCGTCAGCCGCATTCGATAGATGATCCGCTGACCGAGATTGCCCGCGATGGCGCCCGCCGGATGCTGGCGGCCGCATTGAGGGCGGAAGCGGATGCATTCGTCGCAGACCTGGCCGAGGATCGGCTGCCGGACGGTCGCCAGCGGGTCGTCCGACACGGCAAGGGACCGGAGCGGAAGATCCAGACCGGGATCGGCGCCCTGGCCGTACGGCGGCCGAAGGTACGTGACCGGGCGGAGGGACCGGCGGAAGGCAAGGTCCGGTTCACCTCGGCGATCCTGCCGCGATGGGCACGGCGCTCACGCAGCCTCGATGCGCTGCTGCCGATCCTGTATCTGCGTGGCATTTCGACGGGCGACTTCCAGGGGGCCCTGACGGCTCTGCTCGGGGAGAACGCCCCGAACCTTTCGCCCGGTGTCCTGTCGCGCCTGACCGGGGAATGGGAGGCGGACTACCAGCGCTGGCAGCGCCGCGATCTCGCCGCCCGGCGCTACGTCTACGTCTGGGCGGACGGTGTCTACCTTCAGGCCCGGATGGAGCCGCAGGCCGAGTGCATGCTGGTGATCATCGGAGCCACGCCGGAGGGAAAGAAGGAACTCGTCGGGTTTCAAGTCGGAATGCGGGAGAGCGCCCAGAGCTGGCGCGAGCTCCTGGTCGACATCAAGGCCCGCGGCCTCGCGGTCGCGCCAGAGATCGCGGTGGGTGACGGGGCCCTGGGGTTCTGGAAGGCCCTCGACGAGACGTGGCCGAGTACCCGACATCAGAGGTGCTGGGTCCACAAAACTTCCAACGTCTTGAACAAGGTCCCCAAGTCGATCCAGCCGGCGGTGAAATCCGATCTCCGTGACATCTGGCAGGCCGAGACCCGTGTCGATGCCGGAGCCGCAATGGACATCTTCACTGACAAGTACGGAGCGAAGTACGAGAAGGCCGTCGCATGCTTGACCAAGGACCGCGAGGCGCTTCTGGCCTTCTACGACTTCCCGGCCGAGCACTGGGATCACCTGCGCACCGGCAATCCGATCGAAAGCGTCTTCGCCACCGTCAGGCACCGGACCGTGAGGACCAAGGGGGCGCTATCGCAGAAGACGGCGCGCCTGATGGTCTACAAGCTTATCCAGGCGGCCTCGAAGGGATGGCGTCGTCTCAAGGGCGCCAACCTATTGCCGATGGTCATCGTGTACCGGTCCACGGTTTTGAGACAGCAAACTGGGCTTAGGCGGCCTCTCTGTTGATCACGGTCTGCTCTTCTCTGATGGCGGCGGGTGGACGGTGGCCGTGTCGTTCGATCAGCCAGCCCTCGTTGTAGGTGCGCTGGAAGACGAGCAGCGCCTGTCGCAGCTCCTCGATCGTCTCGAACCAGCGCACCCAGAGCAGGTTTTCCTTCAGGGTCCGGATGAACCGCTCGGCACAGCCGTTTCCCTCGGGCGCACGTACGAAGGCCGGGGAGCTCGCGGCGCCGAGGAAACGGATCTCGCGCTGGAAGTCCCGGCTCATGTACTGGCTGCCGTGATCGTGGCGGATCTTCAGCCCCGTCGCGACATCCTTGCCGAACGCGCCGAAGCTGCGGCGAACACCCTGTCGGATCGGCTCCAGCGCCTCGTGGCGACTGGCCGAGGCGCTGGCGTGGATGCCCATGCACTCCGCCGAGCAATGATCGACAGCGATGAACACGGCGGCCTGGCCTTCGCCGGTGGCCACGGCGGTCATATCGGTCCCCCACATCGTATCTACGTGCAACGTGGTGATGGTTCCGTCATGGGCCCGCGGCCCCCTTGGCGATCCCGCCCGCTGATGCGCCAGCAGATTGTGCTCGCGCATGACGCGCAGCACCCGGCGGGGGCTGGTGCGCAGGCCCGCATAGCGCAGCCGCGCCCAAACCTTGCGATACCCTTCGCCGTGGAAGGGGCTGCCGGCGAGCAGCGAACGGATGCGCTCCGCCAGATCGGCATCGGGCATTGCCCCCTGCGGTCCCCGACGGCGTCGCGGTGCGTCCGGCCGGTTCGCGGCGCTCAGATGCCGGTGAAGCGTCGCCCGACTGACGCGCCAGTACAGACACAGCCGGGCCAGACCGTAGCGGCGCCTCACGGAGATCGAGAAGGCCTGGCTCATCGCTTCGATCTCCGCAGCCGAAAAGGGACGCCGGCCTCCAGGCGGTCGATCTTGGCCTCGAGCAGCTCGTTGGCCATCGTCATCTCGCCGATCTTCTCCCGCATCGCCTTCAGCTCTCGACCCTGGTCGGTCTCCGGACGGCTCTTCAGCGACGCCGCGCCGGCCTCCAGAAAGCCGTCACGCCATGCACTGAGATCCGCGGCGGTGGTGCCGACCTCGCGGCTGACCACTTCCAGATCCTCGCCGCGCAAAATCCGCAGCACCGCTTCCTGCTTCTTCCTGGCCGACATGCGCCGCTGACGCGGTGCGGCGGGCTTGTCCTCGCCAGCGTGATGGGCGCGCTCCGGCAAGCCCGCCTTCTTCCCTCGATCGTCCGTCATGGCTCCTCCTCGATGGAGCCGCTTTCACCCAAATCGCTGTCTCAGAAAACCGTACACCGGGAGATCGAGGGCGTCGAATTCACCAACGGCGTCGCCGAGACCGACGCCACCAACCGCGCCGCTTGATCAGCGCGCGTCACCCAGATTCAGGCATAGCTCATTGGAAACGTTCCCGGAGCAGTTCTGGTCGGGGGCAGACATGAGGCGGATCAGCATGGGCACGACGCCGTTGCCGCTGCGCTCAACGGCAGACCGCGAAAGACGCTGGGCTGGAGAACACCCGCCGAAGCGCTGGACGAGTTGCTGGCCAAGATGAACCGCTCCGGTTTCGCCGGAGGCTCCGAAGTGAGTATGGACGGAGCCCATGGAACGAGACAACAGAGCGAACCGCTACACGCCTGAGACCCGCGAACGCGCGGTTCGAATGGTATTTGAGAACCTCGGGAGCTACCCGGACCGGGCGGCCGCGATCCGGGCCATTGCGCCGAAGATCGGATGCAGCCGGGAATCCTTGCGCCGCTGGGTGGTACAGACCGACAGCGGCGCCCGCGAGGGCGTGACCAGCGAGGAACGAGCCCGGATCAAGGAGCTCGAGCGCGAGGTCCGCGAGTTGCGGCAGGCCAACGAGATCCTGAAGAAAGCGTCGGCCTATTTCGCCCAGGCGGAGCTCGACCGCCCACTGAAACGATGATCGCCTTCCTCGACGAATACCGGGCGGAGTTCGGGGTCGAGCCGATCTGCAGAGTGCTGCCGATCGCCCCCTCCACCTATCATGCCGCCTGCGCCACCGCGCGTGATCCGTCGCGCGCGAGCGCCAGGGTCCGTCGAGATGCGGATTTGCTGCCGCAGGTCCGCCGCGTCTGGAACGAGAACTTCCAGGTCTATGGCGTGCGGAAGGTCTGGCGGCAGCTGCGGCGCGAAGGCTTCGATGTCGCTCGTTACACGGTGGCCAGATTGATGCGGGCGGCGGAGCTGAGAGGTGTCGTGCGCGGCAAGCCACAGAAGACGACGAGGCCGGACCCGGCACTCCCGTGCCCGCGGGACAAGGTGAACCGCCAGTTCCGGGCACCGGCGCCGAACAGGCTCTGGGGTCGCCCATGGAGGCGCCATCGGTTCAAGCCCGATGGGCGACGACTTCACCTACGTGTCGACGTGGCAGGGTTTCGTCTACGTCGCCTTCGTCATCGACACCTACGCTGACCGGATTGTCGGCTGGCGGGCATCGAGATCGTTGCAGACCCAGTTCGTGCTCGATGCGCTCGAGCAGGCCCTGTGCGAACGCCGTCCCGGCGAGGATCTGGTTCATCACTCGGACCGCGGATCTCAGGGCGGTCTCAACCGGTCGTCGCAACACCCTGACACAGGAGGTTGCGATGGCTGCGAAGAGACGGCGGTCAGATCTGTCCGGACGGAGGAAGTTATCGTCACCGGGGCGGCCGCCGGTTGCGACCCGCGAGGACAGGGCCCGGTTCTGGGGGGCGATTTCCGCGGGGCGGTCGAGCGAGGACGCAGCCGCGGAAGCGGGTGTATCGCTGCCGGTGGGATCGAGGTGGTTCCGGAGGTCCGGCGGCATGCCACCAACGCATCTTGCAGTTTCGGCGCCGCCGCTGTCGGGACGGTATCTGTCTTTCACAGAGCGCGAGGAGATCGCGCTTTTACGGGTTCAGGGGCACGGCATTCGCCACATCTCCCGAACCTTGAATCGCACGCCATCGACGATCTCGCGGGAACTGCGGCGTAATGCTGCCACGCGCGGCGGCGAGCTGACCTACCGGGCCACGACCGCGCAATGGCATGCGGAGCGATCCGCACGGCGACCGAAAGCGGCGAAGCTGGCAGTGAACGATGCGCTTGGAGACTACGTGCAGGATCGACTTGCGGGGCTGATCGCGCGGCCCGATGGCACGGAGATCGAGGGTCCGCTCGTGACGTGGAAAGGCCGTCGGCATGGGCGGCGTCAGCATAGAAGGTGGGCCCGGGCGTGGAGCCCCGAGCAGATCTCCCACAGACTACCTCTCGACTTTCCCGAGGACGAGACGATGCGGATCAGTCACGAAGCGATCTATCAGGCGCTCTACATCCAGGGCCGCGGCGCCTTGCGTCGGGAGCTGACCGCCTGCCTGCGCACGGGGCGTGCCTTACGTGTTCCCCACGCCCGAAGATCCGGGCGCGGGAAGTCCTTCGTCACGCCGGAAGTAATGATCAGCGAACGGCCCGCGGAAGCGGCCGACCGCGCCGTGCCGGGCCACTGGGAGGGAGACTTGATCCTGGGATTGAACCGCTCGGCGATCGGCACGCTGGTCGAGCGCACCACGCGCTTCACCATGCTCCTCCATCTCCCGCCAATGCCCGGACACGGTGAGGGGCCCCGGGTGAAGAACGGGCCGCCGCTCGCCGGACATGGTGCCGAAGCTGTCCGCGACGCCATCGCCACCGCGATTACGACCTTGCCCGAACAGCTGCGGCGGTCGTTGGCCTGGGACCAGGGGGCCGAGATGGCGCGGCACGCCGATCTCAGGATCGATCACGGATTGCCGGTCTACTTCTGCGATCCTCAAAGCCCGTGGCAGCGGGGCACGAACGAGAACACCAACGGCCTTTTGCGCCAGTACTTCCCCAAGGGCACCGATCTCAGTCTCCACGATCCCGACGTTCTCGACGCCGTGGCCGCCGCCCTCAACGGAAGGCCTCGAAAGACCCTCGCCTGGAAAACCCCCGCCGAAGCACTGGACACTTATCTACTCGACGCCCAAAATGACCCTGTTGCGACGACCGGTTGAGACCGCCCAGTAGTTCAGGCTGAACAAACTTTCGGCGTGCCTTTCTGGTGCTTGCCGAGGGAGATTTCGGCGATCGCCGCGGCCAGGACTGCGGCGATCGCGGCGTGCAAGAAGGCCAGAAGAGCTCTCAGGTGGGCGAGGATCTTGCGGATGTTGTGGCCGCAGCCGCACGGGACGGCGAAGATCGCGTCGCCGAACGTGCCCTTCAGCGGGCAGCGTGACAGGCGGCCGTCGGTTTTCATGTGGCCGATTTCCGGCTCGATGGCGCTGCGCCGTCGCAACAGCTGTCTCAGCGCCGGGGTCAGGCTGCGGCGCGTGCCGCTGATCAGGACCTGCGTGCGCGCCACGCCGTGGCCGCGGTATCCGCGATCCACGACCGCCAGCGCAGGCGTCTGGCCGGTCAGGATGGCGACCTGCTCAAGCGCTTCCGGCAAGGTGTGGCCGTCATAGGGATTGCCCGGCAACGCACGCATGCCCACGACGAACCCCTCGTCGATGGTCGTGGCGAGGCTGACCTTCGTGCCGAACTCGTAGCGATTGCGGGCCTTGCCCTTGGAGATGCAGTCGACCTCCGGCTCGTGCAGCGCGTAGATCTTGCCGCGGCTCCTGGGGCCCTGGTGCAGCAGGCGGCCCACCAGCACCAGCATGTCCAGAACGCGCTCGCGCAGCGGACCCGCAGGGATCGCATCCAGCTGGCGGCGGAGGTCGCGCAGCACGCGGCCGGTGTAGCCCTTCAGCTTTTTCAGGGCCTTGCGCATGCGCTTGAACTGTCGGGCATGGGTGTATCGGCCGGCCTGCATGGCCAGGCGCGGCGCCAGCCGGTTGTAGTTCTGCCGCAGCGTGACCCCGGCTTCACTTGCAAGGGCGACAAGCTGATTGCGGGCCTTGTCATAGAGGCGCGCGTCGGTCGGGTGCGCGATGTTTTTCTCCATGACCGTGGTGTCGACGGCGACGCGCGACAGGCTGTCGTCATCGATCGTGCCCGATGCCCCCCCGGCCTCGATGGTCTTCGTGAGCAGCCACTCGGCCCCTTCCTCACCGATCCGCTGCCGCCAGCGGGTCAGGCAGGACGGGTCGATCGGTGGGCGGTGCTGGAGTGAGGCGGGGAACAGATCGGTCCGGTGGACCGATCTGCCGCCGAACGTCTCACCGGTGAAATGCTGATAGTAGGGGTTCTCGACCCAGCGCGCGACGACTGCCTCGTCCGACAGCCGGTAGGCGTGCTGGAGATACAGCAGCCCCGCCACCAGCCGCGGCGAGGTCGCGGGCCGCCCCCGATGCGATGGGAAGAACCCGGCCCATTCCCGTTCGAAGAACTCCCAGTCGATCAGCGCCGCCAGCGTCGCCAGCTCGTGACGCATGTCGATCATGTCGGTGAGGCGGGGGCGCAGGAGATCGTCCTGCTCTTCCCGGCGGGGATGGGGCTTCATCGGGGCTCCGGAATTCGCAAGGTTTCGAAGGTCAGAATACGAAACCCTGCAAATCGGCGCCAGCGTTTCAGCATGATCTGCGCGGTAAATCAGCAGGTTGGGAGTTATTCAGGGTGAACTAAACGGCCTCCGGAAAACACGGGGCGGTTCACGGTGGACATCTTCGTGAATCCGACCTTCTCCGGAGCCGAGCGCTTGAAGGAGAACTCCGTGGTATCCTGAAGGATCAGGATGGGACCGTCTGTTGCCCCGATGCGCAGGGCAGAGGCGCCGAAATGGCCCTCCAGGATCTTGTCTTCGCTGACATTCCCGTTGGAAAAGAAGCGGTAGGCTGCCTTGGTGTTCGACCAGTCCTGAAACGCCGTGGGCAGCGATTTCCCCGGCCGTTCCCCAAGAGCCTCGAGCATCGTCCCGAGGCGCCGGTTTAGCCGGCCATCTCCCAGATCACAGCCCGCAGTTTCCGTTTCCACCCAACTCTGCCCCACGCCCGCACCTCAATCATTTGGCGCCACATGACGAATCATGGTCGTGTCTGCGCAGGCAAGGTCAGGTCTGGTGGGTGAATCGAACTCGCCACACGACTTGCGGGTAACTGCAAGCGCCAGACGACGCTTACGCCGCTCCGCGGCAGGGTCGATGTATACGTCGACGCGGCCGTGATCGCGCGGTCGAGCCGGTCGACGGACGGGCTTTCGGCATCGCCTGCGGTCAGATCGAGATCGGCAACGCCCTGACCGTCATGGCCGAGAGGATGACGGAGGGCATGCCCCAGGCGGATGGCTACACGCGGCCCGAACCGGTGATCGAGGTGGGTCATGTCGCCGCCTCCGTCCTGCACATGGCGTCCCTGCCGCTTGACGCGAACGTGCCGTTCATGAGTTCACCCTGAATAACTCCCAACCTGCTGATTTACCGCGCAGATCATGCTGAAACGCTGGCGCCGATTTGCAGGGTTTCGTATTCTGGCCTTCGAAACCTTGCGAATTCCGGAGCCCCGATGAAGCCCCATCCCCGCCGGGAAGAGCAGGACGATCTCCTGCGCCCCCGCCTCACCGACATGATCGACATGCGTCACGAGCTGGCGACGCTGGCGGCGCTGATCGACTGGGAGTTCTTCGAACGGGAATGGGCCGGGTTCTTCCCATCGCATCGGGGGCGGCCCGCGACCTCGCCGCGGCTGGTGGCGGGGCTGCTGTATCTCCAGCACGCCTACCGGCTGTCGGACGAGGCAGTCGTCGCGCGCTGGGTCGAGAACCCCTACTATCAGCATTTCACCGGTGAGACGTTCGGCGGCAGATCGGTCCACCGGACCGATCTGTTCCCCGCCTCACTCCAGCACCGCCCACCGATCGACCCGTCCTGCCTGACCCGCTGGCGGCAGCGGATCGGTGAGGAAGGGGCCGAGTGGCTGCTCACGAAGACCATCGAGGCCGGGCGGGCATCGGGCACGATCGATGACGACAGCCTGTCGCGCGTCGCCGTCGACACCACGGTCATGGAGAAAAACATCGCGCACCCGACCGACGCGCGCCTCTATGACAAGGCCCGCAATCAGCTTGTCGCCCTTGCAAGTGAAGCCGGGGTCACGCTGCGGCAGAACTACAACCGGCTGGCGCCGCGCCTGGCCATGCAGGCCGGCCGATACGCCCATGCCCGACAGTTCAAGCGCATGCGCAAGGCCCTGAAAAAGCTGAAGGGCTACACCGGCCGCGTGCTGCGCGACCTCCGCCGCCAGCTGGATGCGATCCCTGCGGGTCCGCTGCGCGAGCGCGTTCTGGACATGCTGGTGCTGGTGGGCCGCCTGCTGCACCAGGGCCCCAGGAGCCGCGGCAAGATCTACGCGCTGCACGAGCCGGAGGTCGACTGCATCTCCAAGGGCAAGGCCCGCAATCGCTACGAGTTCGGCACGAAGGTCAGCCTCGCCACGACCATCGACGAGGGGTTCGTCGTGGGCATGCGTGCGTTGCCGGGCAATCCCTATGACGGCCACACCTTGCCGGAAGCGCTTGAGCAGGTCGCCATCCTGACCGGCCAGACGCCTGCGCTGGCGGTCGTGGATCGCGGATACCGCGGCCACGGCGTGGCGCGCACGCAGGTCCTGATCAGCGGCACGCGCCGCGGCCTGACCCCGGCGCTGAGACAGCTGTTGCGACGGCGCAGCGCCATCGAGCCGGAAATCGGCCACATGAAAACCGACGGCCGCCTGTCACGCTGCCCGCTGAAGGGCACGTTCGGCGACGCGATCTTCGCCGTCCTGTGCGGCTGCGGCCACAACATCCGAAAGATCCTCGCCCACCTGAGAGCTCTTCTGGCCTTCTTGCACGCCGCGATCGCCGCAGTCCTGGCCGCGGCGATCGCCGAAATCTCCCTCGGCAAGCACCAGAAAGGCACGCCGAAAGTTTGTTCAGCCTGAACTCATGACGGTCATGGCGACCCCGATGCCGTATCTGGGCCGAAGCTGAAAGGGGGGCGGGCGACTGCCCCGTCCGCGGGCGCCCGTCGCGCGGGCAGGGAAGGCGCCCCTCTTTGCCTCCTCCTCGCAAACCTCCTAGAGAGGCGGCACCCGACGGAGGAGACGATGGCCGCGCCGAAGGCCGCCCGCGACTGGACACTGATCGACGCCGCGCTCGCGCGCGGCCGGTCCGGCTGGTCGGTGCTGCGCGACCGCGGGCCCGGAAAGATACTGTTCTGGTTCATCGCGCTGCTGATCGGCGTGGCCTCGGGCTTCGCAGCCCTGTTCTTCCGGCTCGGCATCGATTGGTTGCAGACGGCGCTCTACCGCACCGACGACGTGACCCATCTGGCCTCGTCTCTCCGCGACCTGCCCTGGTATCTCTTCATCCTCTGGCCCACGGTCGGCGGCCTCGTCGTCGGACTGATCCTGCATCACCTGTCGCCCGGCGGCCATGTGCGATCGGTCGCCGAGGTGATCGAGGGGGCGGCCCTCCGCGACGGCAGGGTCGAGATTCGCGCCGGGCTGGCCTCTGCGGCGGCCTCGCTCATCACGCTCGGATCCGGCGGCTCCTCGGGACGGGAGGGACCGGTGGTGCACCTCGCCGCGGTCATCGCGAGCTGGGTCAACAACCGCATCGCGGCGAGCGGGATCACCGCGCGCGATCTTCTTGGCTGCGCGGTGGCCGCGGCGGTCTCTGCCTCCTTCAATGCCCCGATCGCCGGGGCGCTCTTCGCCCTCGAGGTCGTGCTGCGGCACTTCGCGGTGCACGCCTTCGCGCCCATCGTCATCGCCTCCGCCGTCGGCACGGTCATCAACCGCTGGCGGTTCGGCGGTGTGACCGAATTCGACCTTGGACGCGAGAGCGCGCTTGCCTTCTACGTCGAGCTGCCCGCGTTCCTGCTGCTCGGGCTGGTCTGCGGCCTGATGGCGGTGATTCTCATGCGGTCGATCTTCATCGCCGACACGGTGACCGAGCGATGGCAGTCGCGCCTCGGCCTCGCACCCTACCTGAAGCCGGCGATTGCGGGCATGCTGCTCGGCGTCATCGCCATCGGCTTCCCGCAGATCATCGGCGTCGGATACGAGACGACATCCGACGCGCTCACCGGCGAGCTTCTTCTCTATCAGGCGATCACGATCGCAGTGGTGAAGACCGCCGCCGTCGCGATCACCATGGGCGGCCGGATGGGGGGCGGGATCTTCTCGCCCTCGCTCATGCTGGGCTCGCTGGTGGGATTGTCCTACGGGCTTATCGCCACAGCGGTCTTCCCGGAGGTCTCGGGCACCGAGACCCTCTACGCGCTGGCGGGGATGGGCGCGGTCGCCGCCGCGGTCCTAGGCGCGCCGATCTCCACGACGCTCATCGTCTTCGAACTGACCGGAGACTGGCAGACCGGTCTCGCGGTGATGGTAGCCGTCTCGACCTCCACCGCCCTTTCCTCCCGGCTCGTGAGCGGCAGCTTCTTCCTGACCCAGCTCGAGCGGCGCGGCGTACAACTCTCCAAGGGTCCGCAAGCCTACCTTCTGGGGATGTTCCGAGTGGCGAACGTGATGCGCAAGCCCGACCACGATCGTGCCGTCCCCCCCGACGACGTCTGGGAAGCGCTCGAGGCAGGCATCTACATCGACCCGAACGCGACGCTCGAACAGGCCATGCCGATCTTCGGCGAGACCGCCCGCATGTGGCTGCCCGTCGCCCGGATCGGCGAGGCCGGAGAGGCGCCGCAGATTCTCGGCACCCTGCATCATGTCGATGCGCTCCAGCGCTACAACAAGGCCCTCGCCGCGACGGCCGCCGAGGAGCATTCCTGAGTTCAGAGTTCCTCGACCGCGACCCGTTCGTTGTCGAAGGCGAGATGGCCCGCGATCTCGGAGACGGCATCCTGCGGGCTCTCGTAGCTCCAGGCGGCATCCTCGATGGTGACGGATTTGGTCTGGATCGAGAAATAGCTCGCCTCGCCCTTTCCGGGGCAGTTCGTCGCCTTCTCCGAGGCGTCCAGAAACGCCATGGCGATGTCTCCGCGCGGGAAGTAGACCACGGCGCCGTGGCCGTCCTCGCGCAGGATCACCGCGTTCGCGGATTCACCGAGCACGGCGCCGCCGGCGCGGACCACCCAGGTCCCGGTCGCCTTCTCGATTTCGATCTTGCCGGCCATTCTCACCCCCGGGTTCTGCGTCCGTAAGACGCTAGTAGCTAGATCGTGACAGTCCAATGTCATTCGGCGCGATGGTCAAGCGGCGCGCAAACATGACCGAGCCAGTCGGCCACCTCTGGATGAACGCGCCCGGTCATTCTGTGGACGACTCCGGAATGGTAGGCGTCGATCCAGGCCCGCTCCCCGGGCGAGAGCGCGTGCGTATCGATGAGCCGGTGGTCCAGCGGCGCCCAGGTCAGCGTCTCGAAGGCGAGCATGTCGCGATCGGGATCAGCGCCGGGCAGCTCGGCGGCCCGCCTCACGACGACGAGGTTCTCGATCCGGATGCCGAAGGCGCCCTCCCGGTAATAGCCGGGTTCGTTCGACAGGATCATGCCCGGCTCGAGCGGCACTTCGGAGCGGCGGCTGAGCCTTTGCGGCCCCTCGTGGACCGACAGCGCCACGCCGACGCCGTGACCCGTTCCGTGGTCGTAATCCTGTCCGGCATGCCAGAGCGGCGCACGCGCGAGGGCGTCGAGGTCGCGCCCCGCGAGCCCCTCCGGCCAGCGCGCTCGCGAGATCGCGATCATGCCTTTCAGGACGCGCGTATAGGCCGCGACCTCCTCCTCCCCCGGCGGCCCGAGGGCGATGGTGCGGGTCACGTCGGTGGTGCCGTCGGGATACTGGCCTCCCGAATCGACGAGGAGGAGCTCCCCGCCAGCGAGCGCGCGGTCGCTCTGTTCGGTGACGCGGTAATGAGGCAGGGCGGCATGCGGCCCGCTGCCGGCGATGGTGTCGAAGGCGATGTCGAGCAGTTGCCCCGTGGCCGCGCGCCGGCTCTCGAGCTCTCTCACCACGTCGATCTCGGTGATCCTCTCTCCCGCAGCGACCCTTTCCCGGACCTCCTCGATCCAGTGCAGGAAGCCGCAGATCGCCGCCCCGTCCCGAAGATGGGCCTCCCGCGTCGCCTCGGTCTCGGCGTCGGTCTTGCGCGCCTTCGGCAGGAGGCAGGGGTCGGGCGCCCAGGCGATCTCGATCCCGGCCTCCTCCAGGCAATGCCCGAAGAGATAGGGCGCAGTGTCCCGGTCGAGCTGGACCGGCCCGGAGAGCTGCGACAGCGCCTGCACGATCGCGGCGGGGGGCAGGATCGGGACGCCGAGATCGAGACCGGCGAGCTTCGTCTGCTCGACGAAGAGCCGGACGTCGCGCGTCGCCGCCTCGACGATCGCGAAGGCATGAACGACGGGGTTGCGCGGTATGTCGCTGCCCCGGATGTTGAGGAACCAGGAGATGGAATCCGCCAGCGTCAGCACAGCGTAGGCCTGTCCCGCCTCGGAGAGGCATTCGCAGATGGTCGCGACCTTCTCCTCCCGCGTCCGTCCGGCGATCTCGGCGGGGAACTCGCGCGCGCGCCCTCTGGGTGGATCGGGCTGGTCGCTCCAGATCGCGTCCAGCGGGTTCGGTTCCACAGGCAGCACCGCGACGCCCGATCCGAGCGCCTTCACCAGCCCGTCGATCTCCGCCCGGGTGTGAAGCCAGGGGTCGAAACCGACGCGGCTTTGGTCTTCGAGGTGGTCCTTCAGCCAGTCGCCTGCACTGATCTTCGGCCAGTCGACGGGCGCGAAGCATGGATCGACCTGCTCCCTGACCTGAACGCGGTAGCGCCCGTCGACGAAGATCGCGGCGTCGTGGGCGGTGACGACCGCGAAGCCGGCCGAGCCGGTGAAGCCCGTGAGCCATTGCAGCCGCGTGTCCCGCGGCGCCACGTATTCCCCCTGGTGCGCGTCGGCGCGCGGGACGAGAAAAGCGTCGATTCCGGCCTCCGCAATCGCCGCGCGGAGACGAGCGAGCCGCTCGGGGCCGGCGGCGCGGGCGCTCTCTGTCTCGAAGCTCTGGAACATCAGCTCGCCTCTCTCACCGGATATGTCGCGCCCCTCGCTCCCGCTCGCGGGCACAGCAGGCCCGGCCCGGTCCTCAGGCAATGCGCCGCCGGCCGAGCCAGCGGTCCCGCTTGCGCTTGTCGACGTCGAACAGCGCGGCGAGCTGGTCGGTGATCGCGCCGGCGAGTTGCTCGGCATCGGTGATCGTCACCGCGCGGTCGTAGTATCGGGTCACGTCATGGCCGATCCCGATGGCGCAGAGTTCCACCATGCGGCGCCGCTCCACCATCGCGATCACGTCGCGCAGATGTCTCTCGAGATAGTTCGCCGGGTTCACCGACAGGGTCGAATCGTCTACCGGCGCGCCGTCGGAGATCACCATCAGGATCTTGCGCTGCTCGGACCGCCCGGCGATCCGCCGATGCGCCCATTCGAGGGCCTCGCCGTCGATGTTCTCCTTCAGCAGCCCCTCCTTCATCATCAGTCCGAGATTGGGCCGCGCCCGCCTGTAGGGCGCGTCGGCGGACTTGTAGACGATGTGGCGCAGATCGTTCAGGCGACCCGGTACCTGCGGCCGGCCCGCGGAGAGCCAGCGCTCGCGCGCCTGGCCACCCTTCCAGGCGCGCGTGGTGAAACCCAGGATCTCCGTTTTCACGTCGCAGCGCTCGAGCGTCTGGCTGAGGATGTCGGCGCTGATCGCGGCGATGGAGATCGGTCGGCCCCGCATGGAACCGGAATTGTCGAGAAGCAGCGTCACCACGGTATCGCGGAACTCGGTGTCCTTCTCGACCTTGTAGCTGAGCGACGTGGTCGGCGACGCCACGACCCGCGCCAGCCTTCCGGCATCAAGGATGCCCTCTTCCCGGTCGAACTCCCAGGACCGGTTCTGCTTCGCCTGCAATCGCCGCTGGAGCTTGTTCGCCAGCCGCGAGACGGCCCCTTTCAGCGGATCGAGCTGCTTGTCGAGATAGGCGCGCAGGCGTTCCAGTTCGGCCGGCTCGGCAAGATCCTCGGCGCGGACGATCTCGTCGAACTCCTGGCTGAAGACGCGGTAGTTGATGTCCGCCTCGCTCGCCGGCGGCGGGGCAGGGGGCTCCATCGCGGAATCGCCGTCCGGCAGATCCGTCTCGTCGCCTTCGGCGCCCTCGGCCATCTCGTCCATCGAGACCTGCGCCTCGGCGGCGTCCTGGGTCTCCTCCTGGTTCTGATCCGGCGCAGCCTCCTCGTCTTCTCCGCTCTCCTCCTCGCCGCGCCCCTGCTCGGGCTGGTCCTGATCTTCGGGCTCGGTCTCGGCGTCGTCTCCCGCGTCGTCTTCCTCGCCGCCGTCTGGATCGTCGCCGAGCTGGTCGCCGTAGCCCAGATCCTCGATGACCTGCCGCGCCATGCGGGCGAAGCGGCTCTGGTCCGAGAGCGCCTCCTGCAGGGTCTCGAGCGTGGTGCCGGCCTGGCCGTCGAAATGCTCCCGCCAGAGCCGGGCCACGTTCTCCGCGCCTTCGGGCAGGTCGCGGCCGGTCGCCATCTGCCGGATGATGTAGCCGGCTGCGACCGAAAGCGGCGCCTCCTCCTTCGCGACGAGCGACTTGTAGCCCTTCCGCGCCGCCTCGGCCTCGATCTTCGTGTCGATGTTCCCGGCCGTGCCGGGCATTGCGCGCGCGCCCATCGCCTCGCACCGGGCATGCTCCATCAACTCGTAGATCTCGCGCGCGAGATCGCCGGGTGGCGCATAGTGATTGTAGGTCTTCTGGTCGTGGAAGCGCCGGCGAAGCGCGTAGCTGTCGGCCGTGCCGCGCGCCAGCTTCACCTCGTCGCGGGTCATCCGCCGGCTGACCTGCGGCAGCCGCAGCCCGTCGTTCGAGATCCCGGGCGGATCGACGCTGTAGCTCACCCCCATCTCGGGGTCGTTCGCGAGCGTCCGGGTTGCTTCGGCAAGCGCCTTCTTGAACGGGTCCGCGGGGTTGTCGCTGCTGTTGGCCATGATCCTAATCTAGTCGACGCGGCACCGGGCGCAATCGCCCCTCGGCAGCGTTCGCCGGCGGCGTCAGCCGAGGGAGACGCTCGCCGCGCTCTCGGGAAGTTCGTCGTCGAAGCAGCGCTGGTAGAATTCGGCCACCGTCTCCCGCTCGAGCTCGTCGCACTTGTTGAGGAACGACAGCCGGAACGCATAGCCGACATGGCCGAAGATCTCGGCGTTCTGCGCCCAGGCGATGACCGTCCGGGGGCTCATCACCGTCGAGAGTTCGCCGTTCATGAAGGCCGTCCGGGTGAGGTCGGCGACGGTCACCATCTGGCTGATCGTCCGTCGTCCCTTGTCGCTGTCGTAGCCCGGCAAGCGGGAGAGGACGATCTTCGCCTCCGCGTCGTGCTCGAGATAGTTGAGCGTCGCAACAAGGCTCCAGCGGTCCATCTGGCCCTGGTTGATCTGCTGGGTGCCGTGGTAAAGGCCCGTCGTGTCCCCGAGTCCGACCGTGTTCGACGTGGCGAACAGGCGGAAGAACGGGTGCGGATGGATCACCTCGTTCTGGTCGAGGAGCGTCAGCTTGCCGTCGACCTCCAGCACGCGCTGGATCACGAACATCACGTCCGCCCGCCCTGCATCGTATTCGTCGAACACGATGGCGGTCGGGTTCCGCAGCGCCCAGGGAAGGATCCCCTCCTGGAATTCCGTGACCTGAACGCCGTTCTTCAGCTTGATCGCGTCCTTCCCGATCAGGTCGATCCGGCTGATATGGCTGTCGAGGTTCACCCGCACGCAGGGCCAGTTCAACCGTGCGGCGACCTGTTCGATATGAGTGGACTTGCCGGTGCCGTGGTAGCCCTGGATCATGACTCGGCGGTTGTGCTCGAACCCGGCGAGAATCGCGAGCGTGGTGTCGGGGTCGAAGCGGTAGCTCTCGTCCACATTCGGCACCCGCTCGGAGCCGTGCGCGAAACCGTGGACCGTCATGTCGCTGTCGATCCCGAACGTCTCCCGCACCGAGAGCTTCTCGTTCGGCGTCGCGTTTATGTCGGTGCTACCGTCAGCCATGGTGTCGGTCCTCGCTGCCCGTCGAAGGGCCTCTGTAGTGGAGCGCGTCCTGCTACATATGCGCGGGGCCCGCAAGGGAAACCCCCGTCGCCTCTGGTCAGGCGTCGTCGGCTTTGCTCTAAGCGGAAGGAAAAAGCCACCGGAGTTCGCTGACTTGGCCACAACTCGCGAAGATATCGAGGCGATGATCGATCAGATCGCCCGGAAGGACCGCGACGCCTTCATCGAGCTCTATGACGCCACTTCCGCGAAACTTTTCGGCATCTGCCTGCGTGTCTTGAAGGATCGCGCCGACGCGGAGGATGTGCTTCAGGAGGTCTTCGTGAAGGTGTGGCGCCACGCGGATCGCTACCGTTCGAACGGCCTCAGCCCGATGACCTGGCTGATCACGGTGGCTCGAAACACGGCGATCGACCGGCTGCGGAGCCGCGGCACGCCGATGGACGGCGCCGAATTGCTCGATCGATTGCAGGATGCCGCGCCCGGGCCGGAGGCGCAGGCGATGGCCTCTTCACAGGCGCGCGAGATCGCCCGATGCATGGACGAGCTGGAGCGCGACCGCGCGGCCGCGGTCCGGGGCGCCTATCTCGACGGCCAGACCTACCAGTCCCTGGCGGAGCGGTTCGGCGTCCCGCTGAACACGATGCGGACCTGGCTGCGACGGAGTCTCCTCAAGCTGAGAGAGTGTCTGGGCGCATGAACATCGGCGGACGAGCCCCAGGACCCGACGGCGGCGACGAGGACAGCGTACTCGCCGCGGAGTACGTTCTCTATCTCCTGTCGCGCGACGAGCGGGCAAGCGCGGAGGCGCGGCTCGACGTCGACGGTGCCTTCCGTCGTCAGGTCGTGCGCTGGGCGGAGCATTTCGCCTCCCTTGCCGAGGAGGTCTCGCCGGTACCGCCGCCGCCGCGGCTGCGCGCCGTGCTCGACCGCATCGTCTCTGCGGAAGCGGCGCGGCCGGGTGTCCGGCGCAGTCGTGGGGGCGCCATCGCCGGCGCGTTCGGCTGGCTGCTCGGCGGTCTCGCGGCCGCCGTCGCCTCCCTCGTCATCCTGTCCGTCGCGCTGCCCCGGATCGAACCGCCCTATAGCGGGCCGTTCTACGAGGCGACGCTGGAGGAGGAAGGGTCGGATCTCGTCGCCCAGGCCCGCTTCGATCCCCGGGACGGCACGCTCGTGGTCGAGCGGCGCGCCGGAACGGCGCCGCAGGGCCGTGTTCTGGAGCTGTGGCTGTTGCCGGAAGGCGCCGAGGCGCCGACGTCCCTGGGCGTCCTGCCGGACGATCCGGTGTCGCGCGTGACCCTTCCTTCGGAGGTGGCCGAGGGAATACCGGGTGGCCTGCTGGAGATTTCCGAGGAACCACCGGGCGGCTCTCCCACCGGCGGGCCGACGGGCAACGTGCTCGCCGTGGGGCAGGTCGGGACCGTCTAGTCTTCACATCCTCGACAGGTGGGGCGCGCGCGCGGAGCCGAGCGGATATCTTTCGTCCAGATCATTGTCTTTCCGGGAGGCTTCCATGCCCATGAACCGACGCAGTTTCCTGACCACGAGCGCCGTGGCCTATCTCGCCGCGCCGACCATCGCTGCCGCGAAGGAGAGCAGCTTCGAGGTCACGCACAGCACGGCCGAATGGCGCGAGATGCTGAGCGACGCGGAATTCCGCGTCATGCGGGAGGAGGGCACCGAGCGGGCCTTCACCTCTCCGCTGAACGGCCAGAAGGCGACGGGCACCTATCACTGCAAGGGGTGCGAGCAGGCGCTCTACTCCTCCGACACCAAGTTCGAGTCGGGGACCGGTTGGCCGTCCTTCTGGGCGCCTCTGGACGACGCTGTCGCCACGAAGCCCGATCCGGGATTGTTCGGAACGCGGACCGAGGTGCATTGCGACCGCTGCGGGAGCCATCTCGGCCACGTCTTCGACGACGGGCCGCAGCCTACCGGCAAGCGCTACTGCATGAACGGGGTGGCGATGCTGTTCCGCCCTGCGAACGGGGGCGAGCCCGTCGTGGGCTGATACCCGGCCCTCTCGGGAGCGGGGCACGGGAGAGCCGCCCGACCCGCCGGCGTCTCACCGCGTCGAGCACGGTCAGCCGGTGAAGTTGCGGCTGTCCTTGATCTGGTCCCAGGCCCAGACAACCTCGCCGAGCTGCTCCTCGTGGCCCCGGTCGCCGCCGTTCATGTCGGGATGCAGAACCTTGATCAGCGCCTTGTAGGCCTTGCGAATCTCGGTCTTCGTCCAGTGATCCTTGGCATCGAGGATCTCGATCGCACGGCGTTCGGTGGGCGGCAGACGGCGGGTGGTGCCGCCGGTCTCGGACCGGCCCGGATTGCGCGTCGCGTTCTTGCCGAGAACCTGGTGCGGATCGTCCACGCCGAGCCGGGCCCAGGCCCGCTGCTCCTCCGACCGCCATGGCTTCGTTCCCCGACCCCAGACCTTGTCCTTGGCGATCTGCTCGTCGAACTCCTCTTCGGTGGTGCCGTTGAAGAAGTTCCACTTCAAGTTGTATTCGCGGACATGCTCCTTGCAGAACCACAGATATTCGTCGAGGTGGTCGGGCGATCGCGGCGCGCGATAGATCCCCTTTTCTTCGCAGCCGGGATGTTCGCACACCTTCGTCGAGGTCTCGAACGCGCCCGACATGCCGCGCTTGCCGCGTGGATTCCTCTTCTTGGCCGAGGACACGCGCATATCGAAACCGAAGGGATCGTTCTTCGACATGGGGGGCTCCTTTCCGAGTCTGCGGCGAGAGTTTAGAGATCAGGCCCGAGAGGTGAAGAGGGAAGGTGCTAATGCGCGTGGAAGACGAAATCAAATCACGGCTGGATCAGCGGTTCGCTCCCCGGGAACTTACGGTCGAGGACGAATCGGCTCTTCACGCCGGCCACGCCGGCGCCCCCGAGGGCGGGCAGAGCCACTTCGCCGTTCGCATCCGTGCCGCGGAACTGGCCGATCTCAGCCGGATCGCGCGCCACCGCGCCATCCACGCGGCCCTCGGGCCCGATCTCGTCGGCCGGATCCACGCGCTCGCCATCGACGCGGACTGCTGAGCCCGTCAGCCGGCCTCACCGCCTCGAAACGGTCTGAGCGGCGGGTCGGCATCGTGGCGCCCCCCGGAGGCCGCAGAGCGCCGCGAGGGCGCCTGCGGATCGGCCGCGGGCGGGTCCTTGAGGTCCCACCCGGCCGCGACGGAGGTTTCCACCCGGCGGCGGAAGACCATGACCGTCATGATCTCCGCCCGTCCCCGCGCGAGAAAGCCCCGCTTGACGACGGTCGTCACCGTTTCGATCCGCTGGAACTCCCATCCTTCCCGGCCCTCGGCGTTCAGGGCCAGTTCGAGCGTCCGGCCGTAGCGCTCCTCGGGATCCTTCGCCCCCCGCACCTTGGCCAGCGATTTCGGCGCCGGCACGACACGATACTCGTAGTACGACATGGCATTCTCCACCTTCCGGCTCCGCGATCCGGGGCGCGCCCCGGTGTCGCAGCGAGGCACCGCGCTCGGGACCGAGGGCATTTTCCGGGAACCGACCCTTCCCGCACTGGTTAACACGCGGAACACAAAAGGAGACAGTCATGACCAGAGTATTTATTCTTCTCGCGGCGACCGGTTTCGCTTCCGCCTGCATGTCGAGCGGCCCGGCGATGGACAATGGTTCGCAGGTCACGCCCGAAGAGTCGGTTTCGCAGCCGACCGACGGCCTCGACAACGAGACGACCGCGGGAATGGACAGCTGAGTTCGACAGGAAACGGTCTGAGACACCGTCTGGGATCAAAAGAACTCAGGCCGGCATCTCGGACCCCGGTCCCGGGTCAGACCGTCAAAGGCGCATCCTTCAGGATGCGCCTTTTTTCACATCTGCTAGTCCAGCTTCTGCTGGACGAGTTGATTCACGGCGGCCGGGTTCGCCTTGCCGCCCGTGGCCTTCATCACCTGTCCCACGAACCAGCCGGCGAGCTTCGGGTTCGACCGCGCCTTCTCCACCTGGGCCGGGTTGGCGGCGATCACCTTGTCCACTTCGGCCTCGATGGCGCCGGTATCGGTCACCTGCTTCATGCCGCGGGCCTCGACGATCTCCTCGGGATCGCCGCCTTCGGTATAGACGATCTCGAACAACTCCTTGGCGATCTTGCCGGAGATGTCGCCCGACCTGATGAGCGCGGTGATGCGTCCGAGTTGCGCGGCGGAGACCGGGCTGTCGCCGATGGCGCGGTCGTCCTTCTTCAGCCGGCCGAAGAGCTCGTTGATGACCCAGTTGGCGGCGAGCTTGCCGTCCGCGCCGGTGGCCACGACCTCCTCGAAATAGGCGGCGTTCTCGACCTCCGCCGTCAGCACGCCGGCATCGTACTCGGTGAGGCCGAACGCGGCGACGAAGCGCGCCCTCTTCTCGTCGGGCAGTTCGGGGAGCGAGGCGGCGATCTCGTCCACCCAGGCCTGCTCGATGTCGAGCGGCAGCAGGTCGGGGTCCGGGAAGTAGCGGTAATCGTGCGCCTCCTCCTTCGACCGCATCGACCGCGTCTCGCCGCGGTCGGGGTCGAAGAGGCGGGTCTCCTGCACCACCGGCCTGCCATCCTCCAGAAGCGCGATTTGGCGCCGGGCCTCGACCTCGATCGCCGCCTGGATGAACCGGGTGGAATTCATGTTCTTGATCTCGCACCTGGTGCCCAGATGGGAGAAGTCGCCGGTCTCCTGGTACTTCTCGTAATCGCCCGGGCGGCAGACCGATACGTTCACGTCGGCGCGCAGGTTGCCGTTCTGCATGTCGCCGTTGCAGGTGCCGAGATAGCGCATGATCTGGCGCAGCTTCAGCACGTAGGCGGCGGCCTCCTCCGGCCCGCGGATGTCGGGGCGGGAGACGATCTCCATCAGCGCCACCCCGGTTCGGTTGAGATCCACGAAGGACATCGTCGGGTCCATGTCGTGGATCGACTTGCCGGCGTCCTGCTCGACGTGGATGCGCTCGATCCGCACGCGGCGCGCGATGCCGGGGGCGATGTCCACGATCACCTCGCCCTCGCCGACGAGGGGATGGTAGAGTTGGCTGATCTGGTAGCCCTGCGGCAGGTCGGGATAGAAGTAGTTCTTGCGGTCGAAGGCGGAGCGGAGATTGATCGCGGCCTTGAGGCCCAGCCCCGTCTTTACCGCGAGCGCGATGCAGCCCTCGTTGATGACGGGGAGCATGCCCGGCATGCCGGCATCCACGAAGGAGACGTTGGAGTTCGGCTCCGCCCCGAATTGCGTGGAGGCCCCCGAGAAGAGCTTGGCCTTCGAGGCGACCTGCGCGTGGACCTCGAGCCCGATGACCAGTTCCCAATCGTCCCGCGCGCCCTGGATCACTTTCGGGGCAGGGGGGTCGTAGGTCAGATCGAGCATGTCGGATCCTCAGTCGCCGGGTTTCGCGGGTGTTAGACCCGCCCGGTGATGAGCGCAACGTTGCCGACGTGGTGAGCGGGGTCTCGCCTCTCCCGAGCGAATCGGTCTACTTCGCCCCCGCCGGCCGGACAGAGGACCGGTACAAGCCAGAAGTGACCCGATATGCTCCGCCTCCTCCCGATTCTCGCGATCTGCGGCCTTGCCGCCTGCGTCCCGACGCAGGAAACCGGGGCGCCCGGCTCCGACGTGCCGGCGATGCGCTGGGATTTCCGTCCCGACGCGGCGACCTGGACGGAAGGCACGCTCGACGCGCTCGAGACCCACGGGGCGGTGCTGCCGGCGATGGTCCCCGGCGACTACGCCGAATGGTGTCCGGGCTATCCCGAGCAGACGGAGGAGAACCGCGCCGCGTTCTGGTCCGGTCTGTTCTCCGCGCTCGCCAAGCACGAGAGCACCTGGAGGCCCGACGCCGTCGGCGGTGGCGGGCTCTGGTACGGGCTGGTGCAGATCCTGCCCTCGACCGCGCGACTCTACGGTTGCGACGCGGAGACGGGGTCCGAACTGAAGGACCCGGTGGCGAACCTGCGATGCGGCGTCCGCATCGCCGCCGCGCAGGTCTCCAGGCGCGGCACGGTCTCCCGGGGCATGCTGGATTGGGGGCCGTTCCATTCGGCGTCCAAGCGCGCCGAGATGGCGGCCTGGACCCGGTCCCAGCCCTATTGCCAACCGACCAAAGGCTGAACCACGGCAACCTTGCCGGCGCCGGGGAGGACCGTTAACTTTCCGGAATGCGCTGTCTCGCCCCCGTTCTCTGGTTCCTGCTCGTCCTCCCGGCCGTCGCGGACGACGCCAATGGCGAAAGAACCGCGGATCAGGTGCCGGACGCGCGCTGGGACCACCGGGCGGAAGGCGAGGACTGGAGCCGGGCCGCCATCGTGGCCCTGAAGGATCACGGCGACGAACTGGTCGAATCCGCGCCGCGGGATGTGGGGCGCTTCTGTCCGGGTTATCTCGCCGCCGACGATGCCGAGCGCCGCGCCTTTTGGGTCGGCTTCCTCTCGGCGCTGGCGAAATACGAGAGCACTTGGAAGCCGCGCGCCGTCGGCGGCGGCGGTCAATGGTACGGGCTCTTGCAGATCCTTCCGGCGACCGCGCGCGAATTCGGCTGTCGCGCCCGCTCCGGCAGCGCGCTGCTCGACGGCGCGGCAAACCTCTCCTGCGCGATCCGGATCATGGCGGAGACGGTCCCGCGGGACGGCGCCATCCACGGCGACGGGACGGAGGGGGTCGCGGCCGATTGGGGACCGCTGAAATCCGACCCGAAGCGCACCGAAATGCGCGACTGGCTCAGGTCCCAGGATTACTGCCAGTTCGACGAGGTCCGCAGGCCGAGGCCACGGCCCGAGCGGCTGGCCAGCTCCGGATCCTCGCGCGAGAGCGGTGGGGAGAGCGCCTCTCGCGAGGTCGCGACGCGCGACGACGCGGCCGACGGGATCGACTGATCAGGGAAGGCGCGCCGCCCAGGTGGGCCGGCGCGTGACGTCGACGAGCGAGACCTCCGGCGCATGCCGACCGCCGAGCGCCAGGGTCGCCCGGCGCATGATCTCGATCGACTCCTCGGCACTTCCCAGCAGCGCGTTCGGAGAGATCGGCTCGCCCACCGTCAGCCGGAACGGCTGCCGCGCCTTGTTCAGCGTCTCGTGGAACAGCGTGATGTCCCGCAGGCTGGGGTGGATGAAGTCGAAGAGGTAGAACAGCGCCGAGTTGCGGGAGCGGATGTTCACCGGAATGACCGGAACCTCGAACTTCCGGGCGATCATCGCGGCCGAGGTCATCCACGGTCGCTCGTGCAGCCGCAGGCCGCGACGCTTCGCCAAGCGCCCGGAGGGAAAGATGATCCCGAGCCGCCCGGCATCCATGGCCTTCCGGGTGAAGGCCATGGTCTCGCGCGTCTTGGAATGGCTGCGTTTGTCCTGCCGCCATTCGACCGGGGCGATCATGTCGTCGAGCTGCGGCACGACCCGCAGGATGTCCGAATTGGCGTAGAAGTAGAGGTCCGGCCGGATCCGCGACAGCAAATGGTAGAGGATGATCCCGTCCGCGATACCCGTCGGGTGGTTGCAGACGATGAGCGCGCCGCCGTGCCGGGGGATGCGGCTGCGACCCGTGATCCGCACGTCGCGCGCCAGAAGATTGCCCATGCGCGACATGATGTCGTGACCGGACCAAGTTTCCATTTCGTCCGCGAGTTCGACGGTCCGGTCATAGCTGAGGATGCGATTCAGGACCGCCCGGATCGCCCGGATCCCCGGATTCGGTCGCTCGAGCCATGCGGCCCGCTCGACGATCTGCTCGTCGATACGATCTCTCATACCCATGACGCCACCACCCGTCGGACCATCATCGAACTTTTGGCCCGGCGGCGCGCGAAAGGCAAGAAATGCCGATGAACGTGCGGACCCGCCATTGCAGCGGATCCGCGTCCGCCTGGTCCGTCAGGCGGCGTCACGGGCGGTCCGGTCGCTCGCCACCGCGTCGACGATCGCTTGCCCGAAGGCGGGCAGGTCGTCGGGATTGCGGCTGGTGATGAGGTTGCCGTCTGTGGCGACTTCCTCCTCCACCGGCTCGGCCCCCGCGTTCCTCAGGTCGGTACGGATCGACTTGAAGGAGGTCAGACGCTTGCCGCGCACCAGATCGGCCTCGATCAGGAGCCAGGGCGCGTGGCAGATCGCGGCGAGCGGCTTGCCGGTCGCGGCGAAGTCCTTGATCTTCTGCACCGCGTCCGCGTCGGCGCGCAGAACGTCCGGGTTGATCTGCCCGCCGGGCAGGACCATCGCGTCGTAGTCCTCGACGTCGATGTCGGCGATCTTCAGATCGGCCGCGACGTCGTCTCCCCACCGGTCGAAATACCATCCCTTGACCGCCTGTCCGTCCGGGCTCGCCACGTGAACCTCCGCTCCGGCCTCGCGCAGATCCTTCTGCGGGGTGGTGAGTTCGACCTGCTCGAAGCCGTCGGAGGCAATGATGATGATCTTGGCGCCGTCTATCTTGGCCATGATGATCTCCGTCGATTGTGTGATTTGGCGGTTAACGGAAACGACCGCGGGGCGGTTCCGCCCGCGCCGCCGCGATCACCGGCCGAGAAGGCGCGAGACGATCTCTCCGGTGTCGCGGGACGCCCCCTCCGCCGCGCCGATGCGCTCCAGCGCCTCGCGCATCATCGCCTGGCGGTCGGCGTCGTAGCGCGGCCAGGTCTCGAACATCGTCGCCATCCGGGCCGCGGTCTGCGGGTTCAGCGGATCGAGCCGGATCAGCCAGTCGGCCACCAGGGCATAGCCCGCGCCGTCCGACGCGTGGAACGCCGCATGGTTGGCGCCGACCGCGCCGATCACCGCGCGGAACCGGTTGGGATTGCGCCAGTCGAAGGCCGGATGCTCCGTCAGGTCCCGCGCGATCGCCGCGCCGGTCTCACCCGGCGCGTTCACGATCTGCAGCATGAACCACTTGTCCAACACCAGCCGGTCGTCCCGCCACCGATCGTGGAATCGGCGGGTTTCCGCCTGCGCCGCGCCGATCCGCTGGAGCGCGGTCAGCGCCGCGATCTCGTCGGTCATGTTGTCGGCCGCGGCGAACTGGACGCGCGCCCGCTCGCCCCCGTCGCGCCGCGTGAGCAGGGAGAGCGCCGCGTTGCGGAGCGACCGCTTCCCGGCGCTCCCGGCATCCGGGGAATAGGGCCCCTCGACTGCCATCGTCTCGCGCAGGGCGGCGAGATCGCCCTCGAGCCGGGCGGCCATCGCCTCGCTCATCGCGCGCCGCGCCGTCGCGATCGCGACAGGGTTGGGCGTGGTCCCCGAATTCGCGAGCGTCTGCGCCATGTCGTCGTCCGACGGCAGGCCCAGCACCATGGCGCGGAAGGCGGGATCGTGGCCCGCGTCGGTCACGACCGGCGCCAGCGCGTCGAGATAGGCCGGGTCCGGCTCCGCCCGGTCCACGACCATCCTGACCAGTGCCTCCTTGGCGAGGCTGCGGCCCGCCTCCCACTTGTTGAACGGGTCGGTATCGTGGGCGAGGAGCAGCGCCCGGTCCGCCGCGGTCAGCGCCTGACGCAGCACGACCGGAGCCGAGAATCCCCGCAGGACCGAGGGCACGACCTCGCGCCCGCCGACCTCGAAGCGGACGTCCTGCCGCGCCTCCGAGAGCTCGATCACCCGCGTCGCCAGCGCCTCCGTCCCGTCGCGGGCGATGGCGCCGACGGCGACGGGGATGACCTGCGGCACCTTCTCCGGCTGACCCGGCGTCGGCGGCACCTCCTGGGTGAAGGTCAGGAGCAGGTCGTCTCCCTCCCTCCGCTGCTCGACGCCCAGCTTCGGCGTGCCGGCCTGGTGGTACCAGAGCGCGAATTGCGACAGGTCCCGGCCCGTCGCGTCCTCGAAGACCCGCAGCCAGTCCTCGATGGTGCAGGCCTCCCCGTCGTGCCGCTCGAAATAGAGGTCGCAGCCCGCGCGGTAGCCGTCCTCCCCCACGAGGAGCTTCAGCATGCCTATGACCTCGGCGCCCTTCTCGTAGACGGTCGCGGTGTAGAAGTTGTTGATCTCGACGTAGCTCTCCGGCCGCACCGGATGGGCGAGGGGGCCCGCATCCTCCCGGAACTGCCGCGCCCGCAGCATCTGCACGTCCTCGATCCGCTTCACCCCGCGGGAGCGTTCGTCGCCCGAGAAGCTCTGGTCGCGGAAGACGGTCAGCCCCTCCTTCAGGCAGAGCTGGAACCAGTCGCGGCAGGTGATGCGGTTGCCGGTCCAGTTGTGGAAGTATTCGTGCGCGATGATCGCCTCGATCCGGGCGTAATCCGCATCCGTGGCGGTCTCCGGACTCGCCAGCACATAGCGGGCGTTGAAGATGTTGAGCCCCTTGTTCTCCATCGCGCCCATGTTGAAGTCGTCCACGGCGACGATGTTGAAGACGTCGAGGTCGTAGGCGCGGCCGTAGGTCTCCTCGTCCCATTTCATCGCCCGCTTGAGCGCGTCCATGGCGTAGGCGCAGCGGTCCTCGTCGCCCTTCCGCACCCAGATGTTCAGCTCGACCTCGCGGCCCTCTATCGTCGCGAAGCGGTCCGAATGGGCGACGAGATCGCCGGCGACGAGGGCGAAGAGATAGGCGGGCTTCTTCCACGGGTCGCGCCAGACGGCGTGGCCCGCGCCGCGCTCCACCGGATCGCCGTTCGACAGCAGGACCGGCAGTTCGCTCTCGATCCTGACCTCGAAGGGCGCCATCACGTCCGGCCGGTCGGGATAGTAGGTGATCTTGCGGAAACCCTCCGGCTCGCACTGGGTGCAGTACATCCCGCGGCTCATGTAGAGACCCTCGAGCGCGGTATTGGCCCCGGGCGCGATCTCCACCTCTGCCTCCCAGACGAACTCGTCCGGCGCGTCGATCACGAGCCCGTCGGGCAGCACCCGCGGCGTCACCTCCGCGCCGTCGATCCGGGCGGAGATCAGGGTCAGGTTCTCGCCGTCGAGCCTGAGCGGCCCGCCGTCTCCCGCCGGGTTGCGCCGCATCCCGACCCGGGAGAGGACCCGCGTGGCCTCGGGATCGAGCCGGAAGGTGAGCGAGACCGCCTCGACCAGGAAGGCCGGCGGGCGGTAATCGGCGAGTTCGACGGTGCGCGGCGCGGCGTCCTTCATGGGAACCTCTCGAAATCGTGGCGAACGTTCGGCCGTCTCCTACGTTGCCGACCAAACGGGTCCGCAACGGCGGATCTGCCAAGACGGAAGGAAAAGCCGATGTCCGCTCCAGAGACGAATGTGAAGAAGCAGGAGAAGAAGCACAAGGCTCCGCTCCTGGGGATGAAATGGGTGGTGGTCTTCGCCATCGTCCTGCTCGTCGTGCTCGTGGCGGTGCTGTCCTTCAGCGGCAACGAGCCCGGCAACGATCAGCCGATCGAGGAAGATAACGCCGAACAATCCGCCGGCTGATGGCGCATCGGCGGCGGACATGCGATCTGCCGACGAAGACATGCGCCGTCTGCGGGCGTCCCTTCACCTGGCGACGGAAGTGGAGGGACGTCTGGGACGAGGTGAAATACTGCTCCGACCGGTGTCGCGGCATGCGCGGCGACGTTCGGCATGAATGACGCACATGGAGAAACCGGAATGACGGATCGGGTCGACAGACACGGATTGCAGGTGGCCGCCGAGCTCGCGGCCTTCGTCGACGAGCAGGCCCTGGCGGGGCTCGACGTGTCGGCACTCGGATTCTGGACCGGCTTCTCCGACATCGTCCACGAGATGGGGCCGGAGAACCGCGCGCTCTTGGAGACGCGCGCGGAGATGCAGGAGCGCATCGACGCCTGGCACCGCGACCATCCCGGCGAAATATCGGACCGCGAGGCCTACACCTCCTTCCTGCGCGAGATCGGCTATCTCGTCGAGGAGGGTGAGGATTTCCGGATCGATACGCCGCCGACCGACCCCGAGATCGCCACCGTCGCCGGGCCGCAGCTCGTCGTCCCGATCATGAATGCCCGCTACGCCCTGAACGCCGCCAATGCGCGCTGGGGCTCGCTCTACGACGCGCTCTACGGCACCGACGCGATGGGCGATGCGCCCGAGGGCGGCGATTACGACCCTGCCCGGGGCGACCGGGTCATCGCCTGGTCGAAGGGCCTTCTCGACGAGATCTTCCCGCTCGCCGCCGGCTCGCACCGGGAGGCGACGGCCTATCGCGTGGACGAGGGCGGCCTCGCGATCCGTACCGGGGACGGCGATCGCCGCCTTGCCGATCCCGAGGCCTTTGTCGGCCATGCGGGCGAGGGGTCCGAGCCGACGGAGATCGTCCTGAAGAACAACGGCCTGCACGCCGTCCTTCACATCGACCGGGACCACCGGATCGGGTCGCAGGACCAGGCCGGCATCGCGGATGTGGAACTCGAGAGCGCCATGTCGGCGATCGTGGATTGCGAGGATTCCGTCGCCGCCGTGGATGCCGAGGACAAGGTCCTCGCCTATGCCAACTGGCTCGGCCTGATGAGGGGCGACCTGACCGAGGAGGTCAGCAAGGGCGGCGAGACCTTCACCCGCCGCCTCGCCGAGGACCGCGAATACAAGGCTCCCGGCGGCACGCTCCGCCTGAAGGCCCGTGCGCTGATGCTGATCCGCAATGTCGGCCATCTGATGACCACGCCGGCGGTCCTCGACCGCGACGGGAACGAGATCCACGAGGGCCTTCTCGACGGCGTGATGACGACGCTGATCGGCATCCACGACCTCCGGCGCGAGGGCGGCAATTCCGAGACCGGATCGATCTACGTGGTCAAGCCCAAGATGCACGGTCCCGAGGAGGTCGCCTTCACCGACCGGCTCTTCGCCCGGATCGAGGACATGCTGGGCCTCTCGCCCAACACGGTGAAGATCGGCATCATGGACGAGGAGCGCCGCACCTCCGCCAATCTCAAGGAATGCATCCGCGCCGCCAAATCCCGCGTCGCCTTCATCAATACCGGCTTTCTCGATCGCACCGGCGACGAGATCCATACCTCGATGGAGGCCGGTCCGATGATCCGCAAGGGAGAGATGAAGAACTCCACCTGGATCGCCGCCTACGAGGACATGAACGTCGATGTCGGCCTCGCCTGCGGCTTCCGGGGCAAGGCGCAGATCGGCAAGGGGATGTGGGCCGAGCCCGCGCTGATGGCCGACATGCTGAAAAAGAAGATCGGCCACCCGAAGGCGGGCGCGAACTGCGCTTGGGTTCCGTCCCCCACCGCCGCGACGCTGCACGCCATCCACTACCACCGCGTCGATGTCGCCGAGGTGCAGGAGCAGATCGCCAGCGGCGGCCCGCGCGCCGCCCTCGACGACCTGCTGACCCTGCCGCTCGCCTCGGGGAAGAACTATTCCGACGACGAGATCGCCGCCGAGATCGAGAACAACGCGCAAGGCATCCTCGGCTACGTCGTGCGCTGGGTCGATCAGGGCATCGGCTGCTCCACGGTCCCCGACATCCACGACGTCGGCAAGATGGAGGACCGCGCCACCTGCCGCATCTCCTCCCAGGCGCTGGCCAACTGGCTCCATCACGGCGTCGTCACCGAGGAGAGGGTCATGGAGACGATGAGGAAGATGGCCGAGGTGGTGGACCGCCAGAACGCGGGCGACCCGGACTACCAGCCCATGGCCCCGAGCTATGACGGCGTGGCCTTCAGGGCGGCCTGCGACCTGGTCTTCAAGGGCCGCGAGCAGCCCTCGGGCTATACCGAGCCGGTGCTGCACGGCCGGCGCCAGGAGAAGAAGGCCCGGAACGCCTGATCTTGTCCCCCTCCGCTCCCGGGGCCCGGTCCTCCGCGGCCCCGCCATCCAGTACAAGGAGACCCCCATGAGCCTCACGCTCGACCAGGCCCGCACCGCCATCCGCGCCACCTTCGACGCCGGCAGGGAGGCGGGCCTGAAGCCGCTCTCCGCCATCGTCCTCGACGCGGGCGGCCATGTCCTCGCCTTCGAGCGGCAGGACGGCGCCTCGCCGGGCCGCTTCGCCATCGCCTACGGCAAGGCCTACGGTGCGGTGATGCTCGGCATGCCGGGCTCGGCGCAGATGAAGCGCGCCGAGGACCAGCACTATTTCATGACCGCGATGAACGGCGCCTTCGCCGGCGCCGTGGTGCCCGTCCCGGGCGGGGTGCTCATCAAGGAGGGCGAGACGGTCATCGGCGCCCTCGGAATTACCGGGGACGTCTCCAACAACGACGCCGCCGCCGGCATGAAGGGGCTGGAGGCCGCCGGTCTCACCGGCGCCGCCTGAACGGGCCTGGCTGCCGTTTCGCGCGTCTTGAAGGGCGACGAGACCCGCGCGCGACGGCCCCGCGGTTGCCGGTCGCGGGGGTGAGGGCCTATATCTGGTCCATCCCGCTGCAGGAGTTTCCCATGGCGCGCCCCGTCGTCGGCATCATCGGCAATCACCATTTGATCAACGACACCTACGAGATCCACGGCGGCGGCAAGATGATATCGGAGAGCTTGGCGCAGGTCGCGGACGCGATGCCGGTCATCGTGCCCGCCGACCCCGACCTCGTGGCGGTCGAGGACCTGCTGGAGAACTTCGACGGCTTCCTGCTGCCCGGCGGGCGCCCGAACGTCCATCCCGAGGAATACGGCCACGATCCGACAGAGGCCCACGGCGATTTCGACCGTCCGCGCGACCGGATCGCCCTGCCGCTGGTCCGGGCGCTCGTGGAGCGCGGCCAGCCCTTCTTCGCCATCTGCCGCGGCTATCAGGAGGTCAACGTGGCGCTGGGCGGCACGCTCCATCCCGAGATCCGTGACCTTCCCGGCCGTCTGAACCACCGGATGCCACCCGAGGGCACGATCGAGGAGAAGTTCGCGCTGCGCCACGAGGTCACCTTCGCCGAGGGCGGCCCGTTCCACCGCCTCATGGGCGCCACCACCGTGATGACCAATACGCTCCACGGCCAGGGGGTGGAGACCCCCGCGCCCCGCTTCGTGATCGACGGCCGCGCGCCGGACGGCACCGCCGAGGCGTCCTATGTCGAGGGCGCGCCGGGCTTCACCCTGTCGGTCCAGTGGCACCCGGAATACAATGCCGCGATCGACCCGGTTTCGCGCCGGCTCTTCACCGCCTTCGGCGAGGCCGCGCGCGAATGGAGCCGGGCGCGCGCGCCGGCGCCGGTGCGCCGCATCGCCTGACGCGCGTCGGCCGGCCGGTGCCGGGCTCGCCACGGGGCGGCGCCGGAACCAGTCCGCCCAGAGGCGGCAGACCGGAGATGCCCGCTGCCCGCGCCGGGACGGGGCGCCGTCGCCGCTCCGGTCACCTCTCCGCACGCCCCCCCCCCGCGGTCGGGACGGCGGCGTCCTGCCGGTCGCCCGAGGCCAGATGCCCAGGGCGGGGTCCTTCGGGAAGACGGCTTTACGCCCGGGCGCCTGGCGGCGATGATGGGTGCGGTATGAGGAGAGCGATGAGACGTTCCCGAATCAACACCGTCATGGCCGAGGCGGAGGAGATGATCCGCCGCCACGGCTTCGTCCTGCCGCCCTTCGCCGGCTGGAGCCCGGAGGAGTTCCGCGCGCGGCCGGACGCGGACCGCATCGTCTCGGCGCGGATGGGCTGGGACATCACCGATTTCGGCCTGTGCGAGTTCGACAGGACCGGCCTCGTGCTGTTCACGCTCCGCAACGGCTCGCTGGCCGATCTGCGCGCGGGGCAGGGGATGTGCTACGCGGAGAAGCTCCTGGTCTCGCGCCGCGACCAGCTCACGCCCCACCACACCCACGTCGTCAAGGCCGAGGACATCATCAACCGCGGCGGCGCGACTCTCGCGGTGGAACTGCACGGCTCCGATGGGTCGGGCGCCTTCGACCCGGATGCGGGCGGTACCGTTCGTTGCGACGGCATCGCGCGGGATTACGGCCCCGGCGAGGTGCTGCGGCTCGCGCCGGGCGAATCCGTCACCTTGATGCCGGACGACTGGCACGCCTTCTGGGGCGAGGGGGGCGACGTGCTCGTCGGCGAGGTCTCCACCGTCAACGACGACGAGACCGACAACCTCTTCAGGGATCCCATCGGCCGCTTCTCGGAGGTGGAGGAGGACGTGGCGCCGACCCGTCTTCTCGTCAGCGATTACGACTCCTGGCTCGGGCCGCGATAGCGAGGCGCAGGCTTGCCGGGTCCGCCGGACGCTCCACATCGCCGCCGCATGAGCATCGTGGCACTCGGAATCCTGGCGAGCCTCTCGGCCGGGCTGATGACCGGAATTGGCGCCCTTCCGGTGCTCGTGGGCCGCGCGCCCTCGCAGCGCGCGAACGACATCCTGCTCGGCTTCGCCGCGGGGGTGATGCTTTCGGCCTCCTTCTTCTCCCTGATCCTCCCCGGAATCGAAGCCGGCGAGGCCGCCTATGGCGCAACCACGGCCGCCGCGCTCGTTGCGGCCGGCGGCCTCGCCGCCGGCTCGGGCTTCGTCGCCGGCCTCAACGCCATCCTGCCGCACGAGCATTTCGAGGGCCGCCGCGAGGGCGTCCCAGCCGAGCGGCTGGCCCGGATCTGGCTCTTCATCCTGGCGATCACCATCCACAACCTGCCCGAGGGGCTCGCCGTCGGCGTCGGATTCGGCGGCCAGGACCGCGAGGCGGCCGTCGCGCTGGCCACCGGCATCGGCCTGCAGAACGCCCCCGAGGGGCTGGCGGTCGCCGTCGCGCTGCTCGGCCTCGGCTACGGGCGGCTCGCCTCCGTCGGCATCGCCACCCTGACCGGCCTCGTCGAACCCTTCGGAGGCGCGCTCGGCGTCTTCACGGTGTCGGTCAGCCAGACGCTGCTGCCGTGGGGTCTCACCTTCGCCGCCGGCGCGATGCTCTACATCATCAGCCACGAGATCATCCCCGACACCCACCAGGGCGACCACGCGGATGCCGCCACCACCGGCCTCATCATCGGGCTGATCCTGATGATGGTCCTCGATGTGACGCTCGGCTAATACTACAGTTGCGCATGGGTTGATGCTGTGATCGTGTTTGTCTGTTGAGGGCGCGGGAGTGGTCATGGCTGTGGCGGAGTGGACGGGTGCGCTGATCGACTGGCGGGCCGAGCTTGAGCGGCTGAAGGGAAGGATTGCGTTTGCGTTCAAGCGCTCCGAGCAGCGCGAGACGGCGGGAGCGTTCGTCGAGGGGCTGCTGTCCGGGGCAGAGCGCAAGACGGGCTGGATGCTGGCGGAGCAAGCGGGGCTGGCGAAGCCCTACCGCGTGCAGTCCCTGCTCGGGCGCAGCTCTTGGTCGGCGGACCGGCTTCGTGACCTGGTGCGGGACTATGCGGTCGAAGCGTTGAGAGATCCGGGTGGGGTGCTGGTTCTGGACGAGACCGGGTTCCTCAAGAAGGGCCGGCACTCGGTGGGCGTGGGGCGGCAGTATTCCGGCACGGCGGGGCGGATCGAGAACTGCCAGGTGGGGGTCTTCGCGGCCTATGCCAGCCGTTGGGGCCACGCGCTCGTCGACCGTCAGCTATACCTGCCCAAGGACTGGGCGGAGGACGAGGCGCGGCGGCGCAAGGCCCGCGTTCCCGACGACGTCGCCTTTGCCACCAGGCCGACGATGGCGCGGGCGATGATCGCCCGCCTTCTCGATGCGGGGCTGCCCTGCGCCTGGGTGCTGGCCGACGCGCTCTACGGCTCGGACTACCAGCTGCGGCGCCTGCTCGAGGGCCGCGGGCAGCCCTACGTGCTCGCTGTGCGCTCGAACCAGAGCATACGCTTCCTCGCCGAGGACTGGGGTCTGGTGCAGACTGACCCCGCCACGGTCGCGGCCGAGCTGGACGACGGGGACTGGGCCTCGCTCACCGCCGGCGAGGGTGCGAAGGGGCCGCGGCTCTGCGACTGGGCACGCGTGCCGCTCTCCTGGGACCGAGGGGCGGGCTTCGAGCGCTGGCTGCTGATCCGGCGCAGCCGGCGCCGCGATGCGCTCGCCTACGCCTTCGCCTGCGCGCGCGAAGGCACCTCGCTGCCCGAGCTCGCCGCCGCGGCCGGCTCCCGCTGGGCAATCGAGGAGTGCTTCGCGCGCGCCAAGGACGACCTCGGCCTCGACCACTGCGAGGCCCGCTCCTGGCACGGCTGGCACCGTCACACGAGCCTCGTCATGGCGGCCCAGGCCTTCCTCGCCCACCTCGCCGCCGCGCAGCGCCGGCTGGCTTTCGGCAAAGCCCTCGGGGACAAAACGAGTCCAGACACCCGGCAGGCAGCATGACGGCCGCGCTCGCAAAGCTTCCGACGATGCCGGAGACCCGCAGGCTGATCGCCAGGCTGCTGATGGCGCCGCGCACGCACCCCGCCTTCGTCTGGGCCTGGTCCCGGTGGCGACGCGAGCATCAGGCCGCAGCGGCAATCAGCCATCGGAAGATACGGCACGATGCGCAACGGTAGTATTAGTGCAGCTTGAGGGCGGGGCGGGTCACCTTCGAGATCTCCGAGACGAGGATGTGGATCGGCCCCCGCACCCAGCCATGCACCGACATCAGGTGCATCCGGTAGAGCGACATGTAGGCCAGCCGGGCGAGTCGGCCCTGGATCGCCATCTGTCCCCCGACGAGATTGCCCATGAGCGAGCCAAGCGTGTCGAACCGCGCCAGGGAGACCAGCGCTCCCTTGTCGCGATAGACGAAGATCGTGAGGTCGCGGCCCTTCATCGCCCGGTCGAGCTGGCCGACCATGTGGTCGGCCATCTGCTGGGCGGATTGCGCGCGGGGGGGGACCGGGCTCTCCTCGCCGGGCAGAACGCAGCTCGCGCAGTCGCCGATCGCGAAGATGCGCTCGTCCTGCGGCGTGCGGAGCGTCGGCTCCACCACGATGCGGTTCTGGCGCGACAATTCGAGATCGGTGATCTCCGCCAGCCCGTGATCGCCGCGCACGCCCGCCGCCCAGAGGATCATCTCCGCCTCGATACTCCCGCCGCCCTTGGTCTCGACGAGGCCCGGCTTGACCTCCGTCACCATCGTGTCGGTGCGGACGTCGACGCCGAGATTGCGCAGCTCTCCCGCCACCTTGTCGGACACCTCCTCGGGCAGGGCGGGCAGGAGCCGCGGGCCGGCCTCGAGCAGCGTGATCCGGATGGCGCTGTCGTCGAAGACCTCGAGACCGTAGGAGCGCAGCGCCTTCGCCGAATTGACGAGCTCGGCGGAGAGCTCCACCCCCGTCGCGCCGCCGCCGACTATGCAGATCGGCAGGATCGCCTCCTCGCCCTTCAGTTCCCGCCTGTCGTTGATGCGCAGGCAGGCGTTCAGCAGCTTCTGGCGGAACCGATCCGCCTGCCGCCGGTCCTCAAGGAAGAGCGCGTGCTCGCGCACGCCCGGGATGCCGAAATCGTTCGCCACCCCGCCGATGGCGAGGACGAGCCAGTCGTAGCGGATCTCGTGCCGGTCGACGACGATCCGCCCCTCCTCGTCGTGGAGCGGCGCGGTGATCACCTTCCGCCGCTCCCGGTCGACCTTCTCGAGCGTGCCGTTGAAGTAGCGGTAGCCCCAGCGCACCGCGTGCCCGCCATAGCCGATCTCGTCGAGATTGGGGTCGAGCGAGCCGGCGGCGATCTCGTGCAGGAGCGGCTTCCAGACATGGGTCCTGTTGCGGTCGATCAGGATCACGTCGTGGGTCGCGCGCGGATATTTCGCGCCGAGCTTGCGCGCGAGGCCGAGCCCCGCCGCGCCGCCGCCGACCACGACGATCTGGGTCTTCTGCTTCGTCATCGGCCGGCTCCCTGTCCCTCGTTGGCGCCTCGCCGCCAAGATAGCGCGAGGGGACGGCTTGTCAGGCCCGGTGCGTGCCCTCGGCTAGCCCGCGGACGAAGCCCAGCACCTCCTCGAGCGGCTTGCCGGCCGCGTGTTCGCCGACGATCGCCGATCCCACCACGCAGCCGTCCGCCACCGCGGCGAACGAGCGGGCCGCCTCCGCCGTGCGGATGCCGAACCCCACCACCACCGGCAGGCCGGAGGCGGCCTGTATCCGCGCGACGTCCGGAGCGACATCGGCGGCCTCGGCGCTGGCCGCGCCGGTGATCCCGGTGATCGACACGTAATACACGAAGCCGCTGGTATTCTCGATCACGCGTGGCAGGCGCGCGTCGTCGGTCGTCGGCGTCGCGAGGCGGATGAAGTCGATGCCGTGCGCCCTGGCGGGCAGGCAGAGCTCCTCGTCCTCCTCGGGCGGCAGGTCCACCACGATCAGACCGTCGATCCCCGCCTCGGCCGCCTCGCCGAGGAACCGCTCGACGCCGCGGGAATAGATCGGGTTGTAGTAGCCCATCGCCACCACCGGCGTCTCGCCGTCGGTCTCGCGGAAGGCGCGGACCATGGCGAGCGTCCGCTCCACCGTCTGCCCGCCTGCGAGCGCGCGCTGCCCGGCGAGCTGGATCGTGTGCCCGTCGGCCATCGGGTCGGTGAAGGGCATGCCCAGTTCGACGATGTCGACCCCGGCCTCGGGCAGCCCCTTCATCAGCGCGAGCGAGCCCTCGAAATCCGGATCCCCGCCCATGATGTAGGCGACGAAGGCCTTGCGGTCCTCGGCCTTCAGCGCGGCGAAGCGGTCTGCGATCCGGCCCATCTCTCCTCCAATCGAGGCTCCGTCCGGCGATCTGTGACGGACGCGGCGATATTGTGCAATGGCGACGCGCTGCCTATCTTCCGGTCATGAACTACGTCCTCGCCCTCTTTCTTCCGCCGCTCTCGATCCTGCTTCTCGGCCGGCTCTTCCTATCGATCATCGTCTTCGTGATCTGGATTCCGGCGATCCTGATCTCCGGCGGCCTGACGCATCCGATGTTCGTCATCCTCGCCTGGATCCTGATCTACCAGGATCACGCCGACCGCCGCGAACGCCGCTTCTGATCCCTCGGGGCGTCGCCGTCGCGGTCTGCATCGCCGTCCATCGAGAGACCCTCCGCACCTTCACGGTCCCCCGCGCGGGTCTCCTAGCAGGAGCGAGGCGGAACCCGGGATCCGGAGCCGCGCCTGCAGGTCGCGACCCCTCTTGGCGGGTGCTAGCGAAGCGGAATCCCGCAGCGACGGGACACGCCATTGCCCCTCCCCGGCGATCGGCCTAGAAGGTCGCCGTCTTTTTTTCGGCAGGACGGAGACCCCGATGGGCTTCAGGATGGGAATCGTCGGGCTGCCCAATGTCGGCAAGTCGACCCTCTTCAACGCGTTGACGAAGACCGCCGCGGCGCAGGCGGCGAACTTCCCCTTCTGCACCATCGAGCCCAATGTGGGCGAGGTCGCCGTGCCCGATCGCCGGCTCGACACCCTCGCCGGCATCGCCAGGTCGAAGCAGGTCGTGCCGACGCGGATGACCTTCGTAGACATCGCCGGCCTCGTGAAGGGGGCCGCGAAGGGGGAGGGGCTCGGCAACCAGTTCCTCGCCAACATCCGCGAATGCGACGCCGTCGCCCATGTCCTGCGCTGCTTCGAGGACGACGATGTGACCCATGTGGAGGGGCGCGTCGATCCCGTCTCCGACGCCCGCACGATCGAGACCGAGCTGATGCTGGCCGATCTCGACTCGATCGAGCGGCGGCTGCAGGGGCTCTCGCGCAAGGTCCGCGGCGGCGACAAGGAGGCCGTGCAGCAGGAGCGCCTCCTGAAGGACGCCCAGGCCGTGCTGGAGGAGGGGCGGCCGGCGCGCTCCGTCGAGGTCGCGCCGGATGACCTCAAGGCCTGGCGGATGCTCCAGCTCCTGACCACCAAGCCCATCCTCTACGTCTGCAACGTCCCCGAGGACGAGGCCGGCACCGGCAACGCGCTCTCCGAGCGGGTCGCCGGGATGGCGGCGGAGGAGGGCGCGGGAACGGTCGTCATCTCCGCCCGGATCGAGGAGGAGATCGCCCAGCTCGACGCCGGGGAAGCGCAGGAATTCCTCGCGGAGCTCGGGCTGGAGGAGGCCGGTCTCGACCGGCTCATCAAGGCCGGCTACGACCTTCTGGGCCTGCAGACCTACTTCACCGTCGGCCCCAAGGAGGCCCGCGCCTGGACGATTCCGCGCGGCACCTTCGCGCCCCAGGCCGCCGGGGTGATCCACGGCGATTTCGAACGCGGCTTCATCCGCGCCGAGACCACCGCCTACGACGATTACGTCGCCCTCGGCGGCGAGGCGGGGGCCAAGGACGCGGGCAAGATGCGCGTCGAGGGCAAGTCCTACGTCGTCCAGGAGGGCGACGTTATGCATTTCCTCTTCAACGCCTGACTCCTCCGCCCCTCAGGCCCCCTGCCGGCGTTCCCGCCAGACGATGAACGCCCCGCTCGCGGCGATCACCGCCGCTCCGAGATAGGTCGCCGCGTCCGGCACCTCGTGCCAGATCGCCCAGCCGAGACCGGTAGCCCAGATCAGGGCGGTATAGTCGAGCGGCGCGACCAGCACCGCCGGGGCGAGTCGGAAGGCCTGGGTCATCAGCGTCATGCCGAGCGTGCCGAAGAGCGCGATGCCGGCGAAGAGCCACAGGTCCTCGCCCCGGACCGGCACCCAGACCGGGGCGCTCGCGAGACCGCTGAAGAGCGCGCCGCCGCCGACGAGATAGAGCATCATGGTCCACATGCCCTCCCGCGGATCCACCCAGCGCGCGCTCAGCATCAGCGCGGCGTAGAACACCGCCGTCGCCAGCGGGAAGAGCGCGGCGGGCTGGAACGCCACGCTTCCCGGCCGGACCACGATCAGCACCCCCGCGAAGCCCACGAGCACCGCGGTCCAGCGCCGCGGCCCCACCTCCTCCCCGAGCAGGAGCCCCGAGATCGCGGTGATGAAGATCGGCGCCACGAAGATCAGCGCCGTCGCCTCCGCGAGCCCCATGAGGCTCAGGCCGGTGAAGAACGACGCCGCGGCGCAGAGCCACAGCGCGCCGCGCACCAGATGCGCGAGAGGCCGCCGCGAGACCAGCGCGTCCACCCCGCCGATCCTCCAGGCGACCAGCGCCGCCACCGGCAGCGCCAGCGCGTTGCGCAGGAACAGGATCTGCACCGGCGCATATCCCTCCGTCAGGATCTTGCCGATGGCGTCGTTCATGCTCAGGCATCCGACGCCCGCGCACATCATCGCCACGCCGGCGGCCGCCCGGGACGGGTCTCTGGCGGGCATGTCGGTCATCGCGCCGGGCTCCTTTCGGGGACGGCGGAGCGGAGCACCGATCCGACCCTTCCGCAAGCGCGCCATCTAGGCGCGGTCGGACTTGTCCTGTATCCGCGAGCCGCCGGACCGGGAGCCAGACGGAATGCGGGACAGAGCGGGCATCAGGAACCTGACCTACGCCACCGGCCTCCTGCTGATGATCGGCTGGATTCTCTGGATCGGCCGCCCCGTGCTGATCCCCGTGATCTCTGCGGTGATCGCGGTCTACGTGCTCTCCGCCGCCGCCGAGACTCTCTCCCGGCTGCCGCTTCTCGGCCGCCTTCCCGCCTGGGCGCGCCGCATCGTCGTCCTGCTCGGCTTCGCCTGCGCCGTCGTCCTTCTCTTCTCCCTCGTCATCTCCAACATCGCCCGCGTCGTCACCGCGCTGCCGGGCTACGAATTCAATCTCGACGCCCTCGTCACCCAGGTCGCCAACATGCTCGGCATCGAGAACGAGCCGAACTGGCAGAACCTCCGGCGCGCCACCTTCGACCAGATCGACATCCGCTCCCTGGCGACGCCGCTCCTGCTGTCGCTCCGCGGCATCGGCTCGACGCTGTTCCTCGTCGTCCTCTACGCCTCCTTCTTCCTCGCCGAACGCGGCCTCCTGGCGCGCAAGGTGGTGATGGCGCTGGGCGACGAATCCGAGGGCGAGCGGGCGCTGGCGCTCCTCGGCCGGATCAACGACCGGATCGGCGAGTACCTCTTCGTCAAGACGGTGGTGAACGTGATCCTCGCCGTCATCTCCTACGGGATCATGCTGCTGATCGGGATCGAGTTCGCGCTGTTCTGGGCGGTGCTCATCGGGTTCTTCAACTACATCCCCTATATCGGCTCGGTCGCGGGCGTGATCTTCCCGGTGCTCCTGAGCCTCGCGCAATTCGGCTCGCTCGCCATGGCGGGCCTCGCGACGGTCTCGCTCAGCGCCGCGCAGATTGCGGTCGGCGGCTGGCTCGAGCCCCGCCTCATGGGGCGGGCCTTCAATCTCAGCCCCTTCGTGGTGCTGCTCGCGCTCTCCGCCTGGAGCGCGCTCTGGGGGCTCGCCGGGGCGATCCTCGCCGTGCCGATGACCGCGAGCCTCGTCATCCTCCTCGCCGAGATCCGCTCCACCCGGCCGGTCGCGGTGATGCTCTCGGCGAGCGGGAAGGTCTGAGGCTCAGGCGGCGTTCTCGCTGAGCCAGCCCGCCGCCGCCTCCAGATCGGCGCGGAAGTCCCGCTCGGCCGCCGCCTTCGCCTGCGCGTTCGGCACCCGCAGCAGGTAGGAGGGATGCAGCGTCAGCAGGACCGGCGTGCCGTCTTCCGCCGCCTCGAACGTGCCGCGCCGTTTCATGATGCCCTGGCCGCGGCCGGTCACGCTCGCCGCCGCCGTCGCCCCCATGGCGAGGATCAGCTTCGGACGCACCAGATCCCGCTCCATGTCGAGCCAGAAGCGGCAGGCCTCCACCTCGCCCGCATCGGGCTTCTGGTGGATGCGCCGCTTGCCGCGGGGCGCGAACTTGAAATGCTTCACCGCATTGGTGACGTAGGCTGTCGAGCGGTCGAGCCCCGCCTCCGCCGCGATCCGGTCGAAGAGCTGCCCCGCCGGTCCGACGAAGGGCCGCCCGGCCAGATCCTCCTGGTCTCCCGGCTGCTCGCCCACGACCATCAGGGCCGCGTCGCGCGGTCCCTCGCCGACCACGACCTGCGTGGCCTGCGCGTGGAGCGGGCAGCGGTCGCAGGCCGACGCCTGCCGCCGCAGCGCGTCAAGATCGTCCACCGGCGGCGTCTCCTCGACCATCCTGAGTCTTTCTCCGATTCTCGCCGCACGCGCCGGGGCGCGCGTCGGCGCCGCCGCCTGCATCTGCCGCGCCCGTGCCTCGGCGCCGGCGATCAGGTCCGGGATCGCCGCCGCCTCGGGCAGATTCTTCCAGTATTTCCGCGGCATCTCCGCCTGCATCGCCTTCACCTTCAGGCGCGCGGGATTGAAGATGTTCCGGAAATAGGTCGACCAGAGCGCTTCGGTCGCATCCTCGGGCAGGGGCGGCTTCGCCCGTCCGGGCCCGAAGCCGATCTCGCCTCCGGTGAAGCTGGCCGTCAGGTCCGGGGTCGCGATCACCCAGTCCATGTCGCCGAAGCGGCGGGCGAAGAACGGCGCGATCGGCTCCACGATATTGTGGTCGGGCTCGAACCAGGCGGCGAAGCGGCGCCTGTCGCCCATCGAATCGATCTCCCGGAACCGCAGGAAGGCGGTCATCTTGTGTCGGTCCCGGCGCACCGCCTTCTCCATCTCCCGCAGCCGGGCGAGGCCCGCATCGCCCCGGTCCTGCATCAGCCCCGGCAGCTCCCGCAGCCGCCAGAGCAGCGCGTAGAGCCGCGCGAAGCGCTCCGGGTCGGCATGCCAGCAGACCACCTCCGCCAGCGCCACGAAGCTCCGGGGCACGGTGGCCGTGCCGGGGGAGGGGGCGCCGGCGGGGCCCGCGAAGAGATCGAGGCCGGCGTCGCCGTATTGCCAGATCGCCTCCTCGGGCGGCACGCCCGCCGCCAGCAGTCTCCGCGCCGCGTCCCGCCACGCGGCGGCGGTTCCGAGCGCGGGCAGCGCGACCGTCGCCATCAGAAGAGCGCGAGCTGCTCGGGCGGCGGCGCGAAACGCGCGCGCAGGTCGGCGCTGTCGGTGAGCGGTCCCGGCGTCCAGCCGCCCAGGCTCACGAAGGCGCGTGCCTTCCGCATCGCCGCGCCCATCCGCGCCAGGTCGTCGTAGCGCAGGCTCCGGTGACGGCGCGTGGAGAGGATGCGGCCCACCGTCTTCGTCCCGATCCCCGGCACCCTCAGGAGCATCTCCCGCGGCGCCCGGTTCACGTCCACCGGGAAATGGTGCCGGTTCGCCAGCGCCCAGGCGAGCTTCGGGTCGATCGCGAGATCGAGATTGCCGTCCGCCGTCGCGCCCGTGATCTCGCCGAGCTCGAAGCCGTAGAAGCGCAGGAGCCAGTCCGCCTGGTAGAGCCGGTGCTCGCGCTCCAGCGGCGGGCGGACTAGGGGCAGCTTGGCGGTGGCGTCGGGGATCGGCGAGAAGGCGGAATAGTAGACCCGCTTCAGCCCGTAGGAGGCATAGAGCCGCGTCGACTGGCCGAGGATCGTGGCGTCGCTTGCCCCGTCCGCACCGACGATCATCTGCGTCGATTGCCCGGCGGGGGCGAATCTCGGCGGCCGCCTTCCGGTGTGGCTGCGCTCCCCCGCGGCCTCCTTGCGAATCCGCACGTCGGCCATAGCCTTGCGGATCGTGGCCGGGTTCTTCTCCGGCGCATGCGCCTTCACGCTCGCATCGGTCGGCAATTCCACGTTGATCGACAGCCGGTCGGCATGGAGCCCCGCCTGCTCGATCAGGCCCGGATCGGCGTCGGGGATGGTCTTCAGGTGGATGTAGCCGCGGAAGCGGTGCTCGAGCCGGAGCTTGCGCGCGATCTCCACCATCTCGCCCATCGTCTCGTCCGGCGAGCGCACGATGCCCGAGGAGAGGAACAGCCCCTCGATGTAGTTGCGCCGGTAGAATTCCAGCGTCAGGGTCACGACCTCGTCCACCGTGAACCGCGCGCGGGCCACGTTCGAGCTCACCCGGTTCACGCAATAGGCGCAGTCGTAGATGCAGAAATTCGTCAGCAGGATCTTCAGCAGGCTGATGCAGCGCCCGTCCGGCGCGTAGGCGTGGCAGATGCCCGACCCTTCGGTCGAGCCCAGCCCGTCGCCCTTCCGCGAGGAGCGCGTCGCCGTCCCCGACGAGGCGCAGGAGGCGTCGTACTTGGCGGCGTCCGAGAGGATCGCGAGCTTGTCCTGGAGCGAGAGCCGGGCCATCCGTTCACTTTACGTTCCTGGCTCGCCGCGCCAAGGGGGTGCGACATCTGGCACCTCCCTCGCGCAGTTTTCGGGGTGCCCCGGCCGGGAACGTGCTACCCTCCGGTCCGGGCGCGCGACCGGCGCCCATCGGAGGGAGCGCCGGAACATGGCCGCAATCACGCCAATCCTGCTCGACGGGTATCTGAAGCTTCCCGACATTCCCGGCGAGTCCCGCCGCGACGGCCACGAGGGCGAGATCGCGATCCATCGCCTGTCCTGGCAGGTGGCCCGGGACGCCGCCGCCGCGCCCGGCTCCGGCCGGCGGCGGGCACGGGCCGAGGTCGGCCCCCTCGTTCTCGACAAGTTCTACGACGCCGCCTCGCCGCATCTCGCGCTCGCGGCGATGCGGGGCAGGAGCTTCGCTGAGGCGGTGCTCTCGGTGCGCAAGTCCACCCAGGGGGCGGAGTTCGACTATCTCGTGATCACGCTGTCGAACGTGGCCGTCGCGGGCTACGAGATGCTCGACCAGTACAACGACGTCAGCGAACCCATCCGCCTGATCCCGGAGCGGCTTGTCCTGACCTTCGAGCGGATGACCATCCGCTACGTCGAGGAGACCGAGGATCACGCCGCCGGCGCCGAGCACGAGGTCGAATTCGACGTCTCTGCCGGCGCCTGACCGGCCGGGGCCGGCCTAGTCCGGCCCGTCGACGCCGGCGAAACCCGCCATCTGGTCCTCCGCCCAGGCCTTGATGTCGTATTTCCTGATCGTCGCGCGCATGTGCCGCATCCGGTCCTCCTGCTCGGTCTCGTCCATGTCGAGCGCCTGCAGGATGGCCTTGTCCATCGACTTGTGGCTGAACGGGTTGGCGACGATGGCCGAACCCATCTCCACCGCCGCGCCGGCGAATTCCGACAGCACCAGCGCGCCCCGGAGGTCGTCCCGGCAGGCGGCGAATTCCTTCGCGACGAGGTTCATCCCGTCCGCGAGCGGCGTGATCCAGGCGACGTCGGCGGCGCGGTAATAGGCGACGAGCTCGTCGAAGGGGATCGCCCGACTCATCAGCGTCACCGGCGTCCAGTCGAAGGTGCCGAAGCGGCCGTTGATCCGCCCCACCGTGCGCTCGATGTCGTTCTGGATGCCCTCGTAGACGGTCATGTTGCGGTTGGCGCTGACCGAGACATGCATCAGCCGCACCTTGCCGTGGAGCTCCGGGATTGGTGTCGAGGATGCGCTCGAAGCTCAGCAGCTGGTCGGTGCCGCCCTTGGTGTAGTCGGTGCGACCGACCGACAGGATCATCGCCCCGCCCGCCATGTCCTCGCGGATCCGGCGCGCCTTCTCCGTCGTCTCGTCGGTCCCGGCCTTCGACTCGATGTAGTCGATGTCGACGCCAACCGGCGAGGCCTGCACATGCACCTTGCGGCCCATGTACTTCACCCAGCGCGCCGTGCGCCGCTCGCTCAGCGCGACGTATTCCTTGACGAAGTCGGGGTTCACGTCCACCCGGTGCCCGGTCTCGACCTCGAAGAGGCTCTCGGCCACGCCGACGAAGTTCGCGGCGTAGCGGGGGATGTGGAAGCCCACGACGTCGCAGCACAGGAGCGATTCGACGATCTCCCGGCGCCACGGCAGGACATTGAACATGTCGGCCGAGGGGAAGGGCGTGTGGTGGAAGAAGCTGATCCGCACATCCGGTCGCAGCTTTCTCAGGTATCCGGGCACGAGCCACAGGTTGTAGTCGTGCACCCAGACCACCGCGTTCTCGGCGGCCTCCGCCGCCGCCGCCTCGGCGAAGGCCCAGTTCACCTCGCGGAAGGTCGGCCAGTCCACCGGGTCGTAATCGTACTTCTCCTTGAACGAGTGCAGGATCGGCCAGAACGCCTCCTTCGAGGTGACGTGGTAGAAGGACTTCACCTGCGCCTCGGTCAGGGGCAGGCGGGAGACGGAATACTTGCCGTAGCTGTCCTCGATCTCCACCACCCGCTCGAAATCGGGGTTGGCGGGGTCCTCGGCCAGCTTCCACGCCACCCAGGCGCCCTTGTCCACGCGACCGAAGAATCCCTTCAGCGTCGGCACGATGCCGTTGGGGCTCTTGTTCTCCCGGAATTCGATCCTTCCGTCGACCTCCACCTCCTCGTAGGGCTGGCGATGATAGACGATCACGAGGTCGGACGGCATGGCGCCTCCTCCAAATGCAATTGCGGTTCAGGCGTCGGTTTCGTCGGCATCCGCGGGGGTGGCGTGCATGTCGAGCGCGTGCACCGCCTCCAGGATGCCGGCCGCGCCGATGGCGTCGGCGATGTAGACATGGGAGAGCGGCTCGACCCGGTCCACGAGCGCCTGTTCGGAGCCGCCCACGGCGACCGCCGGGAGGCCGCATTCGAGCATCGAGAGATCGTTCAGCGTGTCGCCGGCGCAGAGCACGATGGTGGGCGCGACCCCCAGATGATTGACGAGGCGCTTGATCGAGGGGCCCTTGGAGACGCCCTTCGGCAGGACGTCGAAATACCTGTTGTTTGAGACCAGCCAGTCGAGCCCCATCTCCTCCACTTTCTCCGCGGTGGACCGCTCGCACCGGTCGGGGTCGAGGTCGTAGCTGACGCGGTAGCGGAACTCGGTCGGCTGCAGGGTGAGGCCGGGCGCGTTATCGAGCGCCTCGCGCACCCGGTCGCCTGAATCCTTCCAGCGATCCGCGATCTCCTCCTCCAGGGGCTCGATCGGCTCGATCTCGCGGTCCCGGACCCGGGCGATCGTGGTGCCCACGTCGCCGACCACGTATTCCGGCCAGGGCACGCCGCCGTCGCAGAGTTCGACGATGAAGCGCGGATCGCGCCCGGTGACGAAGATCAGCCCGATGGTCTGGCGGTTCTCCTCGATCCAGTCGTAGAGCCGCCGGCGATCCTCGTCGCTGCCGCCGAGGAAGGTGCCGTCGAGGTCGGTGGCGAGAACGAACTTGCAGCTCCCGATCTCGCGGGCCGGAGGTTCGATGTCGTTCATGCCGGTTCTCCGAATGGATGCTTGAAGAGGTATCCCATGCCCTTCGGCTCGGCCTCGATCGGCCGCGCCCAGAGGTCCCGGAAGGTCCGGGTGATGTCGGCGCCGTCGTGCAGCACGTCGTGGACCGACTGGCAGATGGGCAGCGTCACGCCGATCTTGCGGGCCAGGTCGACCACGGAGACGGAGTTCACCTCGCCCTCGACCACCACGTCCTGCCCGTCGAAACATTCCGACCGCTTCAGGCCGCGTCCGAGCTGGGTCCCGAGGCTCATGTTCCGCGACGTGGTCGAGGAGCAGGTCAGCGTCAGGTCGCCCGCCCCCGAGAGGCCCGTCACCGTCTCTCGCCGGCCGCCCAGGTTCTCCGCGAGCGTCTTCATCTCGTCCATGCCGCGGGTGATGAGGGCGGCGCGGGTGTTCTCGGCGAAGCCCGCCCCGCTCATCATCCCGCAGGCGATGGCGATCACGTTCTTCACCGCGCCGCCGATCTCGACGCCCACGATGTCGTCGGAGATGTAGGGGCGGAAGCTTTCCGAGCTCATCGAGAGCGCCAGCCGCGCGGCGGGGCTCTTCTGCGGGTCGAGCCGGTCGCGATAGGTGAACTCGAAGGCGACGGTCGCCGCGGTCGGGTGACCCAGCACCGTCTCCTTGGCGAAGGTCGGCCCCGACAGCGCGCCGATCGCGTGGCCGGGGAGCTCGCTTCCCGCGACCTCGCCAAGGAGCAGGCCGGTCTTGGCCTCGATCCCCTTGGCGCAGAGCGCCACCGGCACGCCCTCGGGCAGGTGCGGGCGCATCCGCGCGCAGACCTCGCGCAGCGTCTTCGAGGGGGTCACGATCAGCACCGCCTCGGCGCGGCCCAGCGCCTCGGCCATGTCCGTCGTCGCCTCGATCCCTTCGGGCAGGGCCACGTCGGGAAGGTATCTAGGATTTTCGTGCCGGTCGCGGATCGCCGCCACCGTCTCGGCGTCGCGTCCCCAGATCACCACCTCCCGTCCGGCGCGGCGCGCCACCGTGGCGAGCGCCGTGCCCCAGGCGCCGCTGCCGACGATGGCGATCCGGCGAAAGGGCTCCGCCGCTGCGGCGACGGCGCGCGCTTCGGTCATGCTGAGGCTCATCGGCCGCGACTTTCTGCTTCGGTGTCGTTTCCCCGCTTATGTAGCCCCATGCCCCATGTTCCAAGGGCCGCGGCCCTCGCCGAAGTTCAGAGCACCGTCCGCTCCACGACCCAGTAGGCCCCCGCCAGAGCGATCAGGATCGAGGCCGGATCGGCCACGCCGCGCTTGTAGCGGTCCGCGCCGTCCTCGGCGAGCGCCGCGCCGGTGAGCCCGAGAAGAACCGCCGCCGCCGCGATCACCGGCAGCAGGCCGAGTCCCGGCGCCAGCAGGGAGGACAGCGCCATCGCCCCGGGCGCCGCGCCGAAGGCGAGGATGAGGAACGCGCCCGCCTTGCCGCGGTCGCCCGGCTCGCGTCCGTCCGCCCGGATCGCCCCGGCGACGAGGAGCGCCGCGGCCGCGATCACCGCGAGCTGGCCGAGCTCCACCCCGAGATTGAACCCCACGAGCTTCGCCGCGAACTGCGACTCCCCGAGCCCGTATTCGCCGAGCACCCCCGCGAAGCCCAGCCCGTGCAGCAATCCGAAGGCCAGGACCACCAGCGGCCGCCAGCGCGACATGCCTCGCGACAGGACGTTCTCCACCCCCACATAGACGATGGAGGCCGCGATCAGCGGTTCCACCACGCCCGCGGGCACCGACACCACCCCCAGCGCGGCGAGCGCCAGGCTCAGCGTATGCGCCAGGGTGAAGGCGGTGACCTGCCACAGGAGCGGGCCGAGATGCGTCGAGAGGAAGAAGAGCCCCAGCACGAACAGGATGTGGTCGAGCCCGAGCGGCACGATATGCGCGAAGCCGACGGGAATGTAGGTCAGGAGCGCGGCGCCGAAGCCCTCGCGCTCCGCGCCCTCCCGCGGGATCGGGTCGCTCGCCCCGCCTGACGGCAGATAGCCCGTGTAGCCCTCCTGGCCGAGGCCCATCTGCCGGATCGCGACGCCGCCGAGCCGCGGCGCCCAGGTCACCGTCACTGGCGCGTCGCCCGGCGGCAGCGCCGCCTCGGCCCGGAAGGTCGAGATCCGCGGCAGGTCCGGGTCCCCCACCTCCGGCACCTCGACCGCCTCGAGATCGAACGGCACCGGCGTGCCGTCCACCCGCAGCGACAGGTCCTCGGCGATCTGCGGCCAGGCCGCCTCGAACGCCGCCGCGAGATCTCCGGGAGGCAGGCGCCGCAACCGGTCGTTCTCCGCCGAGCGGGCGCTGTCGTTGGTGTTGGCGAGCCCGGCGAGGTCGACCCCGGCGATGAAGGGCTCCACATTCGCCTGCACCTCGATCCGCGCCCGGTCGCCCTCGAGCACGAGGTTCATCACCGAGGGCTGCACCTCGTGCGCCGCGGCCGATGACATCCCTGCGAGGAGGAGCGCGAGCGCCGCCGCGATCCTTGACGGGAGACCGGCCGGGGCCATCCTGCGGACCCTGGCTGCGAGGGAAGAACGCACCGATGAGACTCCTCTGCCTGCCCGTCTGGTTGCCCGTCTGGTTGCCCGTCGCGGCTGCACTTAGCGCGCTCGGGCCCCTGCCAAGCGCGGCGCACGAATTCTGGATCGCCCCGGAGGAGTACAGCCTCGCCCCCGGCGGCGAGCTCCGCGCCGACCTGCGCGTCGGACAGCGCTTCGAGGGAACGTCGGCGCCCTACATCCCGATGAACTTCACCCGCTTCGACGTGGCGACGGGCGGCGACGATGCGCCGCGGCCCGTGCCGGGCCGGATCGGCGACCGCCCGGCGCTGCAGATGGAGGTGGACGAGCCCGGCCTCGCCACCATCCTGCACGTCACCCGCGACTACGAGCTCGTCTGGGAGAGCTGGGAGGCCTTCACCGCCTTCCTCGACCACAAGGATGCCGCCTGGGTCGTCGCCGCCGATGCCGAGCGCGGGAGGCACCCCCGCGACGGCGTGGTCGAGGGCTATTCGCGCTACGCGAAGGCCCTCGTCGCGGTGGGAGAGGGGCGGGGCGAGGACCGCGCCCACGGGCTCCTGACCGAGATCGTCGCGCTCGAGAACCCCTATACCGGCGAGCTTTCCGACGGCCTCGACGTGCGCCTGCTCTACGACGATGCGCCGCGGCCGGACGCGCAGGTCGGGATCTTCGCGCGCGGACCCGAGGGCGCGGTGGAGACGCGAACGGTCCGCACCGACGCGGCGGGCATGGCCACGATCCCCGTCGCGCCGGGGACCGAATACCTGCTCGACGCGGTGCTCCTGCGCGTGCCGACGCCCGATCTCGCCATGTCCTTCGGCGCCGAATGGGAGAGCCTCTGGGCCAGCCTGACCTTCCGGACGCCGGACTGATCTTGCCGCTTCGCGCCGCAGATTCGTCGCACCGGAGTGGCGACCCGGCCGGGGACGCGCTACCTTCCCGCCGAACGGTAGTCGCAGGGAGGTGAACCAATGGACGCAAGTACGGAAGATGCCCCGCACGACTGGTACTCCAACGAGACCGCCACCTTCGGCGACCGGCTCGCGGATGCGCGCCAGGCCCACGGCCTCAGCCAGGAGGATCTCTCCCGCCAGCTCGGCGTGAAGCTGTCCACCCTGCAGGCCTGGGAGAACGACGTCTCCGAGCCGCGCGCCAACAAGCTGCAGATGGTGGCCGGGGTGCTCAACGTCTCGCTGCGCTGGCTGCTGACCGGAGAGGGGGAGGGGATCACGCCGCCGGGCGCCGAACTCCCCTCCGAGGTGGGCGAGATCCTCACCGACATGCGCCAGCTCCAGGCCGAGATCGCGCGGTGCTCCGACCGTCTGGGCCGGCTGGAGAAGCGGCTGCGCCATGCGGTGCCGGAGGCGTGAGCGGCATCGACGACACCACCCTGCGCCGCCTCCGCATGCGCTCCATGCGCCGAGGCATCAAGGAGATGGACGTCATCCTGTCGACCTTCGCGGAGCGCCGGCTCGCCACGCTCGGCGCCGGCGAGGTAGCGCTCTACGACGCGCTCCTGTCGGAGAACGACCACGATCTCTTCCGCTGGGTCAGCGGCCGGGATCCGGCGCCGGACCGGTTCCGCCCCCTCGTCGCCGAGATCGGGGCGGAAATGGCGCGGAGCCGGGCGGCGCGGCACGTTTGACGGATTGTTAGGACATTTCAGTCATTCACGTCCGCAGAGTCTGCTGGCGGAGTGACCAATGACCATCCAGATGAAGGCGAATGCAGCTGCCGAGCGGGGCTTCGCCACCGAATATCTCGACAGCCTCGCCCTCGTCGAGCGCCTGCACCGTCTGCTTCTCGACGTGCTGAAGGACGAGTTCGAGCGGGTCGGCGTTATCGAGATCAACCCCGTCCAGGCGCTGCTGCTGTTCAATGTCGGCGACAACGAGGTGACCGCCGGCGAGTTGAAGAGCCGCGGCTACTACCAGGGCTCCAACGTCTCCTACAACCTCAAGAAGCTCGTCGAGATGGGCTACATGCACCACAACCGGTGCGCGGTCGACCGGCGCGCCGTCCGGGTCAGCCTGACTGCGAAGGGCCAGGCCGTGCACAAGCAGGTGGCCGACCTCTTCGCCCGACATGCCGAGGGCCTGCAGGAGCGCGGCGTTCTGGATTTCGACCAGATCAGCCACATCAACGGCATCCTGAAGCGCGTCGAGCGCTACTGGACCGACCAGATCCGCTACATCTACTGACAGGCGGCGGCCCGCCCGGGAGCCTCCGGCTCCGGGCCGGCCCGCCTCGCGGGACTTCCGGCCGCGGCGAGGCCCGGCCGCCGCGTCGCAAGGTCGGAGCGGCGTCCGGTTCCTGCCGGGTCCGATCCCGTTCCGTGCGATCCCTCCTGCCGACCGGTCGCGCCGCCTGAGCCAGTAGCGGCACCGGCGCCGCCGGGCACGGACGTTCGCGACCGATGGCCCCGAAGCCTGCGTGGCTGGCCACCGCGATGGCGCGGCCGCGACCGTCGCGGCGATGTTCGCCGCCCGGGGCGCGACCCCCGGGCCGCTCGCCAGCGTGGAGACCGAGGCCGGACTCGTCGCGGGCCCGCTTTCTGACCGGCCGTGGCGAAGGGCCGTCCGAGGGGCCGCGGGAGCCCTCCTTCTGCCCCGGGACGCATGGGCGGCGGCGCGGCCGCCGCGGGCTGGCAATCCCGCCCCGATCGGCTAGGGATCGGGAGACCGCCCACCGGGAGTCCCCATGCCTCTCTCCGTGTTCCTCGTCGTCCTTCTCGCCGCCTTCCTGCACGCGGTCTGGAACGCGATGGTGAAGGGCGGGGCGGACAAGCAGGCGGCGATGGTCGGCATCGTCCTCGGCCATGTCCCGCCCGCGGCGCTCCTCCTGCCCTACGTGCCCGCGCCGGATCCGGCCTGCCTGCCCTGGCTCGTCGCCAGCGTCGGCCTGCATCTCGGCTACCAGCTCCTTCTCGCCGCCGGCTACCGGCTCGGCGATCTCACGCAGGTCTATCCGATCGCCCGCGGCTCGGCGCCGCTCATCGTCGCCGCGGTGTCCGTGGGGCTCATCGGCGTGGTGCTGCACCGGGGCGAACTTCTCGCCGTGCTGCTGATCGCCGCCGGGATCGTCTCGATCTCGCTGGTCCGGCGCGCCGATGGCGGCCGCAACCCCCGCGCGGCCGCCATCGCGCTCGTCACCGGATGCTTCATCGCCGGCTATTCGCTTGTCGACGGCACCGGCGCCCGCGCCGCCGGCACGGCGCTCGGCTACTGGTGCTGGGCGACGATCGCCAACGCGGCCCTCTTCGCCCTCTGGACCGCCCGGACGCGGCCGGGCCTCCTGCGGCGCCTGCCCCGGGACGCGGCCGTGATGCGGGTGGGGCTCATCGGCGGCACCGCCTCCTTCCTCGCCTACGCGCTCGTCGTCTGGGCCTTCACCCAGGCGCCCATCGCGCTGGTCACGGCGCTGCGCGAGACCTCGATCGTCTTCGCCCTGCTGATCGGCGTCGGCGTGCTCGGCGAGCGGCTGAACCTCGGCAAGGTCGCCGCGACGCTGGTCACCATCGCCGGCGTCGCGCTCCTCCGCCTGTCGCGGATTCAGCCGGCCCCGTCCTCGCCGGCCGCCGCCGCGTCCCCGAGCGTCCGGACGTCCATCTCCCGCTCGAGCTTGCGCCGCATCGCCCGCTCGAAATCGGCGAAGCCCCGTGCGATCTCCAGGAACGCGCCCGGCCCGTGCAGCACCTGACGGCGGTAGTAGGTGACGACCGTGCCGTCTCCGGCGATCGGCAGGCCGTTCACCGTCACCTCGTCGAAGGCGAAATGGCGGTAGGCCGCCGCCGGGGGGAAGCCGTCGTTGTTCGCCCCGTCGCCGGAGAGGTCGAGCGTGCGGAAGAGGCAGTCGGGCGCCTCGCGGAGCCGCACGGCGCCGTAGCCGAGCGCGGAGCCCAGCGCGGTGGGGAACTCGCTCGTGCCCCGCACCGATCCCGCGATCCGCGCCGCCGCGCGGCCGATGGCGGCCTCGTCGGTCAGCAGCGTCCAGTCGAGCAGATCCGTCTGCCGCCAGCGCCCCGACCATTCGAAGACCGACAGCGCCACCTGCTCGCCCGGAACCGACAGCGCCGCCGCCATCACCTCCGGCGCGACGAGCGCCGCCGCCAGCCCCTGCCGCTGCAGCGCGTCCTCCCCCGGATCGACCGAGGAGGAGACGTCGATCCCGACGAGGAGCGCCAGCCGGCACGCCGCCTCCGCCGGGCCCGGGAGCCCGAGAAGCAGCGCCGCGGCCAGCCTCACCAATGCCCGGTATTCTCCATCGACGCCCACGGTTCCTTCGGCTCCAGCGCGTCGCCCATCTGCAGGAGCTCCACGGAGATGTTGTCGGGCGAGCGCACGAAGGCCATGTGCCCGTCCCGCGGCGGACGGTTTATGGTCACGCCGTTGTCCATCAGCGTCCGGCAGAGCCCGTAGAGGTCGTCCACGCGGTAGGCCAGGTGGCCGAAATGCCGGCTGTCGTCGGGCAGCTTCTCGTCGCCGTCCCAGTTGTAGGTGATCTCCACGTCGTTGTGCCCGTCCGCCTGTCCGGGCGGGCACATGAACACCAGCGTGAAGCGGCCCTCCTCGCTCTCCTTGCGCTGCCGCTCCTCGAGCCCCAGCATCGCGAAGAAGGCCGTCGTCTTCTCCAGATCCTTCGAGCGCACCATCGTGTGCAGGTATTCGATCGCCATCGCCTGTCCTCCGCTAGGGTTTCGCCGCCATCTAGGCGCGGCCCGGAACCCGTCGAGGTCGCGCCCCTCATCTCGTGGTTCCACCGCAAGGCGACCCCGGATATGGTGTGCCCGACTCGCAGAGACAGGACCCTCCCCATGCCGCTGACCCCAGACCAACAGGCCGAGATCGACGCCCAGAGGGACGCACCCGCCCAGACCCTGCGCGCCACCGCGGCGGGGCTCGAGGCCCGTCTCTACCGCGCCCGGCCGGTCCTCGACCACGGCTTCGTCCGCGTCATCGACTACATGGGCGACGATTCCGCCATCGTCCAGGCCGCCCGCGTCTCCTACGGGCGCGGCACCCGCGCCGTCTCCACCGACGAGGGGCTGATCCGCTACCTCATGCGCCACTGGCACTCGACCCCCTTCGAGATGTGCGAGATCAAGCTCCATGTGAAGCTCCCGGTCTTCGTCGCCCGGCAATGGATCCGCCACCGCACCGCCAACGTGAACGAGTACTCCGCCCGCTACTCGGTCCTCGACCGCGAGTTCTACACCCCCGCGCCCGAGCACCTCTCCGCGCAATCGGCCACCAACCGGCAGGGGCGGGGCGAGGTGCTCGAGGGCGAGGAGGCGCAGCGCGTCCTCGACACCCTCCGCGCCGACGCCGACACCGCCTTCGACCATTACGAGGCGATGCTCTCGGAGGACGGCCAGCAGGGCCTCGCCCGCGAACTCGCGCGCATGACCCTGCCGATGTCCACCTACACCCAATGGTACTGGAAGACCGACCTGCACAACCTATTCCACTTCTTGGCGCTCCGCGCCGACCCCCACGCCCAGTACGAGATCCGCGCCTATGCCGACGCCATCGCGGACATGGTGAAGGACTGGGTGCCCTTGGCCCATGCCGCCTTCGAGGATTACCGCACGGGCGGCGTGCACCTGTCGAAGGGCGCGCTGGAGGTGGTGCGGCGGATGCTCCGCGGTGAGGAGGTGACGCAGGAAGGGAGCGGGTTGAGCAAGCGGGAATGGGGGGAGGTTATGGGGGTGATCGGCTCTGTTGCGCAAAGGCCGGGTGAGGGATTCATCTCGTGAATCCAGCGTGGTAGCCGGTCTGCATGAGCAGACCCATCCCGCCGAGCTACAAGACCAAGAACTGGCCGGCCTACAACGAAGCGCTGAAGCAGCGTGGCTCCCTGACGATCTGGTTCGACCCGGACATGGTCTGGGTGCCGCCGCCGACCGGCAAGCGAGGCCGTCAGCCGCAATATAGCGATGCCGCGATCCAGACATGCCTGACGATGAAGGTCCTCTTCGGCATGGCGCTCCGGCAGACGACCGGTTTCGTTGAAAGCCTCCTGCGCCTGGTCGGCCTCGACTGGGCGGTGCCGGATTTCAGCACGTTGAGCCGGCGCCAGAAGGCCTTGGCCGTGACCATTCCCTACCGCGGCTCGCAGGGGCCGCTGAACCTGCTGATCGACAGCACCGGCATCAAGGCCGAAGGTGAAGGCGAGTGGCACGCCCGCAAACACGGTGGCGCGAAACGCCGCCTATGGCGCAAGATCCACATCGGCGTCGACGAACAGACGCTGGAGATCCGAGCCCTCGAGATCACCGGGAGCACCGTCGGTGACGCGCCCATGCTGCCCGAACTGCTCAGCCAGATCCCGCCTGATGTGGAAATCGGCTCGGTCACCGCGGACGGTGCCTACGACACGCGCAAGTGCCACGACGCCGTCGCCGACCGAGGCGCCCATGCGGTCATACCGCCGCGCAGGAACGCCAAACCGTGGAAGCCTTCGACCGCGGGCGCCATCGCCCGGAACGAGGCCCTCCGAGCATCGAAATACCTCGGCCGCGCTATCTGGCGAAAATGGAGCGGGTACCACCGCCGAAGCCGCGCCGAGACGAAGATGCACTGCGTGAAGCTCTTGGGGCAGAGCCTCATGGCACGCGACTTCGATCGTCAGGTCGCCGAACTTCAGATCCGCGCCGCCGTCCTGAACGGCTACACCGCGCTCGGCATACCTGTCACAGAGCCCGTGGCATAAGTGCGTCTGGGGAAAGGGGAGGTCCGCGCTTCACGTCCTTTGCGCAACAAAGCCGTTGTCGGGTCAAGCTCGGCGTAATGCGATCGTTATTCGCTAAAACGCGCGGCAGCGGATGGCCCGGGGGCTCGACGGCTGATCTGCTGCTCGCTTCCGCCAATGCGTTCGTAGGGCGGCCGCCCCCTCTGTCAGGGAAGTTGTCGCCCGCTCTTGCACTGAAAGTGTATTCTGAGGCGGGCGGGACAGGATGACGGATTGGCTTACTCCCCGGAGAGGAAGGCAGCGGCTCTGACGAAGATGCTGCCGCCGAACAGCGTGCCCCTGGGGCGGCTTTCGCAGGAGGAAGGGATCTCGCGGGCGACGCTTGCCAAGTGGCGGGCGGAGGCACGGGCGAAGGGTCGGTTCCTTCCCGATGCGAAGGCGGGCCCGGAGGGCTGGACCTCAACCGACAAGCTTGCGGCGGTGATCGAGACGGCGTCGATGAACGAGGCCGACCTCGGCGGATACTGCCGTCGCCGGGGCCTCTATCCCGAGCAGCTCCGGGTCTGGCGGGAGGCCTGCGAGCGGGCCAACGACTGGGAGCGCGCGGCAGCACACCGGATCACGCGCGAGACGAAGGACGCCGGGACGCGCATCCAGCAGCTGGAGCGTGAACTGGCGCGCAAGGAGAAGGCGCTGGCCGAAGCCGCCGCGCTGATGATCCTGCGAAAAAAGGCCGAGGCGATCTGGGGGTTCTGTGTGGTCCGGCGCAAGCCGGATCGGGCCGTCCGGTGGACGGACCGAAGCACCGGACGGGACGAGGACGCATGACGTCCGCTCCGGATCGCCGACACATCATCGCCCTCATCGACGAGGCCACGGCGGCAGGCGCCCGCCAGTCCGCCGCCTGCGCCGAGCTTGGCCTGCACGAGCGCAGCTTGCAGCGCTGGAAGGACCCGGAGGGCGGGACCCGCGAGGACCGCCGCCCTTTCGCCGAACGGGCGGCGCCTGCCAACAGGCTGAGCGAGGAAGAGCGCGACCTCATCGTGGCGACCTGCGCCACGCCCGGGTTCGCGAGCCTCCCGCCCAGCCAGATCGTCCCTCGGCTGGCCGACCGCGGCATCTGGATCGCGTCGGAGTCCAGCTTCTACAGGGTCTTGCGCGAGCGTGGACAGAACCATCGGCGCGGGCGCGCGCGACCGGCGACCCGGCGCAAGCCGCCCACCAGCTTCGAGGCGAAGGCTCCGTGCCAGGTCTGGACGTGGGACATCACCTGGCTGCCCGGGCCGATCGCAGGGGCATTCTTCTATCTCTACCTCATCGTCGACATCTGGAGCCGCAAGATCGTCGGTTGGGAGGTCCACGAGCGCGAGACGGCCGACTTCGCCGCCCGGGTGCTCGAACGGGCGGTCCGGGCGGAGAGGTGCTTCACGAGCCCCCTGGTCCTGCACGGCCTGTAACGGCAGCCCGATGAAAGGCGCGACGATGAAGGCCACAATGGAGCGGCTCGGCGTGACCGCGTCCTTCAGCCGCCCACGGGTGTCGAACGACAACCCCTTCTCCGAAGCGCTCTTCCGGACCTGCAAGTATATGCCCGGTTGGCCGACCCAGGGCTTCGCGGCGATTGATGAGGCGCGGGTCTGGGTTCAGGGCTTCGTGCGCTGGTACAACCTCGAGCATCGCCACAGCGCCATCCGCTTCGTGACGCCTGACCAGCGCCACCGTGGCGACGACCGACCGCTCCTCGCCAACCGCCACCGCGTCTATCAACGCGCCCGTGCTGCCCGTCCCGAACGATGGTCAGGCAAGACGCGCTGCTGGACGCCGATCGGCTCCGTCTGGCTGAACCCGGAGCGACCGGACACCGGGAGCGAAGGCCATGGGTCCGACGACGCGCTCCCCCGGGAAGCTGGCGGCGGCGGACCCATGGCCGGCCCCGCCAAGCGGGCAGCCTGAGAAAAGTGCAGGCGACAACTCCTTTGACAAACACCGGGGTTCACCCCGCCGCTTCATTCGCCCGGCAATCCCGCCGCACCCGCACCGATTGGCGGGGTGAAACCCCGCCCTACCTCCGGTCGAACCCCATGCCTGGAGCCTCCATGTTTCCCCTCTACCTCGCCACCGCGCTGATCTTCCTTGTCCTCGACGCCGTGGTGCTGAAGCTCGTCATGCAGCCGCTCTTCCAGCGCCACCTCGGGAGCACCATGCGCGACGCGCCGATGGTCGCTCCGGCGGCGATCTTCTACCTCGCCTATGTCGCCGGTCTCGTCTGGCTCGTCTCCATGCCGGCGCTGCTGACCGGCAACCACCTCTCCGCCGCGCTCCGCGGCACGGTTATCGGGGCGATGGCCTACGGCACCTACGAGTTCACCTCGATGTCGGTGATGAAGGACTGGTCGTGGCAGATGGTCGCGGCGGACACGATCTGGGGCACCCTCCTCACCGGCTTCTCCGCCTGGGCGGGGGTCTGGGTCGTGCTGAAATTAACCTGACGGGACTCCGACGGGAAACCGACAGGAATCCGACAGCCGGTTTCGGCCGAATCCGGCGAAAGCTTGACCGTCAGGGCGGGGCCGGAAATGCGAACGGCCCGCGCCGGGCGGGCCGTTCGGACAATATTGTCCTTTCCGGTCAGAGCGGCTGCAGCTCGCCTGCCGATTGCCGCCCGTCGCGGCCTGAAATCAACTCGTAGCTGATCTTCTGGTTGTCTGCGAGGCCGGTCAATCCGGCCCGCTCGACCGCGGAGATATGGACGAAGACGTCCTTGCCTCCCGTATCGGGCGCGATGAAACCATACCCTTTTGTCGTATTGAACCACTTCACAGTGCCGGTGGGCATTACCTGTTCTCCAAGTCGTCGTGTCGTTTCCTGCCGCTTGTGGCGGGTCGCGGGGCCAGGGTCCTTCAGGTCGGGCAGTTCTTGCGGAACGGGCGTCCGGGAAAGAATGGCACTTTAGTCTGTGGCCAATTTGTCGCCCATTGCAAGCAAAGGTTAACGGACGATTCGAGGAAAATCATGAAATTGTTCGGCCTGAAGATCTGCGACACCTGCCGCAAGGCATTGACTTCCCTCAGAGAAGCGGGACGCGACGTCACCTTCCGCGACATTCGCGCCGCTCCCCTCTCCGGCTCCGAACTGGCGCGGCTGAACGCGGCGCTCGGTGACGGTCTCGTCAACCGCCGGTCGAAAACCTGGCGCGATCTCCCGGAAGAGGAGCGAACCCGCGACCCGCTCGCGCTCCTCTCCGCCCATCCCCCGCTTATGAAGCGCCCGGTGATCGACGAGGGCGGACGGCTCCATCTCGGCTGGGGTCCCGAGGTCCGCGCGGCGCTTTTACCCTGAGCGCAGATCGGGCGGCGTCGCCTCGGCCGTCAGTTCCGCGACCGCCTCGTCGAGCGCCAGCGTGCGCTGCTGCTTCTCCCCCAGCCGCCGCACCGCGACGCTCCACTCCTCGACCTCGCGCGCGCCCACGGCGAGGATCGCAGGAACCTTCGCCAGCGAATGCTCGCGAACCTTGTAGTTGATCTTCTCGTTGCGCGCATCGAGCTCCACCCGGAGTCCCGCGGCGCGAAGTTGTACAGCGACATCAGTGGCATAGGTGTCGGCCTCGCTGACGATCGTGGCCACCACGACCTGCTGGGGGGCGAGCCAGAGAGGCAGCCGGCCGGCGTGGTTCTCGATCAGGATGCCGATGAACCGCTCGAACGAGCCGAGAACCGCCCGGTGCAGCATGAAGGGCCGGTGCTTGGCACCGTCCCGACCGATGAAGCTCGCGTCCAGCCGTTCGGGGAGATTCGGATCCACCTGCAGCGTCCCGCATTGCCAGTCCCGCCCGATCGCATCCGTGAGCACGAATTCCAGCTTCGGGCCGTAAAAGGCGCCCTCGCCGGGATTCAGCTCGAAGGCGTAACCGGCCGCTTCGCACGCGTTCCTGAGCGCTGCCTCCACGCGGTCCCAGCTTTCGTCCGCGCCGATCCGCTTCTCCGGGCGGTCGGCGAACTTGATTCGCCAGTCCGCGAAACCGAGCGCCTCGTAGATTTCGGCCAGAAAGTCGATGAATCGCTTGGTCTCCGCCTCGATCTGATCCTCGCTGCAGAAGATATGCGCGTCGTCCTGCGTGAAGCCCCGGACCCGCATGATGCCGTGCAGCGCGCCGGAGGGCTCGTACCGGCTGCAGGAGCCGAATTCCGCCATTCGCAACGGCAGGTCACGGTAGGATTTCAATCCCTGATTGAACACCTGCACATGACAGGGGCAGTTCATCGGTTTCAGGGCATTGACGGTCTTTTCCCGCGCGTGCTCCTCGTCCACCTCGACGATGAACATGTGCTCCTGGTAGCTCTCCCAGTGCCCGGATTCCTCCCAGAGCTTGCGGTTCACGACCTGCGGCGTGTTGACCTCGACATAGCCCCCCGCGCGCTGGCGGCGGCGCATGTAATCCTGCAGCGTCGTGTAGATGGTCCAGCCGTTCGGGTGCCAGAAGATTTGTCCCGGCGCCTCCTCCTGCATGTGGAACAGGTCCATCTCGCGCCCCAGCCGCCGATGGTCGCGGCGTGCCGCCTCCTCCAGCATGGTCAGGTGGGCGTCGAGCTCGGATTTCGACTTGAAGCCCACGCCGTAGATGCGCTGCAGCATGGGCCGCGACGAATCCCCTCTCCAATACGCACCTGCGACCGACATCAGCTTGAAGGCGTCCGCTGGCACCTGGCCGGTATGCTGGAGATGCGGACCGCGGCAGAGGTCCTGCCACGCGCCGTGCCAGTACATGCGAAGCGGCTCGTCGCCGGGGATCGCCTCGATCAGCTCGACCTTGTAGGGTTCGCCCTGCGCCTCGTAGTGGGCGATCGCCTTCGGACGCTCCCAGAGCTCTGTGCGCACCGGGTCCTTTCGGGCGATGATCTCCTTCATCTTCTTCTCGATGCGGCCGAGATCCTCCGGCGTGAACGGCTCCTCGCGGTCGAAATCGTAGTACCAGCCATTGGCGATCACGGGCCCGATCGTGACTTTCACCTCGGGCCAGATCTCCTGAACCGCGCGCGCCATGATATGGGCGAGATCGTGGCGGATCAGTTCGTAGGCTGCCGCATCGTCGCCCAGCGTGTTGATGGCGATGGCCGCGTCGGCCTCGATGGGCCATTGCAGGTCCCAGTGGCGGCCGTCCAGCCGGGCCGAGATCGCCTTCTTCGACAGCGACTTGGAGATCGCGGCCGCCACTTCGGCGGGGGTCACGCCGGCGTCGAAATCGCGCGCATTGCCATCGGGAAAGGTCAGGGAGATCTGGGGCATCGAGTCGCGCCCTCCTCGTCGGTTCGGCGCCCACGGAACGCCCGGTTGCAAGTATGTCCGGCGCGGGATGGCCGAGGCCTCGCGGCGTGTCAAGCGGGCCGGTGCGGCGCTCCGGCCGATTCTTCTTGGCGATGCCGCGCCGCATCTGGTTGAAGGGCGTGCGGAAGATCGGAGCGAACCATGAGAGTCTTCGTCACCGGCGGGGCCGGTTTCATCGGCAGCCACACGGTTCTGGCGCTTCTCCGGGCCGGGCACGACGTTCACGTCTACGACAACCTGTCCAACGCATCGGACCGGTCGCTCCGGCGCGTGTCGGAACTCGCCGGGCGGGACTGCGTGCTGAGCGTGGGGAACCTTCTCGATGCCCCCGCGCTAGGCGCCGCGCTGGAGGAGGCGCGACCGGATGCGGTGATCCACTTCGCCGGGCTGAAGGCGGTCGGCGAGTCCGAGGAGATCCCGCTCGAGTATTACCAACAGAACGTGGGCGGCACGATCGCGCTCCTGAAGGCCATGTCGCGGGTCGGTTGCAACCGGATCGTGTTCTCCTCCTCCGCCACGGTCTACGGCGTCCCCAGCTACCTGCCCCTCGACGAGGCGCATCCCCTGGGCGCGCTCAATCCCTACGGCCGGACGAAACAGTTCAACGAAGAGATCATCCGGGACTGGACACGGGTCGAACCCGCGGCGCGGGCGATCCTCTTGCGCTACTTCAACCCCGTGGGCGCCGATGAATCCGGGCGGATCGGCGAGGATCCGAACGGCATTCCGAACAACCTGATGCCGTTCATCACCCAGGTCGCGATCGGCCGGCGCGAGGAGCTGAAGGTCTTCGGAGGCGACTGGGAGACGCGCGACGGGACCGGCGAGCGCGACTACATCCATGTGAGCGACCTGGCCGAGGCGCATCTGAGCGCGATGGACCGGCTCGCCGACCTCGATGGCTGCGAGGTGGTGAATGTCGGAACGGGACGGGGCGTCACCGTCCTGGAGATGGTCAGGGCCTTCGCGGAAGCGTCCGGACGCGAGATTCCCTTCGTAGTGGCGGACCGGCGGGCGGGCGACATCGCGTCGAGCGTGGCGAAGGTGGACCGCGCGGCGGAACTTCTCGGCTGGCGGGCCCGCCACGGCCTGCCGGAGATGTGCGCCAGCGCCTGGGCGTGGCAATCGGCCAACCCGCGTGGCTACGGGGACTAGCGCCCCTCGCAGCGGGATGGGCCCGCCCGGGCGGCGGAATGCAGGTTCCCTCCTCGCCGCGCGACGCTGCGGCGCGAGCTAGGGCTTCGTCGATTTCAGTTTTTCCGCAAGTCCGGCAAACGGTTTCATAGCATCGTCGTCCAGATGCGTCGCGCCCGGCTCGGCGGCGCGCACGGTCCCCATGTCGGCCCCCTCCGCCCGCGGGAAGGCGGGGACAGCGAGGCTCAGCGCTTCCATCATCACCGCTTCGAGATCGAGGGAGGGTGGCAGGGGCTCGTCCTCCTCGTCGGGCATCTCCTGCTCCTCTGCGCGGGTCACACCGTCGAGCTCGGCGAGGTATCGCCGGCGCACCTGTTCGTCGATCCGCGTGGTGACGGGGGCGAGGGTGATTCCGCAGGTCTGCATGATCGTGGCCCCGAGCGTCCCCTCGAGCCTCCAGTCCTCCCGGCCGAACGGGGTCAACGTGCCGGTGAAGCGCAGCTTTCTGACGGCATCGAGGCCGAGCTCCCGCGAGAGTGCGGCGCAGGTGCCGTGCGCTGCCCGCAGATCGAAGGGAATGACGTCGCGGTCGCGCGCGCCAGTCAGGCGTATCCGCGAAGTCGCGCCGGGATCAGGCATGTTCGCTCCTTTCTTGAACGCCGATTGCGCTTTGATATAGGCAGCCTAGGGACGGCCCTCAGGCGTGACAACGGGACGACTGGCATGAACAGACCACAGCGGCTCCTCTCGGTGGCCGGTCTCGGCCTCCTGCTGGCCGCCTGCGCGCCCGTCTACCGAAATCACGGATACGCGCCGCCCGAAGACGTATTGTCCGAGATCGAGGTCGGGCGCGACACGCGGGACGAGGTCGCCCGCGCCGTCGGCCGGCCGACGGCCGAGGGCGTCCTCGGAGAGAACTCCTGGTATTTCGTCCAGAGCCGCTTCCGGCACTACGGCTACCTCCCTCCGCGCGAGATCGATCGCGACGTGGTCGCCATCTCCTTCGGCGAATCCGGCACCGTTTCGAGCATCGAGCGGTTCGGCCTCGAACAGGGTCGCGAGGTGCCGATCGCGCGCGAGACCACCGAGTTCGAACGCCGAGGGTGTTGGCTTCTTCCGGCAACTCCTCGGGAATATCGGCAATTTCAATCCGGCCGGGCTCTTCCAGGACTAGCCCTTCGACTCGAAGTCCAGGGCGACCCCGTTGATGCAGTATCTGAGCCCGGTGGGTTCGGGCCCGTCCGGGAAGACATGCCCGAGATGGGCCCGGCACCGGGCGCAATGGACCTCAGTGCGCTTCATGAACAGCTTGCGGTCTTCGGACGTGCCGACGTTCTTCTCGGATGCGGGCCTGTAGAACGACGGCCAGCCCGTGCCGCTGTCGAACTTGTGCGCCTGGTCGAAGACCGGGAGACCGCAGCAGACACAATTGTAGGTGCCGGGCGCGGCAGGGAAATCCTCGTGCGTGCCGGCCCGTTCGGTGCCGTGCCTGCGAGTGACCTTGTAGGCCAGTTCGGAGAGCTGCTCGCGCCACTCGGCGTCGGACTTCTCGATCTTTTCCATGGATATCCTCGACTGTCGTGTCACGGAACCGCCATCGGGTTTGCGGTATTGGGTTCAGCGCCAGATGTAGGCTCCTATCTCGCCCGCAGAAAGCCCCGGAAGCCCGCAATGACCATTCTCGCACGGGGAAGATACCGTGCCTTCGAAGCCGAAGGTCCCGAGGATCTGCGCGCCGCGCTGCGCCTTCGCGCGGGCGCCTTTCCCGTGGACCGGGAGGGCGGCGACGGCCACGACGCCGCGTGCCGGCACGTGATCATCGAGGAAGTGGCGAGCTCGGAGAGGGTGGGAACCTTCCGGGCCTTGCCGCTCGCCGACGGATCCCGCATTGAGGCGAGCTATTCGGCGCGACATTACGGGCTGGGCGGGCTCGGGGCCTGGCGGACCCCGATGATGGAGGTGGGACGCTTCTGCATCGCGCCTGCGCGACGGGATGGAGACATTCTGCGGATCGCTTGGGGGGCCATATCTTGTATGGCCGAACGCCAGGGTGCGGCGATGTTGTTCGGGTGCGCGTCGTTTCGGGGGGCGGATGCGGGGGCGCATGCGGAGGCGTTCGCGCTTCTCCAGGCGCGGCACCTGGCGCCGTCGCACTGGCGCCCGCGAATCAAGTCGAGCCGGGTCGTCGCGCTCGCCTCCGCCGGTGCGCGGAGCTTCGATCCGCGGCGCGCGATGGCGAAAATGCCTCCGATTCTAAGGACTTATCTGGCAATGGGCGGACGCGTCTCGGACCATGCGGTGGTCGACGAGGAGATGGACACGCTGCATGTCTTCATCGGCGTGGAGGTCGACGCGATCCCGACCGCACGACGGCGACTGCTGCGGGCCGTGGCCGGATAGGGCCCGAAAGCCGCTGGAGGATTGAACGAAGCCACTGCGCGGCGGGAGCCTGCGTTGCGGGCGGTGCTTCTGACTGGAAGGATTGGGGTGCTGGGACCCCTTCCAGATGGGAGCTTTCCGATGACCGATATCAGCCTTCTGCGCCGCCGCATGATCGAGGACATGACGGTCCGCAACCTCTCGCGGGCGAGGCCACGATCCGACATGCATGCGGTGTCGAAGTTCGGCCGGTTTGTCGGCCGGTCGCCTGACACGCTGACGCTGGAGGACGTGCGCGCCTTTCAGGTCCACCTCGCCTGGAAGGGTGTGGCGTGGGCGCGCCTGAACCGAACGGTGGCTGCGCTTCGGGTCTTCTACGGCGTCACGCTCGGGCATGGCGGAGATCCCCGAGCGGATCGCCTGCGCCCGCGAGCCACGTCGCCTGCCGGCGGTGCTGAGCGCCGACGCGGTGGTGCGGTTCCTTGAGGCCGTGCCCAGCCTGAAGGCCCGCGCCGCGCGGACCACCGCCTATGCCGCCGGGTTGCGGGTCTCGGAGGTCACCAACCTTCAGGGTCGCCGGCATCGACAGCGACCGGATGATTATCCGCCTCGAGCACGGCAGGGCGGCAAGGAGCGCTGCGCGATGCTGTCGGCGCAGCTGCTGTCGATCCTGCGGACCTACGGGCGGCTGGCGCGCCCTGGGCCCTGGCCGTTTCCCGGGGGTGACGCCGACCGCCCGATCGAGCCGACGACGCTGCACGCTGCCTGCCGGTCGGCGCGGGCGGCGGCGGGGATCGACAAGACGGGGACCGTCCGCATCCTGCGCCACAGCTTCGCCCCCATCTGCTGGAGAGCGGCGTCGACATCCGGGTGATCCAGGTGATCCAGGTGCTGCCGGGCCACGCGCACCTGTCGACGACGGCGCGCTACACGCTCGTTTCGCAGGGGCGCATCGGCCGGACGGCGAGCACGCTGGAGAAGCTGAGGCTGGAGGTGGGCCCACAAGGCTGACGCGCCGCCGTCATGGCGGGCGACCTTGAGGGGGCGGCCGTCTTCCGCCGCCACGGCCCAGCGTTCCGTGCGGCGCGCAAGCGCGCATCCGGACCGCGACCAGCATCGGGCGGTGGGCGCCATCGAGGCCTGCCGCACCGCCGTTCTCGGCGGGCATGTCCGCCGCTGCGCCGACTGCGGTCATGCCGCGATCGCCAATAATACCAGCGGCATCATCCGCTGACCTGCGCCCAGTTACGCGAGGTGATGGAGGCGACGCGTTCCGGGGTTGCGATGAGTGCGTTCCAGGCATCGCAGTAGGCGGCGACGATGGTTTCGTAGCTGTCGAACACGCGGTTCGCGAGGTGGTTCTGGCGGAGGAACTGCCAGATGTTCTCGACCGGGTTCAGCTCCGGGCTGTAGGGCGGCAGCGTCAGCACAGTGATGTTCGCCGGCACGACGAGGTCCCTGGAGCTGTGCCAGCCGGCGCCGTCGACGACGAGGATTGCGTGCGCGCCGGGCGAAACGTGCCGGCCGATCTCGGCGAGGTGGATGCTCATCGCATAGGTGTTTGCGTAGGGCATGACGAGCGCGGCGCCGGTCCCGCGGGCGGGGCAGATGGCTCCGAAGATGTAGGCCCAAGCGTAACGGCAATCCCTCGGCGCTGGCGGACGCGATCCTTTGCGCGCCCAGAGCCGGGCGAGCGTCCCCTGCTGACCCACGCGCGCCTCGTCTTGGAACCACACTTCGAGAGGCTTGCTCTTCGCCTCGTCAGGCAGCGCCGCGCAGGCCGGTTCGGCGAAGTTTATGGAATGGCCCGCCCCTCCTGGAACGCATCGAATAGGATGCTGACGTCAAAATGGAGAAGGAGCGAGCTATGACGATCATGGTCCTCGGCATCGATTTGGGCAAGAACAGCTGCTCTCTGGCGGGATTGGATGAGAATGGCAGTGTTGTGCTGCGCCGTCGCATGCGGCCGAACACGATCGCGTCCTTTGCGTCGAAGCTTCCGGCCTGCACGATCGCGATGGAGGCGTGCTGCGGCGCTCATCATATGGGCCGGTTGCTCGCGGCGCAGGGCCACGCGGTCCGATTGATGTCGCCGGAATATGTCGGGCCTTACGTAAAGGCTCAGAAGAACGACGAGCGGGATGCGGAAGCCATCGCGGAAGCCGCGACGCGCCCGACAATGCGCTTTGTCGAGCTCAAATCCCAGGATCAGCTCGACATGCAGTCGCTTCACCGGGTGCGGTCACGCCTTGTCGGGACGCGCACGAACCTCATCAATCAGCTACGCGCCATTCTGCTCGAGCGCGGCGTGACCATCGCCCGGGGACGCCGCAAACTGGAGCGGAGCATCGATGCGCTGATCGCCGACCCCGAGTTCATGCCTGACAGCCGCATCCGTCGTCTCATTGTCGAGCTGCGTGAGGAGTGGGCGGTACTTGACGGCCGTATTGGCGCCCTCGACCGGGAATTCGTCGAACACGCCCGGATCGACGAGGCGAGCCGCCGTCTGGTCACGATCCCCGGGATCGGCGCCTTGAACGCCACGGCCCTCGTCGCCGCCATAGGCGATGGGGCGGCTTTCGCGCGCGGGCGTGATCTTGGCGCTTGGCTCGGCCTCGTTCCGCGGCAACATACGACCGGCGGCAAGCCAAGGCTTCTGGGGATCACCAAGCGCGGCGACAAATATCTGCGCACGTTGCTGATCCACGGCGCCAGAGCGGCCTTGCCGTCTCTCGCCGAGAGCCAGACGCCTTTGGGCGATTGGCTGCGCGGCTTGCTGGCCAGGCGACATCGCAACACCGTTGTCGTGGCGCTCGCCAACAAACTCGCTCGCATCGCCTGGGCGACGTTGCGCAAGGGCGTCGCGTTCGAGGCAGATCGGCCGACGGCGGCCTCAAGCAATTGGTCCTCAGCCTCCGCAAGCTGAACGACCTCACGATGTCTGCGGGAGGACTTTGAAAGATGGCCTGACGGTTTACCGGCGTTTCGAAAGCCTGGTTAAAAAGATGGCGCGATGACGCCGTGAAGTTTATGAGGCTCGGGACGCGCGGATCTCCATCTTGGCGACGGCGACCATTCCGATACGCCGTATACGTTGATGCAGACCTGTCAGACGCCGCCGGAAATAAAGCTCTTGCAGACGGGGCGGGCCATCCGTTTTTATATAGCTCTCGGGCTTCCGGATCGCTCTGGGGATGACGCGGCCGCGCCGACAGCTTTGCGAAACCGAGCCGGCGGAGGATCGAACCCATCGTCCGCTCCGCCACGCGGAGGCCGAAGCGCCGCTCGACGACGTGGCAGAGGTCGATGCGCCGCCAGCGGATCACCCGGTCCGCCTCCGGGTCAGGCCCCGCCTCGACGAGCTCCGCCAACTCGCCCATCTGCTCCGCACTGAGCATCGGCGTCCGCCCCGGGAGGGAGCGGTTGACCAGCCCGACCAGGCCCTCCTCGTTGTAGCGATAGACCCGTCGAACGCATGCGTTCGACCGCAGCGTCTGCCGGTTCATCCCGCAGTTCTGCGCCGCCTCAGTCCGGCTCCGCCCGTCGAGCACGAACGCCAGCGCCAGCATCCGACGAGACGCCTTCGCATCCTTCGCCCGCGCAGCTTCGCGCCGCAACTCCGACGCCGACAGCTCTCTTCGCGTGATTTCCACCGC
>CAVZOA010000020.1:0-38603 GCA_963776705.1 uncultured Alphaproteobacteria bacterium
GCCAATGCGATGAAGAGCGGGCCCGCGGCGCCGATATGCGCTTGCAGCGCGTTCTGCGTCAGCTCCATCCCCGTCGGCGCGTCCGGACCGTAGGCTATCACCCCCGACAGAAGAATCATCAGCGCGGTCGCGGTGCAGATCAGCAGCGTGTCGATGAAGACGCCCAGCCCCTGAACCAGCCCCTGGCTGGACGGGTGGTGCGGCTCGGGCACGGCCACCGCGGCGATGTGGGGCGCCGATCCCATCCCCGCCTCGTTGGAGAACAGGCCGCGCTGCACCCCGTTCAACAGCGCCACGGTGAAGCCGCCGGCGAATCCGCCCGCCGCCTGCTCGACACCGAAGGCCTGGCTGACGATCAGCCACAGCGTGTTCGGCACCTCGGTGATGTTCATCGCGATCACCACGAGCGCCACCAGCAGGTAGAGCCCGGCCATGAATGGCACCACCTTGTCGGCCACTCGCGCGATCGAGGGGATGCCGCCGAAGATCACGATGGCCGTCAGGATCGCGATCACGATGCCAGTCGCGAGATGCGGGACGCCCAGCGCGTTCTCCATCGCGTCGGCGATGGAGTTCGACTGCACCGAGACGAAGATCAGCCCGAAGGAGCACAGGAAGAAGAAGCAGAAGACGTAGCCCATCCACTTCGCGCCCAGCCCGTGCCACATGTAATAGGCCGGTCCGCCGCGATAGCGGTCCTCCTCGTTCCTGACCTTGTAGAGTTGCGCCAGCGTCGATTCCGAGTACGCCGTGGCCATGCCGACGAGCGCAACCATCCACATCCAGAAGATCGCGCCCGGCCCGCCGAGATAGAGCGCGACCGCCACGCCCGCGAGGTTGCCCGTGCCGACCCGGCTCGCCAGCGAGATGGTCAGCGCCTGCAGCGGCGTTATGCCGTTCGTCGACGTCTTCGTCGAGGAGAGGATGACCCGGAAGAACTCGCCGAAATGGCGGAACTGGATCAGGCCGTTCTTCCAAGTCAGGTAGATGCCCACGGCGAGCAGGCCCCAGACCAGGACGTAGCCCCAGAGGATGGTGTTCAGGAAGTCGACGATCGCGTTCATGATGTCTCCGCTGGTCTCGATGGAGGTGCATCTAGGGCGCGAATCCGGTCGCGCCCAATGACCGCCGCGCCGCTTCGGGTTTTCATGCCACGGTGCCCATGCTAACGGAGCGCCGGAATTCGAGGCCCGCATGGGGCGGGCCGCCCGAAGAAGAGGCAGACATGGCCACCGAACGCACGCTTTCCATCATCAAGCCCGATGCGACCCGGCGGAACCTCACCGGCAAGATCAATGCCAAGTTCGAGGATGCGGGGCTCCGGATCGTGGCGCAGAAGCGCATCCAGTTGACCAAGGCCCAGGCGCAGGACTTCTACCGCGTTCACGCGGAGCGACCGTTCTACGATGAGCTCTGCACGTTCATGGCCTCCGATCCGGTGGTCGTTCAGGTGCTGGAAGGAGACGGCGCGATCGCAAAGAACCGCGAGGTGATGGGGGCGACGAACCCCGCCGACGCCGAGCCGGGGACGATCCGGGCGGAATTCGCCGAGAGCGTCGGCGAGAATTCCGTGCACGGGTCGGATGCTCCCGAAACGGCGAAGGAGGAGATCGCCTACTTCTTCTCGGGTCTCGAGATCGTGGGCTGACAGCGCCGGGCCACCGCGGACCGGGCGTTTCAGTCCGGTCCGCGGTGGCCGATGACCCGAGCTTGCTCTCCCGACCGGTCCCGCGGGTCGCGCCCTGGCGCAGCTGCCGCACCGTCTGCGGGGGCGTCGGATCGCCCGTAGATGCGCTCCAGACGCTCGCGCAGAAGCGCCACGTTCCGCCGGTTCGCCTTGTATCCGACGTCGAAGAGATCGCCGACGAATGGGACCGAGCCGACGAGCGCGTCGATCCCTATATTCGCCGCCTGCCGGACGAGCACCGAACTCGGCACTCCCATTCTCTGGCTTTCGAGAACGATGTAGGCCGCCGGCGCCACGGAAGCGACGTCACCGATGCCCGGGATGAGGCCGAGCAGGGAATTCGTAGCCGAGGCGGATGCGCGTTCCGGGGACCCGGAAGGCGCTGTCCATCCGGCGGGCCAGCCGGTCGAGGTGCTCGAGTTTGTCGAGATGCGGATGTCGTGTCATGCCGGGCAAACACCCGCGGGCAGGGCGGGTTCCTGCCCTCAGATCGCCGCCCAGTCGTCGAACCTGTAGGGGATGTCGGGCGTCTGGCGGTCGGTCTGCCGGGGCGGGCGGGAGGTCGTGCGGGACATGGCGTTCGCTCTTTGCGTCTGTGTGTTTCGCCATGGCGCGCAGCGTCCTCGGCGGGTTGGAGTGTGCAACGCAAAGAATTTAGGAAGCGTTCCTGGAGAACCGGAATTGACGGTTCCGGCGCTCAGATCTCGTCCATGAGCTCAACAATCCGCCGGTGATCGAGAGGTTTGGTCACGAGCTCGATACCCGCGGCCCGGCAGGCATCGACGATGTCCTGGCGGCGGCTGGCGGAGATGACGCGGGCGGGAAGCTCTCCGTGTCGGACCCGCAGGGTTTCCAGGAGCTCGACGCCGCTCATGCCCGCACCGAGCTGGTAGTCAAGGAGCAGCCTGTCGGGGATGATGTCGATCTCGTCGAGCAACGCGAGCGCGCCCTCTCCCGTTTCCGCGTGGACGACATGGCTCCCCCAGCTCTCGATCGTGAGGGTCAGGGCTCCCGCGACGGCGGGATCGTTCTCCACGAGAAGGACGACGAGGTTCTTCGAAGCGGGGCGGGGACCGTCGACCCGGTCGGTCGCCGCCACGCCGGAGTCGAAGCGCACGCGGTCGAGCGCGATGCTGAAGCACGAACCCTCGCCCACCGTCGAGCGGAGATCGAGCCGGTGGTCGAGCATCTTGCAGGCCCGCTCGACGATGGTGAGCCCGAGCCCGAGCCCCTTCGCGCCCGAGGCGGAGGGTCCGAGCTGCCGAAATTCCTGAAAGATCGCCGCCCGGTCGTCCGGCGCGATGCCGGGGCCGGTGTCGTGGACCTCGATGCGGGTCTCGGCCCCCGCCCGTCGCGCGCCGACGAGAACGCGACCCCGTCGGGTGTAGCGGATGGCGTTGATGACGAGGTTCTGCAGGATCCGCCGCAGGAACACCGGATCGGAGCGCACGACGTGCCCCGATTCGAGCACCTTCAGCCGCAGCCCCTTGGCCTCGGCGAGCGGCGTCAGCTCGGTGCGGAGCGAGGTCAGGATGCGCCCGAGCGGAACCTCCTGCACCCGCATTCCGGCCTGCCCGGAATTGAGCTTCGAGATGTCGAGCAGCGCCTCGATGATCTCCTCCACCGAGGCCAGGGCGGACACCGCCTTCGCCGCGGTGGAGCGTGCGGTCTCGTCCGTCGCCTGTTCCTCGAGATGGGAGACGAAGAGCTTCGCCGCCGACAGCGGCTGCAGCAGGTCGTGGCTCGCCGCCGCGACGAACCGGGTCTTGGAGGCATTGGCGCGCCGCGCCTCGTCGAGCGCATCTCCGAGTTCGTTCGTCCGCTCCTCGACGCGCCGCTCGAGCGTCTCGTTCATGTCGCGCAGCGCCCGCTCGGCGTCACGCTCGGCGGTCACGTCGGTGAAGGAGATGACGAAGCCGCGATCGGGCATCTCCTGTGCGAAGACCGCCAGGACATTGCTGCGTCCGCGCCGGACCTCGAAGTTGATCGGGCGGCGCGGCCGGCCGCGATGCGCCCAGGCCATGAGATGGTCCCTGGTGAAGAAGGTCGAGAACACGATCTGCTCGTCGAGGCGCCGGATGAGGGCGTCGAAGGTGATGCCGACGATCTGTCCGTCGATGGGCCGGTCTAGAAGTTCCTCCATCCGGCGGTTCCAGCCGACGAGCCGCAGGTCGTGGGAAAAGATGCACACGCCCTGGTTCAGGTGATCGAGCGTTGCGCGGACCATCTGGGCCTGTTCGTCCATCATGCGGTCGCGCTTCAGGCGCTCGGCCCGCATGATGTCGCTGACGTCGGTCTGCAGGATGACGGTGCCGCCGGAAGCGGTGCGGTGCTCGCCGACCTGCAGCCAGCGGTCGCGGGCGAGCCGGACGTTGAAGATCGAGCTGTCGTCCCCGTGGCGCATCATCCGGCCGGCGCGCCACATGGCCGGCGTCTCGCCTTCCGGCAGGTCGAGGAAGGCGGAGCGGGAGATGAGCTGGACGTAGTCCGCGAATTTCAGGCCCGGTTCGATCCTCGGAGCGATGTCCGCTAGGTCGCGGCAGAAGCGCGAATTGCTCATCACGAGATTGTCGCTTCCGTCGAAGAGCGCGAAGCCCTCGTGCACGGACTCCACCGCCTCGGCGAGGTTGGATCGGGCCTTCTCCGCGGCGGCGTTGGCGATGCCGAGCCGCGTGTTCGCCTCGTGCAGGAGCTCCAGCGTCCGTTCGAGATCGATCGTCCGCTGCCGCACCTGCGCCTCGAGCAGGGCGGCGCGCTCGAACTGGGAATAGGCGAAACCGGGCTGGTCCTCGGCCTTCTCGACCTTGCGCATGAGGGTCTCGGCGATGCGCAGCAGCTTGACGTTCTGAACCTCGATCGGATCGGCGGGATCGACGAGGGAGCGGGCGGGGCTCATCGGTCCTCTTCGGCGGGCGTCGGCGGATAGAGTGCGACACCGGTCATCGTATGGTTGATGTGGATCGGGCCGATCTGCTCGCCGTAGGTCGAGAAGCCGATCACCCTGTGCCGTGCCAGCACTTCGGACACGGCCCGGCCCTGCTGCACCTGTTCGGCCTCGATGCGCCGCAGGATGCAGTCGCAGGCGAGGATGTCGGCCGGCGCACCGTTTGTGGAGAGGGCGGAGAGTTCGCGCTCGAGATGCGCGCTCATCTCCTCGGAGGTGGCGACGGACAGGACCATGCCCTCGTCGATCGCCGAGAAGAAGATCAGGTCGCCATCCTCGGTCACTCTCTGGATGGCGCGGACGTGATGCTCGTCGCCGAGCCGCACCACCACGGGATGCGCCGCGAAGGTGAAGGTGTCGAGCTGGTCGGGGTCGCGGCCGACGATCCGGGCGTATTCCCGCGCCGCGGGCGCGGCGTTGATCTCCTTCACGCGGCGGGTCTCCGGATCCGCGCGGGTGACCACCATCCGCGTCTCGGTGGGCGTCATGTGATCGAGGCTGAAGACCTGGGCCCGGCAAGCGGTGGCCACGATGGTGAGGATCGCGGCATCCTCGTAGACCTCCCCGTCGCAGGCCAGAAGCGTTCGCTGGAACCGGCGGCCGTCGCCGGCCGACCCGCCGAAGAGCGGCATCGGGCCGAGACCCGGCGCGAGGCCGGCGAGCAGCGCGTCCTCGCTGAGCGACAACCCGTCGATCACCGAGAAGGCGAAGGTGGTGGGAAGGTGCGGCACCCGCTCAGTGAGGCCGATCCGCATCTGCACCAGTCTGTCGGCGAGCGCCCCGCCATCGAACCCCCGGAGCGGATGGACGATCAGCACGTCGCTCGCGAATATCCGGGCGGGAAGTCCGACGGCGATGATCCGGTCCTCCACGTAGCCCTCCGGCCCGATCTCGCCCGCGGTGGTGCAGGCCACCGTGCGGCATCCCGGAAAGGCGGCTCGCGCCTCGACGGCGATCCGGCGGAAATCGCAGTTCGGCGTGACGAACAGGAACAGGTGGGAGAGCGCGGCGTGTCCGATGCGGGCCGCCAGCGCGGCGAGCGGCATGTGGCTCGGGATCGCCGCCCGGACGAGGACGCCGCTGTCTCGCGCCTCCGGCTGCGCGGGCCCGAAGGCCCCCTGGCAGGCAAATCGGTTTATCTCGCCGTCCTCCCTGCGGCGCAGGATGGGTCAGGTCTCCGGTCTTGGCAAGATCGTGGAGAATTTCGCCTGCTGCGCGACCAGCACGGCCTGCGTCCGGCTCTGGACCGAGAGCTTGCGCATGATGGCTGTGACATGCGCCTTCACCGTTGTCTCGGCAATCGACAGCTCGTAGGCGATCTGCTTGTTCAGCTTCCCGTCGCAGACCAGCTCGAGGATCCGCGCCTGCTGCGCCGTCAGCGTGGAGAGACGCGTGACCGCGTCGCTGCGGTCCGGGGAGACCTCGCATTCCACGAAACTTTCCGGCAGGTAAGTCTGTCCCCCGAGGATGGCGTCGAGCGCCGTGCGGAATTCCCCGTGCGGGCTGTGCTTGGGAACGAATCCCGAGGCGCCGGCCTCCATTGCGGCGGAGATCATCGCGTTCTCGGCCATTGAGGAGACCACGATGACGGGTGTCTCCGGGGCCTGGGTCCGCAACCGGATGAGCCCCTCGAGTCCGGTCACGTCGGGCAGGTTCAGGTCGAGCACGATGAGATCGTGCCGGCCCCGGTCCTTCAGAAGCTCCAGCCCCTTCGACAACGTGTCCGCCGTGGCGATTTCGCCGAACTGGGCGGCGGTGCGCAGGGTGAGTTCCAGGGCGTCGCAGAACAGCGGATGGTCGTCCACGACCAGGGCCCGCCGCTGCCGGTTCGTCATATCGTGGTTCGCCACCATGAGACGAGGATAGGCGATCGTCACGGCAGCGTCATCTTCGATGAAAGTCGCGGCCCGCGGGAATCCGGAGAGGCCGGCGGTGCGGAGCGGCCCGTCCGCGAGCGCGGGGTCGGGACCCGGGAGATACCGGCTTTGGTCCTATTCCGACCACACCCGCGGCTGATAAACTCGCTGCCGGAAGAGGGAGGATCGCCATGTTGAAGAGGCTATTGACGAGCGCGGGACTGGCGCTTGCCGTCGCGACCGGCGCGCCGGCGCAGGATCGGCCGACCCTGACCGCGGCCGTGCTGGAATTCGGCACGGTGAACTGGGAGTTGACGACGATCCGCGAGAACGGCTTCGACGCCGATCACGGATTCGATCTCGCGGTGAAGGGCGTGGCGTCCGGATCGGCGGGCGAGATCGCCTTCCAGGGCGGCGCGGCGGACGTGATCGTGTCGGACTGGCTCTGGGTCGCCCGGCAGAGGGCGGCGGGCAAGGACTACGTCTTCATTCCCTACTCGAAGGCCGTGGGCGGCGTGATGGTGGCCGGGGACAGCGAGGTACAGTCGCTTCCCGATCTCGAGGGCGGAAAGATCGAAATCGCCGGCGGGCCGCTGGACAAGTCCTGGTTGATCCTGCAGGCCTATTCGAAGCGCGAGCTCGGCTTCGACCTGAAGGCCGGGACCGAGCAGGTCTTCGGCGCCCCGCCCCTCATCTACAAGACGGCGACGCGCGGAAACCTGGCGGGCGCCATCAATTACTGGCACTTCATGGCCAAGATGGAGGCCGCGGGCATGCGGCAGCTCATCGACATCGCTACCGCGGCGGAGGCGCTCGGGCTCGATCCCGGGACGCCGCTCCTCGGCTATGTCGTGAAGGGCGAGATGCTCAAGCAGGAGCCCGATCTGGTGCGCGGCCTCGCGGCGGCAAGCCGGGACGCGAAGGACCTGCTCGCCCGCTCCGATGCGGCCTGGGAGGCGCTGCGCCCCGCCATGAACGCCGAGAACGACGCGGAATTCCAGGCCCTGAAGGCAGGGTTCCGGGCCGGCATTCCGCCGGAAGGACCGGTGGATGTCGAAGCCGCCAACGCGATGCTGGAGCTGATGGCCGGGCTCGGCGGCGAGGAGCTCGTGGGTCAGGCGACGGAGTTGCCCGAGGGCACGTTCCTGCAACCTTCGAGTTGACCCGCGGGGAAGCCGGGCCGGGGGGACCGGTCCTCTCGGTCCGCATCGAGGGGCTCTCCCTCGGCGGCATCCCGGTTCTCGGACCGATATCGCTGATCTCGGCGCCGGCGAGACCGCCGCGCTCGTCGGTCCGTCGGGGATCGGCAAGACGACCCTTCTACGCTGCGTCTCGGGGCTGGAGACGGGCTATCGCGGGCGCGTCGAGGCGCCGGCGGCGACGGCGATCATCTTTCAGGAACCGACGCTCCTGCCCTGGCGGTCGCTGGCGGACAATCTTCGCATCCCCACCGGGATCGAGGCCGACGGGGCGCGGGACCTGCTCGAGGCGGTGGGGCTCGGAGGGCGCGGCGCGGACTTCCCGGGGCAGCTCTCGCTGGGCCAGCAGCGCCGACTGGCCTTGGCGCGGGCCTTCGCCACGCGCCCGGTGCTCCTTCTCATGGACGAGCCCTTCGTCTCGCTTGACCCGGAACTGGCCGGGGAGATGATGCACCTTTTCGCACGCCTCAGGCGCGAGACCGGCGTGACGACGCTTCTCGTCACCCATGTCGAGGCCGAGGCGCGGCGGTTGGCGACGCGAGTGGTCACGCTCGGGGGGCCCCCCGGCCGGATCGTCGCGGACCGGCCGAACCGTCCGGCGTTGAGATCGTGTCGTCAGCCCCTGCGCCGCACGAGGCCGCGGGCCGGATCGTAGCCCCATAGCGCGAAGGCCATGAAGACCAGCGTGGCGAGGAGCGTCCAGCCGAGCGCGGTAAGATTCATCTCACCGTAGAGCGCGAAGCGGATCAATTCGACCGCGTGGGTGAACGGGTTCGCGGCGCAGACGTCGCGAAGGAGGCCGGAGGATTCCGCCATCTTCCAGAGGGGGTAGAGGGCGGAGCTCAGGAAGAACATGGGGAAGATGACGAAATTCATCACGCCGGCAAAGTTCTCGAGCTGCTTGACGAAGGAACTCAGCGCGAGGCCGAGCGCGCCGAGCATGAGGCCCGCGAGCACCAGGGCAGGCAGGACGGCGAGATAGCCCGCCGCGGGCATCTCGATGTCGAAGGCCCAGGCGACGAGGAGGAAGGCATAGACCTGCAGGATGGAGATCAGCGTCGAGCCCACGAGCTTCGCCAGCAGCAGCCACCAGCGCGGCAGGGGCGCGGTCAGGAGCAGCCGCATCGAGCCCATCTCGCGGTCGTAAACGAGCGAAAGAGAGGACTGCATCCCGTTGAAAAGGAGTATCATTCCGCAGAGTCCGGGAACGATGTAGGTCTCGTAGGTGATGTAGGTCTGGTAGGGCGGGATAATCGACAGGCCGAGGGCGGCCCGGAAGCCGGCGGCGAAGACCAGGAGCCAGACCAGGGGGCGGACCAGAGCGGCAAGGAAACGCTCGCGCTGGTGGACGAAGCGCAGCGCCTCGCGGGAGACGATCGCCAGCAGCGCGGTGAGCCAGGTCACGCGCCCGCCCCCGTCAGGGTGAGGAACGTTTCGGAAATACCTGTTGCGCCTGCGATGTCCTTCGCTTCGCCGTCCCGGAGGAGGCGGCCGCGGTGGAGGATCAGGAGATGGTCCTCGAGCCGGATCTCGTCGGTCAGGTGGGTCGCCCAGAGGACCGACATGCCCTCGCGGGCGAGGTCGTGGACATGCGCCACTATGGCGGCCCGGGAGGCGGCATCGAGGCCGACGGTGGGTTCGTCGCATAGCAATATCAATGGGTTGTGGATCAGGGCTCGCGCGAGCTCGGTGCGGCGGCGATGGCCGCCGTTGAGGTCGCGGACGCGTTCGCGCGCGCGCTGGGCCATCGACAGGCGCTCGAGCGCGGTCTCGATCCGGGTGCGGGCGTCGCGGCCGGAGAGACCGTGGAGGGCCGCGAAATAGGCCAGGTTCTGGCGCACCGTCAGGTCCAGGTCCAGGGTCGGCTGCTGGAATACGATTCCCATCTTCGCCAGAGCCTTGCGCGGCGAAGCGGAGAGGTCGGACCCGGCGATGCGGATGCGCCCTTGGGGGGTGGTGAAGAGTCGGGTGAGGAGCGCGAAGAGGGTGGACTTGCCGGCGCCGTTGGGGCCGAGAAGGGCGGTGAAGCGGCCGGGTTCGCAGGCGAAGGAGACGTCGTCCAGAGCCTGTTTCGCACCGTAGGAGTAGGAAAGATTCTCCACCCGGAGGCCGGACTCGGCGCTGTCGGATTCCTGTCGGAGTCCCGTCGGATTCCCGTAGGAGCCTTTTTGGGTCATCACGCCGTCCCGCAGGGGGCCGCCCGGGGCCGGGGCCGGGGGGTCGTGTCCGCTGTGCCGCGGCCGGTCGTCTCGATCACGTCGTGCCGCTCCCGATCCGGTGCATGTGGTTGCGCGGGAGAAGCTAGCCGCGTTGCCCGACCGGTGCCAGAGGCGGTCGGAAAGGTGAACAGGGCCGAAGGTCCCGGGGCCGGACCGACCGGCTGGACGGCCGGAGGGCCCGCACCGGGCGTCCCGGCGCGGATGTTCGGATCCGGCCGGTCGCGGTCAGGTCGCGTCCGGCGACCTTCCGGGGCGGGAGCGGAGAAGGCCGAGGAGGAGACCGGCCCCGAGCAGAAGGCCGGAAGCCGGCAGCGGCACCGGCCCGGGCGGCTCGGTGTCCACGATGTGCTATTGGAAAACGTCGCCCGCGCCGTTCGAGGCGAGCACGGTCCGGTCGAAGATCGCGGTCTTTTCGCCGAAGAACTCCCGAAATCGCGGGAAGTTCGGAGATTCGATGCGGCCGAGCAAGTCGCCGATGTCGCATCCCGCGATCTCGCCCATGATGGCGTGGGGGTAGAACAGATCGACAGTGTCGCCGAGGGCGAGATGCTCGACGGACAGATCGTATCCGAGGTTCCGCTGAAGCGCGCCGCCGCGGGTGTCGAAGACATCGACGACCGCACCGTCGCCGACGGCCGCCCGAAGAGGTCGAGGGGCGAGATCGAAAAGCCCGACGGCAGGGACAGCTTGCCGAGGTAATCGACGGAGGCGCTCCAAGTGGGCGACGCGCACAAGGCGAGGAGGGCGGTGGCGGAAATGGCGGGTCTGGAGGGTATTATCGGATGAATACGCTCCCTTGATCTGAGATGCGCCGCCAGATTCGCGCGACGCGTGCGTCAAGGAAATACCGGACCGGCGATCCGGGCAAGCGGAAATACAGACGCGGAAGCCGGCGGCGGCTGCTTGCGGATCGCGGCATTCGGTCGCTACCATCGCGCCACGACCACTCGCCGGCGGGCGCCTTAGCCATAGGTCTAATATCGTGGCTCCGTGCCCCGCCATAGCTTCGAGACGACGAAGGGAGGACGCCCACATGGAACTCAGCGGACACCGGATTATCGACGCGCCCCGGCAGCGGGTCTGGGACAATCTTCTCGACCCGGACGTGCTGAAGCAATGCGTGCCGGGCTGCACCGAGATGACCGGCAGCCCCGAGGAGGGGTTCGAGGCCACGGTGGTGCAGAAGGTCGGCCCGGTGAAGGCGACCTTCAAGGGCGAGGTCAGGCTCGAGGACCGGGTCGCGCCCGAGAGCCTGAAGCTCGCCGGCGAGGGCAAGGGCGGGGCGGCGGGCTTCGCCAAGGGCGGCGCCTCCTGCCGGCTCTCGGACGAGGAGGAGGGCAGGACGCGGCTCGACTACGACGTCGAGGCGAAGGTCGGCGGCAAGCTCGCGCAACTCGGATCCCGCATCATCGACGGCTTCGCCAAGAAGATGGCCGACCAGTTCTTCGAGAACTTCAAGAACGAGGTCGAGGGACCGAAGGCCGAACCCGCCGAGTGAGCGGAGCCCCAGACATGCCAGGCACGCGGGCGCTCCGAGCCCCGGCCGCAGCCAATCCAGGGAGAGAGAGATGATCAAGGTCGAGATGACGGTGAACGGCAGGCCCGTCTCTGGCGAGGTGGAGGGGCGCACGCTGCTCGTGGACTTCCTGCGCAACACCTTGCGCCTCACCGGCACGCATGTGGGCTGCGACACCAGCCAGTGCGGCGCCTGCACGATCCACATCGACGGCGATCCGGTGAAGTCCTGTTCGGTGCTCGCCGCCGAGGTCCAGGGCGCGGAGATCACCACGATCGAGGGGCTGGCGAACGCGGACGGCTCGCTCTCGACCATGCAGCAGGCCTTCCAGGACTATCACGGCCTGCAATGCGGCTTCTGCACGCCGGGCATGGTGATGGCGGCGACCGCGCTGCTGAAGGAGAACCCCCGGCCCAGCGAGGCCGAGATCCGGCACTACCTCGAGGGCAACATCTGCCGCTGCACGGGATACCACAACATCGTCAAGGCGGTGCAGGCGGCCAGCGGCCAGGACGTCGCGGCGGTGGCCGCCGAGTAGGATTTCACATCTAGAGACGCGGTTTCCCGACGGGAAACCGCCTCCCAGGGAGGAGACACCATGCCCAAGGACGGCGGCATCGGGACGAGCCCGAAACGGCGCGAGGACGTCCGGTTCCTGAGCGGAACCGGACGCTACACCGACGACATCAACCTGCACGGACAGGCCTATGCCCATTTCGTGCGCTCCGACATGGCGCACGGGACGATCACCAAGATCGACACCGAGATGGCGGAGGGGATGCCGGGGGTGATCCGCATCTTCACCGCGACCGATTTCGAGGGGTGCGGCGGCGTGCCCTGCGGCTGGCAGATCACCTCCCGCGACGGCAGCGTGATGCAGGAGCCCAAGCACCCGATCCTCGCCGAGGGCAAGGTGCGCCATGTCGGCGACCCGGTCTGCGTGGTGGTGGCCGAGACGCTCCAGCAGGCGCGCGACGCCGGCGAGGCGATCATGGTCGATATCGAGGAATTGCCGGCGGTCATGGACATGAAGGCGGCGGTGAAGGACGATTCGCCGAAGGTGCATGACGATCTGACCTCCAACCTCTGCTACGACTGGGGCTTCGTGGAGGACAATCGCGACGCGGTGGACAAGGCGATCAGCGAGGCCGCCCACGTCACCACGCTGGAACTCGTCAACAACCGGCTGGTGGCGAACCCGATGGAGCCGCGCGTGGCCGTGGGCGAATGGGACCAGGCCAACGACGAATACACGCTCTATACCACGTCTCAGAACCCGCACGTGATCCGGCTCTTGATGGGCGCCTTCGTGCTGAACATCCCCGAGCACAAGCTCCGGGTCGTGGCGCCCGACGTCGGCGGCGGCTTCGGCTCGAAGATCTTCCACTACGCGGAGGAGGCGTTCTGCACCTTCGCGGCGAAGGCGATCCGGCGGCCGGTGAAATGGACCTCGACCCGGTCGGAGGCCTTCATGTCGGACGCCCACGGGCGCGACCACGTGACCAAGATCGAGCTGGCGCTCGACGCCGATCACAACTTCACCGCGCTCCGCTCCGAGACCTACGCCAACATGGGGGCGTATCTGTCGACCTTCGCGCCGTCGATCCCGACCTGGCTGCACGGCGTCCTGTTGGCGGGGAACTACAAGACGCCGCTGGTCTACGTGAACGTCAAGGCGGTGTTCACCAACACCGTGCCGGTGGACGCCTATCGGGGCGCCGGACGGCCCGAGGCGACCTACCAGCTCGAGCGCGTGGTGGACAAGGCGGCCCGCGAGCTCGGCGTCTCCCCCGAGGAGCTCCGGCGGAAGAACTTCATCACCGAGTTCCCCTACCAGACGCCGGTGGCCGTGGAATACGACACCGGCGACTACCACGCGACCATGGACAAGCTCCTGGAGATCTCGAAATTCTCCGAGTTCGAATCCCGGGCGGAGGAGTCGAAAAAGCGGGGCAAGCTGCGGGGCTACGGGCTGGCGCATTACATCGAGGCTTGCGGCATCGCGCCGTCGAACCTCGTCGGCCAGCTCGGGGCGCGGGCCGGACTCTACGAGAGCGCGACCGTGCGGGTGAACGCCACCGGCTCGATCAGCGTGATGACCGGCTCGCACAGCCACGGGCAGGGGCACGAGACCACCTTCGCCCAGGTGATCGCCGAGATGATCGGCATCGATGCGGGGCAGGTGGACATCATCCACGGCGACACGGCGCGCTCGCCCATGGGGATGGGCACCTACGGTTCGCGCTCGATCGCGGTCGGCGGCTCGGCCATGGTCCGGGCGGCGGAGAAGGTCATCAACAAGGCCAAGAAGATCGCCGCGCATCTGATGGAGGCCTCCGAGGGCGACATCGAGCTGAAGGACGGACAGTTCACGGTCGCGGGCACCGACAAGTCGGTGGCCTGGGGCGACGTGACGCTGGCCGCCTACGTGCCCCACAACTACCCGCTGGAGGAGATCGAGCCGGGGCTCGAGGAGACCGCCTTCTACGATCCGGCGAACTTCACCTTCCCCTCGGGCGCCTATGGCTGCGAGGTGGAGGTCGATCCCGAGACCGGCCGCGTGGAGGTGCTGAGCTTCGCGGCGGCGGACGATTTCGGCAACGTGATCAATCCGATGATCGTCGAGGGCCAGGTCCATGGCGGGCTGGCGCAGGGCATCGGCCAGGCGCTCTACGAGAACTGCGCCTACGATGCCGACGGCCAGCTCGTCTCGGCGAGCTACATGGACTACGCCATGCCGCGGACGACGGACCTGCCGATGTTCACGGTGGATTTCGACCTGTGTCACGCCCTGCACCCACAACCCGCTCGGCGTGAAGGGCTGCGGCGAGGCGGGGGCGATCGGCTCGCCGCCGGCGGTGGTGAACGCGGTGATCGACGCCCTGCACCGGGGCGGCCACAAGGTCGGCCATATCGACATGCCGGTGACCTCGCAGAAGGTCTGGGCGGCGATCAACGACGCCCGCATGGCGGCGGAATAGGAGAGAGGCGCGATGTATGATTTCGATTTCGAACGGCCGACGAGCGTCGCCGCCGCGGTGGAGGCGCTGAAGGCCGACGAGGCGATCGCCTTCTCGGGCGGGCAGACGCTGATGCCGACGATGAAGCAGCGCCTCGCCATGCCCTCGAAGGTGGTGAGCCTCATGGCCATCGAGGAGATGAAGGGCGTCCGCCTCGAGGGTTCGGAGATGTGGATCGGCGGGGCCACGACCCATGCGACGGTGATGCGGGAGACGGCGGAGAGCTATCCGGCGATGTCCTCGCTCGCTGGCCGCATCGGCGATCCGGCGGTCCGGGCGCGGGGGACGATCGGCGGTTCGCTGGCCAACAACGACCCCTCCGCCTGCTACCCGGCCGGCGTTCTCGCCTCGAAGGGGGTGATCGTCACCGACCGGCGCGAGATCGCGGCGGACGAGTTCTTCGAGGGCATTTTCATGACCGCGCTCGACGAAGGCGAGATCGTCACCGCGGCGAAGATGCAGGTGCCGGACAAGGCGCATTACGCGAAGTTCATCCAGCCCGCCTCCCGCTTCCCTCTGACGGCGGTGTTCGTGGCGAAATACGGCGACGGCGTGCGCGTGGCGGTGACCGGCGCCTCGGAGATGGGCGTGTTCCGCTGGTCGGAGGCGGAGGAGGCGCTGTCCTCGGACTTCTCGCCGGGCGCGATTGACGGGCTCACCGTGCCGGACGGGTCGGACATGATCTCCGACCTTCACGGCACCGGGGAATACCGGGCGCATCTGGTGAAGGTGATGACGAAGCGGGCCGTCGAGGCCGCCTGAGCGGCTCCGGGTCCGGGCAGGACGGCCGCGCCGGAGCGATCCGGCAGGGCCGTCGCACCGGTCCGTGTCGCGCGGGGCTGACCGGCCGGCGCGCAGTGGATCCGCTCAGGCCGCGGGGATCAGCAGCGCGACGGCCTCGTAGGGGGCGAGGGAGATGCGCCCCGCGAGCCTCTCGCGGGGGCCGTGGGTGCAGCAGAGGCACGCGCCCTCGCCCGCGAGGCCCTCGGGCACGTCGAAGCTCGCCTCCTCGCCGAAGAAGTTCGCGACGACCGAGATCTGCCGGTCCCCCAGCTTGCGGGCATAGGCGACCACCGCCGGGTCGGCCTCGGCGAAGGGCTCGAAGCGGCCGAAGGCGACCACGGGCGCCTCCCGCCGGAGCGTCACCAGTTCCCGGTAATGCGCCCAGACCCCGTCCGGGTCGGCCCGGTCGGCCGCAACGTTGATCGCGACATGGTTCGGATTGATCGCCGTCCAGGGCGTGCCCTCGGTGAACCCCGCGCCCGGCGCCGCGCTCCACTGCATCGGCGTGCGTCCGTGCTCGCGGCCTTCGGCGTTGGCCGCCACGAGGAAGTCCTCGGGCGCCATCCCCGCTGCGACGCGCTCGGCATACTGCCCGACGCTCTCGACGTCGCTCAGCTCCTCGGCGCTCTCGAACCGCATGTTGGTCATGCCGATCTCCTCGCCCTGGTAGATGTACGGCGTGCCCTTCATCAGGTGGGTGACGGTCGCCAGCATCTTCGCCGAGGCTACCCGCGCGGGGCCGGGGTCGCCGTATTTCGACACCTGCCGCGGCAGGTCGTGGTTCGACAGGAAGATCGCGTTCCAGCCGTCATCGGCCAGCGCCGCCTGCCAGTCGAAAAGCACCTGCTTGAAGGTCGGGAGGTCGAAGGCCTTCGGGCTCCAGCGCTTGTGCTCGCGATCCCAGAAGGCGACGATGTGGTTGAAGTGGAAGACGGTGTCGAGCTCCTCGCGGTGGCGCGCCGAATAGGCCAGCGCCGTTTCCGGCGTCACCGACCAGCTCTCGCCCACGGTCAGCAGATCTCGCCCGGCGAGGACCTCGCGGTGCATCTGCCGCAGGTGATCGTGCAGGTAGGGCCCGTCCTCGTAGATCCGCGCGTCCACGTCCTTGCCGATCAGGCTGATCACGTCCATGCGGAAGCCGCCGACGCCGCGGTCGACCCACCAGCGCATCATCTCGAAGATCTCTGCCCGGAGCGCGGGGTTCTGCCAGTCGAGATCGGGCTGCCAGGGACTGAAATAGCCGAAATGGTAGCGCCCCACCTCGGGCACGAAGGTCCAGGCCGGCCCGCCGAACACTGCGCGCTGGTCGTCCGGCGGCCCGCCGTCCGGGGCCGGGTCGCGCCAGATGTAGTAGCGGTGCTCGGGCGCGTCGCGCGAGGCGCAGGCGGCGCGGAACCAGTGATGCGCCGACGAGGAGTGGTTGACGACGAGGTCCATGACGATGCGGATGCCGCGCGCGCGGGCTTCCGCGATGAGCCGGTCGAAGTCCGCGAGCGTGCCGAATTCGGGCGCGATGTCGCGGTAATCGGAGATGTCGTAGCCGTTGTCGCGCATCGGCGAGGCGAAGACCGGCGAGAGCCAGATGAAGCCGATCCCGAGCTCGGCGAGGTAGTCGAGCTTCGAGACGATGCCGGGGATGTCGCCGATCCCGTCGCCGTCGCTGTCGCAGAAGCTGCGCGGGTAGATCTGGTAGCCCGTGGCGCGCGTCCACCAGGGCACCTCGTCGCGGTCGGGATCCCATGTCATCGAGGCCTGTCCTTCTCGTCCGGTGCGGCGGAGCCTAGGGCGCGCGCCCGCGGAGGCCACGCCCCAGGGGAGATGGCACGAAGGTCGCGATGCGGCGGCCGCCGGCCCGGCGCAGGATCGCGCCATGCCGAAGCCTGCCGAGCGCCGCGATCCGGGCGGCGCGACCATCGCGCTCTCCCTCGCCGCGCTCGGCGGCGTCTGGATCGTCGCGGCCTGGATCTCGGACGACCCGGAGATCCTGCCGGGGCCGCTCGAGGTCTGGCGGATCGCCGTGCACGAGGCGGCGCGGGGGGCGCTGTGGTTCCACATGGGCTGGACGCTCTTCCGGGTTGCGGCGAGCTTCGTCATCGCCATGGGGCTCGGCATGGCGATGGGGCTCGCGCTCGGCACCCTGCCGCGGCTCAACCGCTGGTTCGGCCCCTGGGTGGTGGTGGCGCTGAACGTGCCGGCGCTGGTGGTGATCGTGCTCTGCTATCTCTGGATCGGGCTCAACGAGGTCGCCGCGATCACCGCGGTCTCGGTGAACAAGACGGCGATGGTGGCGGTGAACATCCGCGAGGGGGTCTGGGCGCTCGACCCGCGGATCGCCGACATGGCGCGGGCCTACCGGATGAGCGCCGGGGCGCGGCTCCGGCACGTGGTGCTGCCGCAGCTCTGGCCCTTCATCGCCGCCTCGACGCGCAACGGGCTGGCGATCATCTGGAAGATCGTGCTGGTGGTCGAGTTCCTCGGGCGGTCGAACGGGGTGGGGTTCCAGATCCAGCTCTACTTCCAGCTCTTCGAGGTGGGATATGTCCTGGCCTACAGCCTCAGCTTCGTCGGGATCATGCTGGCGGTGGAATACCTGCTTCTGCAGAGATGGGAGCGGCGCACGACGCGGTGGCGGCAGGCGCCGGTGGCCTCCTGAGGCGGCCGGTCAGTCCGGGGCGGCGCCGGGCAGGGGCGTCGGCGGACCCGCGAGGACCCGCGCCGCCTCCGCCGCGATGATCCGGTGGAAGGCGGCACTGAGATGGATGGTGTCGGCGAAGACGAACTTGTCCTGCGCGGCGCGCGGCAAGTAGGCGCAGCCTCTGGGACAGGGAGTTTCGCCGGTGAGGTATTCGAAGCCGTAGCGGGCCGGATCGGCCTGGACCGCGTCGAGAAGTGACAGCAGGTCGAGGAAATAGGTTTCCGCGCCGGGGACCTCGAAGGTGGCGAGCCGGTCGCGGATCGCGACCGAATAGGCGGTGGCGAGCGCATCCGCGCCCGGCTCGGGTGTCATGTCGGCATCGGCCAGGTCGTAGGGGGAGAGAAGGAGGAAGTTGCGGAACCCGCGGGCGCGGAGCGCCTCCACGCCGGTGCGGATGTTGGACAGGGTGAAACCGGCCAGGTCTGCCGGGTCGGGTTGTGGCCCGATCGGTTGTCGAAGCGAGCCGGCACCCTCGGCCGGGCGGGCGGAAGGATGGATGTCGTTGACACCGATCCAGATGGCGGCGAGATCGGTCGGGGCGACGGGAATGCCGTCCTCCACGAAGCGCTCGACCTGGTTCAGAAAGCCCGTGCCGTATCCGGCTCGACGCTCGAAGGTCGTGGTGATGTTGCGCCGGTCGGACTGGGCGCCGCCGACGGCGCGGTTGGAGGCGACGCGGGCCTCGTAGCCGGCGCCGAGGAGAGGCGGCAGGAGGTCGGACCAGTTGGGCGCGTTGCCTTGCGTGAAGCGGCCGATGACGCAGCAATCGGTGAGGCTGTCGCCGAAATAGTAGACCCGGCCGATCTCCGCGGAGCTGGCTGGCCAAGAAGAGAGGAGCGCCGCCGCGCAGACAGCCAGGGCGATCAGGTGCCGCATCCCGGCCTCCGCTTCCCGGCCTATCCGCGCCCGAGCGCCGCGACGCCGGTGCGGGCCATCTCCTTCAGGCCCAGCGGGCGCATGAGGTCGGCGAAGGCGTCGATCTTCTGCGGCGCGCCGGTGATCTCGAAGGTGAAGTTGGTGAGCGTCGAATCGACCACGCTGGCGCGGAAGATGTCGGCGAGCCGCAGCGCCTCCACCCGCTTGTCGCCCTCGCCGTTGACCTTGAAGAGGGCGAGTTCGCGCTCGACGGAGGCGCCCTCCACGGTCAGGTCATGTACCTCGTGGACCGGCACGATGCGGCCGAGCTGGGCCTTGATCTGGTCGATCACCGCCGGCGTGCCGCTGGTGACGATGGTGATGCGGGAGGTGTGGCCAGTATGGTCGATCTCGGCCACCGTCAGGCTCTCGATGTTGTAGCCGCGGCCCGAGAACAGGCCGATGACGCGGGCGAGGACGCCGGCCTCGTTGTCGACGATGACGGCGAGCGTGTGGCGCTCGATGACGTCGGAATTGGGGTCGCGCAGATCGTAGGCGGAGTGCTTCGAGGACCCCTTCTTGATCTTCAGGGCGGACATGTCGCGTTTCTCCTTCGGGGCCGGCAGCCGTCGGACGTGGGGTGAATCAGACCAGGACCGCGCCGGGCGTGGTGATCTGCTGGCCTTCGCGGTCGGCGTTCGGCAGGAGCATCTTGTTATGGGGCTCGCCCGACGGGATCATCGGGAAGCAGTTCTCGTGCTTCTCCACCAAGCAGTCGAAGATCACCGGCCCGTCATGCTCGATCATCTCCATGATGGCCTCGTCGAGATCGGCGGGATCGGAGCACTGGATGCCCTTGGCGCCGAAGGCCTCGGCGAGCTTGACGAAATCGGGCAGGGCCTCGGACCAGGACTGCGAGTAGCGCTCGCCGTGGAGGAGCTCCTGCCACTGGCGGACCATGCCGAGCCGCTCGTTGTTGAGGATGAACTGCTTCACCGGCAGGCGATACTGCACCATCGTGCCCATCTCCTGCATGTTCATCAGCCACGATGCCTCCCCGGCGACGTTGATCACGAGGGCGTCGGGATGGGCGACCTGCACGCCCATCGAGGCGGGCTGGCCGTAACCCATCGTCCCGAGGCCGCCGGAGGTCATCCAGCGGTTGGGCTCGTCGAACCTGAGATACTGGGCCGCCCACATCTGGTGCTGTCCGACCTCGGTGGCGATGTAGCGGTCGCGGCCCTTGGTCAGTGCCTCCAGCCGCGCGAGGGCGTGCTGCGGCTTGATGACGCTCTTCGAGGGGGTGAAGCCGAGGCAGTCCACGGCGCGCCATTCCTCGATCTGCGCCCACCAGGATTTCAGCGCCTCCCGGTTGGTGCGGCGGCCCTGGGCCTTCCAGATGCGCAGCAGGTCCTCGAGCACGTGCCCGACATCGCCGATGATCGGCATGTCGACATGGATGACCTTGTTGATCGAGGAAGGGTCGATGTCGACATGCGCCTTCGTGGAGTTCGGGCTGAATTCCTGGATGCGGCCGGTGATGCGGTCGTCGAACCGCGCGCCGATATTGATCAGCAGGTCGCAGCCGTGCATGGCGAGGTTGGCCTCGTAGAGACCGTGCATCCCGAGCATGCCGAGCCAGTTCTTGCCCGAGGCGGGGTAGGCGCCGAGGCCCATCAGCGTGGAGGTGACCGGAAAGCCCGTCTCCTCCGCCAGCTCGCGCAGGAGCTGGCTGGCTGCGCGGCCGGAATTGATGACCCCGCCGCCCGAATATATGACCGGCCGCTTCGCCTTGGCCATCGCTTCGGCGAGGCGGGCGATCATGTCGGGGTCGCCCTTCACGCGCGGCTGGTAGCGGGAGACGTCGGCCTTCTGCCGGGTGACGTAGGCGCCGGCGGCGAACTGGACGTCCTTCGGGATGTCGACGAGGACCGGGCCGGGACGGCCCGAGCGCGCGACGTGGAACGCCTCGTGGATGGTGCCCGCCAGCCGGTCGGTGTCCTTCACCAGCCAGTTGTGCTTGGTGCAGGGACGGGTGATGCCGACAGTGTCGGCCTCCTGGAAGCCGTCGGTGCCGATCAGGAAGGTCGGGACCTGGCCCGAGAGCACGACGATCGGGATCGAATCCATCAGCGCGTCGGTGAGGCCGGTGACGGCGTTGGTGGCGCCGGGGCCCGAGGTGACGATGGCGCAGCCGACGCGGCCGGTGGAGCGCGCATAGCCCTCGGCGGCATGGACCGCGGCCTGCTCGTGGCGGACGAGGATGTGGCGAATCTCGTTCTGCAGGAAGAGCTCGTCGTAGATCGGGAGCACGGCGCCGCCCGGATAGCCGAACACGACGTCCACGCCCTGATCCTTCAGGGCCTGGACCACCATCTGTGCGCCGGTGATGGGCTTCGTCATCGTCTCTCTCCGTCGTCGGCCGGCTCGGCCCGAATGAAAAGCCCCCGAGGATCAGGTCGGGGGCGCGGTCGGGATCGTCTGCCGGGAAATCTCACCCGCCGCGCCGGTCTCGCCTCTCTACAGGAAGGATCTCCATCGGTCTGGCCCCGTCGGATACCACCCTTCGAGCGATAGTGCGGGCGCGGCATGGGGTCAACCGGGAAAACGCCGCGAATCTGTCGCGGCGGGCGGGGCAGAGGACAGATTGTTGCGTCTGCATGCCGCGGGCCGTCGGTTTCGCAAAACGGGAACGGGATCGCCCGATGCGGGTTGCGAAAGTCAGGTGGCTGGTGCCGCAGATGCGCAATCCGGGGGCCGGCGATGGGCGGATGGTTCGAGACGGCGAAGACGATCTATGTCGAGGCGGACCGCAAGAAGCTGATGCTGGTGGCCGCCGGCGTGGCCTTCTACGGGCTCCTGGGGCTGTTCCCAGGAATCGGGGCGATGATGGCGCTTGCCGGGCTCTTCGCCGATCCCGAGAACGTTGCCTCCACGCTCGGGACCCTCGACGGCGTGCTGCCGCAGGATGCGGCGAACATCATTACCGGCCAGGCCCGGCAGGTCGCCGGATCCTCGGGCGACGGTCTGGGGCTGCTGGCGGGAGTCGGGCTGCTGTTGACGCTCTATTCCGCCTCCAAGAGCATGCAGGCGCTGATGGACGGGCTGAACCTCGTCCACGGCCGGGAGGAGACGCGCAGCTTCGTGAAGACGACGGCGCTGAAGCTGGCGCTGACCTTCGGCCTGCTGATCGGCGTGCTGCTCTGCATCGGGGTCGCGGTGGTGATCCCGATCGCGCTTAACTGGCTGCCGCTGACGCGGGACGCCCAGCTCGCCGTCACCATCGCGCGCTGGCCGATCCTTCTGTGCATCGCGGCGGCGGGGATCGCGCTCGTCTACCGCGTGGCGCCCGCGGGGGAGAGCGCCCCCTGGCGCTGGATCCTGCCCGGCGCGGCGCTGGCCTGTCTCCTCTGGCTCCTCGGCACGGGGGCCTTCGCGGTCTACGTGCGGATGTTCGGCTCCTACCAGGAGACGTTCGGCGCGCTCGGCGGCGTGGTGATCCTGCTGATGTGGCTCTGGGTCTCGTCGCTGATCGTGCTCCTCGGCGCGCTGGTCTCGAAGGTGCTGCGCGAGCGCCGGCAGGCCGGCTGAGCTTCGCGGTTTGCCTTCGGCCCCGGCTCTGGTTTAGTCGCCATCCGGAACGCCGGCCGGACGGGCCGGGCGCCTCGCGACAGGGAGAAGAGACATGGACCGCAGATCGTTCCTGAGGAGCTCGGCGACGGGCGCCGCGGCCGCCGGACTCGCCGCGCCGGCCTACGCCCAGGGCAACCGGACGGTGACAATGGTGACGACCTGGGGCCGCGGGCTCGCCGGCGTCCACGACAGCGCGCAGTTCTGCGCCGACCGGATCACGGAGATGACCGACGGCCAACTCACCGTCGATCTGCGGGCGGCGGGCGAGCTCGTCGGCGCCTTCGAGAGCTTCGACGCGGTGGCCTCGGGCCAGGCCGACATGTACCACGCGGCGGACTACTACTTCACCAACCAGCACCCCGCCTACCAGTTCTTCACCTCGCTGCCCTTCGGGATGACGGCGCAGGAGCTCAACAACTGGTACTACCACGGCGACGGCCAGGCGATGCATGACGAGCTCGGCCAGATCTTCGGGCTGAAATCCTTCCTCGCGGGCAATACCGGGGCGCAGGCCGGGCGGCTGGTTCCGCAAGGAGATCACCGGGCCGGAGGACTTCCAGGGGCTGCGGATGCGCGCCCCCGGCCAGAGCGGCGAGGTCTTCGCCAAGCTCGGCGCCTCGGTGCAGAACATCCCCGGCGCCGAGGTCTACCAGGCGCTCTCCTCGGGTGCGCTCGACGCGGTGGACTGGATCGGGCCCTGGGCCGACGAGGCGGCGGGCTTCCAGGAGATCGCCAGCTACTACTACACCGCCAGCGCGGGCGAGCCCGGGCCCGGCCTGACGCTGGCCACCAATCTCGGCGTCTACGAGGAGCTCTCGCCCGCCCAGAAGAGGGTGATCGAGACGACGGCCGCGGCCTGCAACGTCTGGACCTGGTCGCTCTTCGTGGCGAACAACGCGCGCGCGCTCGGTCGGCTGGAGCAGTCCGGCGTCACCCTCTCCTCCTTCCCCGATCCGGTCTGGGACGCGCTGGGGCAGGCCTCGCAGGAGGTCTACCAGGAATACATGGGCGACGACCTCTACAAGCGCATCTTCGACAGCTACCAGGCGTCGATGAAATCCTCGGCCTCGTGGATCGAGCAATCCGAAGGAACTTACACCGATCAGCGCGACCGCGTGCTCGGGATGTGAGGCGGCGGCCGTTGGCGGGGGCCCGCGTTGCCCTCCGCCTCCGGCCACCGTAAGGGTCGCCGCCAGCGGGCCGCGACAAGGAGGGACCCATGCTCGACGCGATCTGGTGGGTCGTCTCCAACATCGGACTCTCGGTCTGGCATCTCGCCTACGCGCTCGCCCATCCGGGGCTCTGGCTCGACTGGTCCGACGGCGAGGCGATGATGCGCGTCATCTATTTCGGCGGCTCGTCTGAATTCTTCTTCGTCGTGCTGACAATCTTCCTCGCCTACACCGCCATCGGGCTCTGGCGGCGCAGTGTCCTCTGGGCGGCGGTTCGGGGGCTCGAGGGGCTCGCCAACGCGGTCGGCCGGACAATGGCCTGGGCGGGGCTCGCGATGATCCTGCAGCAGATCGTCATCGTCTTCGCGCAGCGGGTCTTCGCCGCCTCCGAACTCGGCTTCGGCGCCGGCACGATGTTCAGCGCCGACGTGAGCTGGTGGTCTGAGGGGCTGAAACTCTACAACGCCGCCGTGGTGGCGCTCTGCTGCGCCTGGACCTTCGTGCAGAAGGGGCATGTGCGGGTCGATCTGGTCTACGCGCCGGCGGGCTTCCGGGCGAAGCGCGCGGTCGACATGGCGGGGGCGCTGGTCTTCATGATGCCGATGGCGGTGCTGATCTGGATGTATGGCTGGTACTTCATGTGGCGGCACCTGGTGACGCCGCAGGTCTCGGCGTCGGACAGTCTCGACCTGGTGATGCGCAAGGCCACGATCCTGCGCTGGAACGTTGAGACGGTCGGGTTCTCGCCCAACGGGTTCAACGGCTACTTCCTCTTCAAGGTGCTGCTGGTCCTGCTGGCGGGGATGATCTTCCTGCAGGCGGTCGCCGTCTTCTACCGGGCGCTCCTGGAATGGTGGGAAGGGCCGGAGGCGGCCGACCGGTATCTCGACCGCGACGTCGGCGGTGAGGCCGTCGACGGGTCGGGGGCGGTCTGATGCTCTTCGGTCTGGACGGGGTCGAGATCGGCCTCCTCATCGTCGGGCTCTGCCTCTTCGGCGCGATCCTGTCGGGCTTCCCGGTGGCCTTCGCGCTCGGCGGCGCGGCGCTCGTCTCCTTCGGGATCATCGCGGCGCTCGACGGGGCGGGGCTCCTGGTTCACCAAGCCGTCGATACCGGGTCGGAGGGCTTCCGCGCGCTGCTGCGGGACGGCGCGGCGCCCGCCGAGATCTCGATCTTCCGCTATCCCGACCTGCCGCGGGTGGGCGAGGCGCTCTTTCCCGGCGGCTGGGAGATGGCGCTCGACCGCAACCTCTCCTTCATCGTCAACCGCATCAACGAGCGGGTGCTGGCGGGGGCCTCGATCGAGACGCTGCTCGCGGTGCTGATGTTCGTGATGATGGGGATCACGCTGGAGCGCTCGCGGATCGCCAACGACCTGCTGACCACCATGGCGCGGGTCTTCGGGCCGCTGCCGGGCGGGCTCGCGGTCTCGGTGGTGGTGGTCGGCGCCTTCCTCGCCGCCTCCACCGGCATCGTCGGCGCGACGGTGGTGACGATGGGGCTGCTGTCGCTGCCGACGATGCTCAGGAAGGGATACAGCCCGGAACTCTCCACCGGCGTCATCGCGGCGTCGGGGACGCTGGGGCAGATCATCCCGCCCTCCATCGTCATCGTGCTGCTCGGCACGCTCGCGGGCGATCTCTACGCCACCTCGCAGGAGGCGCGGGCGCAGGCGCTGGGCTGCCCTGACGCGCTGACCTATCTGGGCCAGGCGGCGGTGGTCTCGGTGGGGACGCTGTTCCAGGCGGCTCTCCTGCCGGGGATCGTGCTGGCGTTGCTCTACGGGCTCTATGCCTTCGGCTATGCGCTCCTCAACCCGGCGAAGGCGCCGCCGGTGACTTCCGGGGGCGGGTCGGGGGAGTACGTGACACGCGGCGAGGCGACGACCTGGTTCCTTGGCGTGCCGGCGGCGCTGGTCCTCGCTCTGGCCCTGGCCGGAACGGCGGGACTGGTCGGGGGCCCGGGCGGCGGCGGTGGCGATCTGGCGGGGGCTCCCCTCCGCACCAGCGTTTCCGACCAGTGCCAAGCGGCGATGATCGACCTGCATGGGCAGGGGGCCTGGGACCGCGCGGTGGCGGCGCGGGAGGCGGGGGGCGCGGCGGACGGGTCCGCTGCCGCGCCGCGCGCGCCGTCCGGGCCGCCGCCCGCCCGCCCCGGGATCGCGGCCTTCGCCCTGCTCGCGGCTCTGACGCTCTCGGCGGCGCGGGGGATCACGCCGAGCGCGGACGCCCGGCCGCTGGCGGCCGGGGCGCTCGGCGTCGTGCTGGTTCTCCTGGCGGACATCCTCCTCGTCGCGCCGGCGACTTCGCCCGGCGCGACGACGCTGATCCTCGCCCTGCCCGGACTGCTCGTGCTCTGGTCGCTTCGCGAGGCGGCGCGGCGGCTGGGGTCGAACGACCTCGTGCGTGTGGTGTTCCCGCCGCTCCTGCTGATCGTGGCGGTGCTGGGCTCGATCCTCGGCGGCATCACCAACCCGACCCCGGCGGCGGCGCTCGGGGCCGGGGGGGCGATCATGCTCGCGGCCTACCGGCGGCGCGTGGAGGAGGGGCGCTCGCCGCGGATCGTGGTCGGCGCGGCGCTGGCGGTCGCCGCGATGCTGCTCATCGGGCTCAATTTCGATCTCCGGGTGGGGCGGGGGGACACCGGAATCGCGGAGTGGATCGCCTATGTCGCGGCGCAGTTTTGCTACCTCTACGCGATCTTCGGCCTGATCCATTCCTGCGCCGTGCTCTGGCGCGGCGGAGTTCTGGCGCCGGTGGTGCGGGAGACGGCGAAGGTCACCTCGATGGTCTTCACCATCCTGATCGGCTCGCAGCTCCTGAACCTCGTGGTCATCTCCTTCGGCGGCGAGGACTACGTGCAGTCCTTCCTGCAGATCCTTCGACGACGAGACCAGGGTCTTCCTGATCGTGATGCTGGTCCTGTTCGTGCTGGGCTTCGTGCTCGACTTCCTCGAGATCATCTACATCGTGATCCCGATCGTCGGGCCGGTGATCTACGGCGGCGCCATGGACCCGAAATGGGTGACGATCATGATCGCGGTGAACCTCCAGACCTCGTTCCTGACGCCGCCCTTCGGCTTCGCGCTGTTCTACCTGCGCGGCGTGGCGCCGGCGGAGGTGACGACCGGGCAGATCTATCGCGGCGTAGCCCCCTTCGTGGCGATCCAGGTCGCCGGCCTGGCGCTGCTCTGGGCCTTTCCGGGGATCGTCACCCTGGTGCCCGACCTGTTCCCGAACTGAGGTGCGGCCTCAGTCCCGGCGGGACATGGGATCGGGCAGATCGAGGCGGGCGACCTGCTCGGCGATCGGGTCGGTGGAGAGGGGATGGGTCTCGGTCGCGTGTCCGGTCGAGTTGCCCAGCGGCTGCCATCGGTCGGACTTGAAGATCTCCAGCGCGCCGAAGCGGGATTTGTAGCCCATCTTCGGGCTGCCCGGCACCCAGTAGCCGAGATAGACGTAGGGCAGGCCCGCCTCGCGCGCGATCTCGACGTGGTCGAGGATCACGTAGGTTCCGAGCGAATGCTGCCGGAGCGCGGGGTCGTAGAAGGAATAGACCATCGACAACCCGTCATCGAGCACGTCGGTCAGGCAGACGGCGATCAGGTCGGGGCGGCCGGTCTCGGGGTCGTCGCGGCTGTATTCGACCACGCGGCTGCGAATCGGCGTCTCCTCGATCATCGCCGCGAACTCGAAGATGTCCATGTCGGCCATGCCGCCATCGGCGTGACGGCTTCCGAGATAGTCGCGGAAGAGATCGTACTGCGCCTCCGTGGCCCAGGGGGCGTTGGCGGTGCGGGAGACCCCGGCATTGCGCTTCAGGATCCGGCGCTGGGTCCGCGAGGGCGCGAAATCGGCGACGCGGATGCGCGCGGAGAGGCAGGCGGCACATTCGGCGCAGGAGGGACGGTAGAGCACGTTCTGGGAGCGGCGAAATCCCTGCTTGGAGAGCGAATCGTTGAGCAGCTGCGCCTCGTCCCCCTGGAGCGCGGTGAACAGCTTCCGTTCGACGCGGCCGTCGAGATACGGGCACGGCTGCGGAGCCGTCACATAGAATTGCGGCGCGACGGGCAGAGTGTGGCGCATGCATCCCCCCCGGATAGCTGCTCGGCGGAAGGGTAGCGCGCGCACCCGGGGCCGCCAAGTCCCCCCCGTCGTCGCGATGCTCAGTCGAGGGCCGCTCGGTTGATCGCCGCCGATCCGAGCACGAGATCGGTCAGCCCCTGACCCCGGGCGGTGCCGATCATCAGCGCGCCGGACATGAGCTGGAGCGGGAAGACAATGACCGAGGCGGTGTAGCCGGCGGTGTGCAGGAACGCCTGCATCGGATCGAGGCGGCGGCCCTCGCCGTCGCGCAGCTCGACCGACAGGAGCCGCATGCCGGGCGTGCCCGAGAGGCGCGCGATGGCGGCGGCGCGGTAGGCGAACCCCACGCAGAGATAGAAGAGCGGGAAATAGAAGATCGAGGTGAACAGGGTGAGGGGCGTCAGCAGGATCGACAGGAGCGAGATGGCGATCACGTCCACCACCCAGGCGAGGGCGCGCTTCACCGTCGTGTCGGCGTAGAACTCCGCGTCGCGGATCGGGTCGGGCAGTCCGATGGCGGTCATCATGGGGGTCCATCTAGGGACCGGGCCCGCCCGGTGGAAGGGCGGGCCCGGTCTGGTCGGAACGCGGATCAGGCTTCGGTCGGCGCGTCGTCGGTGTTGCGGCGGGCGCGCTCGTCCATGAACTGGTCGAACTCCGCCTTGTCGCGCGCCTCGCGGAGGCGCTTCAGGAAGGCCTCGAAGGCGGCCTGCTCGTCCTCGAGCCGGCGCAGCGTCTCGGTGCGGTAGGCGTCGAAGGCGGCGTTGCCCGAGGAGCTCCGGAACGAGGGCCCGGACCGGCTCATGCCGCAGCCTCCGCCCAGGGAGAACTTGTTCTGCCACAGCATGTAGGCGAGGAACGCGAGCCCCACCGGCCAGAGAAAGATGAACCCCGCGACCATCGCGGCGATCCAGGCGAACCGCCCGCGGCGGTCGAGCCAGCTCTCGGCCCGGACGAGAGGGTTGGGCCGGGAGACGGTCGGGTCGGCATAGGCAGTCATCGGAACCTCCAGGGGTATGTTAATCGGCTTCACATGGAGGTAGGTGGGGAGCGCGGCGCCTGGCGTCAAGACGGGATGTGAAGGGTTTTTACATTTTTCGGGGCCGGCCGGATCCGCGAGGCGGGTTGCGGCACGAGACGGATCGGCGGAGAAGACGTGCCGAAACCGTCCGGTGGCGCAGCAGAGGCAGTCGAGGGCGGGACGGCGGCGATCCGTGTAGAAGAGGAAGCCCGCGGTCGGCCGCCGCCGCCCGGGCGAAGCGGTTGCCGCCGGCGGTCCGGACCTCGCGAGGCTGCCGCGTTCCCCCCGCGGAAGTGGACCGGCCTGCCGATCCGGTTGATCGCGAAGCCGAGGGCGCGGGTTGGATCCTCGGAGGGTCGCGCTCCGGCCTGTATCTCGAGGGGGGCTCGCGGCCGAGTCCGGACAGGGCGCGGGCGACCCGGTTCGGCCCCCCGCTCGCAGAGGCGCTCTTGCGCAGCGACGGCCCCGGCGCAATCGCCTTGACGCGCTCCGCCGGCGCGGCCCTAGTGCGACCATGCCCCTGTCAGACCGCATTACCTGTGCGCCGCGTCCCTTCGAGGCGGATCGCGCGGGGGAGGCGCGCGCCGCCCTCGGCGATCTCGGCCCCGATCTCGGCGCGCTCGTGGCCGGGGTGGCCGGGTGCAGCCCCTATCTCAGGGGGCTTCTGGAGAAGGAGGCCGACTGGCTGCGGGAGGTTGCTGAGGTGGAGCCGGAATCGGCTCTGCAGGATGTACTCGGCGGGCTGACCCTGGCCGATCCGGGCGATCTTCACGTCGCGCTCCGCCGGGTCAAGCGGCGGGTCGCGCTTTTGGTGGCGCTCTGCGATTGCGGCGGGATCTGGTCTCTGGAGGAGGTCACCGGCGCGCTGACCCGGCTCGCCGACCTGGCCGTGGCGCGGGCTTGGGGCCGCGAGGTGGGTACCGAGATCGCGCGGGGGCGGCTTCGGGAGACCGCGCCCGGGACGGGCGGGCTCGTGGTGCTCGCCATGGGCAAGATGGGCGCCTTCGAGCTGAACTATTCCTCCGACATCGACCTCGTCTGCCTCTTCGACGAGATACTGCACGAGGACGAGGAGGGGGGCGGAGCGATGGAGGCGCGGGCGAGCCTCGTCCGGGCGACGCGGAAGGCCTCCGCACTCCTGAGTGAGACCAGCGCGGACGGATACGTCTTCCGAACCGACCTGCGGCTGCGGCCCGACCCCTCGGTCACGCCCGTCTGCCTGGGCATGGAGGCGGCCGAACGCTACTACGAATCCCTCGGACGCACATGGGAGCGGGCGGCGCTCATCAAGGCGCGGCCCTGCGCCGGCGACGTGGCGGGAGGCGCGCGCTATCTCGACCGGCTGAGGCCCTTCATCTGGCGGCGGCACCTGGACTTCGCCGCCATCGAGGATGCCCACGCGATCCGGCGGCGGATTCGCGACCACAAGGGGCTCGGCGGCGCGATCACGCTGCCCGGGCATGACCTGAAGCTCGGCCGGGGGGGCATCCGGGAGATCGAGTTCTTCACCCAGACCCGGCAGATCATCGCCGGGGGGCGCGACGAGAGCCTGCGCGTGCGCGGCACGGTCGAGGGTCTCGAGCGGCTCGCGGCGGCCGGCTGGGTCGATAGCGGGGCGGCGGGCCAGCTCGCGGAGGATTACCGGGCGCTGCGCTCCGTGGAGCATCGGCTGCAGATGATCGCCGACCTGCAGACCCATGCGCTGCCCGACGACGCCGAGGGCTTCGCGCGGCTCGCCGCCTTCCTCGACCGCGACGAGGGGGAGATGCGCGCGGATCTCGAGGAGCGGCTCGTCCGCGTCTCGGAGCTGACCGAGGATTTCTTCGCGCCCGCCTCGCCGCGCGGCGGCAGCGAGCCGGACCTCGCGGCCGGACAGGCCGAGCTGATCCAGGGCTGGCGCGCCCTTCCGGCGCTCGATCCGAGCGGGCGCTCGACATCTTCGACCGCATCCGGCCGGCGCTGCTCGAAAAGCTCCTGTCGAGCCCCAAGCCGGACCGGGCCCTGGCGCATTTCGACGGGTTCCTGCGCGGCCTTCCGGCGGGGGTGCAGCTGTTCTCGCTCTTCGAGGCGAACCCCGAGCTGCTCGACCTGATCGCCGACATCGCCGGGACGACGCCGGAACTCGCGGCCTATCTCAGCCGCAATTCGGCGGTGCTCGATTCGGTGCTCGGAGGGCAGTTCTTCAGCGACTGGCCGGGACGGGAGGCGCTGATCCGCGACCTCTGGCGGAAACTGGAGCGGGAGGAGGATTACGAGCGGCAACTCGACCGGGCGCGGAGCTGGACGCGGGACTGGCATTTCCGCGTAGGCGTGCATCACCTGCGGGGCCTCGTGGACGGCGTCGAGGCGGGGCGGCACTACGCCGAGCTGGCCGAGGCCGTGGTGTCCGCACTCTGGCCGGCGGTGATCGCCGAGCATGCCGCCAAGCACGGCGCGCCGCCCGGCCGCGGGGCGATGGTGCTGGCGATGGGCTCGCTCGGTGCCGGCCACCTCACCGCCCGGTCCGACCTCGACCTGATCGTGATCTACGACGCCGACGGTCTGGAGGAATCGCAGGGCCGCCGCCCTCTCGCCGCGCGGACCTACTACGCGCGGCTGACCCAGGCGCTGGTGACGGCGCTCTCGGCGCCGATGTCGGAGGGGCGGCTCTACGACGTCGACATGCGGCTGCGGCCCTCGGGCAAGCAGGGTCCGGTGGCCACCGCGCTGGCCTCCTTCGATCGCTACCAGAAGGAGGAGGCCTGGACCTGGGAGCATCTGGCGCTGACGCGCGCCCGGGGGATCGCCGGGCCGCCCGACCTCGTGGCCGACGTGGAGGCGGTGCGCACCGCCGTCCTTAGCGCGGAGCGGGAGGCCGCGCCGGTTCTCGAAGACACGGCGCGCATGCGCTCCCGCCTCGCGGAGGCGAAGCCCGGCGGCGACTGGGAGGTGAAGGCCGGGCGCGGCCGGCTGATGGAGATCGAACTCGTCGCCGCGGCACTGGAGCTGCTGTCCGGGTCGGGGGCGCGGGCGCCGGCGGACCAGATCCGCGACGGCGCGGCGGCGGGGATCCTGTCGGAGGCGCAGGCGGCGGTTCTGGTCGACAGCCATGCCGGCCTGTCGCGCTTCCAGGACGCCAAGCGGCTTCTGGTGGAAGAGGAGTTCGATCCCGCCGAGCTCGGTCAGTCCGGCGAGGCCATGATCGTGAGGGAGACGGGATGCACCTCGATGGACGCGCTCTCCGGCCGGATCGAGGCCTGGGCGGAGGCCGCCGCCGGGCTGATCGACATGTTGATCGAGGAGGAGGGGACAGATGACGGCGCATGATCCGGCGGATCCGAAGGGCCTGATCGCCGAGAGTTTCGAGATCGAGGGCGTCGGCCTTGCGGAGTGCCGGACGATCTTTCTGGACTGGGCGATGTCGCTGCCGGAGGAGCTGAAGCCGGCGCAGGCGGCGCGGCGGATGATCTCGCGTCACCAGGGCAAGCCCCGCGACCACCCGATGCAGGAGGTGCTGCGCGAGGCGCTGAGGGAGGGCGGGCGCCCGGTTCGCCGCGGGGGCTGGAAGGCCCGGCGGGCGACGTGACGCTCAGGCGGAAAGGGCGGCGGCCTCGCGGGCCAGGGCCGTGATCCCCTCCCAGTCGCCGGCCTCGACCTTGTCGTTCGGCGCCACCCATGAGCCGCCGACGCAGAGCGTGTTCGACAGGCCCAGATAGTCGGGGGCGTTGCCGAGACTGACGCCGCCGGTGGGGCAGAAGCGGATCTGCGGCAGGGGGGCGCCGATGGCCTTCAGGGCCTTCGCGCCGCCATTGGCCTCCGCGGGGAAGAACTTGGCCACGGTGTAGCCGCGGTCGAGGAGACGCATCGCCTCTCCGCAGGTGGCGATGCCGGGCAGCATCGGCAGGTCGGCCGCTTCCGCCGCGTCGAGCAGGCGGTCGGTGACACCCGGAGAGACGCCGAAGCGGGCGCCGGCCTCGACGGCCTTCGTCACGTCCCCGGGTGCGAGGAGGGTTCCGGCGCCGACCGTGCCGCCCTCCACCCGGGCCATCTCGGCGATGACCTCGAGCGCGGCGGGGGTGCGCAGCGTGACCTCGAGCGCGGGCAGGCCCCCCGCCACCAGCGCCTCGGCCAGGGGCCGGGCATGGGCGGCGTCGTGGACCACGAGGACCGGGATCACGGGGGCGAGGCGGCAGATCGCCTCGGATTTCCTGCTGGCCTCTTCGGGCGTCATCGGCGGCTCCTCCGGCTGGTGATGGGCCGTTGCGTATTGGGCGAAGCGAAGACGGGGCGCGTCAGACAACGACGCCCGCCCCCTGGCTGGCGAGGCCGACATTCTCGCGGAAGACCTGGAACAGTTCGCGCCCGATGCCGTGGCCGTTGCCGGAGAGGTCGGCCTCGACCGGCGCGCGGGCCTCGAAATCCACCCCGAGCACCTCGATCACGCCCTTCGGCGCGTCGACCCGGATCACGTCGCCGTCGCGCAGCTTGGCGATGGGACCGCCGAGGGCGGCCTCGGGCGAGAGGTGAATCGCGGCGGGAACCTTGCCGGAAGCGCCCGACATCCGCCCGTCGGTGACGAGCGCGACCTTGAGCCCGCGGTCTTGCAGGACGGCGAGGGTCGGGGTCAGGGAGTGCAGCTCCGGCATGCCGTTGGCGCGGGGTCCCTGGAAGCGGACGACGACTACGGTGTCCTCGGTGAACTCGCCGCGCTTGAAGGCGTCCTTCACCTCCTGCTGGTCCTGGAAGATCCGGCAGGGGGCCTCGATGACGTGGAACTCCTCCTTTACGGCGGAGACCTTCATCGCGGCGCGGCCCAGATTGCCCTGCAGGTCGGCGAGGCCGCCGGATTTCTGGAACGGGTCGGAGACCGGGCGGAGGATCTTGTCGTTCCGCGTCTCGCGGTCCGTCGCGTCCTCCCAGGCGATCTCGCCGTCCTTCAGCTTCGGCTCCTTCACGTAATCCTTCAGCCCGTCGCCGGCGACGGTGCGCGTGTCGTCGTGCAGGAGCCCGGCCTCGAGCAGCTCGCCGATCATGTAGGTGAGACCGCCCGCGGCATGGAAATGGTTCACGTCGGCGAGGCCGTTCGGATAGACCTTGGCCATCAGCGGCGTCACCGAGGAGATGTCGGCGAAGTCCTGCAGGTCGAGATGGATGCCCGCGGCGCGCGCCATCGCCGGCACGTGGATCACGAGGTTGGTCGAGCCGCCCGTCGCCATCAGCCCGACGATGCCGTTCACGAAGGCCTTCTCGTCGAGGACGTGGGCTGCGGGGCGGTAATCGTTGCCGAGATTGGTGATCTCGGTCGCACGCGTGGCGCCGGCGCGGGTCAGCGCGTCGCGGAGCGGCGTGTTGGGGTTCACGAAGGAGGCGCCGGGCAGGTGCAGGCCCATGAACTCCATGAGCATCTGGTTTGAGTTCGCGGTGCCGTAGAAGGTGCAGGTGCCGGGGCCGTGGTAGGATTCCATCTCCGCTTTCATCAGCTCGTCGCGGCCGACCTCTCCGGCGGCAAATTTCTGGCGAACCTTCGACTTCTCGTCGTTGGGCAATCCGCTCGTCATCGGCCCGGCGGGCAGGAAGACGGCCGGAATGTAGCCGAAGGTGGCCGCGGCGATGACGAGGCCGGGGACGATCTTGTCGCAGACGCCGAGATAGACCGCGGCGTCGAAGGTGTTGTGGCTGAGCGCCACGCCGGTGGCGAGCGCGATCACGTCGCGGGAGAAGAGGCTGAGCTCCATGCCGACCTGGCCCTGGGTGACGCCGTCGCACATGGCCGGCACGCCGCCTGCGACCTGGGCGGTGGCGCCCGCGGCCTTGGCCGCGTCCTTGATGATCTCCGGGAAACGCTCGAAGGGCTGATGGGCGGAGAGCATGTCGTTGTAGGCGGTGACGATGCCGACATTCGGCTGCCGGCCCATCGCCAGCTTCTCCTGGTCCTCGCCCATCGCGGCATAGGCGTGGGCCTGATTGCCGCAGGACAGGTGCGCGCGGCGCGGCCCCTCCTCGGCGGCCCGGGCCATGCGGTCGAGATAGGTGGCACGGCTGTCACGGGACCGCTCCACGATGCGCTCGGTGACGGCGGCGATGGTGTCGTTGAGGGACATGCTGGTCCTCCCATGCGGACTGGCGGATGGCTCTCGCCTAACATAGGCGCGCTAGCGCTACCAGCCAGCGGCGGCGCTTTTCTCCGCGCCGGATTGTGCCTATGGGCGGCGGAATGAGCGCCCCGTCCCGCCCCGTCGTCCGGCTCCGGCCGAAATCGAAGCCGCAGGCGATCCGGCACGGCTTTCCCTGGGTCTATGCCGACGAGCTGGTGACGGACCGGCGCACCTCGAAGCTGGAGGGCGGCACGCTCGCGGTGCTCGAGGATGCCGAGCGGAGGCCGCTCGGGCTGGTGGCGGTGAACCCGGCCTCGAAGATCATCGGCCGGATTCTCGATCCGGACCCGCAGGCGGAGATGGACGAGACCTGGTTCCGGGCGCGTGTCGCGCGGGCGCTTGCGCATCGCGCGCGGCTCTACGAGGCGCCGTTCTACCGGCTCGTCCACGCCGAAGCGGACGGGCTGCCGGGCGTGGTGGTGGACCGGTTCGACGAGGCGCTGGTGGTGCAGCCGAACGCGGCCTGGGCGGAGCGTCTTCTCGACTCTCTGGTGGCGGCGCTGGTCGCGGAGACCGGGGCGGAGACGGTGCTGAAGAGCGCGAGCGGGCGGACGCGGGCGCTCGAAGGTCTGGACGACGCGAGCGCGGTGCTGCGCGGCGGGGTGGCCGGGCCGGTGCCGGTGCCGATGAACGGCGCGACCTACATGGCCGACATCGCGGGCGGGCAGAAGACGGGGCTCTTCTACGACCAGCGGGAGAACCACCGGGCAGCGGCGCGGCTGGCGCGCGGCGCGCGGGTGCTCGATGTCTTCTCCCACGTGGGCGGCTTCGCGCTGGCGGCGCTCGCGGCCGGGGCGGAGCGGGCGCTGGCGGTGGACGGGTCCGCCGCGGCCCTGGAGCTCGCGACCGAGGGCGCGCGGCGGAGCGGCGTCGCCGAGCGGTTCGCGACGCGGAAGGCGGACGCCTTCGCGGCGCTGGAGGCGCTGGCGGGGGAGCGCGAGGTCTTCGACATGGTGATCTGTGACCCGCCCGCCTTCGCGCCGTCGAAGGCGGCGCGGGAGGCAGGCTTGAGGGCCTACGAGCGGATCGCGCGACTGGCGGCGGCGGTCGTCGCGCCCGACGGGTATCTCGTGCTCTGCTCCTGCAGTCACGCCGCCGATCTGGAATCGTTCCGCAATTCTTCCGCCCGGGGGATCGGCAAGGCCGGACGGCGCGGGCAGATCGTCCGGACGGGCTTCGCCGGGCCGGACCATCCGCTGCTGCCGCAGCTGGCGGAATCGGGCTACCTGAAGTCGCTGACGTTCCGGCTGTGAGGGTCCTGCTCGACGCCTGCGTGCTCTATCCGACGGTGCTGCGGGAGGTCCTCGCTGGCGTGGCGGCGTGGGGCGGGTTCCGGCCGCTCTGGTCGGCCCGGATCCTCGAGGAATGGTGCCGGGCGGCGGCACGGCTCGGCCCGGAGGGCGAGGCGGTGGCGCGCGCCGAGCGCGCGGCGCTGGAGGCGGACTGGCCGGGCGCCGGCGTGGTGCCGCGGTCCGGCGATCTCGCCCGGCTGCACCTGCCCGATCCGGACGACGTCCACGTCCTCGCCGCCGCGGTGGCGGGTCATGCCGACGTGCTCTGCACCTTCAATGCGCGCGACTTCCCGCGCCGCACCCTGGCCCTGGAGGGGATCGAGCGGCTCGACCCCGACCAGCTCCTGGCGCGGCTCGGACCGAGGCACGAGGCCGCGGTCGCGGAGACGGTGCGCGCCGTCCATGCCACGGCGGAGCGGCTCTCGGGCGAGACGCTGCCGCTGCGCGCGCTTCTCAAGCGCGCCCGTCTGCCGAAGCTCGGCAAGGCGCTCGACCGGTAGCGTACGCCGGCTTCGCCCCATCTTCACGCCGATCGGGGAGGCTCGGAGCTCCCCGGGCTCTGAGGTGGGTGCACGGCTGGACTGCGCGCGGTGCAAGCGTCGGACGATGCCGAATGCGGCGGGGAGTGCTACGCGCGGACGGCGACACGCGATGTCGCGGATGGCGGAGACCGGTGCGGCCGCATCGGGTCAGGATTCCGCCGGAGCGACGGAGGCGAATGAGGTGATCGCGGTTCTCGGCGGCGCATGGGCGCTCTTTCTCGGCATGGCGTTGCTGATGGTCGGCAACGGCATGCAGGGCACGCTGCTCGGCGTCCGGGGCGAGATCGAGGGCTTCCCGACCTTCCAGATGTCGCTCGTCATGTCGGCCTATTTCGTCGGATTCCTGGGCGGTTCCCGGCTGGCGCCGGAGATGATCCGCCGCGTCGGTCATGTCCGCGTCTTCGCGGCGCTGGCCTCGATGATCTCGGCGGCGCTGGTGCTGTTTCCGGCGATCACCGAGCCCTGGGCCTGGATCGCGCTCCGGGTGCTGATCGGTTTCTGCTACTCGGGGGTCTACGTGACCGCCGAGAGCTGGCTCAACAATTCCACCACGAGCGAGAACCGCGGCCAGGCGCTGTCGGTCTACATGATCGTGCAGATGGGCGGCGTCGTCGCCGCGCAGGTGCTGGTGGTGCAGGGCGACCCGTCGGGGTTCATCCTGTTCATCGTGCCGTCGGTGCTGGTCTCGCTCTCCTTCGCGCCGATCCTGCTGTCGATCTCGCCGACACCGTTCTACGAGAAGACGAAGCCGATGAGTCTCCGGCGATTGTTTCGCGTCTCGCCGCTGGGCTGCGTCGGCATGCTGCTGACCGGGGGCGCCTATGCCGCGCAGTTCGGCATGGCCTCGGTCTACGCCACGCAGGCGGGACTGACCGTGCCGCAGGTGGGGACATTCGTCGGCGCGATATTCCTCGGTGGATTGCTGTTCCAGTATCCGATCGGCTGGCTCTCGGACCGGACCGACCGGCGGGTCCTGATCCTGGCCTGTTCGAGCCTCGGGGCGCTGGCCTGCCTCGCCGGCGCGCTGGTGCCGGCGACGCCGCTCCTGGTCACCGCCGCGGGCTTCCTGATGGGGGGCATGATCAACCCGCTCTATGCCCTGCTGATCTCCTATGTGAACGACTATCTCGACTACGCCGACATGCCGGCGGCGAGCGGCGGGCTGGTCTTCATCAACGGGCTCGGCGCCATCGCGGGCCCGCTGGTCATCGGGGTGCTTATGACCGCCCTCGGGCCGGTCGGGTTCTGGGTCTTCGTGGCGGCGCTGCTCGTGCTCCTCTCGGCCTATGCGGTCTGGCGCATGACCCGGCGCGCCGCGCCCGACAGCGACGAGGCCGCCGGCTACCTCGCGGTCACGCCGAGCGTGTCGAGCGTAGGCCTGGCCGCGGCCGCGATCTGGCGCCGGCGCGAGGACGATGCTGCGGAGGACGAGGACGAGGGCTAATCTCCGGGGGACGGTCCTTGTGGGAACGGAACTGACCCACGCGGATGTTTCTTGTGACAAGGGAGGCTTTCTAGACGATTCGCAAGAGGGGCTCGCACGGGGAGGAGAACTGAACCCATGACGACACCTGACGACATCCTGTCCTTCTGGCTCGACGAGGTCGGGCCGCCGGGTTGGTACAAGGCGCAGGAGAGCCTCGACGAGCAGGTTCGCGACCGCTTCGGCAATGCATGGGGAAAGGCGGCGGAAGGCGGGTTCTCGCTGTGGCTGACCTATCCGAACGGAACGCTCGCCTACATCATCCTCACCGACCAGTTCCCGCGGAACATGTGGCGGGGCGAGGCGCGGAGCTTCGAACTGGACGCCTTCGCGCTCGCCGCCGCCAAGGTCGCGATCTCGCGCGGCTGGGACAAGAGGGTCGATTCCTCGGCGCGGCAGTTCTTCTACCTGCCGCTCATGCATTCGGAGAATCTCTGCGATCAGGACCGGTGCGTGCGGCTCTTCCA
>CAVZOA010000021.1:0-15619 GCA_963776705.1 uncultured Alphaproteobacteria bacterium
AGCACCGCCCTACCGAATGGCATCCGGTTTCTGGGCGATGGCGACTGGCAGGCCCGCAAGCCCGGCGTTCAGGGGCGGCCTCGCGGGCGCAAGCTGGAGAGGATACCGTGCCCCTGGCCGGATCGAGGCGAAGATGCGCTGCCTCACGGCCTTCGGCGAGCGCATCCCCGCAAGAGAACTCCGCGGGGATCGTCCGCGTAGCGTGACGCCGGCGGGGAACGGGCAGATCACGTCTCGGGCGCAACTCCTGCGACACCGCCCTCGCAATCGAGCGGTCGAGCCCCCATATCCACGGCGTCGAAGTCGTGGTTGAGCGATCGGACCGTGCTCCGCCGACGTCGTGATCGTCCCGAGGGCTCGCGGGCTTGCGCGGTAAACGACCGCCAAGCCGACAGGGCCTTGCTCATTGCCAGACCGGAAACCGCGGCCTCCTCTTCGGAGGAGCGTCCGCCACTTCCACCCTTTGCGAGGAGACGGAGATGACCGCCTCGATCAAGACGACCGCCATCTTCCTTCGGCCCTTCGAACTTGCGAGCTTCAACGAAACGCTTCCGGCGGGGGAGTACGAGATCGAGACCCGGCTTCCCGATCCTGCGGATCTGCTCGAGCCGGGCATCTGGAAGTCGGCCGTGCTCGTGAACCTCCATCCACGCGAGACGCATCCGGGTCTCAGCCGGACCTTGACCGTGCCACTCGCAGAACTGGACGACGCGGTCGCGAAGGACAAGCTGAGCGGCAAGGTGCTTACGGATTTCTTCCTCGAAGAGATGCTGGCCGATCCGATGATCCGCCTCGTCATGCAGGCCGATGGCGTGACCGAGCCGGAGCTGCGCGACCTCTACTCGGGCCGATCCGGGCAGAAGAAGACGCACGACTGAAAGGCGCGGGGATCGCCAGCTTCTCGTCCCCCAACGTGGAGATACCGGAACGACCTTGACCTTCCACCTGCTGGAAGCCCGATATCTGCGAGGCACGATCTCCCCGAGAGGCAAGAATATGGCAGCACACCGGCATTCCATGACCGCTGACCGTCCCGCGGCCGGAGGCGACACGATCATCCGCGATCCGGTCTGCGGCATGACCGTGGACCCGGATGCGGGCAAGCCCGCCCACGAGCATCGGGGCCGCGCCTACCATTTCTGCTCCGAGCGCTGCCGGGACCGGTTCCGGGACGACCCCGAGGCGTATCGCACGGCGACCGACCCGGTCTGCGGCATGGAGGTGGACCGGGCAACCGCGGAGCACATGGCGAGGCACGAGGGCGAGCGGGTCTACTTCTGCTCGGAACGGTGCCAGAACAAGTTTCAGGATGATCCGGAAGTCTGTCTCGGCGACCGTCCCGCGCCGGAGCCGATGCCGGAGGGCACGCAATACACCTGCCCGATGCACCCCGAGATCGTGCAGGACGGGCCCGGCGACTGCCCCAAATGCGGCATGGCCCTGGAGCCGGTGACGCCCTCGGCCGATGCCGGTCCGAACCCCGAACTCGTCGATTTCCGGCGCCGGCTCCAGATCACCGCGCCGCTCGCCGCAGCGGTGTTCCTGCTGGAAATGGGATCGCATTTCGGCCTGCCGGTCGAGGACTGGATCGGCGCGCGCGCCTTCGTCGTCGTCCAGTTCCTGCTCGCCACACCGGTCCTGATCTTCACCTGGCCGTTCTTCAAGCGCGGCTGGGCCTCGATCCGCAACCGCGCGCCTAACATGTGGACGCTGATCGCGCTCGGCACCTCGGCGGCCTATCTCTTCAGCCTCGTCTCCATGCTCGCGCCGGGGATCTTTCCCGAGGCGCTTCGCGGCGTGGAGGGCCAGCCGCCGGTCTATTTCGAGGCCGCGGCGGTGATCCTGGTCCTGGTGCTCATCGGCCAGGTCATGGAGCTCGCCGCCCGCGACCGAACGGGCGACGCGATCCGGGCACTCATGGACCTCGCGCCCAAGACCGCGCGCCGGATCACCGAGGACGGCGAGCGCGACGTGCCACTCGACGAACTGAGGGCGGGCGACAGGCTCCGGGTCCGTCCCGGCGAGAGCGTGCCGGTGGACGGCACCGTGACCGAGGGCCGTTCCTCGGTGGACGAGAGCATGATCACCGGCGAGCCGGTCCCGGTCGAGAAGACCGAAGGCGCGGCCGTGACTGGAGGCACGCTCAACAGGACCGGCGGCTTCGTCATGGAGGCAGAGGCCGTGGGGTCGGAAACGACCTTGTCGCGGATCGTCGAGATGGTGGCGAAGGCGCAGCGCAGCCGCGCGCCGATCCAGGGCCTCGCGGACCGGGTCGCGGCCTGGTTCGTCCCCACCGTGGTCGGCGTGGCGATCCTGGCCTTCCTAGCCTGGATGGTCTTCGGGCCGTCGCCGGCGCTCGGCTATGCCGTGGCGGCCGCGGTCAGCGTGCTGATCATCGCCTGTCCCTGCGCGCTGGGGCTTGCCACGCCGATGTCGATCATGGTGGCCACCGGGCGCGGCGCGCAGGCGGGCGTCCTGATCCGGGACGCCGAGGCGCTGGAACGCTTCGCGAAGGTCGATGTGCTGATCGTCGACAAGACCGGCACCCTGACCGAGGGGCGCCCGGTGCTCACGAACGTGGTCCCGGCAAACGGCGTCGAGAACACCCGCCTCCTCTCGCTCGCCGCGGCACTCGAACGGGGCTCGGAACACCCCTTGGCCGAGGCGATCGTCGCGGGCGCAGAAGACGCGCCGCGGCTGGAGGCCACGGACTTCGAGGCGGTGACGGGACAGGGCGTCGGCGGCACGGTCGAGGGCGCGCGCGTGGCGCTCGGCAACCTGGCGATGATGCGGAGCGAGGGCGTCGACATCGGCAAGCTGGGCGAGACGGCCGAGACCCTCCAGGCCGACGGCAAGACCGCCATGTTCGTCGCCGTGGACGGAACGGTTGCCGGGCTGGTCGCCGTGGCCGACCGGGTGAAGGAGACGACGCCCGAGGCGATCCGGTCCCTGCACGCCTCGGGCCTGCGCGTGGTCATGGCCACCGGCGACAGCGAGCGCACGGCGCGGGCCGTCGCGCTCGAGCTCGGCATCGACGAGGTCCGCGCCGGTGTCAGCCCCGAGGACAAGGGCGCCCTCGTGGCCGAGTTCCAGCGCCACGGCCTGAAGGTGGCGATGGCCGGCGACGGCGTGAACGACGCCCCCGCGCTCGCCGCGGCCGATGTCGGCATCGCCATGGGCACTGGCGCCGATGTCGCGGTCGAAAGCGCCGGCATCACGCTGGTCAAGGGCGACCTGACCGGCATCGTCCGGGCGCGGCACCTCTCCCGCGCGACCATGCGCAACATCCGTCAGAACCTCGTCTTCGCCTTCGGCTACAACACGATCGGCGTGCCCGTCGCGGCCGGTGTCCTGTATCCGGTCTCCGGCCTCCTGCTCTCGCCGATGATCGCCGCGCTGGCGATGAGCCTGTCCTCGGTCTCGGTCATCGGCAACTCGCTCCGGCTGCGCGGGGCGAAGCTCGAGGTCGAGAACTCGTAGCCGGAACATGGCGGCTGCTGACGAGGCGCGAGCGGATCGCGACCGGTGCGGCGGGCGCGCAATCGGCTGCGAACGCCCGTTTCCTGCCGTCCGGTGCCCCCGTGCTCCGCGCCGGGATGCCGGGGGATCGCTTCGGGCGGCGCCGAACGGGTCTCGCGGGCTCGCGCGCGTCGACTCGCGCTTCCTGCTCGCTGCCGGACCGGCGCGACGCTTGCCGGGGCGCGTGCGCTCGCCGCATCGACCATGATCTCTCGGCCCCCTGCCCCGCGCGCTAGTCCCGGTGGACGTGATCCCAGACCGCGCCGATCACCACCGACCCCTCGCCCACGGAGGAGGCGACCCGCTTCACCGATCCCGCCCGGACGTCTCCGACGGCGAAGATGCCCGGCGTCGAGGTCTCGTACTGGGATCGGCCGCCGTGTTCCGCGCCGGTCAGCACGAAGCCCCGGTCGTCGAGCGCGGCGCGGCCGTCAAGCCAGCCCGTGTTCGGCGCCGCGCCGACCATCATGAAGACTGCGCGGCTCTCGATCCGCCGCCGTTCCCCGCTCCGGGTGTCCACCACCTCGACCGCCTCGAGACGGGCGTCGCCGTGCAGCTCGGCGATCTCGGTGCCGAAATGGACCGTGATGCGGGGATCGGCACCCAACCGCGACGACAGGTAGTCCGACATCGACGCCGCGAGGCTCGCGGAGCGGACGAGGAGGTGGACGTGGCGCGCGGCACGACTGAGGAACATCGCCGCCTGGCCGGCGGAATTGCCGCCGCCGACCACGATGGCCTCGGTATTGCGGCAGAACCGCGCCTCCATCTCCGTGGCGGCGTAGTAGATGCCCGCCCCCTCGAACTCCTCCAGCCGGTCGATCGGCAGCTTGCGATACTGCACGCCGGTGGCGACGACGACGGCCCGGGCGCAGACGTCCCGCCCGTCCGAGAGCGCCGCGCAGAACAGGTCGTCGCGGCGGGACAGGGCGTCCACCCGGACGGGCATCGCGAAGCGGGTGCCGAACTTCATCGCCTGGATCTCGCCGCGCCAGACGAGGTCCCCGCCGGAGATGCCGGTCGGAAAGCCCATGTAGTTCTCGATCCGGCTCGACGTGCCGGCCTGGCCGCCGATCGCCAGGTCCTCGACCACCACCGCTGAGAGACCCTCCGCCCCGGCATAGACGCCCGCGGCCACGCCGGCCGGTCCGCCGCCGACGATCAGCACGTCCACCACCTCGTCCGCGGCCAGCACCAGTTCCAGCCCGAGCGCGCGGGCGACCTTCGCCGGCGTCGGCGCCTCGATGGCCTCCCGCCCCATGATCACCGCGGGCTTGTGCCCGTGCAGGTCGCAGCTCTCGCGTTCCGCCTCCGCCTCGGCGCTTTCGAGATCGATGAGCTGCGCCGGAATGCGGTTTCGGGAGGCGAACTGGGCGATCCGCTGCACGTCCCGGTCCGCGTCCGCGCCGATGAGCTTCAGCACCGTCTCCCCCTGCTCCACGTTGCGCCGCCGCCGCGCGGCGAAGACGGTCAGCACGATGTCGGCCATCTCCGGGATCCGCGACATCAGCTCGAGCAGCCGCCGCCGCGGCACCGAGATCACCTCGGTCTCGGCGCAGGCACGCATCTGCACCGTGTAGACGGCCCCGGAGAGCATGCCGATCTCGCCCATGAACTGGGTCGGCCCCAGCGTCGAGGGAATCATCCGGTCGCCGGTGAAGGGATGCACCACCTCGATCTCGCCGCGCTCGACATAGAGGAACTCCTCCATCGCGTCGCCGGGCCGGACCACCATCTCGCCCGGTGCGTAGACGCGCGCGGTTCCGTTCCGGCGCAGGGCCTCCACATGATCCTCGTGAAGCGGGATACGTTGCATCTGGGTCAGGTCGGCGGCGAACCTTTCCATTCTCGGACTCCAGCTCGGGCGGGTGCCGGCCTGGCCCCGCGCTGCGCGACCCTACCACGTTTCGCCAGAGGCGAGACGGTCTTGCCTCGCCGGTTTGGATGAAGCCGCGTCGGCCTCGCCATGCCCCCTCGGCTTCCCTGCCGCGCTGGATCGCGACAGGGAAGACATCGCTGCGAGAAGGATTCTTGTTGATAACCGACTGGTCAGTTATAGGTCGATCATGACCGCGAACGATTCCCCACCCGACAGATCCGTGACCGCGCCGAAGTTCCGGCGCCGGGCCGAGGCGCGGCCGGACGAGATCCTCGACGCCGCGCTCGCCCTGTTCTCGGAAGGCGGCTTCGACGCCACGCGGATGGACGACGTGGCGCGGCGGGCGGGACTCTCCAAGGGCGCCGTCTATCTCTACTTTCCCTCCAAGATGGCGTTGCTCGAGGGGCTCGTCCGGCGTGCCATCGTGCCCGTCGCCGAAACCCGTTTCGGCGAACTCGCCGGCCATCGCGGCGATCCGCGCCCGGCGATCCGGCGGACACTGACGGCGGTCGCCGAGCGGCTGTCGGACCCCGCCATCGCCGCCGTGCCCAAGATCGTCCTGCGCGAAGCGATCACGGCGCCGGAGATCGCGCGGATGTATCGCGAGGAGGTGCTCGACCGCGCCATACCCGTCCTCACGGCGTTGATCGCCGGGGGAGTGGCGGATGGGCACCTCCGCCCGGTCGATCCCGAGCTGACCGTGCGCAGCGTGGTCGGACCGCTGCTCGCCCACATCCTGCTGGCCGAGGTCTTCGACATCCGCCCCGAGGGCGGGCTCGAGATCGACCGGCTCGTCCGCAACCACCTGGAGATCCTCTTCGAGGGCCTGCTCACGGGACGGGGACGGATGATGGCAGATTGGGCCGGCGCCCTCTTCGCGGCCCTCGCCGGCTTGGTCCCCGGCCTGGGCGGGGCGCCGCCACCGGCCTACAACGGCTATGTCGAGGCCGACTACGTCTATGTCGCGCCGCCGCGGCTCGGGGCGCCTCCTCGAGATCGCCGTGACCGAGGGCGACCGAGGTCGGGGTCGGAGACCTCCTCTTCCGCCTCGAGGATCTCGCACAGAGGCGGCGCTGAAGGCCGCCGAGGCGCGGGTGGCGGAGGCAGCGGCCAATCTGGACGACCTGCTGACAGGCAGCCGGACGGCCGAGATCGACGTGCTCCGCGCCGGGCTCGCACCGCGCCCGTGCGGAGCGGGCGCTGGCGCAAAAGACGCTTGACCGATCCTCGACGCTGATGGAACGCGACCTCGCCCCGCCCGCGCAGGTCGACGAGGACCGCGCCGCGCTGCAGGAACTCGACGCGCAGGTGGCCGAGTTCGAGGCCCAGCTGCGCGTCGCCGAGCTGCCCGGCCCGCGACGCCGCGCGTGGCCGCCGCCCGCGCGGCGCTCCGAGGCGGCGGAGGCGGAGGCCGACCGCGCCCGCTCGGCGCTGGACGACCGGCGGGCGACCGCCCCCGCGCCGGGCCGCGTCGAACGCGTGTTCTTCGATCCGGGCGAGGTGGCCACCGCCGGCACGCCCGTCGTCTCGATCCTGCCGCCCGGCGACCGCACCGCCATCTTCTTCGTCCCCGAGCCGCGACGCGCCTCGCTGTCGAGCGGCGACAGGCTCGGGCTGTCCTGCGACGGCTGTCCCGACGGGCTCGCCGCGACCGTGACGCGCCTCGCCTCCGACCCGCAATACACGCCGCCGCTCATCTACAGCCGCGAGGAGCGCCAGCGCCTGGTCTACCGCGCCGAGGCGCGATGTCGAGAAAGACCTGCTGCCCGGCCAGCCCGTGACGCTGCGCGGCCGTGACCGCGCCCGCCATCTCGGTCCGCGGCCTGACCAAGCGGTTCGGCGAGCGCACCGTGGTGGACCATTTCGACATGGAGGTGCCGCAGGGCGCGATCTACGGCTTTCTCGGCCCGAACGGCAGCGGCAAGACCACGACCATCCGCATGATGTGCGGCCTTCTCGTCCCCGACGGCGGCGAGGGCCAGTGCCTCGGCTTCGACATCCGGACCGAGCCGCAGCAAGATCAAGGAACGGGTCGGCTACATGACCCAGCGGTTCTCGCTCTACGAGGATCTGACGATCCGCGAGAACCTCGACTTCATGGCCCGCATGTTCCGCATGGACCGGCGGCGCGAGCGGGTGTCGGCGGCGCTGCGCGACCTCGGCCTCGCCGATCGCGGCGACCAGCTCGCCGGAACCCTGTCGGGCGGCTGGAAGCAGCGCCTGGCGCTCGCCGCCTGCATGCTGCACGAGCCGCGCCTGCTGCTGCTCGACGAGCCGACCGCGGGCGTCGACCCCAAGGCGCGGCGCGACTTCTGGGACGAGATCCGCAGGCTCTCGGCGCGGGGCGTCACGGTGCTGGTCTCGACCCACTACATGGACGAGGCGGTGCAGTGCGACTTCATCGCCTACATCGCCTATGGCCAGAAGCTGATCTCCGGCCCCGCCGCGCGAGATCCCGCAACATGATCGGCCTGCATCACCTGGCGCGTCGACGGCGCCGGACATCTCCGACGCTCGAGACCGAGCTCCGCGCCGACCGACGGGTCGGACAGGTGGCCCGGTTCGGGCAGGTGCTGCACGTCTCGGGCACCGACGCGGCTGCGCTCGAGGCGGTGGCGGAGGAGCATCAGGCGCGCGGCATGCAGCGCTGGCAGAAGACGCAGGCGGGGCTCGAGGAGGCCTTCATCTACCTGATGGCCGGGGCGACGGACAATTTTGCGCGAGGGTGCGGCATGACGTTCTCCCTGTCCCGCTTCCTCGCCGTGCTGATCAAGGAATTCGTCCAGATGCGGCGCGACCGCGTCACCTTCGCGATGATGGTCGGCATCCCGATCATGCAGCTGCTGCTGTTCGGCTACGCCATCAACTCCGATCCGCGACACCTGCCGACCCTGGTCGAGATGAACGACAGCGGCCCGGTGACGCGCGCCCTCCTGGCGGCGATGGAGACCTCGACCTATTTCGACTTCCAGGGGCGTCGCCACCGGCCGCGAGGAAGGCGACCGGGCGCTCCGCGACGGCACGGCCAACTTCGTCGTCGTCATCCCGCCGGACTTCGAACGCGACGTGGTGCGCGGGCTCGCGCCCGAAATCCTGGTCGCCGCCGATGCCTCCGACCCGACCGCGTCCGGCGGCGCGGTGGCGGCGCTGTCCGGCATCGTCGGACGCCGCGATCGGGGAGATGCTGACCGGCCCCCTCGACTACGCCGCGGGTGCGCCGCCGCCCTTCTCGGTCACCGTGCACCGCCAGTTCAACCCCGAGGGCGAGACCTCGACCAACATCGTGCCGGGGCTGCTGGCGATCATCCTGTCGATGACGATGATCATGATCACCGCCGTCGCCATCGTCCGCGAGACCGAGCACGGCACGATGGAGACCCTGCTCGCCACGCCGGTCCGCCCGGCCGAGGTGATGCTCGGCAAGATCATGCCCTACATCCTCGTCGGCTACGTGCAGACGCTGGTCTTCCTGATCGCGGCGCGCCTGCTCTTCGACGTGCCGTTCGTCGGCAGCCCGCTCGCCTTCTTCCTCGGCTTCAACCTGTTCATCGTGGTCAACCTGGCGCTCGGCTTCCTGATCTCGACGGTGGCGCGCTCCCAGATGCAGGCGATGCAGATGTCGTTCTTCACCATCCTGCCGACGATCCTGCTGTCGGGCTTCATGTTCCCCTTCGCCGGCATGCCCGGCTGGGCGCAGGCCATCGGCACCGCGATCCCGGCGACGCATTTCCTGCGGATGACGCGCAAGGTCATGCTGAAGGGCGCCGCCGCTGCCCGACATCGCCGGCGACATGACCGCCATCCTCCTCATCATGGTGGTGGTCGTCGCCATCGCCCTGCTCCGATACCGCCAGACGCTCGAATAGGCCCGGTGGCAGCGGCCGGCCGACCGCCCCGCCGGTGCCCCTCCCCGCGGGTCTCGCGCGGTCCTTTCCGGCCCGCCGGCTCCGGGACGGCTCTTGGTGGTCGTGGGCCGCGCAGCGCGATCGTCGATACGGACTCTTGTCGGTCTCGATATTTCGTATATACTCGAATCATGGAATCATCCACCGCCCCCCGGCTCGCCACCCTCGGCCATCCGCAACGCCTCGCCATCTTCCGCCTGCTGATGCGGCGCTACCCGGACCGCGTGCCGGCCGGAGAGATCGCGGCGGCGCTGGAGCTCAAGCCCTCCACCCTCTCGGCCTATCTTGCGTCGCTGATGCAGGCGGGGCTGGTCAGCCAGGTCCGTCTCGGAACCTCGCTGCGCTACGCGATCGACCTCGGCGAGGTGCGCAGGACCTTCGACGACCTCCTTCTGGAGTGCTGCCGGGGCCGCCCGGACATCTGCGCGCCGCTCACCTCGATCCTCCACACGGGAGCCATCGCCATGACCGACCGGAAATACACCGCCCTCTTCATCTGCACGGGAAATTCGGCTCGCTCGATCTTCGCGGAATCGATCCTGCGCGAACAGTCCGGAGACCGCTTCGAGGCGTTTTCGGCCGGAACCCGGCCCCGCTCGGAGCTCAACCCCTTCGCTCTCGACGTGCTGCGGAGCAAGGGGCACGACGTCTCGGTCCTGCGCGCGAAGCACGTCTCCGAGTTCCAGGGGCCGGACGCGCCGCGTCTCGACTTCGTCTTCACCGTCTGCGACCAGGCGGCGAACGAGGATTGCCCGTCCTGGAGCGGCCAGCCGGTCAGCGCGCATTGGGGCATGCCCGACCCGGTGAAGGTCGAGGGCACCGGAGCCGAGAAGAGCCTCGCCTTCCAGAACGCCTACGGGGCGCTCCGGAACCGGATTCTGCTCTTCACCGCCCTGCCCCTCGCCTCCCTCGACCGGATGTCGCTGCAACGGGCCGTGGACGATATCGGGCGCGGCATGGCGGATGCCCCCGCATGACCGTCTATGCCCTGAACGGCCTGGGCCGGATCGGGAAGCTCGCGCTGAGGCCGCTCCTCCGGAGCGGCGCCGAGATCGCCTGGATCAACGACGCGGCCGGCGACCCGGCGATGCACGCGCATCTGCTGGAATTCGACACGGTTCACGGGCGATGGGACGCGCGGATCGCCCACGACGCGGAGAGCGTGACCGTGAACGGCGCCCGACTGCCCTTTCCCGGCGCCGCGGCGATCGGGGACCTGCCGCTCGCCGGCGTCGAGGTGGTCATCGACTGCACCGGCGCCTTCAGGTCGGAGGCGGCGCTCGCCCCCTATTTCGATGCGGGCGTGAAGAAAGTCGTGGTCTCGGCGCCGGTCAGGGACGGAGGCGCCGCCAACATCGTCTACGGGATCAACCACGACACCTACGATCCCGCGCGGCACCGGATCGTCACCGCGGCCTCCTGCACCACGAACTGCCTCGCCCCGGTGGTGAAGGTGATCCACGAGGGGATCGGCATCCGCCACGGATCGATCACCACGATCCACGACGTCACGAACACGCAGACCATCGTCGACCGCCGCGCGGCCGATCTGCGCCGGGCCCGCTCGGCCCTGAACTCCCTCATCCCCACCACGACCGGGAGCGCGACGGCGATCACGCTGATCTATCCCGAGCTCGAAGGTCGCCTGGACGGCCACGCGGTCCGGGTGCCGCTCCTCAACGCCTCGCTCACGGATTGCGTCTTCGAGGTGGAGCGGGAGACGAGCGTGGCAGAGGTGAACGCCCTCTTCCGCGCCGCCGCCCAGGGACCGCTCGCCGGCATCCTTGGCTACGAGGAAAGGCCACTCGTCTCGGCGGACTACGTGAACGACCCGCGCTCGGGCATCGTCGACGCGGCCTCCACCATGGTGGTGAACGGCACCCAGGTGAAGGTCTACGCCTGGTACGACAACGAGATGGGCTACGCGCACCGGCTGGTGGACGTGGCGCTGATGGTAGGGGCGTCGCTGTGACAACAGCCGCCGACCGACCCGAGGGGCTCTCCGCCTACATCGCCGTCACCGCGGCCTACTGGGCCTTCATGCTCACCGACGGCGCGCTCCGGATGCTGGTCCTGCTGCACTTCCACACGCTGGGCTTCTCGCCGGTGCAGCTCGCCTATCTCTTCGTGCTCTACGAGATCGCCGGCATGGTCACCAACCTGGCCGCCGGCTGGATCGCGGCGCGGTTCGGGCTGACCTCGACGCTCTATGCCGGGCTCGGCCTGCAGGTCGCGGCCCTCGTCGCGCTGGCCCGGCTCGATCCCGGCTGGACGGTCGCGGTCTCGGTCGCCTACGTGATGGTCGTCCAGGGCGCGAGCGGGGTCGCCAAGGACCTCGCCAAGATGTCGTCGAAATCGGCGGTGAAGCTGCTCGCCCCGACGGAGGCGGGCGGACTCTTCCGCTGGGTCGCCCTGCTCACCGGCTCGAAGAACGCGGTGAAGGGGGTCGGATTCCTGCTCGGCGCCGGCGCTGCTCGCGACGCTCGGCTTCGTCTGGGCGGTGCTCGCGATGGCGGCGGCGCTGGCCGCGATCCTCGCCATCGTGCTCGCGGCGATGCCGGCGGGCCTGCCGAAGGGGCGCCGCGGTGCGAAGTTCTCCGAGGTGTTCTCGAAATCGGCGAACGTGAACCGGCTCTCGGCGGCGCGGGTCTTCCTCTTCGGCGCGCGCGACGTCTGGTTCGTGGTCGGAATCCCGATCTACTTCTACGCGGTCCTGTCGGACGGCACCGAGGCCGGCGACCGCGCGGCCTTCTTCATGGTCGGCCTCTTCATGGCCCTCTGGATCATCCTCTACGGTGCCGTGCAGGCCGCGGCGCCGCGCCTGCTGAACGCGGCGACGCGCCCCGAGGCGGAGCTGGTTTCGGCCGCGCGAGGCTGGGCGCTGGCCCTCTTCGCGGTGCCGGCGCTGCTCTCCGCTGGCCGCCCTGATCGCCGGCGGACCCGCGGCCTGGCTCACGGCGACGCTGGTCGCGGGGCTGCTGGTCTTCGGCGCGCTCTTCGCGGTGAATTCCTCGCTCCATTCCTACCTGATCCTCGCCTTCGCCCGGGAGGAGCGGGTGACGATGGATGTGGGCTTCTACTACATGGCGAACGCGGCCGGACGCCTCGCGGGCACGGTACTGTCGGGGCTGACCTACCAGGTCGGCGGGCTGACCCTGATGCTGGGCACCGCCGCGCTGATGGTCGGGCTGAGCGCGCTGGCGGCCGCGCGGCTGCGTCCCGAGAGCGGCGCCGCCATCGCCTGACCCCGGATCCGGCCGTCGCGGACTCCGACGGGACTCCGACGCGAATCCGACGGGAATCCGACAGCCCTCTTTCGGCCCGCCGGCCGCCGCGGCGGCGCCGGAGGATATCGCCGATCCGTCGATTGACGGTCTCGGTTCGGCCCGTAGCGACGGCAACGACGGGCCTTCCCCGAAGCAGGCTGCCGAGACCGTTGAAGGGTGAGGGACCGGCGCTGATCGGGGCCGATTCCCCGGCGGAGCGCACGAGCCGGATGGCATCGTCGCCAAGCTCCGGCAGGTCAACGTGCTGGCATCGCGGGGGCCGGTCGGTGGCCGAGGCGGTACAGATCGCTTCAGCATCTTCCAGTCATTCTCCCGACCAAGAAGTAAGGGGTTTCGCATTCTGAGCGCTGGCGATCCTCACCCGGTACAGAGCCCCTTGAACTTCCGGGCCCGTCAGAAAGCCCCGGGAAGACCGGCCGGCCCGGCCGATCGGCTCCCTGAAGCTGGACAACGTGCTTGGCTATGTCGATCCCAGCGAAGTCAGTTGTGGTCGTGACCCTCTCCATTCAATTGGCCCGTCCGCTCCGAAATACCAGGGAACCCGCATTCCAGATCTCCGCCACCTCGCTCCAGTCGGGAACCTCTCGTGCGGGATCATTCCGCTGCCTCCCGAAGCGGGGGCCCAGTCACCACGATCGGTGCGGGGCGGGCCTCGGAACGACGCCGCCGGCCGGAATAGAGCAGCGCGCACATCGGTGGTGTACCGGTCCACGGTTTTGAGACAGCAAACTGGGCTTAGGCGGCCTCTCTGTTGATCACGGTCTGCTCTTCTCTGATGGCGGCGGGTGGACGGTGGCCGTGTCGTTCGATCAGCCAGCCCTCGTTGTAGGTGCGCTGGAAGACGAGCAGCGCCTGTCGCAGCTCCTCGATCGTCTCGAACCAGCGCACCCAGAGCAGGTTTTCCTTCAGGGTCCGGATGAACCGCTCGGCACAGCCGTTTCCCTCGGGCGCACGTACGAAGGCCGGGGAGCTCGCGGCGCCGAGGAAACGGATCTCGCGCTGGAAGTCCCGGCTCATGTACTGGCTGCCGTGATCGTGGCGGATCTTCAGCCCCGTCGCGACATCCTTGCCGAACGCGCCGAAGCTGCGGCGAACACCCTGTCGGATCGGCTCCAGCGCCTCGTGGCGACTGGCCGAGGCGCTGGCGTGGATGCCCATGCACTCCGCCGAGCAATGATCGACAGCGATGAACACGGCGGCCTGGCCTTCGCCGGTGGCCACGGCGGTCATATCGGTCCCCCACATCGTATCTACGTGCAACGTGGTGATGGTTCCGTCATGGGCCCGCGGCCCCCTTGGCGATCCCGCCCGCTGATGCGCCAGCAGATTGTGCTCGCGCATGACGCGCAGCACCCGGCGGGGGCTGGTGCGCAGGCCCGCATAGCGCAGCCGCGCCCAAACCTTGCGATACCCTTCGCCGTGGAAGGGGCTGCCGGCGAGCAGCGAACGGATGCGCTCCGCCAGATCGGCATCGGGCATTGCCCCCTGCGGTCCCCGACGGCGTCGCGGTGCGTCCGGCCGGTTCGCGGCGCTCAGATGCCGGTGAAGCGTCGCCCGACTGACGCGCCAGTACAGACACAGCCGGGCCAGACCGTAGCGGCGCCTCACGGAGATCGAGAAGGCCTGGCTCATCGCTTCGATCTCCGCAGCCGAAAAGGGACGCCGGCCTCCAGGCGGTCGATCTTGGCCTCGAGCAGCTCGTTGGCCATCGTCATCTCGCCGATCTTCTCCCGCATCGCCTTCAGCTCTCGACCCTGGTCGGTCTCCGGACGGCTCTTCAGCGACGCCGCGCCGGCCTCCAGAAAGCCGTCACGCCATGCACTGAGATCCGCGGCGGTGGTGCCGACCTCGCGGCTGACCACTTCCAGATCCTCGCCGCGCAAGATCCGCAGCACCGCTTCCTGCTTCTTCCTGGCCGACATGCGCCGCTGACGCGGTGCGGCGGGCTTGTCCTCGCCAGCGTGATGGGCGCGCTCCGGCAAGCCCGCCTTCTTCCCTCGATCGTCCGTCATGGCTCCTCCTCGATGGAGCCGCTTTCACCCAAATCGCTGTCTCAGAAAACCGTACACCGGGAGAGTGGGGTGAAGTAGAACGACACCAGCCTCGACAGCAGGACGCCGCCCGCAACCGACATCGCGAAGGGCGGCCAGAAGCCGCCGCCGGCGAGGATCAGCGGCAGGAACCCCGCGAAGGTCGTCACCGTGGTGCTGACGATGTGGCGGCTCGCCTGCATCACCACCTCGACCATCGCGGCGCTCTACCCGATCCGTGCCCGCGCATCGTCCCGGGGCGCGGTCAGGATGATGATCGCCGCGTTGATCGACACGCCGATCGAGCCGATCACGCCGATGATCGCGTTGATCCCGAACGGATAGGCGAAGACCGCCAGCGACAGCAGGCTGAGACCGGCCGAGAGGCCGCTGACCAGCAGCGTGATCGCGGTCAGGCGGAACGAGTTGAAGGTGGCCACCACGACCGCGACCGACAGCGTCACGATCAGCCCGAGCGAGGCGAGAAGCGAGTTCAGCGTGCTCGCCCGCGCGTCGCTGTGGCCGCCGATCTCCATGCGGTAGCCGCGCGGCAGGGCGCAGCCTGCGGCATCGAGAGCGGCGCGGATCTCCTCCAGCGCCTCCTCCAGCAGCACGTCGCGCAGCGTGAAGGCCTGCACCGTGCTGGCCCGTTCCGCGTCGCGTCGGGTGATGATCGGGTCGGGCGGGACCAATGATACCAGCGGCCCTTCCGCCTGACTCCCGAAGGGGATTCCCAAGCGGGTTGCTTTCTGACTCTCTGCCTTGAGGGCAGGAGGTGGAGCAGATGGTGGCGATCGCGATCACGCGGACGGATTTGACGGCAGCGGAGCTGCGGGCGGCGGCGGTGAAGAGCCGAGACAGGCAGGCGGCGCGCCGGATGCTGGCGTTAGCGCTGGTGCTGGAGGGCGCCGATCGGAAGACTTCGGCGGAGACCTGCGGCATGGACCGGCAGACGCTCCGGGACTGGGTGCATCGTTACAACGCCGAAGGGCTCGCCGG
>CAVZOA010000022.1:0-98385 GCA_963776705.1 uncultured Alphaproteobacteria bacterium
CAGTCCGACTGGTCCCCGGCCGGCATTCCGTTCTGCATCAGCAGACCGGTCTTCTCCCGCATCCGGCGGTAGAACCACTCCATGCGGAGTTCCTTGCGCCCCTCGGCACCAGCTCTCGAACTCGGCGTGGCTTGCGAGGAAGCGGTCGTCCTGCAACTGGCGCAGATCGAGCGGAGACTCCCGAGCGCCTCGATCAGCCGCCATTCGCCGGGCTCGGTGGCGATCACTTCCGAGGCGCCGTGTTCCTCCGCGCGGCGCAGGAGTTCGCCCGGAATGGACCCTGCGTTCTCCGGATCGTCGAGCGCCGTGTAGGCGACCTCCAGCCCCTCGTTCCTCAAGCGGTCCGCGAATTTCCGCATCGCCGCGAAGGTGAAGGCGATCTTCTTCGGATGGTGGCGGACATAGGTCGCCTCGCTCTCGACCTCGGCCATCACCACCACGTCCCCGTCCCGGTACTCGCGGAGGGCGGCGACCTCGCGCGTGAGCTGGTCGCCGAGGACGAGGATCAGACGGCTCACCACTCGATCCCCTTGCCGGCATAGTCGAGGAAGGCGCCGGTCTCTTCCGGGGTCAGATCCTCGATCACGTCGATCAGCCGCTCGGCCGCGCGTTCGGGGGAGACCTTCTCGTGGTCGTACCCTTCCGTGAAGGGGTCGAGACCGTGCCGGGATGCAGGCAGGCGACGATTGCCTCCTTCCGCGACCGCGCCAGTTCCACCGCGGCACCCTTCATCAAAGCGTTCAGCGCCGCCTTCGACGTGCGGTAGGAATACCACCCGCCGAGCCCGTTATCCCCGATCGACCCGACCCGCGCCGACAGCACCGCGAACACCCAGCGCCCCTGGCGCGGCACGTGCGCCTTCAGATGCTTCAGGATCAGCGCCGGGCCCAGCGCGTTCAGCCGGACCTGCGCCAGCATTTCTTCGGCGCCGAGATCGGACAGCGACTTCTCCGGCGCCTCGCGCGTGGAGGTCAATGCACCGGTGGCGATGAAGACGAGGTCGAAGGGATGGTCGAGCCCGCCGAGCACCCGCTCGACGCTCGCCTCGTCGGTGACATCGAGCCCGTCCTGGGATCGGGAGAGCGTCGCCACTTCGGCGCCGCGACGCTCCAGCTCGGCGACGATCGCCCGGCCGATCCCGCCCGACGCGCCGACGACCAGCGCCCGCTCAATGCGCATAGATCATCTTCCGCGTCATGCCGCCGTCCACCGCCAGGATCTGCCCGGTGGTGAACGCCGCCTCTGCCATATAGGCGACGGCGCGGGCGATGTCCTCCGGCCGCCCCACCCGGTCGACCGGGTGTTGCGCGTGATCGACGACGCGCAGGTCGGACGGATCGCCGGTGACAATCCAGCCCGGCGCGATGCCGTTGACGCGGATGTCCGGGCCGAGGGAGATGGCGAGGGCGTGCGTCAACGCCTCGATGCCGCCCTTGCTCGCCGCATAGGCCTCGCAATCGCGCTCGGACATCCGCGCGCGCGTCGAGGAGATCGTGACCATCGCACCCTTCGCCGCCCTCAGGAGCGGCACGGAATGCTTCGCCATCAGAAAGGTTCCCGTCAGGTTGGTGCCGATCCAGGCGTTCCAGTCCGACAGCGGAAGCTCCTCCACCGGCCCGCTCTCGGGCCCCGCCATCCCGGCGTTCGAGACCAGGAGATCGAGCCGGTCGAGCCGGCCCAGCGCCGCGGCGACCGACGATTCGTCCGACACGTCCGCCTCGATCCGCGCGAGGGCTTCGCGCTCGGGCAGCCGGGAAAGTCCCTCGGCATCCCGGTCGAGCGCCGCGACCCTCCAGCCGCGCTCCAGCAGATGAAGGACGATGCCGCGCCCGATGCCGTTCGCGCCGCCGGTGACGAGTGCCTGTTTCATGGCGGCGGACCTAGGCTACCCCGCCGGACGGTCAATCTGGGGGTTCCCTTCGCCGCATGGGGGATTATCATGCGCGTCATGATGTTTCGTCGTCGCCTCGGCCTGCTTCTCCTTACGCGCCTCTGAGCGTGCCGCCCGGCGCACGCGCTCAGGGGAGGTGAAACGCGCCGACGCAGGACAGACCAGACGACATCAAGGACTTCTCCCATGAACCCCGATACCGACGCCGTTGCCCGCGAACCGAGCCGCGTGCTGATCTTCGACACCACCCTGCGCGACGGCGAGCAATCGCCCGGCGCGACCATGACCCACGCACGAGAAGCTCGAGATCGCGGCGCTGCTCGACGAGATGGGCGTCGACATCATCGAGGCGGGCTTTCCCATCGCCTCCGAGGGCGATTTCCGCGCCGTGAAGGAGATCGCCAAGCGATCGGAGCGCGCCGCGATCTGCGGCCTCGCGCGCGCCAACCTCAAGGATATCGACCGCTGCTGGGAGGCGGTGCGACACGCCCGACAGCCCGCGCATCCACACCTTCATCGGCACCTCGCCGCTGCACCGCGCCATCCCGAACCTGACCCAGGACGAGATGGCCGAGCGCATCCACGAGACGGTGACCCACGCCCGCAACCTCTGCGACAACGTGCAATGGTCGCCGATGGACGCGACGCGGACCGAGTGGGACTACCTCAGCCGCGTGGTCGAGATCGCGATCAAGGCCGGCGCCACCACGATCAACATCCCCGACACCGTGGGCTACACCGCGCCGGTCGAATCGGCCGACCTGATCCGCCGCCTGATCGCCGAGGTCGAGGGCGCCGAGGAGGTGATCTTCGCCACCCATTGCCACAACGATCTGGGCATGGCGACGGCGAACAGCCTCGCCGCGGTCGAGGGCGGCGCGCGTCAGATCGAATGCACGATCAACGGCCTGGGCGAGCGCGCCGGCAACACCGCGCTCGAGGAGGTGGTGATGGCGCTGAAGGTGCGCGGCGACATCATGCCCTTCGACACCGGCATCGACACGACGAAGATCATGAACATCTCCCGCCGGGTCGCCACCGTCTCGGGCTTCCCGGTCCAGTTCAACAAGGCGATCGTCGGCAAGAACGCCTTCGCCCACGAGAGCGGCATCCATCAGGACGGGATGCTGAAGAACGCCGAGACCTTCGAGATCATGCGACCCGCCGATGTCGGCCTGAAGGAGACGAACCTCGTCATGGGCAAGCATTCCGGGCGCGCCGCGCTGCGCGCGAAGCTGAAGGAGCTGGGCTACGATGTCGGCGACAACCAGCTTCAGGACATCTTCGTGCGCTTCAAGGCGCTCGCCGACCGCAAGAAGGAGGTCTACGACGAGGACATCGACGCGCTGGTCCGCGCACAGGGCGCGGCCGAAGACGCGCTGGAACTGAAGTTCCTGCGCGTGATCTGCGGCACCGAGGCGCCGCAATCGGCCGACCTCACCCTGTCGATCGACGGCGCAGACCGGCAGGTCACCGCGCAGGGCGACGGGCCGGTCGACGCGACCTTCAACGCGATCAAGGCGCTCTTCGACCATACGCGCCCGGCTGCAGCTCTACCAGGTCCACGCGGTGACCGAGGGCACCGACGCGCAGGCCACCGTCACCGTGCGCATGGAGGAGGCCGGGCGCATCGTGACCGGCCAGTCCGCCGACACCGACACGGTGGTCGCCAGCGCCAAGGCCTATATCGCGGCGCTCAACCGCCTTCTGGTGAAGCGCCGCCTCGTGCCAGAGGGCTCGGATACCCGCGCGATCAGCTACAAGGACGTGGTCTAGCTCGGCCGCGAATCGTCCTCCGAAGCCACGGAGAGCCGCGCTCGGCTTACACGCCGAGGTTGAGCAACCGACGGATCGGTTGATCCCGATGCACGAGTGCCGCACCGGGCGGCGGAAGCGCGGAAACCTGCGCCTTCCGCCGGCTGCCCCCTTTTCGACCGGCCCGCGGCTGCTATAAGGCCCCGACCCGTGCCGCCAGGGCGCGCGGCCGGTCGTTTTAGGGGCAGATACATGAGCAGTTTTACCGGCATCTTCTCGTCGGACATGGCCATCGACCTCGGCACCGCGAACACCCTGATCTACATCAAGGGCCGCGGCATCGTCCTGAACGAGCCCTCCGTGGTCGCCTATCACGTGAAGGAGGGGCGCAAGCAGGTACTCGCGGTTGGCGAGGACGCCAAGATGATGCTCGGACGCACCCCCGGCTCCATCCAGGCGATCCGGCCCATGCGCGAAGGCGTGATCGCCGATTTCGACGTCGCCGAGGAGATGATCAAGCAGTTCATCCGCAAGGTGCATCGGCGCACCGGCTTCTCGAAGCCGAAGATCATCGTCTGCGTGCCGCACGGCGCGACCCCGGTGGAGAAGCGCGCGATCCGGCAATCGGTGATCGCCGCGGGCGCCCGCAAGGCCGGCCTCATCTCCGAGCCGATCGCCGCGGCGATCGGGGCGGGCATGCCGATCACCGACCCGACGGGCTCCATGGTCGTCGATATCGGCGGCGGCACGACCGAGGTGGCGGTGCTCTCGCTGGGCGACATCGTCTACGCCCGCTCGGTGCGCGTCGGCGGCGACAAGATGGACGAGGCCATCGTCAGCTACCTCCGCCGCCAGCAGAACCTGCTCATCGGCGAAGCCACGGCCGAGCGCGTCAAGACCACGATCGGCGTCAGCCGGATGCCCGACGACGGCCGCGGCGCGGTCATGCACATCCGCGGCCGCGACCTGGTGAACGGCGTGCCGAAGGAGATCGAGATCAACCAGGCGCAGGTGGCCGAGGCTCTGGCCGAGCCCGTCGCGGCGATCTGCGAGGCCGTGATGACCGCGCTCGAGACCACCCCTCCGGATCTCGCCGCCGACATCGTCGACCGCGGCGTGATGCTCACGGGGGGCGGCGCGCTTCTCGGGGAGCTCGACCTCGCGCTCCGCGAGCAGACCGGACTCGCCGTTTCCATCGCCGACGAATCGCTGAATTGCGTCGCCCTGGGCACCGGCAAGGCGCTGGAATACGAAAAACAGCTCCAGCATGTGATAGATTACGACAGTTGATGCAGTTTCTGCGGTAAAGGCGCCCCTATGGCGACCCGGACCAACAGCGACGAATATGCCCGTCCGCTCCGGCGCATCCTGCTCGGGATGCTCGCGCTCGTCCTTCTGGCGACCTTCCTGTTCTGGCGGATCGATTCCCCGCGTGCCGAGCGGGTCCGGGCGGAAATCGTCGACCGGGTGGTGCCGTCGATGGACTGGGCGCTGCTGCCGGCGACCAGGATCGCCGGCATGGTCGACGCCTTCCAGAGCTACGCGCGCATCTACGAGCAGAACCGCGAACTCCGGCGCGAATTGCAGCAGATGAAGGCCTGGAAGGAGGCCGCCCTGCAGCTCGAGCAGGAGAACGCCAAGCTCCTCGACCTGAACAAGGTCCGGCTCGACCCGAGCCTCACCTTCATCACCGGCGTCGTGCTCGCCGATTCCGGCTCGCCCTTCCGCAAGTCGGTGCTCCTGAACATCGGCGCGCGGGACGGCATCCTCGACGGCTGGGCGGCGACGGACGGGCTGGGACTCGTCGGTCGCATCTCGGGCGTCGGCGAATCATCCAGCCGGGTCGTCCTGCTCACCGATTCCAACAGTCGCGTGCCGGTCACCATCCACCCCTCGGGCCAGCACGCCGTGGTGTCGGGCGACAATTCGAACGTGCCGCCGCTCGACTTTCTCGAAGCCGCCGATCAGGTCCGGCCGGGCGACCGGGTGACGAGTTCGGGGGATGGCGGCGTGTTGCCGGCGGGCCTTCTCGTCGGCCAGGTCGTCCTCGATTCCCAGGGCGCCCTGCGCGTCCGTCTCGCGGCCGACTACGAACGGCTGGAATTCCTGCGCGTGCTGCGCTCCGCGCCCGCCCCGACGATCGGCAGCGCCGGCGACCTCGTCCTGCCGCGCGTCGAGCGGCAGACGGTCGTCCCCCCCGAAGGCCGGGCCGATGGTTGAGCCCCGCACGCTCCGCCGCGCGGGGTTCCGTGCGATGTTCCTCGCCATCGCCGCCCTGGTGATCTTCGTGCGCCTGATGCCCGTCGATATCGGCGGCTCGCACATCCCCGCCCCCGACATCGTGCTCCTGCTGATCTTCGCCTGGGTGGTCCGGCGGCCGGACTACGTGCCGCTCCCGATAGTGGCCGGCGTCGCGCTCTTCGCCGACGTGATCTTCGTCCGCCCCCTCGGCCTCTGGGCGCTGCTGACCGTGCTCGGCTCGGAGATCCTGCGCCGCCGGAGCCATTCTCCCGCGCTGCACTCCTTCCCCGCCGAATGGCTTCTCGTCTCCGCGACTCTCCTCGCGATGACCCTGGCGCAGCTCGTCGTCCTCGGCATCGCGCTGGTTCCGCAGCCCCCGATCGGCGCGCAGATCCTGCACGTCGTGGTCTCCGTGCTCGCCTATCCGCTCGTCGCGGCGGCCACGATCTACGGCTCCGGCGTCCGCCGACCGAGCCGCTCCGAACGGGAGGCGGCGCGATGGGCCTGAGGCGCGGCCAGGAGGAGACCGACCTCTCCTCCGCGCGGATCACCCGCCGCGGTCTCGTCCTCGGCGCCGCGCAGTTCGGCGTCGCGGGGGTGCTCGGCTGGCGGATGCGGCAGATGCAGGTCGAGCAGGCCGAGGAATTCCGCCTGCTGGCCGAGGAGAACCGCATCAACATGCGGCTGATCGCGCCCGGCCGCGGCCTGATCTTCGACCGCAACGGCATTCCCGTCGCCGAAAATGCCCAGAACTACCGCATCGTCATCGTCCGCGAGGATGCGGGCGACGTGGACGCGGCCCTGACGCGGCTGCGGCATCTCATCTACGTCGACGAGGCAGAACTCGAGCGGGCACGGCGGGAGATCGAGCGCCGGTCCTCCTTCGTCCCCGTCACCGTGACCGACCAGCGCAGCTGGGAGGACATCGCGACGGTCTCGATCAACGCCCCGGCCCTGCCCGGCATCACCCCCGATGTCGGCCTGACCCGCAGCTACCCCCTGGGCCAGGACTACGCCCACGTGGTCGGGTATGTGGGACCGGTCTCCGACTACGACCTGTCGAAGTTGGACGACGACGACCCGCTCCTGCAGATTCCGAAATTCCAGATCGGCAAGACGGGCGTCGAGCAGAAGTACGAGCGCACCCTCCGCGGCAAGGCCGGCGCCCGGCAGATCGAGGTGAACGCCGCCGGACGAGTAATGCGCGAGCTCGGCCGCGACGACGGCCAGCGGGGCTCGGCGCTTCAGCTGACGGTGGAAAGCCGGCTGCAGAACTTCGTCGAGGCCCGGCTGGCGCTCGACCACTCGGCCTCCGCGGTGGTCATGGACGTGCGCACGGGGGACCTCCTCGCAATCGGCAACGCGCCCTCCTTCGACCCCAACAAGTTCGTCCGCGGCATCTCCGTGGCGGATTACGGCAGGCTGACCGGCAACATCTACCGTCCTCTCGCCAACAAGGCGGTGCAGGGCGCCTACCCGCCGGGTTCGACGTTCAAGATGATGGTCGCCCTGGCGGCACTCGAGGCGGATCTTCTCTCGCCCTCGGAGACCATCTGGTGCGGCGGCTACAAGACGCTCGGCAACCGCCGGTTCCACTGCTGGAAGCGCGGCGGGCACGGGCATGTCGATCTCGAGAAGAGCCTGCAGCAGAGCTGCGACGTGTTCTATTACGAGCTCGCGCAGCGGGTGGGCATCGACCGGATCGCGGCGATGGCGCGGCGCTTTGGCCACGGGCACCACTTCGACGTGCCAATGTCGGCGGTGACCGCGGGCGCGATGCCCGACAAGCGGTGGATCCGCGAGACATATGGTCAGGAATGGCGGGTGGGCGACAGCCTCAACGCGGCGATCGGGCAGGGCTACGTGCTCTCCTCGCCCCTCCAGCTCGCAGTCATGGCGGCCCGCATCGCCAGCGGCACGCGGATCGCGCCACGGCTCGTCAAGACCATCGACAGCGTTGAGACGCCGGTCGTCGGCGCCGAGCCCCTGGACGTGGACGAGACCCACCTGCGGCTCGTGCGGAACGGCATGTTCGCGGTCTCGAACTCGATCCGCGGCACGGCCTACCGCTCGCGTATCGACAACGACGCCATCCGCCTCGCCGGCAAGACCGGCACGAGCCAGGTCCGCTCGGTCCTCGTCAGCAACAGCGACGTGCCGTGGGAGGAGCGGGATCATGCCCTCTTCGTCGCCTTCGCGCCCTACGAGGACCCCCGCTACGCGGTCAGCATCGTCGTCGAGCACGGCGGCGGCGGATCGTCGGCGGCGGCCCCCGTAGCCCGCGACGTCATGCTCTTCGCACTTCACGGCGACCTGCCGCCCCTCGAGGACTATCCCGCTGGCGACCGGCCCGAGGTCGAGGAGCGCTTCGCCGCCCTCGACCTGCGCGAGGATTTCCGCCCCACCCGCATCGGGAGGAGCCGCGCGTGACCGCCCTCGATCATGACCTGCGGCGCCCCCCCTCCGGTGCCTCGAAGGTCCTCTACCTGAACTGGCCTCTGGTGCTCCTGATCACCGCCGTGGCCGCGGCCGGGTTCCTGATGCTCTACTCCGTCGCCGGCGGCGCGCTCGAGCCCTGGGCGGAGCCGCAGATGAAGCGCTTCGCGCTCGGGCTGGCGGGCATGTTCCTGGTCGCGATGACGCCGATCTGGATCTGGCGGAGCCTCGCCGCGCCCGCCTATCTCGTCTCCCTCGCGCTCCTCGTCGCGGTGGAGGTGGCGGGCACCACGGGCATGGGCGCGACCCGCTGGATCGATCTCGGCGTCGTGCGTCTGCAGCCCTCCGAGCTCATGAAGGTGGCGCTGGTGATGATGCTCGCCGCCTATTACGCTTGGCTCGACGTCCGGAAGGTCTCGCGCCCGCTCTGGGTGCTCGCGCCGCTCGTTCTCGTCGCCCTGCCGACGCTCCTCGTTCTGAAACAGCCCGATCTCGGCACCGCGATCCTCCTCGTCGCGGGCGGCGGTGTGATGATGTTCGCCGCGGGCGTCTCCTGGTGGTACTTCGCCGCGGTGGCCGCGGCCGGCGTCGGGCTCGTGTCGGCGGTCTTCACCTCCCGCGGCACCGCCTGGCAGCTTCTGAAGGACTACCAGTTCCGCCGCATCGACACCTTCCTCGACCCCGCCTCCGACCCGCTCGGCGCCGGCTACCACATCACCCAGTCGAAGATCGCCCTCGGCTCGGGCGGCTGGACGGGCCGCGGCTTCATGCAGGGCACCCAGTCGCGGCTGAACTTCCTGCCCGAGAAGCATACCGACTTCATCTTCACCACGCTGGCGGAGGAATTCGGCTTCATCGGCGCCGCCTCGCTTCTGGCCGCCTATATGGGGATCGTCGCCTTCTGCCTCGTCTCGGCAATCCAGAACCGCGATCGCTTCGGCGCGCTTCTCTCGATCGGCGTCGCCACGACCTTCTTCCTGTTCTTCTCGGTGAACATGGCGATGGTGATGGGGCTCGCGCCGGTCGTCGGCGTGCCGCTGCCGCTCGTCAGCTACGGGGGCTCGGCCATGCTCGTGCTGCTACTCGCCTTCGGCCTGGTGCAGTCGGCCCATGTCCACCGGCCGCGCGGGCGATGATCCGCGTGCTCTATGCCGGCGGTGCCGAGCGTGCCGAGGACTGGACTGGTCCCCTCGCCCGCGCCTTCGACGCGGCCGGCCTCGACGTCGACCTCTCCGCCGACCCCCCGCCCGAAGAGGTGGACGTGATCGTCTATGCGCCGAACCCGGAAATGTCGGACTTCACGCCCTACGTGAACGCGCGCGCGGTCCTCAGCCTCTGGGCCGGGGTCGAGACCATCGTGACCAACGAGACCCTGACCCAGCCGCTCGCGCGCATGGTCGATCCGGGCCTGACCGAGGGCATGGTGGAATATGTCTGCGCCCATGTACTGCGCCACCATCTCGGGCTCGACGGGCATATCGGCGCGCGGGAGTGGCGACCCGAGCCACCGCCCCTGGCCCGCTCGCGCCGCGTCGGCGTTCTCGGCCTCGGCGCGCTCGGCGCGGCCTGTGCCGCGGCGCTGGCGGAGCTGCATTTCGAGGTGACCGGCTGGGCGCGTAGCCCCAAGGAGATCGCGGGCGTCCGCTGCCTCTCGGGCGGGGACGGCTTCGCGGAGACGCTCGCGACATCCGAGATTCTGGTGTTGCTCCTGCCGCTCACCTCCGAGACGGAAGACCTGATCGGCGCCGCCGCGCTTGCCCGGCTCCCGGAGGGCGCGATCCTCCTGAACCCGGCCCGCGGCGCGCTCGTCGTGGAAGCCGACCTCCTCGCCGCACTGGAGAGCGGCCGCCTCTCCCACGCCACGCTCGACACGTTCCGCACCGAGCCGCTGCCCGGGGACCACCCTTTCTGGACGCACCCGGGAGTGACGGTCACGCCGCACATCGCCTCGGCCACCCGTCCGGAGACCGCCGCGACGGTGATCGCGGAGAACACCCGCCGCGCCATGGCCGGCGAGCCGCTCCTCCATCTCGTGGATCGCGACGCCGGCTACTGAGGGCGACGTGGCGACGGGTCTTCGCCCGCTGAGGCCGCGCCCCGCTCGTCGTGGAGCGCCTTGCTGTCCTCAGGCGCCTCGTCCCGGTCGACCATGCCGTAATCGCGGATCACGCTCGCCACCCGCAGCCGGTAATCGGCGAAGAGGCTCCCGCGCCCCTTCGCCTGCATCTTGCGGTGCTTCGCCACGCGCCGCCATTCGTCGAGCGCTGCCTCGTCGCGGAAGACCGAGACCGACAGCAGCTTGCCGGGCGTGGTCAGGCTCTCGAACCGCTCGACCGACACGAAGCCGTCGATCCCCTCCACGAGCGGGCGCATCTCCGCGGCGAGGTCGAGGTACTCAGCACGGCAGCCCTCCTTCGGCACGACCTCGAAGATCACGGCGATCATGGCACCCTCCTGCAGACGCCTGGAAGGATCGCCGGCCCCGCGGCTCAACGCAAGCGGGGCGGCCGGTCGGGGTCCGTTCCGGGCGCCGTCGGCTCCGCCACCGCGGCCTCGAATTTCGGCAGGTCGAAGCGCAGCCCCACGCGAGCGAGCCGGCCGGCGACGGGATCGTGCGCGGCGAAGAACGCGACATCGAGCGCCCCCGCCTCGAGCCCCGAGAAGACGAGCGCCTCGCGCACCGCGCGCGCCAGCGCCCCCTCCGCCCCCGGCGTCGCGTCCACGAAGGCGAGCAGATGCCCCTTCGCCCCGGTTTCCCAAGTGACGCCGGCGAGATAGGCCATCCGCGCCAGCCCCCGCGCAGACGCCAGCTTGCCGTCGAGCGCGGTCAGGAGCCGGTCGGGCAGATTCCCCGGCGGCGAGAGTTCCTCCGGACGCGCCTCCATCTCGTCCGGCGCATCCGACAGGGTCTCGGCGAGCCAGGTCACCGCCTCTGGCGCCATCAGGTAAGAGGACGGCGCGACGCCCGGATTGAGCGCGAGCCCGATTCCCTTGCCGGCGAGCATCGCCGCGAGGACGCGCCCCGAGAGCGCGGCATAGGGCGCCGATCCTTCCGCGAAACCCGCCAGCCGCTCCACCCGGTCGAAGGCAAGAACGAACGTGCCCTGCGAGGTCTCGAAGAGATGCGGATCGAGTGCGTCGCCGCGCTCCGGTTCCCGCGTGAGGAGCAGGTAGAGCTCCGCGGAGGCCAGCCGGTCGTGGAAGGCAAGCCGCGCCGCGTCGTCCCCCGGTGCCGCGTCCATAGCGGCATGGGCCTCGTCAAGCGGCGTCGTCATCGAGCACCTCCCTCACCCGCGCTTGGAGCGCGGGCACAAGCTCCGCCTCGAACCACGGATTGCGTTGCAGCCACGCGGTATTGCGCCAGGAGGGATGCGGCAGCGGAAAGATCTCGGGCGCGTGCGCGCGCCAGTTCCCCACCCGGTCGGTCACCCGCCCCCGGCCGCCGAGGTGCCAGTCCTGCGCGTAGCCGCCGATCAGCACCGTTAGCCGGATCATTTCCAGTTCCTCCAGGATCGCGCCTCGCCATGTCTTCGCGCAGACCCGCGGCGGCGGCAGGTCGGACCCCTTCGAGTCGTAGCCCGGAAAGCAGAACGCCATCGGCACGATCGCCACCCGGCTCCGGTCGTAGAACTCGTCCTCGGAAACACCGAGCCACTCCCGCAGCCGCTTCCCCGACTGGTCCCAGAACGGCGTGTTCGCCGCATGGACGCGCATCCCCGGCGCCTGGCTTGCGATCAGGATGCGCGCGCCGGGCCGGAACCACACCACCGGGTTCGGCCGGTGTGCGGTCGCCGTCGCCGCGAAGCGCTCGGCGCAGATTCTCGCACGCCGCCAGCCTGTCCATGACATCCTGCATGCCCCCGACTTATGCTCCCGGCCCGCCCGGGGGAAGGAGCAGCGATGCATCGCCGTAGCTGAAGAAGCGGTACCGGCGGGCGATGGCATGGGCATAGACGGCACGGATTCTCCTCGACCCCGAGAAACGCCGAAACCAGCATCATCAGAGTCGATTTCGGCAGGTGGAAGTTGGTCATCAGCGCGTCCGCGATGTGGAAGCGGAAGCCCGGCGTGATGAAGATGTCGGTCTCGCCTGACCAAGCGGCGATCTCTCCCGGGCCCGTCGCCGCGCTCTCCAGAAGCCGGAGCGCCGTCGTCCCGACCGGAACCACCCGCCCACCCGCGCGCCGCGTCGCCGCGATCTCCGCCGCGGCCTCCGGCGTCACCTCGCCCCACTCCGCATGCATTCTGTGCTCGGAGATGTCGTCCACCTTAACCGGCAGGAAGGTCCCCGCCCCCACGTGGAGCGTGACATGCGTGAGCGCCACGCCGCGCGCCGCAAGCCGGCCCATGAGCGCATCGTCGAAATGGAGCGACGCGGTGGGGGCCGCGACCGCGCCGGCACGTCGCGCCCAGATGGACTGGTAATCCTCCCGGTCGCGCGCGTCGGCGGGGCGCTTCGCGGCGATGTAGGGCGGCAGCGGCATCGCCCCGGCCTCGTTCAGGGCGTCGTCGAAGTCGCCGCCCGACAGGTTGAACCTCAGGGCCGCCGCCCCGTCCTCCCGCCCCTCCACAATCGCCCAGATACGGTCGGAGAAAGCGATCCGCTCTCCGTCCCGCACCTTCTTCAGCGGTCTCAGGAGCGCGAACCAGGCTCCGTCCGCACGTGGCTCCAGGAGCGTCGCCTCGATGCGGGCTCCCGCACCGCCGGCTCTGTGGCGCATTCCGGAGAGCCGCGCCGGGATCACCTTGGTGTCGTTCAGCACCAGCCGGTCGCCGGGCCGGAGCCAATCGGGGAGGTCGATGGCGCGGGCATCGCTGATCCGCGCCCCCTCGGCCACCAGCATCCGGGCCGCGGAGCGGGGCCGCGCGGGCCGCGTCGCGATGAGCCCCTCGGGCAAGTCGAAATCGAACTCGGAGAGCTTCATGGCGCGGCCCGCTCCGGCGGCGGGCGGCGGAAGATCTCGCGGAACATGCCCGGCGTCAGGATCGAGAGCGGGTTCGCCGCCACCTGCGGGGCGGTGACCGGCCCCCGGAGCGTGAAGTTCACTCCGAAGAGCCCCTCGCCCCGCCGGGTGAAGATCGCGCCCACCCGGTTCAGCAGGTAGAGCGGCGAGACCACGCCCTGCATGTCCATCCGCTTCGACACCATGTCGTAGGTGCCGTCCATCGACAGACCGAGTGAAGCGCCCACGGCCGAGGAGCGGTAGAGCGCCACCTGCCGCGGCGAGATGCGGAACTCCGCGGACACCTCCTCGAAGGGAATGCCGTCGGACTGGAGCTGCTCCAGGAGCCCCACCACCGAGATCGCGGACAGAAGCTCCGCCATCGCCGGCGCGTCGCGCAGCACCGGGCTCGTCACCCGCACCTGGCCATCATAGGTGCCCTCCGCCCCCGTGGGCTGGAGCCGGAGGTCCAGCCGACCCCCCTGCACCCGGCTTACCAGACCCGCGTCGCGCAGGATCGCGCCCGCGTCGCGGCTCGTCACCCGGATCGCCGTGCCGCGCGCGGCTCCGGAGAGCTGCCCCTCCACCGTCACCCCGCCGTTCATCTGGCCGCGGAACGTTCCCGAAAGCGCGGAGCCGGCCGCGAGGTCCACAGCCACGGGGCGGAGCGCGATCGTGTCCGTCAGCGTCAGCCGGTCGAGCCGGAGGGTCACCGGCCCGCGGGCGCCGCCGCCACCGCCGCCTCCGTCGAGCTCGGCCCGGCGCAGATCGACGGTGCCGTCGGTGACGGCGATGGCGGGCGGCTGCCCCGGCCCCCTGGCCGAGATCGTCACGCCCGCGTCGAGCCAGTCGCCGAGCCGCACCCGCTCGAGCCGCAGCGCGCGGAAAGAGGGCCCCGCATCGAGCTCAACCCGGCCCCGCGCGTCGAGCCCCGGCGCCGAGATCTCCAGCCGATCCACCGCCGGCGCGTCCCCCAATTGTCCGGCGACGAGGAGGGAGCCGCCCTGCTCCGCGGATTTCGACCAGTTCACAGCCGCGATGCGGAGACCGATCCCCTCCAGATCCGAGCCGAGCCGGAAGGCCGGGCCGGCGCCGGGCGCGAGATCGAGCGTGACCCGCCCCTCGCCGCGCCCCGAGACGAGCCCGTCGGGCAGCGCGATTCCGAAGGCGTCCAGCCCCTCGGGCGTGATCGCGACCCGGCCCTCGACCGTTCCCGTCCCGGCCGCGTCCCCGGAGAGGGCCTGCCGCCACGCCCCGTCGAAGGCCACCCCCGAGAGCGTCGCCCGGCCGGTGGCCCGGATCGACCGCTTGTCGGCGGCGACCTCCAGCCGCTCAGCCGCCAGCTCCCGGCCGGGCACGACCCGATCGGAGCGGAGGTCCGTCACAACCCCCTCGCTCTCCACGTCGATGTCGTCGGCGGTGTTGCCCCGCTGCAGGACGAGGCCGATCCGCGTCGTCGCCCGGAGCTCGCCCTGCACCAGGTCCGGCGAGCGGTCGGCCCGCGACAAGAGCCGGAGCGGCTCCTCGTCGAGAAGCGCGAGCGCCGAGGGTAGCGGCCCGGCGCTCGCCACCTCGATCTCCGCCGGGGCGGGCTTGATGCGCGTATCGGGGATGACGAAGGTGGTCCCGGCAAGGCTCACCGGCCCGCGGCCCTCGGGCGTCACCTCGCCCGCATCGACCCGGACTGCGAAGCGGTTGTCGAAGAGCTCCACGAATCCCCGTCCCGCCGTCACCGGCGGCAGGAACGGCACCGCGCGGACCTCCGCCCCCTCGAAGGCGAGGCTCATCCGCAGGACCGGCTTCGGCCAGCCGGTGTGATAACGGATCGACAGCGCCGGGCCGATCGCCTCGCCGGTCGCGATTTTCTCGGTGACGAATTTCAGCACCTTCGAGGCGATCGGCCGCGGCCAGAACCGGCGCACCCGGTCGATGCCGAGGCGCCCCGCGGAGAGGTCCATCGCCACGTCCCAGCCCTTCGGCCCGGCGGCGACCCGGCCGCGCCCGCGCACCGTGCGCACGATCTCCCCGTCCGGGGCGGGCAGCGCGACCTCGCCGATCTCGAGCCGGAACGGGTCGAGCCGCAGCCGCGCGTCGACCGTGCCGCCGGCCACCGAGACCGGCGCGGGGTAGAGCTCGGGCGCGGAGACCTCGAGCGCGTCGATGGCGAACTGGCCCAGAAGCGCGCCCGGCACCCCGCCGGGGCCCGGCTCGCGCAGGTAGATGTGTCCGGAGAGCGAGGCACTGCCGTCCTCCGTGTCCACCGACAGTTCCGGGATCTCCAGCTTCGCCGATTCGGGATCGTAGTCCACGTAAAGACGCGCGCCGGAGAAGCGCACCGGCCGGGTGTTCGAACCCGGATCGAGCGCGCCTGCGCCGATCCGAAGCGTCCCGGCAAGGTTTTCGAGCGCCCCTGTGCCGTCGAGCTCCGTGCGGATCGCGCCGGAGACCGGCGCGTCGAGCACCCCGAGCACCTCCAGCGCTCTTGTCTGGGCGGCGACGTCGCGCGCGGCGATGCCGTCGAACGCGGCCTTGAGTTCGGCGCCGCTGTCGGCCGCGTCGCTCGCCGCCGAGACCTGCACCCGGCCCATGTCGTCGCTGCCGTTGAAGATGTCCGCGTTGAGGGTGAACTCGAGGCCCGAGGCCGCCCGGTCGAGCGCCATGCGACCATCGGTCACCTGCCAGACCCGGCCGCTGCGCGCGTCCTCGAGGGACACCTCCGCGCCCCCGAGCGTGACCGAGCGCACCCGGTCGAAGGGCGGCCGGTCGAGCGCCGCCTCGGCCGCGTCGAATATCTGGCCCGCGCCGGAGACCCGCATCCCGCCGCCGCGTCCGAAGCTCAGTTCGAAGCGCCCCTCCGCGTCGCGCCGCACGATCAGCCGCGCGCCGTTGATCCGGAGCGCGCGCGGCGCGATCCGGCCCCGCAGCGCCGCCCCGGTATCGAAGGCGAGCCCCACCTCGCTGAGCGCCGCGATATCCTCTCCCCCTGCCGACAGCTCGAGGTCCTCGAGGAAGAGCCGCGGCACGGCGCGGGCGTCGAGCATGACCGAAATGTGCCCGAGATCGATCTGCATGTCCCCCAGCCGGGCGTCAATACGGGCCTCGATCCGCTTCACGAGCGCAGCCGGCAGGACGATCCGCGTCTCCGTCAGGGCAAGTCCCGCGACAAGGATCAGACAGGCGAAGACGAGCGCCGCCGCGATGCCCGCAACGCGGAACGTGGCGCGACGCGCCAACCGTATTCCGGTCCCTGCCCTGCCTGCCGTCGTCATGACGCGCACAATGGCGCGCCTCCGCCGCGGGGGCCATGGGGCGCCGCGATCACATTCTCACGGGGTTGCCTTTCGGGCATTCTCCCGCACCTTGGACCGCGCCCCACAACGAGGAGAGAACGAGATGGACCTGACCGGCCAGCCCGCCCCCGACTTCACCCTGCCCCGCGACGGCGGCAGCGAGGTCTCGCTCTCGGAGATCGACGGACCGGTCGTGCTCTATTTCTACCCCCGCGCCGACACGCCCGGCTGCACGAAGGAGGCCGTGGCCTTCACCGAGATGGCCGAGCACTTCGCCGCCCACGGCGCCACGATCCTCGGCGTCTCCAGGGATCCGGTGAAGAAGCAGGACAGGTTCCGCGACAAGCACGACATCGGAATCGCGCTCCTCTCGGATGCGGAGGGCGACGTCTGCGAGCGCTACGGCACCTGGGTCGAGAAGAAGATGTACGGCAAGACCTCGATGGGCATCGAGCGCTCCACCTTCCTCATCGGTCCCGAGGGCGTGGTGCGGGTCGAATGGCGCAAGGTGAAGGTCGACGGCCACGCCGAGGCGGTGCTGAAGGCGGTGCGCGAGGCGTTTCCGGGCGAGCCGACCGCCGGCGACAAACCCCAGTGACGTCGGGCGGCGGCGATGCGCGAGACCGTCAGGGACCTCTACGAGGGCGCGAATGCGAAGGCGCGGATGTTTCGCGTCTGCCTCTTCGTCTTCGACCTCGCCACCATCGCCTATTTCCTCGCGACCGCCACCTCGCGGATCGGCGCGGGCCTTCTCGTCGCCGACATCGCGATCGGCCTCGTCGTGCTCGGCGATCTCGCCGCCCGGTTCGCGATCGCCGAGAACCGCTGGCGCTTCGTCCTCTCGCTCTCGACCCTGGCCGATGTCGTCGTCATCGCCTCCCTCGCCGCGCCGATCGTGGCGGGGTCTAATCTCGGCTTCCTGCGGGTGCTCCGGGTGCTGCGCCTGGTACGGACCTTCCGCCTGACCGAACAGCTCGACAGCGCCCTCGGCCGGCTCGACGTGAGCAACCGCGTCTCGGTCGCGGCGCTGAATCTCCTGGCCTTCATCTTCGTGGCGACGAGCATCGTCTGGGTGGTCGAGCACGACCGGAATCCGAATCTCGACACGCTGGTCGACGCCCTCTACTTCACAATCACCACGCTCACGACCACCGGCTACGGAGACATCACGCTCGAGGACGGGGCCGGGCGGTTCCTGACGATCTTCATGATGATCTTCGGGGTGGGCTTCTTCCTCCAGCTCATTCAGGCGATCTACCGGCCCAACAAGGCCCGGGTGACCTGCCCGGAATGCGGCCTGAGCGCCCACGACCGGGACGCCACCCACTGCAAGCATTGCGGCCACACGATCTACATCGAGACCGAGGGCGACACCTGACTCCAAGGGTTGCCCGGTCCCTCCGCTCCGCACGGTGGGTTCACCCGAAATCGGCAGCATTCTGCCGAAATCGCGCCCGATCAAGCTTGGCCCGCAACAGGCACCGATACCCTGTTGCACCCGGGTGACGGGCTGGCTACCCGTGAGGCACGTCCGGTGGGGGCCGGTCCAAGCTGCCAGAATGACAGCGCGGGGAGTTAATACGTGCAGACCGGTCGAAAGAACTTCGTGAGCTCCGCCCTGGAGCGCGCCTTCCCCGAACGCCGCCTCTTCCTCCGATCAGATACCGAGACCCGCTTCGTCCGGCTGACGCCGCTGACGCAGGCGGTGGCGATCACCGGATCGGCTCTGGTCGTCGGCTGGACGATCCTCGCCTCCGCCGTGGTGCTCATGGATTCCATCGGGGCGGGCCATCTCAAGGAGCAGACCGCACGCGAGCAGCGCCTCTACGAATCCCGCCTGAACGAGCTTTCCGCGGATCGCGAGCGTGCCCTCTCCGAGGCCGGCGCCGCCCACAGCCGCTTCGCCGCCGCGCTCGACCGCGTCAGCGAGATGCAGACCGAGCTTCTGGCCTCCGAGGCACGGCGCGAGGAACTCGAGCGCGGCATGGAACTCGCCCATGCCAGTCTCAGGAAGGCCATCCTCGACCGCGACGCCGCCCGCACCGAAGCGACCGAGATCGCCCGCCGGCTCGAGGGCGACCCCGAGGCGCTGCGCGACGTCGCCCGGCTCGAGGACATGAAGGACACGATCGACATCCTAAGCTCCACGCTCTCCTCCACCGCCGGGCAGCGCGACACGATGGCGACCGACGCCGAGGAGGCCGAGTCCTTCGCCGAGGAGCAGATCCTCGAGGCCAAGCTCGAGCGCGACCGCAACGACCGCATCTTCGACAAGCTCGAGGATGCGCTGACCATCTCCGTGAAGCCGCTCGACGAGATGTTCAGCGCTGCCGGGCTCGACACCGAAGACCTCCTCAACTCGGTGCGCCGCGACTATTCCGGGCAGGGCGGATCGAGCGGGCCGATCACCTTCTCCACCAAGGGCGCGCCGGCCGGAGCCGGGAGCCGCCGGGCGAACGGCATACTGGAGAAGCTCGACCGGATGAACCTCTACCGGCTTGCGGCCGAAAAGACCCCCTTCGCGATGCCCGTTCACAATTCATTCCGCTACACCAGCGGGTTCGGACCGCGCTGGGGTCGGATGCACGAGGGCACCGACATGGCGGGTTCCACGGGAACCCCGATCCACGCCACCGCCGACGGCGTCGTCGTCCAAGCCGGGCGGATGTCCGGCTACGGCAACCTCGTGGAGATCAAGCACGATTTCGGCATCGAGACGCGCTATGCCCACATGTCACGCGTCAGGGTTGCGGTGGGTCAAAGAGTCTCGCGCGGAGATCGAATCGGTGATATGGGGAATACCGGGCGCTCGACAGGCACGCACCTCCATTACGAGGTTCGCGTCGGCGGCGCGCCCGTCAACCCGATGACCTATATCAAGGCGGGCCAGGATGTTTTCTAAGTCGAAGATCAACGAGCCGGGCCCGAAACAGGCCGGCGAGTCCGTCATGCGTCCGACGGCCGGCGATGGCCAGACCAGCGTCCAGAGGCCGCCCGCCGCCACCGAGGCGCCGGCGGCCACCCGTCCGAAGGCGAAGGCGCAGGCCTCGCTCCTGTCCTCCGATCTGACCATCAGGGGCAACCTGAAGACCGATGGCGACATCCAGATCGAGGGCAACGTGGAGGGCGACATCCGCGCCCATTCCCTCACCATCGGCGAGAGCGCGCTGGTCAAGGGCGAGGTCCTCGCCGACGAGGTGGTGGTGAACGGCCGGATCGTCGGTCGCGTGCGCGGCCTGAAGGTGCGCCTCTCCTCCACCGCGCGGGTGGAGGGCGACATCGTCCACAAGACCATCGCCATCGAATCCGGGGCCCATTTCGAAGGCTCGGTGGCCCGCCGGGACGACCCGCTGAACACGTCGGGCGGTGAGCGGCCGCGTCAGACGACCACCTCCGGCTCGACCGCCGCATCGTCTTCCGCCTCGTCCTCCTCTTCGTCCTCGGCCTCCGCCGCGTCGGGGCAGCCCGAACCGGACACGTCGCGGTCGGAGGCCGATTCCTCCGGCGGACCGTCCCGACCGCGGCCGACGGCCGAGGCGGCAGGCTGATCTCTCCGCCACGGCGACGCGCCGCGGACTGACACCCCGTGCCGCGGCCGGTCCTTCTCTCGACGATCGGATCGGCCGGCGATCTCGTCCCGGTCCTCGAACTCGCCCGCGCGCTCGAGGCGCGGGGCAGGCCCGCGCGCCTTGCCCTTTCCCCGTCTGACGCCGCGCGGGCCCGGTCCGAGGGGCTCGACGCCGTCGCCTTCGGCCCCTCCGAGGAGGAGGTCATGGACCGGCTGGGTCTCGACCGGGACGCCCTCGCGGCGCTGGTCTTCCGCAACCCCTCGCCGGTCCTGTCGAAGGCCACCTACCCGATGCTGGCGGATCTCGCGCGCCGGCTCGAACCGGAGGCGAAGGCCGCCGCGGCCGTCTGCGGCACTCTCCTCGCCATGGCGGCGCCCCTCGCCGGGGAACTGGCCGACCGCCCCTTCGTGCCGCTCCTCCTCCAGCCCATGCTCCTGCGCTCCGCGCTCGACCCGCCGCGGGTCACAGGCTTCAGCCCGCCGATGGCCGCGGCGCCGCGCATCTCCCTCGCCCGCGTCTGGAATCGATGCTGGCTCAAGGTGATCGACGCCGAGTTCCGCCGCCGCCACGGTCGCGAGGAGGCAGCGACCCGCCGCGCGCTCGGCCTGCCGCCCCTCGGTCACGTGCCGGTCTTCGGGGAGGCCGTGGCGCCGCGCCTCCGCCTCGGGCTCTGGGACGCCGCCTTCTCGCCGCTGCCGCCCGACCGGGCGGCGGGAACGGTTCTCACCGGCTTCCCGCGCCCGGCGCCGGAGGCCCTGCCGCCGCGCCTCTCGGCCTTCCTCGACGCCGGCCCCCCGCCGCTCGTGGTCACCCTCGGGTCGGTCGCCCATGCGCTCGGCGGACCGGACTTCTGGGCGGCGTCCGTCGCCCTCGCGCGCCGCGCCGGGCTGCGCATCGTCTGCCTGTCGGGAGAGGAGGTCGTGCCGGAAGGTGGGGATGTCTGCGCCGTGCCCCGTGCCTCGCATGACGCTCTGTTCGTCCGTGCCGCCGCCATCCTCCACCATGGCGGCATCGGCACCACCGGCGCCGCCTGCCTCTCGGGCCGATCGCAGCTCGTGCATCCGCTCGGCGCCGACCAGCCCGACAATGCCGCCCGCGTGGTCCGGGCACGGATCGGGCGCAGGATCCGCCGCATCGACCGCGCGGACGACGACCTCGCAGCGATCCTGCGGCCCGATGCGGCGGCGCGATCCGATGCCTTTGCCCGGAGACTCGAACCCGACGGCGCGGACCGCGCGGCGGAGACGCTCCTCGCTGCGCTCTAGTCCTCCTCGGCGGCCTCCGCCCGGCTCTTGCCGGTGACGTCGAGCGCCAGGGTCGCCGCCATGAAAGCGTCGAGATCGCCGTTCAGCACGCCCTGGGTGTCGCTCGTCTCCACGCTGGTCCTGAGATCCTTCACCATCTGGTAGGGCTGCAGCACGTAGGAGCGGATCTGGTTGCCCCAGCCGGCCTCCCCCTTCTGCTCGTGCGCCTCGGTGATCGCCGCGTTCCGCCGGTCGAGCTCCTGCTGGTAGAGCCGCGACTTCAGCGCCTTCATGGCGATGTCGCGGTTCTGGTGCTGCGACTTCTCCGAGCTCGTTACCACGATCCCGGTCGGCACGTGGGTCATCCGGACCGCGGAATCGGTGGTGTTCACGTGCTGCCCGCCGGCGCCGCTCGAGCGATAGGTGTCGATGCGGATATCGGCCGGGTTCACCTCGATGTCGATGTCGTCGTCAACGACCGGATAGACCCAGACCGAGGAGAACGAGGTGTGCCGCCTGGCGGCACTGTCATAGGGCGAGATCCGGACCAGCCGGTGCACCCCCAATTCCGTCTTCAGCCATCCATAGGCGTTGTGGCCTGAAATCTTGTAGGCGGCGGACTTGATCCCCGCCTCCTCGCCCGGGCTCTCCGATTGCAGTTCGACCTTGTAGCCCTTCTTCTCGGCCCATCGCACATACATGCGCGCCAGCATGTTGGCCCAGTCGCAGCTCTCGGTGCCGCCGGCGCCGGCATTGATTTCGAGGAACGTGTCGTTGGCGTCCGCCTCGCCGTCGAGCAGCGCCTCGATCTCGGCCGACGCCGCCCGCGCCTTCAGCGCCTTCAGCGCGGCTTCCGCCTCGCGCACGACCTCCTCGTCCCCCTCGGCCTCGCCCATCTCGATGAGCTCGCGGCTGTCGGAGAGCTCCTGCGCCATCGCATCGTGACGCTCCATCGCGTCGACGAGCGCCTGGCGGTCGCGCATCAGCTTCTGCGCGCTCGCGGGATCGTCCCAGAGCGTCGGGATCCTCGACCCGCGCATTGAACTCCTCCAGCCGGAAGGCGGCGGTCTCGTAATCCATGCGCTGCCGGAGCAGGTCGAGGGACTTCTCGATCGCCTCGGCGTGGGCTTGGGCTTCTGCGCGCATGGCGGGCTCCGGGCATGTGGAGGCCCGGATCTAGCAATCCCGCCCGAGGACGACAAGCAGCCCTCAGTAGAGCCCGCCCGAGCTCATCGAACCGTAGCTCGCCTTGTTCTTCGGTATCGTCACCGTCTGCCCGGCCGCGTTCCTGACCTGCTGTCCAGCCGAACCCCCCGCCCCGTCGAAGAGCGGCAGGTTTGCGCCCATGGCGAAGCCACCGTCGAAGGTGACGCCGAACAACGGCTCCTCGCCCAGCCGGAAATATTCCGCGATCACGTTGTCGCCCTTGGCCTCGTCGCCGAGACGCGCGCCGGTCATGCGGTCGATCTTGATGAAGCGCCCGCCCGGGGGGACCTCGAAGGGTCCGCCGCCGTACTTCTCCGTCGCCTCCTTCATGAACCGGTTGAAGACCGGAGCGCACATGCCGCCGCCCGAGGCATGGGAGCCGAGACTGCGCGGCTGGTCGAAGCCGATATAGCAGCCGGCCGCGATGTTCGACGTGAAGCCGATGAACCACACGTCCTTGGCGTCGTTCGTGGTCCCGGTCTTGCCGGCCACCGGGACGGAGAGGTTGACCGCCCGCCGCGCCGTGCCGCGATCGACCACGCCCTTCATCATCGAGGTGAGCTGGTAGGCGGTGATCGCGTCGATCACCCGCTTGCGGTTCGACACGATCCGCGGCGCCTCGCCCCGCGGAAGCTGCTCCCGCGCGCAGTCGAGGCAGTCGCGCCGGTCGTGCTTGTAGACGGTGTCGCCCCAGCGGTCCTGCACCCGGTCGACGAGCGTGGGCTCCACCTGCTCGCCGCCATTGGCGAACATCGAATAGGCCGCCATCATCTTGTAGAGCGTGGTCTCCTCGGAGCCGAGCGCGTTGGCGAGGAAGGTCGACATGTCGTCGTAGACGCCGAACCGCTCGGCGTAGCGGGCGACGACGTCCATCCCCACCTCCTGGGCGAGCCGCACCGTCATCAGGTTGCGCGACTGCTCGATGCCGACCCGCATCGGCGCCGGTCCGTAGAACCGGTTGGAATAGTTCTTCGGCCGCCACAGCCCCTGGGGCGTGTTGATCTCGATCGGCGCGTCCACGACGATCGTCGCCGGGGTAAAGCCCGAAATCCAGCGCCGCGGCATAGACGAAGGGCTTGAAGCTCGATCCCGGCTGCCGGGTCGCCTGGGTCGCGCGGTTGAAGACCGAGTGCTGGTAGGAGAAGCCGCCCTGCATGGCCAGAACCCGGCCGGTCTCCACGTCCATCGCCATGAACGCGCCCTCGACCTCCGGGACCTGCCGCAGGCTCCAGTGATCGCCGTCCCGCCGCACGAGGACCACGTCGCCGCGCTCGAAATTGTCGAAGAAGTCGCCCCGGAGCCAGGAGATGTCACCACGCGGCACGCTCCCCTCGCCCTCGCCCTCGCCCTCGACGCCGAGGGTCAGGCTCTGCTCGGCCATGTCGAGCACCACTGCCGGGCGCCAGCGGCCGCCGAGATCGATGTCGCGCGCCACGTCCACGCTGCGGAGCAGCTCCTCCCAGATCGCCAGCTTCTCCTCGGGGATGCTCTCGCCGGTGCCGCGCCAGCGGCCGGTGCCGCGGTCATATTCCTCGAGCGCCCGCTGCAGCGACCGCGACGCCGCCTTCTGCAGATCGGGGTCGATCGTCGCGCGGACCGACAGGCCGCCCTCGAAGAACTCGCCCTCGCCGAAATTCTGGCTGAGCTGGCGGCGGATCTCGTCGGTGAAGTAGTCGCGCGGCGGGATCTCCTCGCGGAAGCTCGGATAATCGCCGCCCTGCACCGACAGGAGCGGCGCCACCCGCGCCGCGCGGTAGGCCGCCTCGTCGAGGAAGCCGTTCTCGAACATCTCCCGGAGAACGAAGTTGCGCCGCGAGATCGCCCGCTCCCGGTCGCGCACGGGATGGTAGTTTGACGGCGCCTTGGGCAGGGAGGCGAGATAGGCGGCCTCTTCCGGCGCGAGATCCATCAGCGGCTTGTTGAAGTAGGTCTGCGCCGCAGCGGTGACGCCGTAGCTGTTCTGCCCCAGATAGATCTCATTCAGATAAAGCTCGAGGATTTCGTCTTTCGAGAGCGTCCCCTCGATCCGGGAGGCGAGGATCAGCTCCTTCACCTTGCGCTCCGCGGAGCGTTCCCCGCCGAGCAGGAAGTTCTTCATCACCTGCTGGGTGATCGTCGAGGCGCCGCGCACCGCGCCGCCCTGCGCCATGTCGAGCGCCGCGGCGACCATGCCGCGCGGGTCGTAGCCGCGATGGTGATAGAAGTTCTTGTCCTCGGCCGAGATGAAGGCCTGCTTCACGAGGTCCGGGATCTCCTCGGCCGGCGTGAATAGGCGACGCTCGCGGGCGAACTCGTCGATGATCCGGCCCTCGGAGGAGTAGATCCGGCTGATCGTCGGCGGCTGGTAGCTGGCGAGCTGGTCGGTATCCGGCAGGTCGCGGCCATAGATCCAGAACACCGCGCCGATCGACAGCGCCGCGGCAAGGAGCCCCAGCGTGACGAGTGTGAAAAGGCCGCCGAAGACCGACAGGATGGCACGGGTCAAGGGCGCGTCCCTCCGGGTTGCAGGATCGGGGTCTTCTAGCGCGGGGCTTGCGCGAATTCAAAAGCCCATCGGCGAAAATCGCCGGCCACACGCGGCTGTGACCGGGTCTATCCGGCCCGGTCCGGCCCTGCGCCGAAGAGCGCGCGGGCCATCGTCTGGAAAAGACCGCCGGAATACGTGCCGGTCGCGGCGGGTTCCGCATCCGCCTTCGGGACCGGTGCAGATTCCGGCTCCGGACCGGGGTCCTCAGGCGGCCCGGCCTCTTCGGTGAACTCGGCCGCGGTCGTCGGCGCGAGCTGCAGTTTCAGCACCGCCCCTGCATGGCCTTGCGGCGCGAGACCGGCCGTCTCGATCCTGAGCGGATGGCTCAGGTGGATCACGAGCTGCGTCCAATTCGCCCCGTCGCGCCTCTGCTCCACCCAAGAGACGCCGTCCGAGGCCACGATCGCCCCCAGGTCGGTGCCGCGAAAATCGACCTCGCTGAAATCCACCACCAGCCGGCGCGGCGCGTCGAGGGTGAAGACCCGCCAGAGCACGGGGCGCGACAGGGCCAGTTCCACATGGAGGTTCGAGCCGAAATCCTCGATGCGGCTCTCGCCAGCGTTGATCCGGGCGATGCCGTGCTCCTGACCCGGCGCCGCGCTCGTCACCATCTGGCAAAACAAGAGAAGCAGGCCAAATGCCAGTTTTCGGATCGCCATCCGTTCGCGCCTTAATCTGCTCGGGGATCTTAGCGCCCCTCGCGACCGGACGCTAGCAGGAATCCGCCTAGTCGGAAACCTCGAATCGGAACCTTTCCGCCCATCGCGCAAGTCGCTCCATGCCCTCGGCGATCTGGGCCGTCGAGGTTGCATAGGAAAAGCGCAGCATGCCGCGTCCGCGTCCGGCATCGAAATCGATGCCGGGCGTCGCCGCCACGCCCGCCTCGTCGAGGAGGCGGGCGGAAAGTTCGAGGCTGTCCTCCCCCAGATGCGCCGAAATCGGCATAGACGTAGAACGCCCCGTCGGGCGGCGCGAAACGCGGGAAGCCCGCCCGCGCCAGACCCTCGACCATGAGCTCCCGGTTCGCGCGATAGACCGACAGGTTCGCCTCGAGCTCCTCGTGGCACTCGAAGGCGGCGAGCGCCGCGACCTGGCTGGCGTGGGAGGGGCAGATGAAGAGGTTCTGCGCCAGCCGCTCGATCGTCCGCACGTGATCCTCGGGCACCACCATCCAGCCCACCCGCCAGCCGGTCATCGAGAAATACTTGGAGAACGAGTTCACCACATAGACGTCGTCGCCGAATTCCAGCGCGCTGACCGCCCGGTCCCCGTAGTGCAGCCCGTGGTAGATCTCGTCGGAGATCAGCGCCACGTCTCGCTCCCGGCACGCCGCCACGAGGGCGCCCATCTCCTCCCGGCCGAGCATCGTCCCCGCCGGGTTCGAGGGCGAGGCCAGGATCAGCCCGTCGAGATCGGCGCCCACCTGGTCCGGGCGCGGCTGAAACCGGTCCGCCATCGCCGTCTCGATGCCCGCGGGCATGAGGTCGAGCGCGCTCAGGATGTGGCGGTAGGAGGGATAGCCCGGCAGTCCGAGCCCCACCCTGTCGCCGGCCTCGAAAAGCGCCGCGAAGGCCAGCACGAACCCCGCCGAGGCGCCGGCCGTCACCACCACGCGGGCCGGGTCGAGGTCGATCCCGTACCAGTCGCGATAGTGCCGCGCGATCCGCGCGCGAAGCTCCGGCAACCCGAGCGCCACGGTGTAGCCGAGCGGCGCTTCCGCCATCGCCGCCGCCAGTGCCGTCCGCGACCCCTGTGGCGCCGCCGTGCCGGGCTGGCCCACCTCCATGTGGACGATGTGGCGTCCGGCTGCCTCCGCGGCCCGCGCCCGCTCCATCACGTCCATGACGATGAAGGCGCCGACCTGCCCGCGTCGCGATTGCCGCATGGATCGTCCTCCGCTGCCCCGCACGCCCGGACTGCCCGCTCGATCACGTCCCCGCAAGGCTCTTGCGCGGACATGCCCGATCCCGCAGGCTTGCGCGCGACCCCTCTTCCGGACGGAGTGCCCGATGCCGAAAGCCCCCGCCGCCGCCCTCCTCGCGCTCGCGCTCGCCGCGCCGCCGGCGCTTGCCACCGACATCGACGCGATGACCGGCGCGGAGCGCCAGGCCTTCCGCGACGAGGTGCGCGCCTACCTCCTCGAGAACCCCGAGGTGCTGATGGAGGCGATCCGGGTTCTGGAGACCCGCGAGGCGCAGGCGCAGTTCGAGAGCGACGCCGACCTCGTCGCCCAGCACGAGAAGGCCCTTTTCGGGGACGGCGAGTCCTGGGTCGGCGGCAATCCCGAGGGCGACGTCACGATCGTGGAATTCATGGATTACCGCTGCGGCTATTGCCGGCGCGCCTTCCCGGAAGTGGCCGAGCTCGTGGAGAGCGACGGCAACATCCGCTTCGTGGTGAAGGAATTCCCGATCCTCGGCGACCAGTCGGTTCTCGCGAGCCGCTTCGCCATCGCCACCCAGCGCGTCGCCGGCGACGAGGCCTACGAGGCGGTGCACGATGCGCTGATGACCCTGCCCGCCGACGTCTCGCCGGAGAGCCTGCGCGCCCTCGCCGAGGAGCAGGATCTCGACTACGACGCCATCGCCGCGGAGATGGAGGCGCCCGAAGTGGCCCGCCGCATCGCCGAGACGCGAGCGCTCGGCTCGAGCCTCGGCATCCAAGGCACGCCCTCCTTCGTCATCGGCGACAGCATGGTGCGCGGCTACGCCCCGCTCGAGAAGATGCGCGAGATCGTGGACGAGGTGCGCGGCTGAGCGGTCAGCGCCGCGCGTACTTGATGAAGTCGGTGATCCGGCCCACCCGGTCGTAGAGCCGCCGCGCGGTCACGTTGCCGGTCTGGGTCAGCCAGTAGACGTCCGGCGCCCCCGCCGCATCCGCCGCGCCGTAGACCGCCTCGACCAGCGCCCGTCCGAGCCCCGTGCCCCGCGCCTCCTCTTCCACGTAGAGGTCCTGCAGGTAGCAGACCGGCCGCAACTTCCAGCCGTGGGCGTGGAAGATCATGTGCACGAGCCCCACCGGCCGCCCGTCCATCTCCGCCAAGAGCCCGCGCACCGTGTCCGCCTCCATCAGCCGCGCCCATTGCGCGTCGAAGACCTCTTCGGGCAGCTCGGTGCCGTAGAAGTCGAGATAGCCCCGCCAGAGCGCGCCCCAGACGGCGCGGTCGTCGGATCGGATCGGTCGGATGGCGGTCATGGGCGTCTCACTGGCGGCAGGACGTTCTCTTGCCGCAACGGAAGCGGAAAGGGAAGCCCCATCAACGGGCGCTCTCCCACCACTCATTCTCGTCCAGCCGACCGAGCTTGCGAAAAGGTCCGGAGTCCCGAATGCTGCGCCGTGATCGGGGTGGCACCGGTCGGACGAGGGAGGCGGTCCGGATGATCGGGAGCGACTGGAAGATCGGCATCGTTGGCGGCACGGGCATGCTCGGCTCTGCCATTGCCGAAGCGCTTCTCGCGCGGCAGGTCGTGTCGCCCGCCGGTCTCTGGATCGCGAGCCGAAGCGGCGCGGCGAGCGTCCCGGACAAGCTGACCGGCGCCACCGTCACCGCGAGCGTCCGCGATCTCGCGGCTGCCTGCGACGTCATCCTGCTCTCAATCCCGCCCGCAGCCGCAGCGGAGCTCGACCTCGACACGCCGGACCGGCTCGTCATCTCCGTCATGGCCGGCGTGTCGCTCGACGACCTGTCCCGGGCCACCGGGTCGCGCCGGGTCATCCGCGCGATGAGCAGCCCCGCCGCCCGGGCGGGCCTGGCCTATTCGCCGTGGTGCGCCGGCGCCGGGGTGACGGAGCAGGACCGCGGGCGCGCCACCGCCATCCTGGGGGCCTGCGGCCTGACCGACGAGGTCGAGAGCGAAGCCCATGTCGAGTGCTTCACCGCCCTGACCGGCCCCGTCCCCGGCTTCGTGGCCTTCTATGCCGCGGCGATGGCGGACTACGCCACCGGCCGGGGCATCCCGCCCGGCATCGCCGACCGGGCGATCCGGCAGCTCTTCCTCGGCGCGGGAACGATGATGGCGTCGGGATCGATGACCCCCGCCGCGCATGTCCGCCAGATGATCGACTATGCCGGAACCACGGCCGCGGGCCTCGAGGCGATGGAGCGCTCCTCGATCGCGGCCGAGATCGCCGGGGCGCTCGACGCCGCCGTCGCGAGAACGCGCGACATCGGCTGAGCGCGAAGCCGCCGCGGCGCGCCTAGCGCCCCGCCTGCCGCCGCGCCATGAAAGCCAGCCGCTCGAAGAGATGCACGTCCTGCTCGTTCTTCAGAAGCGCCCCGTGCAGCTTCGGCAGCGCGTCCGCGCCCGACCGCTTCGAATCCTCCGCCGTCAGGTCCTCCGCCAGCAGGAGCTTCAGCCAGTCGATCACCTCCGAGGTCGAGGGCTTCTTCTTCAGTCCCTGCTGGTCGCGAATCTCGTAGAACTGCGTCAGCGCCGCCGTCAACAATGCGTCCCTGATGCCCGGATGGTGCACGGCGACGATCCGCTTCAGCGTCTCCATGTCTGGGAACCGGATATAGTGGAAGAAGCATCGGCGCAGGAAGGCGTCGGGCAGTTCCTTCTCGTTGTTCGAGGTGATGACGACGATAGGGCGGGCTCTCGCCCGCACCGTCTCGCCGGTCTCGTAGACGTGGAACTCCATCCGGTCGAGCTCCTGCAGCAGATCGTTCGGGAACTCGATGTCGGCCTTGTCGATCTCGTCGATCAGCAGCACCACGCGATTCTCCGCGTCGAACGCCTCCCAGAGCTTGCCTCGGCGGATGTAGTTGCGGACGTCGTTCACCCGCTCGTCGCCGAGCTGGCTGTCGCGAAGCCGGCTCACGGCGTCGTATTCGTACAATCCCTGCTGCGCCCGGGTCGTGGACTTCACGTGCCATTCGATGATCGGCAGCCCGAGGCTCTCGCTCACCTGCCTCGCCAGCTCGGTCTTGCCCGTCCCCGGTTCCCCCTTCACCAGCAGCGGCCGCTCCAGCGTGATCGCCGCGTTGACCGCGACCTCCAGGTCCCGGGTGGCGACATAGGTGTCCGTGGAGGCGAATTGCATGGCGCGGGCGGGTCCTCGGTTCGGGTGTCCGGAGGCGACCTTAGGGGCCGCGGTCCGCAGCCACAAGTCGCGCAAGTTGAAGCGTGACAAGTCAAAGTCGGTGAGATAGAGCGCCGGTGAGGTCAAGAGGACGTGCGGGTCCCGTTCCCGCACAAGAGGGGAGTGTGAGGAATGAAGGTCGAAACCTTCTTGCCAGATGATTACCGTCCAGCAGAAGACGAGCCGTTCATGAACGAGCGTCAGCTCGAGTATTTCCGCCGTAAGCTTCTCGGCTGGCGATGCGATCTCCTGAACGAAAGCCGCACCACCATCGAGGGCCTGCAGGACGGCACCCGCAACATCCCCGACGTCGCCGACCGCGCCAGCGAGGAGACCGACCGCGCCCTCGAACTGCGCACCCGCGACCGCCAGCGCAAGCTGGTCGCCAAGATCGACGCCGCGCTCCGGCGCATCGAGGAGGGCGAATACGGCTATTGCGAGGTCACCGGCGAGCCGATCTCGCTGAAGCGGCTCGCCGCCCGCCCCATCGCCACCCTGAGCCTCGAGGCGCAGGAACGCCACGAGCGCCGCGAGAAGGTGCATCGCGACGAGTGAGGCGGACCGGAGTTCGGGAGGAGGGACGCGCCGGGGCCTCGCCCCGGCGCCGTCACGTCAGGGGGTCCCGTGCGCGACGTGACGGTCATCGGCGCGGGGATCGGCGGGCTCGCCTGCGCCCTCGCCCTCGCCCGGCGCGGCGCGGCCGTCCGCGTCCTCGAACGCGCCCCCGAGCTCGGCGATGTCGGCGCCGGCATCCAGATCAGCCCCAACGGCGTGCGCGTCCTCAACTCGCTGGGCTGCGGGGACGCCCTGCGCGCCGCGAGCCTCGGCAGCCGCGCCGTCCTGCTCGCCGACGGGCCGACCGGGCGGGACGTGATCCGCCTGCCCCTCGGCCCCGCGCCCTACCGGCTGATCCATCGCCCCGCCCTCGTCGCCCTTCTCGCCGACGCGCTGCGCGAAATCGGCGGCGGAGATCGTTCTCGGCCGTCCGGTGACCTCGGTCGAGGACGGGCCCCGCGCCCGGATCGACGGGGAGCCGACCGGGTTCGTCGTCGGCGCCGACGGGCTCCACTCGATCGTCCGGCCGGTCCTGAACGGGTCCGCCGCCCCGCGCTTCACCGGCCAGACCGCCTGGCGCGCCACCGTCCCGGGCGAGGCTCCGCCCGAGGCGCGGATCGACATGGGCCCGGGCCGCCACCTCGTCCGCTACCCCCTGCCAGGGCGCCGCGTGAACCTCGTCGGCGTGATCGAGCGGCCGGACTGGGCGGAGGAGGGCTGGCAGGTGGCGGGCGACCCGGAGGCCTTCCGCGCCGCCTTCGCCGGCTTCCCCGCCGCGCGTGCGCATCTCGCCGCCGTCACCGCGGCGCATCTCTGGGGCCTCTTCCGGCATCCGGTCGCGGAACGCTGGCACGGCACCTCGCTGGCGATCCTCGGCGACGCCGCGCACCCGACCCTGCCCTTCCTCGCCCAGGGGGCGAATCTGGCGCTCGAGGATGCCTGGACCCTGGCGGCCGCCCTCGCCCGCGGCGACCTCGCGGCGTGGCAGGCCGCGCGCCGCCGCCGCACCGTCCGCGCCATCGACGCCGCGACCGCGAATGCCCGCAACTATCACCTCGCCGGCCCCGCCCGCCTCGCGGCCCATGCCGGCCTGCGGGCCCTCGCCGCCGTGGCGCCGGGCCTCCTCGCCCGCCGCTTCGACTGGCTCTACGGCCACGACGTCACCCGCGCCTGATCCCCCGCCCTCTCGGAAATGCTCCCGGCCGGGGCGCCCCCGCGGGGCGCCCCGGCTCAGCCCCGTAGACCAGCCGCGGCAGCCAGATGATGATCTCGGGAAAGAACATGCAGAGCGCGAGCCCCACCACCTGCAGGAACAGGAACGGCAGGGCCGAGCTGGAAGATGTCCGTCATCGGGATTTCCGGCGGCGCCACGCCGCGCAGGTAGAACAGCGCGTAGCCGAAGGGCGGCGACAGGAAGCTCATCTGCATGTTCACGAGGTAGAGCACGCCGAACCACAGCACCAGGTCGTCGGGTCCCTCGAGCCCGAAGGCGTCCGCCCCGAGCGCCTTTATGATCGGCACGAAGATCGGCACGCAGAGCAGCAGGATGCCCACCCAGTCGAGGAACATGCCGAGCACCACCAGCAGGATCTGCATGAGGATCAGGATGCCCCAGGGCCCGAGCCCGGTCGCCGCCAGCGTCTCCTGCACGAATTGCTGGCCGCCCTCGAGCACGTAGAGCCCGACGAAGATCGTCGCGCCGAACATGATCCAGATCACCATCGCGCTGGCCTTCAGCGTGGTCAGGCAGGCCTCGCGGACCGTGGGCCAGTCGAGCTTGCGGTGGATCGCGGCGACGATGAAGGCGCCGAACGTGCCGATGCCCGCCGCCTCCACCGGCGTCGCGACGCCGGAGAAGATCACGCCGAGCACGACCACGATCAGCGCGATCGGTGCCGCCATGTTGCCCAGAAGATGCAGTCTTCTCGCGGGTCGAGACCCGCTCCTCCACCGGGATCGGCGGGCCGAGATCGGGATTGATGTAGGAGCGGATGACGCAGTAGCCGATGTAGATGCCCGACAGCATCAGGCCCGGGATCACCGCGCCGATGAAGAGCTCGCCCACCGATTGCTCGGCCACCACCGCGTAGATGATGGCGAGGATCGAGGGCGGGATCAGGATGCCGAGCGTGCCGCCGGCCATGATCGAGCCCATCGCGATCTTCGGGTCGTAGCCGCGCGCCAGCATCGCCGGCAGCGCGATGATGCCCATCGTCACCACCGCCGCGCCGATCACGCCGACCATCGCCGCCAGGATCGTCGAGGCGATGATCGTCGCTGCCGCGAGACCGCCCTTCACGCCGCCCAGCACCTTGTAGATCACGTCGAACATGTCGTTGATGATCCCCGCCCGCTCCAGCATCGCCGCCATGAAGATGAAGAGCGGGATCGCCGAGAGCTGGTAGTTCGTCATCAGCGGGAAGATGCGGCTCGGCACGATGTTGAGCGCCTGCGCGTCGCCGAGGACGAACAGGAACACGCAGGCCAGGCCGCCGGTGACGAAGGCCAGCGGCAGCCCCGCCATCAGCAGCCCCAGCAGCGAGCCGAACATGATGAGGGTGAGCCACCCGATGCCGATGTCGATACCCATCAGGCGGCCTCCCGCATCTCGTCCGCCGCGCCCTGCGTGGCGCCCGGCGGCGGGTCACCGCCCCGGAGCGCACGGATGTCCTTGGCGAATTTCGAAATCCCCTGCAGCACCAGCAGCAGCCCGCCGAGCACCATGACCCATTTCATCGGCCAGAGCGGCACCTCCCACTCGTTGAAGCTGATCTCGCCCCAGCGGATGTTGGGATCGGTCCATGGATCAGCTCCCAGCCGGCCAGATCTCCGAGAGCCCGATCTGGCCGCGCGCCCACTGGCTGACGAGCGCGTTGCCCGTGGGCACGGCGAGCGCGTCCATGGCGAAGATCCACGAGGTGACCAGCAGCGTGCCCGGCGAAGATGAAGAAGAAGACCGAGGTCAGCAGGTCGACCCAGGCCTTCCGTCTGCGCGACAACGGCGCGTAGAAGATGTCGACCCGCACATGGCTCTCGGTCAGCATCGCGTAGGCGCCGGCGATCAGGTACTGCATGCCGAACATCAGGTACATCGCCTCGTGCGCCCAGTTGGTCGGGCTGTTGAAGACGTAGCGGGCGATCACCTCGAAATAGTAGACGAAGACGGCGATCACCGCCCAGTAGGCGGCGAACTCGCCGCAGAAGAGCGACAGCCGGTCGATCCAGTTCTCCACCCGGTCGGCGTCCTCCTCGGGCCGCTCGAGCCCGTTCTCGCCCTCCGCCGGCCTCGCTTCCAGCGGCTCGTCGGGAAGCTGCGCATTGGCCCGCCTGACCAGGCCCGGCAGCAGCAGCGCGTCGATCACCACCCCGGCCATCAGCAGGTAGAAGGCCACCCCCGAGACGTCCGACCAGAAGCCGCGCGCGCCCCGCGCCGCGTCCAGCGCGGCGGCATTCTCCTCGAGGCTGGCCCGCGCTTCGGCGAGGCGCTCCTCGCCCCCGGAAATGGTGCGCTCGGCGCGTTCGAGCCGCCGCTCGGCGAGCTTTTCGGAGAACGAGCCCTCCTCGGCCTCCTCCGCGTTCCGGCGCAGGTCCTCAACCTCGGCCTGCGCCTCCTCGATCCTCGGCTCCTCGCGCTCGAGCGTCCGCTCGGCGATCGCTGACCGTGTTGGCGAGGTTGCTCGCCGTGGCGCGCGCGTCTTGGCCCTGGGCATTGGCGAAGAGGATGGCGAGGAAGACCGGGAGGAACAGCAACCCCCAGAGATTCTTCAGGTAGAAGCGGTGCAGGCCGAGAATGCCCCCGGTCACCAGGATCATGTAGCCCAGGGGCAGTGAGTAGCGCCGCCGGCCGCTGCGACCGCGCCTGGCCAGCACCATCGCGATGATCGGGAAGACGATCAGCCCGACCCAGTAGAGCCAGTGCGGCAGCGTGAAGTTCAGGGACGGCATCCGGGCGGGCCTCCGGGAAGGTCGGGACAATCGGACAGGCGACCGCCCGGAGGAGGCTCCGGGCGGTCTCGGTGGCTCTCAGGCGGGGATCACTCGAGCGACATGCCCTCGGTCATCGCCGGATCGACATAGCCGAGCGAGCCAGACTGCATGTAGTCGAGCTGGATCTTGAAGACCCGCGCCGCGTCCGGATCGCGGTTGGCGTAGTCGAACCAGATCGGCACCGCGACCTCGGTCATCAGCTCCACGTCGTCCTGGCTGAGGCGCGTGACCTCGGTGCCGTCGGCCTCGAATTTCGGCCAGGCTTCCTGGTCGGCCTTCTGGATCGCGGCGTAGTGCATGTCGGAATAGACATGCGTCTCCATCTCGACGAACTGCTTCATCTGGTCCGAGAGCGCGTCCCAGGCCTCCTGGCCGACGGTCAGGTCCATGATGTCGACCGGCTGGTAGAGCGACATGAAGCCCGGCGGGCCCATGACGATGTAGTCGGTCACCTGGCTGAAGCCGAGCGCGTAGTTCACCGCCGGGCCGACGTAGTCGGCGACGTCGATCGTGCCCTTCTCCAGCGCCGGGAAGATCTCGGAGCCCGGCAGCACGGTCGTCTCGGCGCCGATCTCGGAGAAGACGTCGGCCACCATGCCGCCCGGCAGGCGCATCTTGCGGCCGGGGAAATCGTCGATCGAGCGGATCGGCACCTTCGAGTGGATGATGTTGGCGTCGTGGTGGATCGGGCCGACGAAGTACATGCCCTGTGCGGCGTAGAGCTCGCGCGCGATGTCGAGCCCGCCGAGGCCGTAATAGAACATGTCGAACTCCGAGGGCTTGCGCAGGCCCAGCGGGATCGAGGTCAGGAAGGTCGCCGCCGGGATGATGCCCTGCGCGTAGATGGTGAACGGGTTCACCGCCTCCAGCACGCCGTTCTTCACCGCGTCGTAGAGCTGGAAGTCGCCGACGACGTCGTTAGCGCCGAAGGGCTTGAAGCTCAGCTCGCCGCCGGTCTTTTCCTGGATGCGTGGCGCACCAGTCCTTGAAGATCTGCAGGCCCGCGCCGCCCGGCCACGAGGTCTGGATCTTCCAGGTCGTGCCGTTGGCCTGGGCGCCGGCGATATGCGGCGCGGCGAGTTCGGCGGCGCCGGCGAGGCCGATCGTGCGGAGCGCCGCGCGGCGGTTCGGTGATGTCGTCATGGTCTTCCTCCCTGGGTCGTCGTGGACGCCGACCCCCGGTGCGCCCGGTCGCGGAGGTCTCGGCCTCCTACGGCCGGTCGGGGCCCGGTCGCATCCGGGCATTGTTGACCGCTGCGCGCCGGAGACACAAGCCGCGCGCTCGATTGGGAGAATCTGCGTGCAAAGTGCGGCCCCGAACGCGACACCGGTGCCGCACCGGGGCCGCCGGGCGTTCCGCCTCCCCGGCGATCAGGAGGCGTCGAGCGCCGCCACGATGCCGCCGAAATCCGCGGCCTTCAGCGACGCGCCGCCCACCAGCGCGCCGTCGACGTTCTCCACCGCAAAGATCTCGGCGGCGTTGTCGGGCTTCACCGACCCGCCGTAGAGGAGCCGCACCGAGCGGCCGACGCCGGCGCCGAAGCGCTTCTCCAGCCGCCGGCGGATCTCGTCGTGCACCTCGCCGATCTGGTCGGTGGAGGGCACCCGGCCGGTGCCGATCGCCCAGACCGGCTCGTAGGCGACGACGAGGTTCAGCCCCGTCGGCCGGTCGGGCAGCGAGCCCGCGAGTTGTCCGCCGATGATGTCGATCGTGTTCGCCGCCTCCCGCTCGGCGAGCGTCTCGCCGACGCAGACGATGGCGACGAGCCCCGCCTCCCAGGCGGCGCGGGTCTTCCCGCGCACCACCTCGTCGGTCTCGCCGTGATCGGCGCGCCGCTCCGAATGGCCGAGGATCACGTAGGTCGCGCCGGCATCCTTCAGCATCGGCGCGGACAGGTCGCCGGTATGGGCGCCGCCCTCCTCCCAGTGGCAGTCCTGTCCGCCGACGGCGATGCCGGATCCCGCGCAGGTCCGCGCCATCCGCTCGAGGAGCGTGGCCGGCGGACAGATCAGCAGCTCCGCCCGCGCGCCGTCCTGCTTCCGGGCCAGCGTCTCGACCTCGGCGAGATTGCCGGCGGTGCCGTTCATCTTCCAATTGCCGGCGGCGAGCTTGCGTCTGTCGGCCATCTGTCCCTCCTGTCCGTTTCACCCCGGGTAGCGTCTTTCCGTCACGCTCGAAAGGCCGTACCTCCGGAGCGAACGCAGCCGGAGGCCCCGATGATCCCCGAGACAGGTCCCGCGACGATTCCCGCGATCGACGCCGCCCGCCTCAACGCGCCGGAGACCCGGGGCCGCGCTGGCCCGCGCCGCCGCCGAGACCGGGTTCCTCACCCTGTCGAACACCGCCATCCCGGCGGCCGAGGTCGCGGCGCTGCTCGACGCCTATCGCGGATTTTCCGCCGCCCCGAGGCGGAGAAGGCGGCGATCGACATGGCCGCGACCGGCTCCAACCGCGGCTGGGGCCGGTCCGGCGCCGAGCGCGTCGATCCCGCCGCCAACCCCGACTACAAGCAGGTCTTCGACATGGGCTACGAACTCGCCCCGGACGACCCGCTCGCCCGCCACGGCCTGAAATACTACGCGGCCAACCGCTGGCCCGCGCGCATGCCCGCCTTCCGCGCCGCGGTGGAAGGCTACTATCGCCACGCGCTCGGCGTCGCGACGGAGCTTCTGCGCGCGCTCTCGGGCGCCATCGGCCGCTCCCCGCGCATTTCGACCAGGCCTTCGACCGGCCGATGGCGCTGCTCCGCGGCAACTACTACCCCGCACGGCCGCGCTGGGCGGGGACACGGGATTTCGGCATCGCGCCCCATACCGATTACGGCTGCCTGACGCTACTCGCCACGGACGGGACGGCGGGGCTCGAGGTGCAGCGCCGCGGCGGCGAGTGGCTGCCCGTCGCCGCCGCGCCCGGCACCTTCGTGGTGAATTTCGGCGAGATGCTGGAGATGTGGACCGGCGGCGCGGTCCGCGCCACGCCGCACCGGGTGATCGGCACGGATGCCGAGCGCCTCTCCGCGCCGCTCTTCTTCAATCCCCGCTACGACACCGACGTCGCGCCGCCGGGCGCGACCCGGCCGATCCTCGCCGGAGACCATCTCTCGCGCCGCTACGACGAGACCTACCTGCATCTGGGGCGCGCATGACCGCGATCCGTCCCGAGCGCCCCGGCGACGCGGCCGCGATCCGCGCCGTGACCGCCGCCGCCTTCGCCGGCGCGCCCCATGCCAGCGGCACCGAGGCGGCGATCGTCGACGCCCTGCGCGACGCGGGCGCCCTCTCCCTTTCCCTCGTGGCGATCGAGGCGGGCAAGGTCGCGGGCCACGTCGCCTTCTCCCCCGTCACCATCGCCGGGCGGGAGGCGGGCTGGCTCGGCCTCGGCCCGGCCTCCGTCCGGCCGGATCTCCAGCGCCGGGGCATCGGCTCCGCCCTGATCCGCGCCGGTCTCGACCAGAGCGCCGCCGCCGGCTGCGTCGTTCTCGGCGATCCCGGCTATTACGCGCGCTTCGGGTTCGTGCCCGATCCGGGCCTCACCTACGCCGGCGCACCGCCCGCCTATTTCGTGGCCCTCCCCCTCGCCGGCCCCGTTCCCCGGGGCGCCGTCGCCTATCATCCGGCCTTCGGCGCCTGACGCGACCGAGACACCGGGGCCTCCCGTTTGTCGCGGGCCTCCGCCGCCCCGGGTTCACATTCCCGGGCCATTCCGAGACAGTGCCACCGATGACGCTCCGCGCCCTCCTTCTTCCCGCGCTCGCCGCGCTCGCCGCCTGCGCCGCGCCCGTCGCCCCGGAACGCGCCGCCCGACCGCCGCGCCGGCGATCCCGCCCGACTGCCGGCGATGCGGGCCTTCGCCGATCACCACGTCACCCCCCCGGCCCGGGCGAATGCCGACATGGCCGAGGACTTCCTCGACCTCACCTTCACCCTCGAATTGGGACGCAGCCTGCCGCGCTTCACCCGTTTCGAGGGGCCGATCAGCCTGCGCGTCGCCGGCGCGGCGCCGGAGACCCTCGAATTGGACCTCGCCGACCTGCTCGCCCGCCTCCGCGACGAGGCGCGGATCGACATCGCCCGCGTTCCCCGAACCGGACCGCAACGTCACCGTGGACATCGTGCCGCGCTCCGATCTGCAGCGCGCCGTGCCCGCCGCCGCCTGCTTCGTCGTGCCCCGCGTCACCTCCTGGGCCGACTTCCTCGCCAGCCGCCGCAGCGAGCGGCTCGACTGGGCGACGCTCGACACCCGCCGGGAAGTCGCCATCTTCATTCCCGGCGACGTGCCGCCGCAGGAGGTGCGCGACTGTCTCCACGAGGAACTCGCCCAGGCGCTCGGCCCGCTGAACGATCTCTACCGGCTGCCCGACAGCGTCTTCAACGACGACAACTTCCACACCGTCCTGACCGGGTTCGACATGCTGATCCTGCGCGTGACCTACGCGCCCGACCTCCATTCGGGCATGTCCCGCGGCGAGGTCGCCCGGGCGCTGCCGGGCATCCTGCGGCGGATGAACCCCGGAGGAGAGACCGTGGCCCCCGATCCCGCCGGACCCACCCCGCGCGACTGGATCGACGCCATCGAGACCGCCCTCGGCCCGGATGCCAACCCGGCCCGCCGCCGCGCCGCCGCCCGCCGCGCCGTGTCCATCGCCCTCGCAGAGGGATGGCAGGACAATCGCCTCGCCTTCTCGCTCTTCGCGCTGGCCCGCCTGTCGCTCGGCACCGACCCGGACACCGCGCTCTCCGCCTTCCTGCAGGCCGCCGCGATCTACGGGCAGGACCCCGCCACGGACATCCACAACGCCCATATCGCCATGCAACTCGCCGCCTTCGCCCTCTCCTCCGGCGAGCCGGAGGCCGCCCTCGCCATCGTCGAGGCCAACGAGGGCACCGTCCGCGACGCCGAGAATGCCGCCCTTCTCTCCACCCTCCTGTTCGTCGAGGCAGAGGCGCTCGATCTCGAGGGCCGCCCGGAGACCGCCGGGCGCATCCGCGCGGAGGCTTTGGCTGGGCGCGCTACGGCTACGGCGACCAGCGCGAGGTCGTCGCGCGCGCCGCCGAGATCGCCTCCCTCGTTCCCGCCACCCCGGAGCCCGCCGCATGATCGTCCTCGCCGGAATCTCAATCGGCCTCCTCGGCGGCGCGCGCCTCGCCGCCCGCCACGGCGGCACCCGCGCCGACAAGCTGCAGTATGCCGCCGCCTGCGCCATCGCCGGCGCGCTCGGCGGGCTGATTCTCACGCTCATCGTCGACCGGCTCGCGGGCTGATGTTCCTGCCCTTCTTCGACCAGCTCCGCCGCCACCGCGTCCCCGCCTCGCTGCGGGAGTTCCTCGACTTCCTCGGCGTCGTCAGGACCGGCCTCGTCACCTACGACATCGACGGGTTCTACTACCTGGCGCGCGCGGCGCTGGTGAAGGACGAGCGCCACATCGACCGGTTCGACCGGGCCTTCGCGGCGGCCTTCGCCGGTGTCGAGGCGATCCCGCCGGAGGCGGTGGTCGAGGCGATGGACCTGCCCGCGGACTGGCTCGAAAAGATGGCCGAGAAGCATCTCACCGCCGAGGAGCGCGCCGAGATCGACAGCCTCGGCGGCTTCGAGGCGCTCATGGACACCCTGCGCCGGCGCCTGACGGAGCAGCAGGGGCGCCACGAGGGCGGCTCGAAATGGATCGGCACCGCCGGCACCTCCCCCTTCGGCGCCTACGGCTACAACCCCGAGGGCGTGCGCATCGGCCAGGACGAGAGCCGCCACCGCCGCGCCGTGAAGGTCTGGGACCGGCGCGAGTTCCGCGACCTCGACGACGACGTCGAGATCGGCACCCGCTCGATCAAGGTCGCCCTGAAGCGCCTCCGCCGCTGGGCGCGGGAGGGGGCGGAGGAGGAGCTCGACCTCCCCGCCACCATCCGCAACACCGCCTCGAAGGGTTATCTCGATGTCAAGACAAGACCGCAGCGGCGCAACGCCGTTCGCGTACTGTTGTTTCTCGACATCGGTGGCTCCATGGACGAGCACGTCCAGGTTGTCTCCGAGCTCTTCTCCGCGGCCCGGTCGGAATTCCGCCATCTCGAGCAGTTCTACTTCCACAACTGCCTCTACGAGGGCGTCTGGCGCGACAACCGCCGGCGCTGGACCGAGCAGGTCCCGACCTGGGAGATCCTCAACACCTACGGGCCCGACTGGCGCTGCATCTTCGTCGGCGACGCCGCCATGAGCCCCTACGAGATCGCCCTGCCGGGCGGCGCCAACGAACACTGGAACCGCGAGGCCGGCCATGTCTGGCTCGCCCGCGCCGCCGAGCAATGGCCTAACCATCTGTGGATCAATCCGACCCCGGAGCGCTACTGGGAGTTCAGCGAATCGACGGCCATGATCCGCGAGATGCTGCGCCCCGGAGCCATGGTTCCGATGACCCTCGCGGGACTCAACCACGGGATGAAATCCCTCATTTGAAACGAGAAAATCTCCGGGCGGCTCGGAGCTTTCCCTTGTCACGACGCCGCGACTGCATTAACCATTCGGTCAACAGTCTTAACGTTAGGCGCACGATTATGTCGTGCTCTTGCAGGGTTTCGGCAGACGTGTGGTCGGCACCCTGTGGCAGATGCCGGGTTGAGGCTGGAGTTAATATTAAAGTCAGCCTTGGAGCTTACGACATGAATCTTAGAACCAGTGCTATCGCAACGGCCGCCGGCGCCCTCATGGCGCTCACGGCCGGGGCCGCCTCGGCAGCCTCCTTCTCGTTCGAGCAGGGTGATTCGAGCCTGAGCGCGGGCGAGAACGTGCTGCTCAACACCACGCTGACGCCGACCGACACCTCGGCGACGCAGGACTTCACCGCCAAATCCGACCTCCGCCTGAGCCGCTTTGCCTTCACCGGCAACGGGTTCTCGGGTGGCCGGGACCTGATCAACGTGTCCTTCGGCTACACGCAGGCCGGGAGCACCACGTCCGAGTTCTTCACCTTCACGCCCGAAGAACTCGCCGAGCTCGACATCAACGATCCGGTCGGCGCGCGCGCCTCCCTGCCCGGCTTCAACGTCGGCACGGGCGACATGTTCAGCGTGTTCGCCAATTACGGCGGCGGCCTCGACAGCGTCGACGTGGACGTCGCGTTCAGCTCGACCGCGGTCGAAACCCCGCCGAACCCGATCCCGGTCCCCGCGGCCGGTGGCCTGCTTCTCGGCGCGCTCGGCCTCGGCGGCCTCGTCGCCCGGAAGAAGAAGAAGGCCGACGCCTGATCCATCCGGATCCTCGGCACGAGACAGGGCCCCGGCAGCGATGCCGGGGCCTTTTCGTGTGCCGCCGGACGGCGCCGGCCGTCGCCCCGGTGACCGTCCGGGCCGTGGCGGCAGCTGGCCGTGTCCCCGCAGGTCATCGGGCCGTGGTCGCCCGGCGCGGGGCTAGATATTCCCGAAGGCCCGCCGCAGCCGGTCGAGCTCGCCCCTGAGCGCCTCGATCCTGTCGGCCGCCATGCCGGTCGCCTCCTCCACGCAGGCGGGAATATGCGCCGCCTCCTCCTGCATGGCCCGACCTCTCGGGCTCGGGGCCACCTCGACGCGGCGCTCGTCGAGCGCCGAGCGGCGCCGGGTCACCAGCCCCGCCGCCTCCAGCCGCTTCAGGAGCGGCGTGATCGTCGAGGTCTCGAGCCCCAGCCGCTCCGCGATCTGCCCCACATTGCTCGCCCCCCCGCTCCACAGGATGCACATCACCAGGTATTGCGGATAGGTCAGACCCAGCGGATCGAGAAGCGGCTTGTAGAGCCGCCCGAACGCCTGGCCGAGGGCGTAGACATCGAAGCACAGCATGTCCTCGGGCCGCAGGGTGGGGCGCTTTTTTTCCGTCATCGGGGCAAGTTACGTCGCGCGCGACCGGGCCGCAAGATCGACCGGGCCGCAAGATTGACCGGACGCCGCGCCGCTCTATCGTCCACGACAGGATCGCGCGAGACCTGACACCGCCCCCGCCCTGACGGGGAACAGCCATCGCCGGGTCGCGTTTCAGGGCCGCACCGCACCAGCGAACGGGAGTTCACCATGCCGAAGCATTCCGGATCCGCCCATTGGGAAGGCAGCCTGCAGGAGGGCAGGGGCACCGTCTCCACGGGCACCAAGGTGCTCGACGCCCAGCCCTACGGCTTCAAGTCCCGCTTCGAGGACGGGCAGGAGACCAATCCAGAGGAGCTCATCGGCGCCGCCCACGCGGCCTGTTTCTCGATGGCCTTCTCGATGATCCTCGGCCAGCACGACCTGAAGGCCGACGCGATCGACACCAGGGCCACCGTCAGCCTCGACAAGGAGGGCGACGGCTTCTCGATCACCACCATCCATCTCGACATGACCGCGACCGTCCCCGGCGCCGACGAGGAGACCTTCCAGAAGGCCGCCAATGCCGCCAAGGAGGGCTGCCCGGTCTCCAAGGCCCTGACCGGCCCCGGCATCACGCTCGACGCCAGGCTCGCCTGAGCCCGGCCGCCGCGTCGACGCCTTGCGCCGCGCCCGGGCCACCGGGCGCGGCGCTCTCATGTCAGCCAAGATATTCGCGGCCGGGCACGAACGGATCCGAGGGATCGACCGGGGAGAGGATGGCGTTCCAGCACGCCATCAGCGCCGCGATCCCGGCCCCTGATCCGCCCAGCAGGAAGGTGGCGCGCCGCCCGCCACCGGCCGTCGCCATCGAAACCGCGTCCGCCTCCTGCATCTCGACCAGGAAGGCGACGGTCCTCTCCGGCGCGTCGAGCCCGATCGACACGGCGCCCCCCTCTCCCGTCCCCTCCATCGTCCACCAACTCCGATCGAGGTCCAGCAGGACCTCCATCGGCCGGCGCGCGATCGACCAGCCCGGGTCGAAGACGAAGAGCGCCAGCGCCCCGGTCTCGTAGGCCGCGAGGGAAAGGGTCTGCCCCGCCCGGTTCTCCGTCTCCGCGCTGCACCAGAGGGTGCCGTCGCGGCTGTCGTGGATCAGGTCAACCGCCCAGGCCCTCTCGCGGAAAAGTGTCCGCGCGTCGTGGACGTCCTCGGCCGCGGCCCCGCCGGCTGAGAGCGTGAAGCCGAGAACGAACCCCGTGACAAAGCCTTTCATCGAATACCCGTCGAACTTTAATCGCCCCACCCGCTCCTGACCCGGCAATCGGGCGAGGATTTGGCGCTCCGGGGGCATTCGTCGCGTTGCGGGGCAGCACCGGGCCGCCCATCTTCCAGACCATGCTGAAGTTCATGCCGATCCTGCTCGCGATCCTCTACGCGCTCGCCATGTACCGCTTCTCGGTCTGGCGGACGGGCCGGGAGCTCGACGCGCATTCCACCGAGCTCGCGGATGCGCGCCTCCGCGCCCTGTGCGACCGGATGGCCGCCGCGCTAGACCTGCCCGCGATCCGCGTCCACATCTACGAGATCGCGCCGGTCAACGGCCTCGCCGCCGCGGACGGGCGCATCTTCCTCACCCGGGGCTTCTACGACCGCTACCGGGCGGGCGAGGTCTCGGCCGAGGAGATGGCCAGCGTCGTCGCCCACGAGCTCGGCCACGTGGCGCTCGGCCATGCCCGCCGCCGGATGATCGACTTCTCCGGCCAGAACGCGCTCCGCACCGCGGTGGCGATGGTCCTCGGCCGCATCCTGCCGGGGATCGGCATTCTCATCGCCAACGGGCTGGCGAGCCTCCTCGGCGCCCGCCTCTCTCGACAGGACGAATACGAGGCCGACGCCTACGCCTCCGCGCTGCTGATCCGCGCCGGCATCGGCGCCGGTCCGCAGAAGAGCCTCCTCGCCAAGCTCGGCCGCCTCACCGGCACGGGCGCCGGCGGCCCGCCCGCCTGGCTGCTGTCGCATCCGAAGACGGCCGAACGCGTCGCCGCCATCGAGGCCAACGAGGCGCGCTGGCTCGAGGGGTGAACATTCGCCGCACCCCGATCACGCCCTCGTCAGGTGAATGTTTCTTACCGGGCGTTAGCCTCTCTGCCGCGCCGACGATCCGGCGCGGCTTGGGAGAACCTCATGAAACGTATCGTTCTGACGATGGGGGTGGCGCTCGGGCTCACCGCCGGCGCCGTGCAGGCGGCCCCGATCACCGGCGGCGAGACCGATGTCACCGTCACCGCCGATCTCGCGGCGCTGGGGCTCGGCGCCGCGCCCTTCGGCACCGCGACCGCCGACGGCGCCACCTTCACCTTCCCGATCACCGGCGGGAACTCCGCCGAGGACGGGGCGCTCACCATACTGCACGACGGCAGCGGCGTGACCCTCTCGACCCTCGACGCGGCGGACGAGACCGAGGCCACGGTCGGCAATTTCGTCATCGACACCGCCGCCGAGACCGTCTTCGGCGACGTCATCGGCGGGCCGGGCGGGCTCGAGTTCTTCACATTCGGCGAGGCGGAGGGCGGCATCGGGCTCGACATCGCGGCGCCGCTCGCCGGCGCGCTGACCTCGGTGTTCGGCGCCGCCGACCTGACCGGCGTCCCCTTCGGCGTCGCGACGACCGCCCCGGAATTTGACACCGGCGAGAGCCCCGCCCCGGTGCCGCTGCCGGCGAGCGCCCTGCTCCTCGTCGCCGCGCTCGGCGGCCTCGGCGCGCTGGGGCGCCGCCGCCGGGCCGCCTGACGGCACCAAGCGCGGCGGGCCCGACCGCCCGCCGCGCCCGCTGGCCAATCCCCTCCGTCTCGGCCATGGTCCGGCCCGACGAGAGGAGGACCCCATGACATTCGCCACATCCGCGGCCGACCTGCCCGATATCGAGGAGATGCGGGCCCTGACCGGCCTCGACTTCATGCAAAGGATGCTCTCCGGCGAGCTCTGCCAGCCGCCCATCGCGCAGGGGCTGAACTTCCAGCTCGAGGCGGTGGAGGAAGGCCGCGTCTCCTTCACCGGCACGCCCCGCTTCGCCCATCTGAACCCGATGGGCGGCGTCCACGGCGGCTGGTACGGCGCCCTCCTCGACAGCGCCATGGGCTGCGCGGTGATGACCAAGGTGCCGCAGGGCTCGACCTATTCGACCCTCGAATTCAAGGTAAATCTCTGCCTCGCCATCCCCCCCGACACGGCGGTCCGCGCCACCGGCCGGGTCCTGCATTCGGGCCGTACCACCGGCGTCGCCGATGCCGAGATCCGCGGCATCGAGGACGACCGCCTCTATGCCAGCGGCTCCACCACCTGCCTCGTCCGGGCCCTGCCCGAGCACTAAAGCCGCCTTTCCCTCGCGCCTCCGTTTGGCTATGCCCCGCCCCACAGGACGGAGGGGACGATGGCGATGGAGAAGACCTTCGAGGCGGGCGGCGCGCGCGAGACGGAGATCTACCGCCGCTGGGTGGAGGCGGGGTGCTTCCGCGCCGGCGCCAATGCGCGGCCCGGCGCGCCCGCCTTCTCGGTGATGATCCCGCCGCCGAACGTCACCGGCAGCCTGCACATGGGCCACGCCTTCAACAACACGCTGCAGGACATCCTCGTGCGCTGGCACCGGATGCGCGGCCACGACGTGCTCTGGCAGCCCGGCACCGACCATGCCGGCATCGCCACCCAGATGGTCGTCGAGCGCGACCTGGCGACGAAGGGCCGCCGCCGCACCGACATGGAGCGGGGGGATTTCCTCGACCTGGTCTGGGAGCAGAAGCGCCGCTCCCGCGGCAACATCCGCGGCCAGCTCGAGCGGCTCGGCGCCTCCTGCGACTGGGCGCGGGAGGCCTTCACCATGGCCGGCGCGCCGGGCGATCCCGGCGACACGCCGGGGGGCCAGGACTTCCACAAGGCGGTCATCCACACCTTCGTCGATTTCCACGATCGCGGCATCATCTACCGCGGCAAGCGGCTGGTGAACTGGGACCCGCATTTCGAGACGGCGATCTCCGACCTCGAGGTGGAGAACGTCGAGACCGACGGGCAGATGTGGCACTTCAGGTATCCGCTCGCCGGCAGCGCCACCTACACCTACGCGGAGCGCGACGAGAACGGCAACACGCTCTTCGAGGAGGAGCGCGACTACATCTCCATCGCCACCACCCGGCCCGAGACGATGCTCGGCGACGGCGCGGTGGCGGTCCATCCGTCGGACCCGCGCTACGCGCCGATCGTCGGCAAGCTCTGCGAGATCCCGATCGGCCCGAAGGAGACCCGCCGCCTCATCCCGATCGTCGCCGACCCCTACCCCGATCCCGGTTTCGGCTCCGGCGCGGTGAAGATCACCGGCGCCCACGATTTCAACGACCACGCCGTCGCCACCCGCAACGGCATCCCGCTCTACCGGCTCATGGACAGCCGCGCCGCCATGCGGACCGACGGGCTTTCCTATTCCGAGGCCGCCGAGATCGCCGGCCGCATCGCCCGCGGCGAGGAGGAGGCCCCCGACGACGTCTCCGAGATCAACCTCGTCCCAGAGGAGTATCGCGGCCTCGACCGCTTCGCGGCGCGCGAGAGGATCGTGGCGGACATCACCGCCGAGGGGCTCGCCGTCATGGTCCCGCCCACCGACCCGCGCCTCGGCCGAGCGGCGACGAAGCGCGCCGCACCCGAGGAGGGCGGCGAGACCCGGCTCGACCAGCTCGTCCCCCTCGTCGAGCGCCGGACGATGACGCAGCCCTTCGGTGACCGCTCGAAGGTGGTCATCGAGCCGATGCTGACCGACCAGTGGTTCGTCGACGCCCAGCAGATCGTCCAGCCCGCCATCAACGCCGTGCGCCGCGGCCGGTCTCGCGGCCCCGGCGCCACGGACGGCACGCGGATCCTCCCCGACCGCGACGCCCGCGTCTATTTCAACTGGCTGGAGAACATCGAGCCCTGGTGCATCTCCCGCCAGCTCTGGTGGGGCCACCGCGTCCCGGTCTGGTACGGTCTCGACCTTCACACCTCCAGCTTCCATGACGAGGAGGGCGACGAGGCGCTGGACGAGGTGGAGCTCCTCGCGCTGCTGACCCGCGATCACCTGGTCCATTCCGGCGCCATCCATCGCGCCGGGGAGACGTTCGAGGGTGTCGTCGAGCAGTTCCACGACGCGCTCGCCGGACTCCCCCACCCGCTCCATGCCGCCCGCGCCGTCGAGGTCGCCGATCGCGACGCGGCCATCCACGCCTTCGCCGCGTCGCTCGCCGACTACAACCTGAGCCAGGACCCGACCGCGCTGGTCTATCCCGTCTGGCAGGACCCCGACGTGCTCGACACCTGGTTCTCCTCCGGCCTCTGGCCGCTCGGCACCCTCGGCTGGACGGGCGACCCGGACATCGACGCCGAGAACGAGGCGCTGGCGCGCTACTTCCCCGGCTCCGTCCTCGTCACCGGGTTCGACATCATCTTCTTCTGGGTCGCCCGGATGATGATGATGCAATACGCGATGGTCGGCGAGAAGCCGTTCCACACCGTCTATGTCCATGCCCTCGTCCGCGACGAGACGGGACGGAAGATGTCGAAATCCCTCGGCAACGTCATCGACCCCCTGACCCTCATCGACGAATACGGCGCCGACGCGGTTCGCTTCACGCTCGCCGCGATGGCGGCGATGGGGCGGGATCTCAAATTGTCGAAGGATCGCGTCGCCGGCTACAGAAATTTTTCGACGAAGATCTGGAACGCCTTCCGCTTTGCGGAGATGAACGGGGCCGTTTCCGACTCCGACGGGACTCCGACGGGAATCCGACGGGAATCCGACATTGCCCAGACCGCCAATCTCTGGATCCTGGGCGAGCTCGGCCGCACCGTGGACGCGGTTAACGCGGCGCTGGAGGAATTCCGCTTCAACGACGCCGCGAACACGCTCTACGCCTTCGTCTGGGGCCGCGTCTGCGACTGGTACCTCGAGCTCGCCAAGCCCCTCTTCGCCTCCGAAGACGCTGACATCGTTTCCGAAACCCGCGCCACGCTTGCGGTCGTCCTCGACCAGTGCCTGATCCTCCTGCATCCCTTCATGCCCTTCGTTACCGAGGAGCTCTGGGGATTGACGGAGCGACCGAAGATGCTCGTCCACGCCGACTGGCCCGATTACGGCGCCAGGGACCTTGTCCATGACGCCGCCGACCGGGAAATGTCTTGGGTCATCAACCTCATAGAGCAGATCCGCTCGGTCCGCGGCGAGATGAACGTTCCCGCCGCCCTGAAGGCCCCCCTGCTCCTCCTGGAACTCGACGAACCGGGCAGGCGGGCATGGGACAACAACGCCGCCCTGATCGAGCGCCTGGCCCGGATCGAGCGCCTGACGGAGGTCTCCGAGCCGCCGAAGGGCGCCATGACGATCCCCGTCGCGGGCGGCTCCTTCGCCCTTCCGCTCGCCGACATCATCGACGTCGAGGCCGAAAAGGCGCGGATCGACAAGGGCTTGGCCAAGCTCGACAAGGACGTGTCTGGCCTCGAGGGACGCCTGAAGAACCCCCGCTTCCGCGAGAGCGCGCCGGAGGACGTGGTCGCCGAGACCGAGGCGCTCCTCGCGGAGAAGATCGAGGAACGCCGGAGGCTCGAGGCCGCCCGAACCCGGCTGGCGGAGCTGTGATGGCGGGGCCGCGTCTCACGCCGCTCGCCGATTCGCTCCCGGCCACCGTCCCCTTCGTCGGCCCGGAGGAGCACGAGCGCAGGCTGAACGGTCCGTTGAAAGCCCGGATCGGTGCCAACGAATTGGTCTTCGGCCCCTCCCCGCAAGCCTTGGAGGCCATGCGCCAGGCCGCTGAAGACGCATGGAAATATCCCGACGCCCAGAGCCACGACCTGCGCGCGGAACTCGCCCGCCGTCTCGGGATCGGCCCCGAGCACATCGTCGTCGGCGCCGGCATAGACGGCCTCCTCGGTTCCCTCGTCCGCCTGACGGTGGCCGAGGGCGACCCCGTCACCACCTCCGCCGGCGCCTATCCCACCTTCGACTATCACGTCGCCGGATACGGCGGCGTCCTCCACAAGGTGGCCTACGCGAACGACAGGGAGGACCCGCAAGCCCTTCTCGACAAGGCGGAAACCCTCGGCGCGAAGCTCATCTACCTCGCCAATCCCGACAACCCGATGGGAAGCTGGCACGGGCCGGAGCGCATTGCAGAGACGATCCGCGCGGTGCCGGACGGCGCGCTGGTCGTCCTCGACGAGGCCTATCTCGAATGCAGCGACGAGACCGTCGCCCCGCCCCTCGACCCGGCCGACCGGCGCGTGATCCGGATGCGGACCTTCTCGAAGGCCTACGGTCTGGCCGGCGCGCGCATCGGATACGCCATCGGCCATCCCGACCTGATCGCCGCCTTCCACAAGGTCCGCAATCATTTCGGCGTCTCGCGGATCAGCCAGGCCGGCGCGCTGGCTGCACTGAGGGACGAGGCCTATCTCGCTGACGTCATGGGAAAGATCTCCGCAAGCCGCGACCGCATCTCCGCCATCGCCCGCGATCACGGGCTGACCGCCCTGCCGAGCGCGACGAACTTCGTGGCCGTCGATCTCGGCGGAGACGGCGCCCGGACGCGCCGCGCGGTGGACGCGCTCATGCGCCGGGGCATCTTCACCCGCATGCCCGGCGTCGCGCCCCTCGACCGCTGCCTGCGGGTCTCCTGCGGCACGCCGAAGGATCTCGACCTCTTCGAGTCCGCGCTCCCCGACGTGCTCGCCGAGATCGGCTAGGCCCCCGCGCAGACCTCCGCCGCGGCGGCTACGCCGCCCGGCCCGCGCGGAACGTCGATCGCCCGGAGACCGGCCTCGATCACGCCCAGCGCGCCGAGGACCATGTGCGCGTTCAGGTGGCCCATATGGCCGATCCGGAAGAATCCGTCGGGTTCCTCCATGCCGAGACCGATCCCGAGCGTCAGTCCCGCCTTCTCGGCGCACCAGCGCCGGAGCCGCTCCCCCCGGTCGCCGCCGAGGCGGAACGCGGTCACGGCATGGCTCCGATGCCCGGCCGGCGCGTTGATCTCCAGAGGCCCCTCCATGCCCCAGGCCTCCGCCGCCGCCCAGATGGCGCGGGCGAGGGTCTCGTGCCGCTGCCAGATCGCCGCGAGGCCCTCCTCCCCGATCATGTCGAGCGCGGCGCGGAGCGCGAAGAGGTGGTGGGTCGGCGCGGTGCCGCAGAAATGCTGGTAGTAGCCGTCCGGGCGGATGCGCGGCCGCCAGTCCCAGTAGGGCGTCACCCGCTCCACCCGCTCCCGCGCCGCCTCCGCCTTCGGGCCGACCCAGACGAAGCCGAGGCCCGGCGGCGTCATCAGCCCCTTCTGGCTCGCCGCGAGCAGCACGTCGAGGCCCCAGCCATCCATCTCCACGGGGTCGCAGGCGAGGCAGGCGATGCAATCGGCCATCAGGAGCGCCGGATGCCCGGTCCGGTCGAGCGCCGCTCGCAGCGCCGCCAGATCGTTTCGGATGCCCGTCGCCGTGTCCACGTGAACGGCCGCGACAGCCCGGATGCGGTGCGCCCCGTCCGCCTCCAGCACCTCCGCGACCCGCTCCGCGTCGATCGGCGCGCGCAGGCCGAAATCGAGAACCTGCACCTGCGCCCCGAGTGCCCGCGCGACCTCGGCCCAGCCGTGGCCGAAGCGCCCTGTCGCCGGAACGAGGATGCCGTCCCCCGGCGCGATCACGTTGGCCAGCGCCGCCTCCCAGACGCCGTGCCCGTTGGCGATGTAGATGGCGGGCCGGGCCGTCGTCCGGGCGACGGCGGAGAGGTCGCGCATGATGGTCGCCGTCATCTGCACGAGATCGCCCTCGTAGATGTTGGGCGCGGACCGCATCATCGCCCGGAGCACCCGGTCGGGCATGACCGAGGGTCCGGGAATGGCGAGATAGGGGCGACCGTTGGCGAGGCTCATGGCCCGGCCGTAGTCTTGGCCGGCGGGGCAGTCAATGCGCTCTCTTGACGGCGCGGCGGCAGGGGTCCACCTCGCGCGGGAGCCCCTGTTGGAGACGATCATGGCGCGCAACGTCCTGTCCCTTTGCGGACCCGAGCGGGTGGACTTCCTGCAGGATCTGGTGACGAACGATATCCGCGACCCCGACCGGCTGACCTGGACCGCGCTGCTGACGCCGCAGGGCAAGTATCTCTTCGACTTCTTCGTCGCCCATGACGGCGACAGGCTGCTTCTCGACGTCGATGCGGAGATGGCGGAGGGGCTGCTGCAGCGGCTGACGATCTACCGCCTGCGCCGCAAGCTCGAGATCGCGGAGACCGATCTGAAGGTCTCCCGCGGCACCGGTCCCGTCCCCGAGGGCGCGCGTCCCGATCCCCGCCACCCCGATCTCGGCTGGCGGCGCATCGACCGGGAGGGAACCGACGACGGCACCGACTGGGAGGCCCTGCGCGTCGCGCTCTGCATCCCCGCCTCGGGGATCGAGCTCCGGCAGAACGAGAGCTACCCGCTGGAGATGGGCTTCGAGCGGTTGCACGGCGTCGACTTCCGCAAGGGGTGCTATGTCGGCCAGGAGGTGACCGCCCGGATGAAGCACAAGACCGAGCTGCAGAAGGGCCTCGTCACCGTGGAGGTCGAGGGCGCCGCCCCGGTGGGCACGCCGGTCGAGGCGGAGGGCAAGGTGGCCGGAACCCTCTTCACCCAGTCCGGCGGCCGCGGTCTGGCCTGGCTGCGCTTCGCCCGCACCGCGCCGGAGATGCGGGCGGGCGAGGCGCGGGTCCGTCTGCCCGGCTGACCCTCACCAGAACCAGACCAGGAAGATGACGGTACCGATGGCCAGCACCATCGACCAGAGCAGCGGGCTGAAATAGGCCGGCGAGCCGATATTGCCGAATGTCTCCTTGGTCTCCGCCCAGGACCAGACGAGCTTGCCTGTCGCCTCCGTGTCGGGCCGCTCGGTCATCAGCGAGATGACGAGGTTGAGCGCGATGCCGAAGACGAACAGGATCGTCCCCATCACGGTGTAGTGGATCGCCGGCAGGCCGACCGCCTCCCAGAGGCCGAACACCTCCTTCGAGATGAAGATCGGGATGCCGATGACGAGGCCGATCACGATGGTCCAGAAGGCGCCGTTGCCATTGGCCCATTTCGTCGCGAGGCCGACCATGTAGGTCGCCACGATCGTGGGCACGATGTAGCTCAGCGAGGACTGGAAATAACCGAAGAGCGAGCCGAAGCTGCCGATGAAGGGCGCGTAGAGCGCGGCGAAGACCAGAAAGAAGCCGGTGGCGACCTGGCCGATGATGACCAGGCGCCGGTCGCTCCACTCGGGCTTCGCGGGCTGGACGAAATCCTTCACCACCAGCGACGAGAGCGCGGTGGCGGCCGAGTCGACCGAGGACATGATCGCCGCGATCAGCGCCGCCATGACGATGCCGCGGATGCCGATCGGCATGAGCTCGAAGGCGAGCTTCGGGAAGGCCAGGTCCGGCGTCTCCAGATCCGGGTAGAGCTGCAGGGCGATGATGCCCGGAATGATCATGATGAAGATGTTGGGCAGCTTCAGGAAGCCGGCGAAGAGGGCGCCGATCTGGCCTTGCTTGAGGCTCTTCGCCGCCAGGGTCCGCTGGGCGACGAACTGGTTCATCGTCCAGAGATAGAACGACAGGAGCGTCACTCCCCAGAGTCCGTGCCACGGCGTGAAGTCGTTCGACATCGGCTGGATCAGATGCGTCTTGTAGTCCGGCACGTCGGTCCAGATGTTCGACCAGCCGCCGACCTCCTGCATCCCGAGGACGAAGATCACGAGGCCGCCGAGGATCAGCAGGATCGACTGCACGGTGTCGGTCACGACCACCGCGGCGAGCCCGCCCAGGACGGTGTAGAGCCCGGCGATCAGTGCCAGCACCGCGGTCGCCGTCCAGATGTTGAGGAAGGCGAAGGTGTTGGCGATGACGAGACCGCCGGCATAGAGCGCGCCGGCCACGTCGATCAGCATCACCGCGAGGATCGTGAAGAGCGAATAGGCCTTCCGCGAACGGACGTCGTAGCGCTTCTCCAGGAATTCGGGCGTCGTGGCGATGCGCGCGCGCAGATAGGAGGGCAGGATGAAGATGGCGAAGGCGATCAGCACGATCGCGGCCGTCCATTCGTAATTGTAGATCGCGACGCCGTTGGCGTATGCGCCGCCCATGAGGCCGACGAAGCTCGACCCGCTCATGTTCGAGGCGAAGAGCGAGAACCCGATCACGAACCAGCCGAGATTGCGCCCCGCGAGGAAGTAGTCGTCGGCGTCGTCCCCCCGCACCTTCGAATGGTAGAGGCCAAGCGCCAGGACCCCCACGAAATATGCCACGACGATGGCGTAATCGATCCACGCCAGCTCGAACTGGGCCTCACCCATGACGATACTCTCCTCCCTGATGACTCCGGCCAACGTAACGCCGTCGTGAACCGTTCCGTCGCGCGCGCGTTCGATTCCCGTGTGTAGCGGATCGGATATCGGCACCCGGCTGGGCGTCGCCGTGGAGCGGATCGCCCCCCTCTCCGGCGGCGACCTGTCGAGCGTCCATGCCGTCACCCTGGCCGACGGCCGGTGCCTCGTCGCCAAGAGGGGCGGCCCGCTGGAGAACGAGGCGCGGATGTTGCGCGCTCTGGCGGCCGCCGGATGCCCGGCGCCCGAGGTCGTCCTCGCGGAGCCCGACCTGCTGGTGATGACGCGGCTGCCCGAGGGCCGGCCGGGCACCGAGCGCGGATACGCCGAGGCCGGACGCGCGGTCGCGCGCCTCCATGCCCGCCGCGGGGAGAGCTACGGATGGGAGGCCGATCACGCCTTCGGCGCGGCGCCCTGCCCCGCCGCGCCCGCCGGGGACTGGCCGACCTTCTGGGCGGAGCGTCGGCTTCTCGCATGGCCCGAAGCGCTGCCCGCTCCCCTGGCCCGCCGCCTCGAGCGTCTCGCCGCCGATCTCGGCGGGCGCGTGCCGCGGCACCCGCCGGCGAGCCTGCTCCACGGCGATCTCTGGTCCGGCAACCTGCTCTTCGACGGCGAGTTCTCCGGCCTCATCGACCCGGCCTGCTATCACGGCCATGCCGAGGTCGATCTGGCGATGCTCACCCTTTTCGGCCGCCCGCGGGAGAGCTTCTGGGAGGCTTACGGCCCGCTCGAGCCGGGATGGGAGGCGCGCCGGCCGCTCTACCGGCTCTGGCCGGCGCTGGTGCACCTGCGCCTCTTCGGCAGCGGCTATCGCGGGATGGTGGAGGGCTGTCTCGACCGGCTCGGCGCCTGATCGGTCAGGCGCGCTCGGAGTATTCCATGGTCCCGGTATCGACCACGATCTCCTCGTCCTGCCCCACGAAGGGCGGCACCATCACCTTCACGCCGTTGTCGAGGACCGCGGGCTTGAAGGAATTCGCCGCCGTCTGCCCCTTCACCACCGGCTCGGTCTCGACCACGGTGCAGGTCACCTTCTGCGGCAGGGTCGCGCTTAGCGCCTCGGCTTCGTAGTACTCGATCTGGATCGTCATCCCGTCCTGGAGGAACGGGCGCCGCTCGCCGAGGATCTCCGCGGGAAGTTCGATCTGCTCGAAGGTCTCGCCGTCCATGAAGACGAGCATCCCGTCGGTCTCGTAGAGGAATTGCTGGTCGCGCTGCTCCAGCCGCACGCGCTCCACCTTGTCGGCGGAGCGGAAGCGCTCGTTCAGCTTCGAGCCGTTGCGGAGATTGCGCATCTCCACCTGGGCGAAGGCGCCGCCCTTGCCGGGCTTCACGTGATCGACCTTGACCGCGGCCCAGAGGCCGCCGTTGTGCTCCAGCACGTTGCCGGGGCGAATCTCGTTGCCGTTTATCTTGGCCATGTGGCGAAACCGTGACGAAATGCTTGATGGATGACTGGCCGGGCCTATATCGGTCCTTCAGCGGTCGCGCAACCGGCGTCGCCGCCCTCCTCACGACCCCCGCCATGCAACATGCGCATAGGTGACATTCCGAGATTTCAGGCCACCCGGGCCGGCCTAACCCCCATAAGGGGCGGCACGTCCACCTCCAAGAGCAAGAACAGGAACGACGATGTCCGACTTCGTTGATGGAACCGCATTCAACCACGAGCAGGGAAACCGGGCGCGAAAGCTCTTCGCCGCCGTGGTCCTCGCGGCGCTGGACGATGCGATCGCCGACGACAAGAAATACGGCAACGGCCCCGACCAGATCGCGCGCTGGGCACGGTCACGCGACGGGCGCGAGGTTCTGACCTGCGCCGGCATCGATCCCAATGAGCGTGTCGTGACCGGCCTGATGGAGTTCGTGAAGAAGGGCGTCCGGACCTCCGTCGCCCTCAGCCGCGAGGAGAGCGAGCGCCGGAACGCCGCGCAGGCCGAGGCCGCCTGAGACCCGGCGCCGCGCCGTCTCCACCTTCCGCGATTCGCACGCCGCGCCCAAACGGGCGCGGCGTTCTCCGTTCCGGGGGCGGGCTATTGCCGGCCGAGGGACTTCATCAGCCGGTCGAGCTTCTGGCCCTGGGGCGATATCCGCCGCGTGCTCGGCGCATTCTCCACCGCCCGGTAATAGGCGCTCGGATCGTAGGTGGTGATGCCGAGGCCGAGTTGCTCGACCGTCAGGAGGCCCATGGTGAACATGAGTTGCACCCCGGACCGGATGCGCGAAATGCGCGCCGAGATCAAGTTGGCGCGCGCATTCTCGAGATCCTGCTGGGCGAGAAGCACGTCGATCGTCGTCCTGGCGCCGAGACTTCAGCTCCTCCTGCAGCCCCTCGAAGGCCACCTGGGACGCCCGGACCTCGAGCTGTCCCGCATCGATGCTGGCCTGCGCCACCTCGTAGCTGGACCATGCGTCACGCACCTGCCGAATGACGTCGTCGGTGGTGAGGTGCAGGTCCGCCCGCGATTCGTCGCGCAAGGCGATGGCCTGGCGGAAGGCCGCGCTGATCTGCCCGCCTTGGTAGATCGGGCCGGTCATCTGCACGCCGATCTGGGCGTCCTCCTGGAATTCCTTGTCGATACCGGCCTCGGCGAAGGCGCTGACGGTCGGCCGCCGCGCCGCCTCGGCCCGCAGGACGTTCAGCTCCGCGATGGTGATGCCGCGCATGTCCTGCCGGATCAGCGGATGGATCTGCCGGGCGACCCGCTGCGCGGCCTCCACGCTCGCCGGCACGTTGGGCCGCCAGGTCACCTCCTGAAGATCGCCGGGCTCGACGCCCACCGCCTGGACGTATTGCGCCCGCGCGACCTCGAGATCGCCCAGCGACGCGGCGAGCTGCGAGCGCCCCGCGGCGAGCCGGCTTTCGGCCAGGGCCACGTCCGTCCGCGTCACCTCCCCGACATCGAAGCGCTCGCGCGACGCGCGGAGCTGCTCCGAGGTCAGCCCGACATTCGACCGGCGGAGATTGACGAAGGCTTCGGCCTCCCGGACGGCAAGATAGGCCGAGGCGGCGTCGAACAGCACCTGCTGCTCCACCTGCGTCAGCGAGTCCCGCGTGGCGAGCACCGTCTCCTTCGCCACGTCGATCCCAAGCCGGCTCTGGCCGCCGTCGTAGAGCAGCAGATTCGCGCTGATGCCGATATTTGTCGACGTCTCGTACTCGTTTTCTACGCCGCCGAACTGCGTCGGCGAGAACGGGATGCTGGATCCGGGCTGGTCGTTCGGAAATGTCCAGGCCTGCTGCGCTGACACCGTGTAGTTGATGATCGGCCGGAGCTGCGAGAGCGCGGTGGCCACATCCTCGTCGGCGGCGCGCAGCACGGCGCGGTTCTTCTCCAGCAGCCCCGAGTGGCGATAGCCGAGGATGAGGGCGTCGGTCAGCGTCTCCGCGCGGGCGGCCTGCCCCCCCGCGAGAAGCGCGATGGCCGCCGTCCCGACGACGGCCAGACGGGCAAAATTCATAATGTAAACTCCGACTTGCGTTCAAAGCCCGGCAGGATCGGGGCGGAGGCGTTGAAGGAGTAGCGCCAGTTCACGTGGCCGTCCGCCTTGATGCCCAGCCGGCAGATTCCGAGCCGGTCCTCCACGAACAGGCTGGCGATCCGGCCTCCGTCGGCCAGCTGGTCCGTGATCTTCTCCGGCACCACCTCCACCGCGCCCTGGATGGCTATGACGTCGTAAGGCGCGTGCTCCGGAGCCCCGGCGGCGAGTGCGCCGGTCTGGATCGCGGCATTGTCGATCCCGACCTCCGCCAATGCGGCTTCCGCCTCCGTAACGAGCGGCTCGTCCGGCTCGACGGCGACGACGGCCTGGGCGAGATGGGCCAGCACGGCGGTGGAATAGCCGTATCCCGGCCCGAGATCGAGGACCAGATCGGTCGGCCCGACATCGAGCGCGTTCAGCATCTTTGCCAGCGTGCGGGGATCGAGGATCGTGCGGCCGGGCCCGATAGGCAGGTTTCCCCCGAGATAGGCCGCCTCCTTCAGCCGGTCCGGCACGAAGCGCTCGCGCGGGATCGTGAGCATGGCCTCGATGATCGGGAAGCGGGTGATGTCGGAGGGACGGACCTGCGTATCGACCATTATCCTGCGGCGCGCGGCGAAATCGGGCATCGGCGGATCGACCTGTGATTATGCGTCGTCACACCGATTGCCACATCCGCCGCGGCCGGGCAACGCTCGACCCCGCTTCCGGGGCCTGCCAATCGTCCGCTCTGGCATCGCGGTCACGGAGGCGACACGCGAAAGGCCCGGCGAGATCGACGCCGGGCCTTCGATGCGCGGGGAGCTTTGCCGCCCCGCCATCCGCCGCCATTGGAGACAGGCGGCTGCCTAGAGGTGCTTCTTCGCCGTCCTGACCGCGCCCTTCGCGAGCTGCGACTTCGGCGAGGGATGGCGATGGACCGGCGCGTGCCGGGTGCGGCGCGACCTGCGATTTAAGATGCCTGTCGCGGCGCGAATGAGACGTTGCAACATGATACCCTCCACATACGGCCCGAACCGTGGGCCTGTTCCAGGGCGTCAACATATCCGTGCCGCATCCGTTCCGCGCCTTGCTGCACAAATTCCGGCCGTCGTCAATTCTTCACTTTGCAATTTGGGCGAACCGTGTCTTACTAGCATCGCGCCTTGGTGAGCGCAGGTTGATATCGATGATCCTCTTCGTTCTTACCCTCGTCTTGGCCCTGCCGCTGGCGGTCGCAGCCTTCCTGATGGGAAACTTCGCGGTCCTGACGGCACTCTGCGCCTACACGGTGGCCGCCTGCCTCGCCGCCACCGTCATCGTGCTGCTGCCGCCGCGCAGATAGGGCCTCACCCGCCGAGGACGGCCACGACCTCGTCGCGTAGCGTCTCCACCTCGCCGGTCCATGCGCCGCGCCCCATCTCCAGCACGCCGCGCCCCTGTCCGAGGGCCTCGGCATAGACCACGCGGTTGCCGAGCGCGGTCTCGGCCCTGTTCACCTGACGCTCCGCGAGAAGCCTGCCCACCTCGCCCGAGACCCGCGTGCCGGCCTTGAAGCGGTTGAGGACGACCAGCGCGGGCACGTCGACGCGCTCGGCGAGGTCGAGGATCGAATCCAGCGCCCAGACATCGACCGCGCTGGTGGCCACGGGAACCAGCACGAGATCGGATTCCCGCAGCGCCGGGCGGAGATCCGAATCGACCTTCGGCGGCGTGTCCACGAGGATGAAGTCATGCACCCGCGCGAGCTTCTTCATCTCGTAGCCGACGCCCCAGGCCGACGCCGTGGAGAAATCCATTCCCGCCTCCCCGGCCTCGTCGCGCGCCATGAACCAGCGGCCCAGCGAGCCCTGGGGGTCGGTATCGACGACGGCGACCGAATGCCCGTTCCGCGCGAGCGCGACGGCGAGATTCGCGGCGAGCGTCGTCTTGCCCGATCCGCCCTTCTGCTGCGCCACCGTGATGACCTTGCCCATGAATCCCTCCGGCTCCGGCTTTCCGCGACGCTAGACTGAGGCCGGGACCGCTGCAATCAGAGGGTGGCGACGAGCCCCAGCGTGATCGCCACCGGAACCATCGAGGCCGCCGCCATCAGCACGAAGCCCGACAGCACCAGAAGCCCGTCTGCCGCCAGAAGCCCGGTGCAGAAGCACAGGATCGCGAGGCCGAGGATCGACGAGGAGAAGGGCACGATCTCCAGGAACGGCATCGCCAGGCCGGAGACGAGACAGCCGCCGAGGACGGCCGCATGGGCCCCGGGCCCGACGAGGCCCATCAGCCGGTCGCGGGTGTGCCGGTCGATCCAGTCGGCGAGCCCCCTGAGCCGGCGCATGCCGCCATGCAGCCGCTCGCCCGAGATCCGGCGGCGGCGGATCACCGGCGGCAGCCAGAGTTGCCGGCGCCCGAAGATCATCTGCGTGGCGACCAGCGCGACGGTCAGGCCGCAGGCGCTGGAGAAGAGCGGGATGCCCGAAAGCGGCGAGACCACCAGGAGCGCGGGCACCATCATGATCGGCAGGAAGGCCGAGGCGCCGAAGGCGCGCACCAGATCGTCGACGGTCACCTGGGCCCGGCCCGTCTCCTCGTCCAGCCGCTCGACGATGTCGAGCACGGTATGTGGGCGTGCGGTCATGGGCCGCCAGATAGGCACCCGGCGGCCGGAGGAAAATGGCCCCCTTGCTCCGGACATGCCGGCGATTCAAGGTGCGGGAAAACGAGTGGAGGCAGAGCAATGGAAATCACCCGCCGGCAGGCCGGTCTCGGGCTCGTGGCGGCGGGCGTTTCGGCCTGCGCCAGGCCACCGGGCCTCGCGCCAGCTCCCGAGGCGGAGGTCATGCCGGCGGTCGCCAATCCGGGCTGGGACGCGTGGGTGGCGGATTTCCGCCCGCGGGCGCTTTCCCGCGGCGTCTCCGCGCCCACCTTCGACAGCGCCTTCGCCCGCGCCGGCTACCTGCCCGGCGTCATCGAACGGGACCGCAACCAGACCGAGTTCACCCGCACCCTCGAGGACTACCTCCAAATCTCGGCGAACGACGAGAAGGTGGCCCGCGGCCGCGCCGCCGTCGCCCGGCAGCAGACAACGCTCGCCGCGATCGAGTCCCGCTACGGCGTCGATGCCGAGATCGTCGCCGCGATCTGGGGCGTGGAGAGCAATTTCGGCGAGCGCCGCGGCGCAATCCCGGTCGTCTCCGCCCTCTCGACCCTGTCCTACGAGGGTCGGCGCGGCAGCTTCTTCGAGAGCCAGCTCGTCGCCGGCCTCGAGATCCTGGAGCGCGGCGACACAACGCCAGACCGCCTGGTCGGGAGCTGGGCCGGGGCGATGGGCCATACCCAGTTCATCCCCACCTCCTACCTGGCCTATGCGGTGGACTTCACCGGCGACGGGCGGAGCGACATCTGGTCCAGGGACCCCGCGGACGCGCTCGCCTCGGCGGCGAACTACCTCGCCCGCTTCGGCTGGCGGCAGGGCCAGCCGTGGTCCCTGGAGGCCCTGCCCGGGACCTCCGGCGGCACCCTCATCACGCCGCAGCCGGGAGGGCCCTCCTTCCGCGTCTACCCGAACTTCGCCGTCATCAAGCGCTACAACAATTCCACCAATTACGCGCTCGGCGTGGGTTACCTCGCGAGCCGTCTCGCCGGCGGCGGCCCGATCGAGGGGAGCTTCCCGCCCGACCGCTACGGGCTCACCAAGGACCAGAGGATCGCCCTCCAGAGCCGCCTGAACCGCGCCGGCTACGATGCCGGCACTCCGGACGGCGTGATCGGCTCGGGCACCGAGGCGGCGATCTCGGCCTTCCAGCGCGACCGCGGCCTGATCGTGACGGGAGAGCCCTCCCCGGCCACTCCTCGCAATGCTCGGCGGCGGATTCAGCTGAGAAGCATCCCGCCCATCGCTCGATCACAGGTGCGCAATGAACGAGTCGCATAAGCCCGGCGGCATGGTGGAATTTCACCGACGCATGCGCTCTACCTCCAGCGGTCGACATTCGCGGCCTTGAAGACCGAGACGCCCGAGTCGCGATGAGCGGGCCACCGGCGCCGTGATCCAGAAGATTGCGCCTGCACCGTCAGAATGCCGCGAGCCCTCTCCGACGTGTAGAGATATCCGTAGGGGACCCAGGGGGAGAGATAGGTCAGGGGGCGCTTGCCCTCCCCATGCGTCAGAGGATGGCGGTCTCACCCATTTCGGTCTCGATCCCGATCCGGGGCAGGATCCTCACGCGCGAGGCTCGCCAGTATGGGACAATCGGGCCGCGCGTCGCCGGCGCAGGCGGCGACGAGGTTCGACAGCGTGTCGCGCATCTCGGCGAGATCGGCGATCTTCGCCTCGATCTCCGCGAGGTGCCCCCGCGCCAGACGCCGCACGTCGGCCGAGGCCCGGTCGCGATCCTCCCAGAGCGCCAGCAGGTCCCGGCACTGGCGGAGCGAGAATCCCAGAATCCCGCGCCCGCGCCAGGAATCCGAGCTTCATCACGTCCTGCTCCGAGAAGGCGCGATAGCCGTTCGCACCACGCCCGGGCGCGATCATCCCCGCCTCCTCGTAGTAGCGGATCGTCTTCGGCGGCAGGCCGGTGCGCTCCGCGACGGTGCCGATATTCATGGAGCCTCCGATCGTCTCGCCGGAGATAAGGATTCCAGTCGCTGGAAGGTCAAGGGCCTCAGCGCCCGTCGCCGTCCGCCGCCTCCTGCGGCCCGCCCGTGTCGAGCCCCTGCGGCCGCCCGCTCGACCGGGTGAGCGGCGGCGGGCTGCGGCGGCCCGCGCGGCTCTCGGGATTGCGCAGCCAGAGATCGGTCTGCGCGAAGGGTATCTCGATCCCCTCCTCGCGGAATCGCCTGGCGATGGCATGGTTCATGTCTGTATGGACGTTCAGCACGAAGTTCACGTCGCGCAGGAAGGCGCGGATCTCGAAGTCGATGCTGCTGGTGGAAAATCCCTTGAAATAGATGAAGGGGGGCGGGTTGAGGAGCACCATCGGGTGGTCCCGCGCGATCCGGTCCAGCACCTTCTCGACCTTCTGGGTATCGCTGCCGTGGGCCACGCCGATCGGCACGATCACCCGGCCGACATTGTTGCCGCGCGTCCAGTTCGTCACCGTGCCGGAGACCAGGTCGGCGTTCGGCACGATCACGTCGGTCTTGTCGAAGGTCTCGATCCGGGTCGAGCGCACGGAAATGTCGCGCACGTAGCCGGTCTCGCCATTGACCTCGATCCAGTCACCCTCGCTGATCGGCCGCTCGACCAGGAGGATGATCCCGGAGACGAAGTTCGACACCACGTTCTGCAGGCCGAAGCCGATGCCCACCGAAAGCGCGCCGGCGACGATGGCGAGGCTCGACAGGTCGATGCCGGCCGAGGTGACGGCGACGATCAGCGCCGCCATGATGCCGACATACCCGATCCCGGCGGTGATCGCGTTGCGCCCGCCCAGGTCGATCTTGGTCTTCGGCAGGACCGAATTCCTCAGCGTCGCCTGCACGAAGCGCGTGAGCGCGTAGCCGATGAAGAACACCAGCAGGAAGGTGACGAAATCCGCGGGCGAGATCCGCGTCTGGCCGAAGCTGAACCCGGCGCGGAACCTCGACCAGATCTCGGTCAGGTCGGCGACCCGCGCCCCCCAGATGAGCGCGTAGACCGGCAGCGCCGCGAGCGCCAGGGCGAAGCCGATGAGCACCGGGGCGAGCGCGTCGATCGTCCCCTCCTGGCTGTCGGTGACCAGCGCGTAGAGATCGTAGACCAGCCGCTGCAGCGTCAGGACGAGCGCCGTCAGCGCCAGCGTCTCCACCGCCGGGATGAGCAGGAATTCGGTGGCGTTGGCGAAGCCCGCCGTCGTCAGCAGCGCCGCTGCGATCGCGGTCAGCGCGATGAGCCGGCCGAAGAGCCGGGTGAAGGAGCCGGAGAGCGTGCGTCCCTCGTCCTCGCCGAGTTCCGATTGCCGCCGCGCCTGGGTCAGCATGCGGCCGACCCGGTAGAGCAGGAAGGCAAGGACGAGCCGCGGCACGTAGAGCAGGACCGACACGCCCACGCCCGACCGGTCGGTCAGTTCCGCGCCGACGCGGATGGCGATGACGACCGTGGTCGCGACCGCCAGGAACCTGCCGTAGCGGCGCAGCTTCTCCGACAGGTGCTCCTCGAAGGCGAGCGGGCCCGGCCGGTCGTCCGGGAAGAGCGCCTTGGTCAGCCAGAAGCCCACGACCAGCGGCGCGACGAGATAGATCAGCGCCCCGGTTCCCTCCGTCAGCATCGGCCCGGCGAAGCCGGTGATCTCCACCGCCGCGGCGATCAGGAACGCGCCGGCGAGGGGGAAGGTGACCTGGCCGAGTGACAGGATGAAGCCCAGCACGCCGCGGCCCCGCCGCGTGTGCCCCACCGCCCAGAGCTGCAGCAGCTGCACCCACCACGGCGAGCGCAACAGCAGCAGGAGGCCGACGAGCAGGATCGGGACCGCCAGCGGCAGCGTGTCGATGGCGTGCTCGCGGCGAGCCTCGTTGTTCCAGTTCGCGACCAGCTCCTCCCAGAACGTCATCCCGGTATCGACCGCCGCCTGCACTGCCCGGGGCCAGTGCGTGGGATTGAGCGGGGAAGGCTGGCGGGCGAACAGGTCGGCCACGTAGCGGTCGCGGATCTGCCGGTCGATCGTCGCGATCAGGCCGTCGGCGGCGGTGTAGGCCTGCTCCGCCCTGTCGACCGGCGCGCGCAGTTCCTCGAGCTGCGCGTTCAGCGCCGCCCGCCGGTCGGCGACCTGCTCCTCCTCCGGCGGTTCGTCTTCCGCCGGCGGCGGCCCGAGGGAACTGATCTGGCCCTGCACCGTCTCGATCCGCGCGGCGTTCTGGTCCTGCGCGGAGAGAAACATGGCCCGCCAGCCGGCGAGCTGCGCGCGCAGCTCCTCGAGACGACCGATATTCGTCTCGGCCTCGAGCGCCTCCTGCGCCGTGTCCTCCAGCGTCTGCCAGGAGTCGTAGTCGGGCTGGGGCGCGTCCTGGGCCGCCAGGGGCGCCGCCAGCGCCAGGAGGATCCAGAGCGCCAGCGAAGCCAGGACGCGGGTCATGTGTCCTCGAACACCGTCGGCAGGGCGGCGGCGCGGTCCTCGACGAGCCATTGCGGCAGCGGCAGACCCTTCTCCCGCAGGAAGTCCGGGTTGAAGACCTTCGACTGGTAGCGGTTGCCGTAATCGCACAGGATGGTGACGATCGTGTGGCCGGGTCCGAGCTCGCGGGCGAGCCGGATCGCCCCGGCGACGTTGGTGCCGGTGGAGCCGCCCATGCAGAGCCCCTCCTGCTGCAGCAGGGCGAAGACGATGGGCAGCGCCTCGGCATCGGGAATGCGGTAGCAGAAATCCGGCGTGAACCCCTCGAGGTTGGCGGTCACCCGCCCCTGGCCGATCCCCTCGGTAATCGAGTTCCCCTCGTTCTCCCGGCCGGTATAAATCTTGTACATCCCCGATCCCTCGGGATCGGCCACGCCGATTTTCACCCCGCGGTGTTGCAGCGCCTCGGCCACCCCCGCGACGGTGCCGCCGGATCCGATCGAGCAGATGAAGCCGTCGACCCCGCCCCCGGTCTGCTGCCAGATCTCCGGCCCCGTCGTCTCCACATGGGCGCGGCGGTTGGCGGTGTTGTCGAACTGGTTGGCCCAGATCGCGCCGTGCTCCTCGGTCTTCGCCAGCGCCTCCGCCAGGCGGCCGGAATACTTCACGTAGTTGTTGGAATTCTTGTAGGGGACGGCCGGCACCTCGACGAGTTCGGCGCCGGCGAGCCGGATCATGTCCTTCTTCTCCTGGCTCTGGGTCTCGGGGATCACGATCACCGAGCGGAATCCCATCGACGCGCCGACGAGGCTGAGCCCGATGCCGGTATTGCCGGCGGTGCCCTCGACGATCGTGCCGCCGGGCTCGAGGAGCCCCCGCTCCAGCGCATCCCTGATGATGAAGAGCGCCGCGCGATCCTTCACCGACTGGCCCGGATTCATGAACTCGGCCTTGCCGAGGATCTCGCAGCCGGTCTCCCCGGAAGCTCCGTTGAGCCGGATCAGCGGCGTGTTCCCGACGGCGGCGGCCAGATCGCTGTGGATGGTCATCTCGGGCGCTCCTCCTCGGTCCTCTCGGCCCGGCCATCACTAGGCCGGGGCCGGGTCGAACTCAAGCGAAGGCGCCGCGGTTCCGGGCGGCGTCCAGCCACAGCAGCGAGAGCAGAAGCGGCGCGGTGTCCACCTCGCCCGTGCCCGCGAGCTCCATCGCCCGGGCGAACGGGATGACGTGGGCGCGGATATCCTCGTTCTCCGCGTCGAGCCCGCCGAGCCGCTCCTCGCGGTCGGGCAAGTCGGCGAGGCCGACGAAGCTCTCGATGTATTCGCTGACGCCGCCGGGGCTCGGATAGTAGCTGCCGACATGGTGCAGCGCGCCGATCTCCACGCCCGCCTCCTCCCGTGCCTCGCGCCGTGCCGTGGTCTCGACCTCCTCGCCGGGATCGACCCGGCCCGCGACCGGTTCGAGCACCCAAGGGTAGGGGTCGCCCCGGAGCCAGGGCCCGTAGCGGAACTGCTCCACCATCAGCACCCGGTCGCGCCCCGGATCGTAGGGCAGGACGGTGACGGCATCGGTCATGTGCAGCCCGGCGCGCTCGACGAGCGCGCTCGTCCCGCCGTCGTAGAGCGGATGGCGCAGCCGCGTCTCGCCCGCGGCGAAGTAGTGGCAATAGGGCTGGCGGTGGCCCGTCACCTCCACCTCGTCCCGGTGCATGTCGGATCTCGAGGTCGGTGGGCATCGGCGTGCGGGCCGCCCGGAGCGCGGCATCCGCCCGAGCCCGGACCATCGGCACCCGGAAGCGCAGCTCGTGGCGGCCGATCCGGCCGACCATCGCCATGATGTCGGCCGCCGTCCGCCGGGCGAGCGCGCCCCGCGCCGCCTGCCAGCGGGCGAGATCCCAGGTCCCTCCCGCGCCCTCCGCCTCCCGCTGGCGGTAGAGGCTCGCGCCGACCGGGACCCCCTCGGCGCGGACCTCCGCGGCCTCCGCGGACCGCCCGAGCCCGTCCTCGTAGAAGTCGAGTCGCTCCGCCCGTCCCGCTTCGAGCCGCACGAGTTGCCCCGCCACGCTCTCGCCCGGCGCAGTGCGCAGGACCGCGCCCTCGCCCCCGGCCGCGACCTCGAGCCGATGGTCGGGCAGCACCGCGTCGCGCCCCGCGACCTCCCGGCCGAGGACGATGCGGCGCAGCTCGGGGTCGAGCAGCGGGCCGTGGAGAAACACCTCGCGCATCGGATCAGGCCGGCCGCGTCACGGTGATCTGGGTGACGTCGCAATTGCCGCTCTCGAAGGTCGCCGCGCAGGAGGTGAGATAGAACGTCCACATCCGCCGGAACCGCTCGTCGAACCCCATCCGCTGCACATCCTCCCAGCGCGCGTCGAACGTCTCGTGCCAGCGCCGCAGCGTCCGGCTGTAGCTCTCGCCGAACTCCACCGAGCGCACGAGCCCGAGCCCGGCGCGTCGGATCTCGGAGAGGAGCGCCCCCCGGGAGGGCAGCATGCCGCCCGGAAAGATGTATTTCTGGATGAAGTCCGGCGCCCGGCGATAGACCTCCCAGCGCGCCTCCTGCACCGTGATGACCTGCAGCGTCGCGTTGCGCCCGGGTCGCAGCCGGTCGCGCAGCGCGTCGAAATAGACCGGCCAGTAGCGCTCCCCCACCGCCTCGAACATCTCGATGGAGGCGACGCCGTCATAGGTGCCGCGCTCGTCGCGATAGTCGCGGAGCCGGATCTCCACCCGGTCGGCGAGGCCCGCCGCCGCGATCCGCTCCGCCGCGTAGTCGTGCTGCGCGCGGCTGATCGTCAGGCCGGTGACCTTGAGCCCCCGCTCCTTGGCCGCGTATTCCGCGAAGCCGCCCCAGCCGCAGCCGATCTCCAGCACGTGGTCGCCGGGCACCGCCCCCATCTCGTCCACGAGGGAGGCGTATTTCGCCCTCTGCGCCGCCTCGAGGCTCTCCTGCCCGGTCTCGAACCGGGCGGAGGAATAGGTCATCGTGTCGTCGAGCCACAGCGCATAGAAGGCGTTGCCGAGATCGTAATGCGCCGCGATGTTGCGCCGGGCCTGCCGCTTCGAGTTGCGGTTGAGCCAGAAGCGCAGCCGCTCGAAGGCGCGCACCAGCCCCATCGCCGGAAATCCGTCATACATGTCGTCGCCGGCGACATGGACAAGATCCATGAGCGCCTGCAGGTCCGGTGTCGACCAGGCGCCGTCCACGTAGCCCTCGCAGAACCCCATGTCGCCCTCCCGCACCATCCGCACGAAGAGCTCGCGGTCGTGGACGCGCAGCTCGGCCACCGGCCCCGGCGCGCGCCCCTCGGCCCGGAAGCGGCGGCCGTCTGGCAGCACCATGTCGAGCCGCCCGGCCGCCATGCCCTGCGCCACCGCGAAGACCCGGCTGAAATAGCGCGGCAGGTTCCCCTGCCCCTCCGTCGTCGTCAGAACGTCCATCGACACCCCCTGGTCCGGGCGAACCTAGACGTCCGCCGGGCCGGGTTCCACGGCGAATTTGCCGCGCGGGGCGTCCCGCCCTCCGGGCGCCGTCAGTAGATCATCACGAACTTCGCCGGCCGGACCGAGCGCAGCACCCTGACCGGCGCGCCGTTCTCCACCCGCTCGTAGAGGTCGATTACGTCCTGGTCGAGCATCCGGATGCACCCCGAGGAGACCGCCTGGCCCAGATATCTCGGCTCGCAGCCGCCGTGGATGCGGTAGAGCGTGTCCTCGCCGTTCTGGAAGAGATAGATCGCCCGCGCGCCGAGCGGGTTCTCCGGCCCGGGCTCCATGCCCCCGTTCGACACCGTGTACGGCGCGAGCTCCGGCTGCCGCTCGGCCATCTCCTCGGGCACCTTCCAGCGCGGCCATTTCTGCTTCCATTGCGCCACCGCGTCGCCCGACCAGCCGAACCCCGCCCGGCCGACGCTGATCCCGTAGCGCAGCGCCCTTCCGTTCGGCTCCACCAGATGGAGATAGGCGTCGTCCGGGTCCACCACCACGCCGCCCTCGGGCATGTCCGGGTAGGGATTCACCACCTCCCGTCGCCAGAGTTCCGGCGGCACGACTCCGTCCGGGATCGCCGGCACCGGATAGGGCTCGTCGGGGATCGCGCCGTAGCGCGCGGGCATCGGCGGCGGCGGCGGCGGCACCGGCGGCAGGGCGGGCGGCGGCGGCGGCTCAGGCGGCCGCGCGCAGGCGGCGAGGGCGCCGGTGCCGGTGCCGAGGAAGGTGCGTCGGGTCAGGAAGTGCGGCTGTCGCATGGCCGTCACGTTCCAGAGCACTGCGCGCTTGTCGATCATCCACCCGTCACGATTGCGCAAGCGTGGCTCAAAAATCGCGATTGTTGTAGGCTTCGAGGGCCCGCTCCCGCCCCTCCTTCGGGCCGACGATCGGCTCCGCGGGATAGGTGTCGTCGGGCGACATCGGCCAGTGTCGCGGGATCGCCGCGTAGAAGTTCAGCGCGTCCCGTGGCGGATCGTCGGAGACCTCCGCCAGGAACCGGGTGACGTAGGCGCGGTCGCGGTCGAACTTGTCGAGCTGGGTCACCGGGTTGAAGATGCGGAAATAGGGCGCGGCGTCCGGCCCCGCCCCGCTCGCCCATTGCCAGCCGAGCGAGTTCGAGGCCGGGTCCCAGTCGACGAGCGTGTCCTCGAACCAGCTGCACCCGATCCGCCAGTGGCTCATCAGGTTCTTCGTGAGGTAGTTCGCCACGATCATCCGCGCCCGGTTGTGCATCCGCCCCGTAGTGTAGAGCTCGCGCATCGCCGCGTCGACGAAGCGGATGCCGGTGCGCCCCTGCTTCCAGGCCTTCACCTCCGCCAGCCGCTCGTCCTCGTTCCACGGGAAGGCATCCCATTCGCTGCGCCAGTTGTCGGTCATCAGCCGCGGCGTGTGGTAGACGAGATGATAGGCGAAGTCGCGCCAGACCAGCTCCTGCAGCCAAGTCGCCGCGCCGTCCTTGCCCTCGTCGAGGGCCCTCTGGCCCGCCTGCCAGCAGGAGCGCACCGAGATCTCGCCGTAGGTCAGGTTCTCGGAGAGCTGCGAGGTGCCGTCGATGCCCGGATGGTCGCGCCGCTTCTGGTAGGCCGCGACGCCGTCGCGCATGAACAGCCCGAGCCGCGTCTGCGCCGCCGCCTCGCCCACGTTGAGATAGCGCCCGACGATCGCCGCGCCGCGATCCATCTCCCGGCCCATCTTCCAGTCCCCGATGCCGTCGCTCGCCGGCCAGCCTTCCGGCGCGCGCAGTTCCGGGGGCGCGGAGAGCGGGGTCCCCACCTCGCGGTCCTTCACCGCCCGCCAGATAGGGCGTGTAGACCTTGTAGTATCCGCCCTGCTGCGTCTCGACGCTCCAGGGCTCGAAGAGGACGTGGCCGCGATGGCTGCGGGCCTCGACGCCCCTCTCCTCCAGCGCCGCCTTCACGCCCCGGTCGCGGGCGATCGAGGGCGGGTCGTAGGCCCGTGTCCACCAGACCGTGGCGGCGCCGGTCTCCTCGACGAGGCTTTCGAGCACCTCCTTCGCCCGGCCGCGTCGCAGCACCAGCCGCAAGTCGATCTCGACGAGCCGCTCGGCGAAGGCCGCGACGCCGAGGCCCAGCCGCCATTTCGGCGCCGCGCCATATCCCTCCACCACCTCGTCGTGGACGAAGACCGGGATCACCGGCCGCCCGCTCGAGGCGGCGGCGTCGAGCGCCGGATGGTCGGTCAGCCGCAGGTCGCGGCGGAACCACAGGAGGATGGGAGAGCCGTCGTCTGCCATGCCGCGCGAGCTAGGGCACGGGCCGGCGACGAAAAGCGCCGGCCGGGAGGTCCCGCAGCCGGCGCGGCGTCATGTCACGCGAAGGCGCTCTTCGTCCGCGGCTCGGTCCGGAGCCCCTCGAAGGTCGCCCAGCACAGGAACAGCAGGACCACGGTGAAGAAGATGCCGGTGGCGTTCACCATCGCCTGCAGCGCCTCCAGCCCGCCGCCGATCAGCAGCACGATCGCCACGATGCCCTCGGTCGTCGCCCAGAACACCCGCTGCGCGGTCGGCGCTTCGGTCTTGCCGCCGGCGGTGATCGTGTCGATCACGAGGACTGCCGGAATCCGACGAGGTGATGAAGAACACCAGCACCAGGATGATCGCCGAGCGTCGAAGCGATCGAGGTCAGCGGCAGATCGCCCAGCATCGCGAACATGGCGATCGAGGCATCGTAGTTCTCGATCACGTTCTGATAGACGCGCCGAGTTGGTCCCTTCGGTGAAGACCTGGTTGATCGCGGTGCCGCCGAACACGGCCATCCAGAACACCGCAGAAGGGTCGGGATCAGGACCACGCAGGTGACGAATTCCCGCACCGTCCTACCGCGGCTCACCCGGGCGATGAACATGCCGACGAAGGGCGACCAGGAGATCCACCAGGCCCAGTAGAACGAGGTCCAGCTCTCGCGGAAGCTGTCATCGCTACGGCCGATCGGCATCGAGAGCGGAACGACATCCCTGACGATAGGTCACGAACCCGACGCCGAAATCTTGCAGGATCCGCAGCGTCGGGCCGAACAGGAGCACGAACAGCAGAAGGCAGAACGCGAAGACCATGTTGATGTTCGACAGCAGCTTGACCCCGCCGTCGAGCCCCCGCACCACCGAGAAGAGCGCCACGCCTGTCACGCAGATGATGACGATGATCTGCGTGTTCAGCGTGTCGGGAATGCCATAGACATAGTGCATACCCGCGGTCGCCTGCTGAGCCCCGAGCCCAAGTGACGTCGTCAGGCCGAAAAGCGTGGCGAAGACCGCGATGATGTCGATGCAATGCCCGGGCCAGCCCCAGACCCGGTCGCCGAGGAGCGTGTAGAAGGCCGAGCGGAGGGACAGGGGCAACTGCTTGTTGTAGGTGAAGAGCGACAGCGCCAGCGCCACGACCGCGTAGACCGCCCACGGGTGCAGCCCATAATGGAAGATCGATGCGGCGAGACCATGGGCACGTGCATTGGCCATCTGGCTCTCGTCGAGCGTGCCGTCGGTGAACGGCCCGGTCAGGCCCAGCGGGGCGAGACCTGCATGTGATAGACCGGCTCGAGCACGCCGAAGAACATCAGCCCGATGCCCATGCCGGCGGCGAAGAGCATCGCGAACCAGCTCATGTAGGTGTAGTCCGGTTTCGCATCGGACCCGCCGAGCCGCACCCGCCCGAGCGGCGAGATGAGCGATGCCGAGGCAGAATACGATGAAGATGTTCGCAGCGCCGAGGAAGAACCAATCGAATTTCGTCGTGACGAAGGTGAAGATCCAGCCGAACACCCCGCTCGCCTGATCCTGGAAGATCAGGGTCACCAGCACGAAGGCGACGACGGTGAGCGAGGAGATCAGGAAGACGGGGTTGTGGACGTCGAACATCAGCGGCCCGAGCCGGCCCTGGTAATTGTCCTGCCCCACCTCGTAGGCGGTGTTGATCTTGTTGACCTCGCCATCCGGCGACGGGATGTCGAGTCCCGGGCTCGTGTCTGACATGGGTTTTCCCCTGTTGGATTCGTTATCGGGCTCGGCGCCGGTTAACCAACCTTACCCCGTTTTGTCGAGGTGACCATAGGTCACTTTCGGACCAGGAAGATCGAGGCGTCCGTGGCGCGCGCCAGGGCCGTGCCGTGGGCGGCCCAGATGTGGTCGATCAGGTTCGGCGTATGGGTCGCCATGACGATGAGATCGGGATCGAGCGCCTCGGCGGCCTCTTGGAGCAGATGATTCACCGCCGCGGTCGGATCCGTCGCCGCCTTCACCTCCGCCGAGGTGGCCACACCGTAGGTCTCGCCCTCCGATTTCGCCAGGTCGCGCAGCTTCGCCTCGTATTCCTTGGGATTGTGACCGGCGCTTCCCGGAACGGTCGGCGCGATGCCCACATAGACGAGCTCGCTGTCATAGATCCGCGCCAGGTCTCCGGCGACCTTGAGCGCCTTTCCCAGATCGTCGATATGCGACAGGTCCACCGGGCACATGATCTTGGCGAACATGACTTACCTCCTTCGCTGTGCCGCGCCCGCCGCGGGCCGGCCTGTGATTGTCGGTCCGGACGCTAGGCCCCGATCTCCACCACGACCCGGCCCTTGACGCGCCCCTTGAGGATGTCGCCGCCGAGCCGCGGCAAATCCTCGAGGCCCGCTGTCTCCACCATCGCCTCGAGCTTCTCCATCGGCAGGTCGCCGGCGATGCGCCGCCACGCCCGAAGGCGGTTGTCGTAGGGCTGCGTGACGCTGTTGATCCCGAGCAGATTGACGCCCCGGAGCAGGAACGGGGTGACCTTCGCGGGAAGATCCGCTCCCCCGGCGAGCCCCACCGAGGCGGCCGACCCCTCCTGGACGATCTGGCCCAGTACCCGCGCCAGCATGGCACCGCCGACCGCATCGACGCAACCCGCCCATTTCTCCGATTCGAGCGGTTTCTTGGTCGTCTCGGCGAGGTCCTCCCGCGGCACGATCTCGGTCGCCCCCAGATCCGTCAGATAGCCCTCGTTCTCCGGCCGCCCGGTCACCGCGGCGACCTTGTAGCCGAGCTGACCGAGGATCGCGACCGCCACCGACCCGACGCCCCCCGAGGCGCCGGTGACGAGGACCGGCTGCTCCGCATCCGGGGAGAGCCCGTGATCCTCGAGCGCCTGCACGGCGAGCATGGCGGTGAAGCCGGCGGTCCCCACCGCCATCGCCTGCCGCGTCGTCAGCCCCTCGGGCAGCGGCACCAGCCAGTCGGCCTTCACCCGCGCCTTCTCGGCGTAGCCTCCCCAGTGCCGCTCGCCGACGCCCCAGCCGGTCAGCACCACCTTGTCGCCGGCCTTGTAGCGGTCGTCGTCGGAGCTCTCCACGGTGCCGGCGAAGTCGATGCCCGGCACGTGCGGATAGGTCCTGACCAGCCCGCCGCCCGGCCCGATGCAGAGCCCGTCCTTGTAGTTCAGGGTCGAATACTCGACCGCGACGGTCACGTCGCCCTCGGGCAGACGGCCCTCGTCGAGCTCCTGGACGCCCGCATGGGTCTTGCCCTCGTCGTCCTTCTCGACAAGCAGTGCCTTGAACATCTTTCTCTCCCTCCGGCCCGAAACTGCCTGTCACATTAGGCCGCAGCCCGCCCGCGTCCATCGCAGGAACCTCCCCGCCGCCGCCCGGTTGGCGCAGGAGACGCGAAATCGACAGGAGAGATCATGGATTTCGACGGCAAGACGATCATCGTGACCGGCGCCTCCTCCGGCATCGGCGCCGCCACCGCGACGCGGCTCGGCGAACTCGGCGCGAACGTGGTCCTCGCCGCGCGCCGCCCGGAGAAGCTCGAGAAGGTCGCCCGCGCGATGGAGCACGGCCGCACTCTCACCCGCACCACCGACATCTCCGACCCCGAGGCCTGCGAGGCGCTCGTCGCGGCGACGCTGGAGCGGTTCGGTGCCCTCGACGGGCTCTTCGCCAATGCGGGGGTGGCCGAGATGGGCCATCTGGAGGACGTGGACCTGGAGGGCTTCCGACGCGTGATCGACGTCAATGTCACCGGCACCCAGAACACGATCCGCGCCGCCTGGGAGCCGCTCAAGGCGTCGGGCGGCTCGGTCGTCGTCACCTCCTCGGTCTCCGGCATCCGCGGCGATTTCGGCGGCTGGGCCTATAACGCCTCGAAGGGCGCGCTCACCCTCATGGTGCAGGGCCTGGCCCTCGATGCCGGCGGCTCGGGCGTGCGCGTGAACGCCGTCGCCCCCTCCTTCACCCGGACCGAGATGGCGAAGGGTCTCGAGGAGAACGCCGAGGCCTATGCGGCGATGACGTCGCGCATCCCGATGGGCCGGCCGGGCGAGCCCGAGGAGGTCGCCGACGCGGTGGCCTTCCTGTTCTCGCCCTATGCCCGTTTCGTGAACGGCGTCGTCCTGCCCGTCGATGGCGGGCTCTCGGCCTCGAACGGCCAGGCGCCGGTCGCCTGAGACCATCGCGGAGGAAATCATGGTCGACATCCTGAACGTTCTCATCGCCCTCGTCTCCATCGGCTTCGGCCTGATCGGCTGGATCGCGCCGCGCTACACGATGGATCAGCTCGGCCTCGCCGCGAGGGAGGGCTCCACGATGGGCCCGAGCGAGATGCGCGCCGCCTCCGGCGCGCTCTTCGTCGGCCTGGGCGCCGGCGCGCTCCTGATCGGCAATCCCACCGCCTACGCCATGATCGGCTGCGCCTGGGGCGGGGCGGCGATCGGGCGGCTGACCTCGATCCTCCTCGACGGCGCCTCGCGGCAGAAATGGGTCTTCTTCGCGGTCGAGATCGCGGTCGGCGTCCTCGCCATCGTCATCAACCACTTCTGAGTGCTTGAAACCCGGCTCCGCCCAGCGCATATTCGGAATGTTCCCGTCAGGGGACTATGGACATAAACGCGCACGTAATAAGCGGATCGGACCCGGGGGCGGTACCCGGCGGCTCCACCAAATCGCCCGTCGTTGGGGGCGCATGGGGCCGAAACAGGATCGACGGACGTCTAAAGGTGTGGCTTTGTCCCGGTGAGGTACCACCGTTATCGGTCCGTAAAGCATAATTGCCAACGACAATCGTGCTCCGGTTGCGCTTGCCGCTTAAGCGGTAGGCAAGACCGAAATCTGAAGTCCTTGTCTCTAGCAAGGTAAGGCGGGGTTCGCAGGCACCTGGCAACAGAAGCCTGCACTTCTATTCCCGTCTCCCACCGATTGTCGTCGCCCGCCGCCCTTGGGCAGCGCCTTCCGCCGCGCGACCGGATTTCAACTGATCGGCGAACGGAAACCTTTGCTTCATGTTAATGTGTCTTTCTGGATTCCGTAATGGACCCAGCGAGGCCGACCGATGTCCCACCTATCCATCGTCCAGGAGTTCTTCGATACCGTCTGGCGCCGTGGGGACGAGACCGCAGCGCAGGATTTCTTCCACCCCGACGCGAGCGCGACCGGACTCGGCAGCGACATGGCGTTCGATCCGAACGACTTCGTCACCTTCGTCCAGTCGTCGCTGATGCTGATCAGCGCCCCGCGGATGGAGATCATGCATGTCGTCGAGGACGGCGACTGGCTCTCGCTCCACCTGCGCTGCAAGGCGTTGTCGCGGCTCTCGGGCGCCAAGATCGATTTCACCGGGCAGCTCATGGTCCGCGTGAAGGAAGGCAAGATCGCCGAGGCCTACAACCATTTCGACATGGTCGCCTTCTTCGTGCAGATGGGCTTCGTTCCCGAGAACGTGGTCGAGAAGATGCTCGCGGGATACGCGCCCGCCTGAGCCTCAGGCCGCATCGGCCGCCCGCCCGATCCGCGAGCCGCGTACCGGTCCCGCGAGATGCAGCCGCATGGCGGGGATCTCCACCGCCTCCGCGCCGGTGCCGAGCTTGAACCGCGTCAGCCCCGGCAGCCGGTCCCGGTCGACGAGCCCCAGATCGGCGAAGCGCGCCCCGCCCTCCGCCGCCGCCTCGATCGCCCGCGTCAGCAGCAGGTGATGCGCCGAGGCCGCGCGCCCCGCCTCCCCCGACCAGCCCAGATGATAGGTCAGGACCGCGCCGTGCCGGATCGTGGTGATCCCCGCCAGGGGCGTGCCGTCCCGGTAGGCGCCCCAGGTCTCCACGCTGCCGGGGCAGGCTCGCCCCAGCGCCGTCAGCCAGCCCGCCGGCAGCGCGCCGTAGCGCCGCCGCCGCCGCGCCGCGCGCTCCGCCCGGACCAGCCAGTCCGGGCAGCCGCGTTCCCTCAGCACGAAGAGCTCCTGCCGCTCGGCGCGGTTCAGGCGGTTGCGCCATTTCTGCGCCATCGCGGGACGCAGCGGCCGGTCGAGCGCCAACTGCGCCGCCATCCGTCTGCCGGAGACCGCGAGTCCCGCCTCCGCCGCGACCACCAGCACGCCCCGGCCCAGCGCCCGCGCCAGCGCCGCCTCCGCGCCCGAGAACGGCGCCTCGCGCCAGTGGATGCCGCGCGCCGCGCAGCCGAACCCGATCCCGAACAGGCGCCGGCCGACCACCTGCACCGCCCCCGCCACTTCGCCGCCCGAGACCACGCGCGCCCGCACCACCCGTGCGCCGAAGGCCGCCGCGGCGGCGGCGTATTCCCAGGATTGCTCGAGCGGCGCCGTCGCCGTCCACGCCTCCCAGTCCTCCCGTCCGGGCGGGTCGGTCACGATCTGCATGGCCGCAGCCTCGCCCCGCCGCCCTAACGCGCCGTTAACGGTAGAGAAGCGACCTGCCGTCGTGGAAGACATGCACCCGCGAGGGGTCCGCGCCGAGCTTCACCCGCTTCCCGCGCAGGTCCTTGTGGATGCCCTGCAGCTTGGCGATCACCGCCGCGTCGCCCTTCTCCATGTCCTCGAGCGAGGCGTCGCCGGTCTCGAAATACAGCAGCGTCACCTCGCCCAGCGCCTCGGTGATGTCGACGCTGCCCTCGAAGATGTATTCCTCCCCCTGCGCCTCGACGAAATCCTCCGGCCGGACGCCGATCTTCACCGTCTTGCCGCGGTCGGACTCGGTCGAGGGATAATGCGACACCGCGGTTCCGCCGTCCTTCATCCGCACGGTGGTCCGCTCGCCGGTCGCCACCACCTCGCCTTCCAGAAGGTTCATCGCCGGCGAACCGATGAACTGCGCCACGAACTCGTTCTCCGGCTTCTCGTAGAGATCGAGCGGCGTGCCCACCTGGCTGATCCCGCCGCCCGCCAGCACCACGATGCGCGAGGCCAGCGTCATCGCCTCCACCTGGTCGTGGGTGACGTAGATCATCGTCGAATCCGGCATCTGCTCCTTCAGCTGCGCGATCTCGATCCGCGTCGCCACCCGGAGCGCCGCGTCGAGGTTCGAGAGCGGCTCGTCGAAGAGGTAGACCTTGGGGTCGCGCACGATCGCCCGTCCGATCGCCACCCGCTGCCGCTGCCCGCCGGACAGCGCCTTCGGCAGCCGGTCGAGATAGGGTTCGAGCTGCAGGATGCGCGCGGCGTTCTTCACCGCGGCGTCGATCTCCTCCTTCGACTTCTTGGCGATCTTCAGCGCGAAGGCCATGTTGTCGCGCACCGTCATGTGCGGATACAGCGCGTAGGACTGGAACACCATGGCGATGCCGCGCTGCGAGGGCGGCACGTTGTTGACCACCCGCCCGTCGATCTCCAGCGTGCCGCCGGTGATCTTCTCGAGCCCGGCGATCATCCGCAGCAGCGTCGACTTCCCGCAGCCCGAGGGGCCGACGAAGACGACGAGCTCGCCCTTCTCGATGTCGAGGTCGATGTTGTCGAGTACCTTGACGCTGCCATAGGCCTTGGCCACGTCCTTGAGCTTCAGATCGGCCATCCTCTCGCCTCCCTATCCGTGTCGTTGCGTCGCGAACGCGCCCTGATGCGGCGCCAGATGCAGGTCCCGTCCCTCGAGCCGGGCCTCGAAGGGCGCCGCCGTCTCCAAGAGCCACTCGCCCTCGGGCAGCGCGACCACCTGGTCCACCGTCGCGAGGTTGAAGGCCACGAAGACCCGCATCTCCTCGTCCTCGCGGATCATGCAGAGCTTGTCGTCGTCCGCCGCCCGGATCTCGAGCCCGCCCTGGGCGAGCGCCGGCAGGGTGCGGCGGAAGGCGATGAAGTCGCGGTAGAAGTTCAGCAGCGACCCGGGATCGGGATCCTGCACGCTCACCGCCCGCTCCACGTGCTCCACCGCGACCGGCAGCCAGGGCCGGGCATCGGTGAAGCCGCCATTGTGGTCCTGGTTCCAGGGCATCGGCGTGCGCGCCCCGTCCCGGCCCTTGAACTTCGGCCAGAAGCGCTTGCCGTAGGGGTCCTGCAGGTCCTCGTAGGGGACGTAGGCCTCGACTAGGCCCAGCTCCTCCCCCTGGTAGAGGCAGACCGTGCCCTTCAGCGTCATCAGGATCGCCGCGTAGAGCCGCTTCTGGCTCTCCGAGAGATCCCAGCGGCTGGCGTAGCGCACCGTGTCGTGGTTCGAGAACGCCCAGCAGGCCCAGCCCTCCGTCACGATCCGGTCGAAGCGCTCGAGCACGTGGCGGATCCGGCTGCCGGAGGGGAAGGCGTTGGCGAGGAAGTCGAAATCGTAGGCCATGTGGAGCCGGCCGTTCGAGGTGTAGTCCCTCTGGGTCTCCATGCCCCGCTGGCTCTCGCCGATCTCGCCGACGCTGGTGATCGAGGGATAGCTGTCCATGAGCCGGCGGAAGGTGGCGAGGAAGTCGAGGTTCTCCGGCTGGGTCTTGTCGAACAGGTGGTCCTGGAAGTTGTAGGGATTCACCGATGGCGCGATGTTGTCGTTGCGGTGCTCGGGCGGCAGCGCCGGATTGTCCCGCAGCTGCTTGTCGTGGAAGTAGAAGTTCACGACGTCGAGGCGGAACCCGTCCACCCCCTTGTCGAGCCAGAACCGCGCCACGTTCAGGAGCTCGGCGCGGACCTCCTCGTTGTGGAAGTTGAGATCCGGCTGCTCGATCAGGAAGTTGTGCAGGTAGTACTGCATCCGCTCGGATTCCCATTCCCAGGCCGAGCCGCCGAAGATCGACAGCCAGTTGTTCGGCGGCGAGCCGTCGGGCTTGGGGTCGGCCCAGACATACCAGTCGGCCTTGGGATTGTCGCGCGAGGAGCGGCTTTCCTTGAACCAGCGATGGTCCGAGGAGGTGTGGCTCATCACCAGGTCGATGAGCACCCGGATGCCCAGCGAATGGGCGCGATGGATCAGGGCGTCGAAATCGCCCATCGAGCCGAAGAGCGGATCGACGTCGCGGAACTAGGAGATATCGTAGCCGAAATCGCGCATCGGCGAGCGGAAGAAGGGCGAGATCCAGATCGCGTCCACGCCGAGCCGGCGCAGGTAGTCCATCCGGTGGATGATGCCCGACAGGTCGCCGACCCCGTCATTGTTCGAATCCTGGAAGGAGCGCGGATAGATCTGGTAGATGACCGCGCCGCGCCACCAATCCGGGTCCGGGGGGCCGGCCTCGATCGGCCGGTCCGTCGTCGGGTCGAGAAAGGCCATCGCCTACTTGACCGAACCGGCGAGCAGGCCGCGCACCAGGAAGCGCTGCATCGAGAAGAACACCACGAGCGGCACGGCGATGGAGACGAAGGCGGCCGTGGCGAGGATGCCCCAGTCGCCGCCGCGCGAGCCCAGCAGGTCGTCGGCGATCTTCACCGTCATCACCTTGCTGGCGTCGTCCGAGGGCAGGAACACCTTGGCCACCAGCAGGTCGTTCCAGGTCCAGAGGAACTGGAAGATCGAGAACGCGGCCAGCGCCGGAAGCGACAGCGGCAGCACGATCCGCGTGAACAGCTCGAAATCCGTGGCCCCGTCCACCTTGGCGCTCTCGATGATGTCGCGCGGCAGGCCGACCATGTAGTTGCGCATCAGATAGACCGCGAGCGGCATGCCGAAGGCCGTGTGCGCGAACCAGATGCCGAGGAAGCTCTGCCCGATCCCGATCCGGTTGTGCAGGTTCAGCATCGGCACCAGCGCGAGCTGCAGCGGCACCACCAGGAGCCCCACCACCATCGCGATCAGCAGGCCGCGGCCGGGAAAGTCCATCCAGGCCAGCGCATAGGCCGCGAAGGCCGCGATCAGGATCGGGATGATCGTCGCCGGCACCGTCACCGTCAGCGTGTTGATGAAGGCGCGGTCCATGTTGTCGGCGGTCAGCACCTGCTCGTAGTTGTCGAGGGTGAAGTCCGGCGGGGCTTGCGCGGCGAAATAGACCCGCTGGCCGCGGTCGCCCGGATCCTCCGGCGTGCGCCAAGCGTAGCTGCCGTCGGCGTTCACCGTCAGCGTCTCGCCGTCGCCCAGATCGGCGGTGGTGCCGGCCTCGAACTCGGTCGGGTCGACGCCGCGCGTGCCGAAGGCCACGATGTCGCCGCCGCCGTCGGGGAAGTAGCTCGCCGCCTCCTCGTCGTCGAAGATGTTGCCGGTGACGACGAAGACGTCGCCCTCCTGCGTGGCCGTCGGCGCCGGTGCGCCCGCGCGCGGTCAGCTCCACCGGGAACGGCGCCTGCCACCAGCCCGAGGCCGAGATCTGGTCGCGCTCGCGGAACGACGAGACGAACAGCCCGATCGTCGGGATCAGCCAGAGCAGCACCAGGATCAGGACCGAGAGATGGGTGGCCCAGGCGAGCGACGATTTCTGTCCGGCGATGTTATCCATTACTTGCTCCTCCGGTCGCGGGCCATCTCAGCGCATCTCCCTGCGGGCCTGCACGATGTTCCAGATCATCACCGGCAGCACGACGATCATGATGACGAAGGCGATCGGCGGTCGCGCGCCCGTCGTCGCGGAACATGAAGTCCATCATGTAGCTCGGCAGGATCTCGGTGCCGAAATTGCCGCCCGGTCATCGTGTAGACGATGTCGAAGACCTTCAGCACCAGCATCGTGATCGTCGTCCAGACGACCACGATGGTGCCCATGATCTGCGGCACCTTGATCTTGAAGAAGAGCTGGAACGGGTTCGCGCCGTCGAGGATCGCCGCCTCGATCGTCTCCTCGGGGATGCCGCGCAGCGCCGCCGACAGGATCACCATGGCGAAGCCGGTCTGGATCCAGATCAGGATCACCATCAGGAAGAAGTTGTTCCAGAACGGGATCTGCAGCACGTCGATCGGGTTCTCGAAGCCGAACGAGGCGCGGATCGCGTTGATCAGGCCGATGTCGGCGTCGTTGGCGTAGACGAATTTCCAGATCAGCGAGGCGCCGACGAAGCAGATCGCCATCGGCATGAAGATCAGCGACTTGGCGATGTTGCCCCAGGAGAGCTTGTCGGTGAGCTGCGCCGACGAGCAGCCCGAGGAAGGTCGAGGCGGCCGGCACGAAGATCACCCAGAGCAAGTTGTTGAGGAACGCGGTCTGGAAGTCGCCGCTCCGGAACAGCGAGCGCGTAGTTGCCGAAGCCCGACGAAATCGTCCCGGACGCGGTCGTAGAGCGAGCGGAAGAACGAGCCCACCACCGGATAGACGAGGTAGAGCCCGAGCACGAAGATCGCCGGGAACAGGAACAGCCACGGCCGGACCGCGTTGGCGCGGTTGATGTTGCGCCCGATGTTCTCGCCCTTCGCCGGGAAAGATGACCTTGTCGAGGAGGAGGTTGGAGAAGTAGAAATAGCCGACGCATCCGCCGACGCCGATGAGGATCGTCAGGATCCCCTGCAAGACGACAGGCATTGTCTCCTCCCCTCTGCGCCCGTGCGGGCGTCTCGACTTCCTCTGCCGGCGGCGGCGCGCGGCGGATCGGTCCCCGCCCGGGCCGCCGCCGCGTCGCATGGCCCGGCCGCGGCCGTCAGTTCTTCAGCGTGTCCCAGCGGTCCTGGATCGCCGCGGCGGCGGCCTCGGCGTCCGGCGCCGGTGGTGAAGTCGACCATCCCGGTCCAGAACGCGCCCGGCGCCGATCTCGCCCGGCATCAGGTCGGATGCGTCGAAGCGGAAGGTCGTCGCGTCGGGCAGGATGTCGTTCAGCGCCCGCTGCGCGTCGGTGGCGAAGACCTCCGGGTTGGCCTCGGTGTAGCGGCGTCAGGAAGCCCGCACTGCGCCATCCAGACCTCGTGCGCGATCGGCGTCTTCAGGAACTCGATGAAGCCCTGCGCCGCCTCGCTGTCGTTGGTGATCGCGAACAGCGTGCCGGCGCCGAGGACCGGCTGCCCAGATCCTCCTCCTCGTGGCGCCGGGAAGTAGAAGAAGTCGACGTCCTCGCCCACCTCCGTGCCTTCGGGGAAGAAGGTCGGGATGAAGGTCGCCTGCTTGATGCATGTAGCATTCCGGCGGGAACTCGAAGAGGCCCGCCGGGCGTGTCGCGGAAGTCGGTCGTCGCCGCCGCCTCGCGGCCGCCGTTGACGAAGTCCGTCCTTGCAGGAACCAGCCGAATTCCTCGATCGCGCGCGACGACCTGCGGGTCGTCGAACGGGATCTCGTTGGTCACCCACTGGTCGTAGACCTCGGGCGTCGCTGGTGCGCAGCATCATGTCCTCGACCCAGTCGGTCGCGGGCCAGCCGGTCGCGGCGCCGGAGCCGAGGCCGATGCACCAGGGCGTCCGCCGTCCTCGGCGATCTGCTCGGTCAGCGCCTTGAGGTCCTCCATCGTCTCGGGGATCTCGTAGCCGGCCTCCTCGAACTGCTCGGGCACGTACCAGACCAGGGATTTCACGTCGATCTTGTAGGGGAAGGCGTAGAGCTGCGTCCTCGCCGTCGGGCCCGTCGAAGGTGGCCGAGATCGACCCAGGACTCGCCCGCGGCGTAGTTCTCGGCGATCCAGCTCGCGGTCTCCTCGCGCAGCGGCGTGACGCAGCCGCGCGCCGCAAGGTCGCGCAGCAGGCCGGGCTGCGGGAACACCGCGATGTTCGGCGCCGAGTTCGCCTGGGTGGAGATCACGATGTCCTGCTCGAAGCTGTCGGAGCCGGAGTAGTTCACCGTCGCGCCGGTCGCCTCCTCGAAATAGGCGATGCACCGTCTCGACCAGCGCGGCGTCCTGCCCGGTCCAGGGGCCGGTGATGTCGATGCGTCTCGCCCGAGTAGTCGTGGCTCGGCGGCGAATTCCTCGTAGCTGTCCCAGTTGAACGGGCCCTCGCCCACTGGGAATTCCAGATCCTGCGCCTCGGCCAGGCCGGTGCCCAGCGCCAGGATCGCGGCGCCGGCCCAGAGCGAACGGGTCGGTCTCGTGGTCATGCTAACTCTCTCCCTTCGCGGCGCGGCGACGTGGCCGCGCCCTCCGTCTCTGCCTCGTTTTGACCGGTTCGCGTTACCGCAACCGGCGGACATTGCCGCTCCACGGTTCACAAACCGGACGGATAAGTCAAACCTTGCTAAGTCAAACCTTCCTGTGGGGCCGGGCCGCGGAGTTCGGATCCGGCCCGCGCGCGCCCCCGGGCGTTTTGACGCGCCCTCCGGCCGCGCCTATGTTCGCTCCGAGGATCGCAACGGGGGACGCCCATGCTGAACCACACGCGCGCGGACTTTCCCGACGGGCTTCCTCTTCGGCGCCGCCACCTCCGCCTACCAGATCGAGGGCCACGCCCAGGGCGGCGCCGGGCGCACCCACTGGGACGATTTCGCCGCCACGCCGGGCAACGTCGCCGGCGCCGAGAACGGCGCGCGTGGCCTGCGACCACTGAACCGCTGGGACGAGGATCTCGACCTGCTGCGCGACGGCAATCTCGACGTCTACCGCTTCTCGACCTCCTGGGCGCGGGTGCTGCCCGAGGGCCGCGGCGCGCCGAACGCCGAGGGGCTCGACTTCTACGACCGGCTGGTCGACGGGCTGCTGGAGCGCGGGCTGAAGCCCGCCGCCACGCTCTACCACTGGGAACTGCCCTCGCCGCTCGCCGATCTCGGCGGCTGGCGCAACCGCGACATCGCCGAGCTGGTTCGCCGATTTCGCGGAGGTGGTCGATGGAGCGGATCGGCGACCGGGTCTGGTCGGCGGCGCCGATCAACGAGCCCTGGTGCGTCGGCTGGATGTGCCATTTCCTCGGCCACCACGCGCCGGGCCTGCGCGACATCCGCGCCACCGCCCGCGCCATGCACCACGTCCTGCTCGCCCACGGCCGCGCCGATCGAGGTGATGCGCGACCTGGGCATGTGCGAATCTCGGCGCGGTCTGCAACTTCGAATACGCCGTGCCCGCCGACGACAGCCCCGCGGCCCGCAAGGCCGCGCGCGACCTATGACGGCTACTACAACCGCTTCTTCCTCGGCGGGCTGATCAACCGCGCCTATCCCGACGACGTGCTGGAGGGGCTGGCCCGCACCTGCCCGCCGAACTGGCAGGACGACATGGCGCTGATCGGCCAGCAGCTCGACTGGCTCGGGCTCAACTACTACACCCGCAAGATCATCGCCCCGGCCTCCGGCCCCTGGCCCGCGCTCGAGGAGGTGCCAGGGCCGCTGCCCAAGACCCAGCTCGGCTGGGAGATCTACCCCGAGGGGCTGCACGCCTTCCTCACCCGCGTCCACGAGGGCTATACCCGCGGCCTGCCGCTCTACGTCACCGAGAACGGCATGGCCTGGGACGACCGGGTGACGGACGGCGCGGTCGACGACCGCCGGCGGATCGACTACCTGAACGCGCATCTGGCCCAGGTCCGCCGCGCGATCGACGACGGCGTGCCGGTCCAGGGCTACTTCACCTGGTCGCTGCTCGACAATTACGAGTGGAACGTCGGCTACGGTCCGCGCTTCGGCCTCGTCCACGTGGACTATGCCAGCCAGACGCGCACGCCCAAGGCCTGCTACCACGCCCTGCGCGCGAGGCGCTGGCCGATGACCCGGCGCTGCCTCGTCTCGGACGTGGGCGGCACCAATACCCGCGTGGCGTCTGGCCGAGGGCGGGCCGCGTCGACACGGCGAGCATCGCGCGCTTCCGCAACGCCGAGCACGCCGGGCTCGGCGCCATCTATGCGCGCTATCTCTCCGAGAGGGGGCGGCCGGTCTGCGCCGGCGCCTGCATCGCCATGGCCGGCCCGGTGATGGACGGCGCCGGACGGCTGACCAATCGTCGGCTGGACCATCGACCGCGACCAGCTCGCCGCGCGCACCGGCGCGGCGCACGGCCGCGATCCTGAACGACCTCCAGGCCCAGGGCCACGCCGCTCGGTCACTGCCGCCCGAGAGCCTGCACCGGATCGCTCCCCGGCCCCGCCGGCGGAGGACCACGCCGCCAAGCTGGTCATCGGCGTCGGCACCGGCTTCAACGCGGTGCCGGTGTTCCGCACCGCGACCGGCCGCTACGTCCCCCCCTGCGAGAGCGGGCCACGCCACCTTTCCCGTCCTGTCGGCCGAGGACATGCGAGCTGTCGCGCTTCGTCGCCTGCCACCACGGCTTCCCCGGCGTCGAGGACGTGCTGTCGGGCCGCGGGCTGGAGCGGGTCTACGCCTGGGCCAGCGCCGCGGCCGGGGCGGAGCTGACCTCCGCGCGAGATCATGGCGGCGCATCGCGGAAGCGGTCCGACCCGGTCGCCCGCCGCACGCGCGGACGCGTTCTGCCGCGCCCTCGGCCGCGTCGCGGGCGACCTCGCCCTCACCCATCTGCCCTTCGGCGGCATCTACCTCGTCGGCGGCATGGCCACGCGCGATCCGCGCCCTATCTGGCGCGCTACGGCTTCGTCGATGCGTTCCGCGCCAAGGGCCGCTTCTCCGAGTTCATGGACACGCTTCGCGGTCTGGATGGTCGAGGACGACTACGCCGCCCTCACCGGCTGCGCGCGCCACGTCGACGGGCTCCTCGGGGGCGATTGCGGCGCTTGAGTGGGCTGGGCCGGGATCACCGAAGGACCGGCGGACCCGGCTGTTTCGGATGGCGGGTCTGCGGTGGAGGCGGTTGTTCGCCCAACTGACCTGATCGGCTGGAAAGGAACGTTTCACCGTATGCGCCGTCTCCGCCCCATTTAGGTTTCGATTGCGGCGGGTTTTCTGGCGCGGCCAAGCTGGACGGCGCGGCTTGTGAAGGCTCAAAATGAGCTCACCGGGAAGTCTCGGATGAGCTCATTGTGAGGGATTGGTGGCCGCGGCGAATGCCCAGGGCATCAGCGCGTCGATGTCCCTGTCGAGGTGGCCGTCGGCGAGCTTGGTGAAGAGATCGACCAGGTAGGCGTAGGGCTCGACGCCGTTGATCTTGCAGGTGCCGATCAGGCTGGCAAAGCGCGCCCAGGAACGGCCGCCTTCGTCGTGGCCGGCGAAGAGTGCGTTGCGGCGGTTCATCGCCGGGCTGCGGATGGCATTCTCGACCAGGTTGGAGTCCATGTCGACGCGGCCGTCCTCGAGGAACAGCCGGAAGCCATTCTGGCGCTTGAGCATGTAGGCCAGGGCCTTGCCGAGATCGGACTTGCGCGACACCCGGGCGGCCTGGGCGGAGAGCCAGGCGAAGAAGTCATCGACTAGCGGCCGGGACTGCTCCTGCCGGACTGCGCGGCGGAGATCGGGCTCCTTGCCGCGGATGGCATCCTCGATCCTGTAGAGCGCGGCGATGCGCCGGAGTGCCTCGTCCACGATGGGCGAGCCGGCCTTGGGCTTGGCCGCGATCAGCTTCCTCCTGCCGTGGGACCAGCAGAACGCCAGCTTGAGCGGCTCGCCTCCCGTGCGCGCATTCCGCGCCAATCGGTCATAGCCGCCATAGGCATCGACCTGAATGGTGCCGTCGAACCCGGCGAGGATCTCCTCGGCATGCGCGCCGCTGCGGCCGGGGCGATAGTGGAACACGACGCCGGGTGGCGCCGGGCCGTTCCAGCCGCGATCGTCGCGCAGCACGGCCCAGAGATACCCGGTCTTCGTCCTGCCGCGGTTGCCAATTGCGCGCCAATGATCGACGGTCCAGCACCGGCGCCGTGGTCTCGTCCACGTAGAGCCGGGAGCTGCCGGTCTTCAGCAGCACCGCCATGCGCTCGACGACGGGCGCGACCAGCGCGCCGGTCCGGCCCATCCAGTCGGCCAGCACCGAGCGGTCGATCGGCACCCCGTGCCGGGCCATGACCACCGCCTGCCGGTTCAGCGGCATGTGCTCGGAATGCTTGGCCACGGCGATCTGGGCGAGCAGCGCTTCGGTTGGCCAGCTCCCTTCAAGGAGATGGGCCGGCGCCCTGGCCTGCGTCACGCCCGCCCGGCCCTTGGGGCAGGCGTATCTGGGTCGGATCGTGACGATCACCTGGTAGCGCGCCGGGACGACGTCGAGCCGCTCCGTGCGGTCCTCGCCGATCCGGACCATGTCGCCGCAGCCGCGTCGCCATTGTCGCTCGGACCGTAGCATGACCGTCAGTTGACTGTAGACCGGCGCTCATTCCGGGAACTGGTTCGGTGGCGATCGACCGCGCAGAGCACGGCTCCATTTCGAGCTGTGCAATTTTCGATCCGACAGCTCCTCCGACGCTCGGAGGAGACAGCGTGTCATCAAGGCAACCGAACACAGAAGAAGAGCGTGGTCGTTCAACCGTGAGCGGGCTATCGAAGCAACCCGACAGAGAGAAGTATCCAACATGCTGATGTTCCTGGACTTCGAGGCATCGAGCCTCTCGGACCGCTCTTGGTCGATCGAGATCGGCCTCGCGTGGCTTGATGCTGACGGCCTGGTCGCGTCGGTGGGGCGGCTGATCCGACCGGATGCAGCGTGGGCGATGGAGGATGGGGCGGAGGACAGCGCGATCGTCCATGGCATCGCACGAGCCGACCTCGATGCCGCCTCACCGGCGACAGAGGTTGCGGTTTGGGCGAAGCAGATCATCGGGACATTCGTGCTCGTCTCCGACGCGCAGCGATACGATCAGGCTTGGCTTGCTCGGCTGATGGCCACGGCGGGGCTCGACGCGCCCGAGGTGGCGGATCTCGACGCTGTCGCCGCGCGGGCCTTCACCGGGACCACGATGGAGGAAGACGTGCCGCTGCGGGCGTTCTATCGCGCCCTTGACCGGGCGGCCCATCCGCACCGGGCCGAGGCCGACGCGCGCGGATTGGCCGAGGCCTGGGCCGAAGGGCTTCAGGCGAAGGCCCTTGGGTCCGGGACCGGGACGACGCGAGCCGGGCCCGCCTCGTTATGAGGCACTGTCGGGACTGGCGCGCATTTCTCGACCCCAAACGGGACGAAGACGGCACCGCAGGCGGTGCCGTTCTTCTTCTTCTTCTTCTGCTCGATATCGGACGCGCCGACTGGCGACGCGCACGCCTGCTACTCCGCCTTGGGCGTCGCCCCGTCGTCGAACGGCGGCGTGGCGCGGATGGCGCGCAGCGTCATGGTGGACTGCGTGTCGGTCGAGGCGGGTCGCAGCGAGTGCTCGGCGATGAGGGTGCGGTCGCGGGTCGTCGCGACCTCCTCGAGGCCCGCAAAGATCGCGGCGCGCGTGGACTCGTCGAGCGTGGCGAGCCAGCGCAGCGGCGCGCGGAGGATCGCTTTGACACGGGCGCGTTCGCGGGCAGCCTCCTTGTCGGCTTCGGACTCGAGGGCGTCTTTCAGGCGGCCGATGAGGGCCTCGGTTTTCTTGCTCATGGGGTTTCTCCTTTGGTGAGCGTTTCAGGACCGGCGTCAGGAGGCCTGTGACCTCCCTTGCCGATGAATTGGGACGCTCTCTTCGAGCCCGGAAATCGGATCAGCGCGGATCCTGCGATTTCTTCGAATTTCCTTCGTCGGGTTCCGTGCCGCCTTGGCGGCGGAGTACGACGAGGCTGCGCGTCAGCGATTTGCGCGCGTCGCCGAGGTTCTCACGGACGGATTTCGGAAGCCGTGACAGGACGGTCTCGATGGTGCCCCAAGCCTTCCGCAACTCCGCGACCTCGCGCGTGAGCGCAGATTGGGCTTGGTCTTCTGCCGATCGGCGCAAGCGCGCGAGCATGGGTGCGAAGAGGCCGGCCGCCCGCTTGCGCGCCGCTGGCGCGGCCTCGAGGGCTGGCGGTAGCTTGGGAGTGGTATCCTGGTCTCCCTCAGTTCGGGCCGCGCGCAGGTCCGGGCCGTCGTCGCCAGCCTCATCGATCTCGATCCCTCCGGTGCCGATCAGCTCGGCGGTGCAAAGCACTGCCTCGGCCTCCACCTCGCGGGTCTCGACCGCGGCTTCGCGGGCGCTTGCCGCCGTCTCGCGCTCGGCCAGGATAAGCTCCTGCTGGGCGCGCCAATCCGACGTGCGCACATGGTGGCGGCGCTTCGGCGGCGCGTCTCCGGTCTCACGCGCCGCGCGGATCGCGGCCGCCCGCCGCTCGCCCCGGGTCAGCATGAGATGGGAGAACGCGGCACCGACAGTGTCCTGGCCATACTCGTAGTTCTCGATCACATCGTGCTTCGACGGCTGCAGCATGCGCCGCGTCGCGATGACCTTCTTCTCGCTCGTCGTCTTGTCGGTGCGGGTCATCTCGACGGTCGTCTCCGGCACGACGACCGCGTGGATGTGGTACGTCGTCTCGTCGCGGTCGCAGCGGGCGTGCACGACGTCGTCTCCGAAAGAGTCGCGCAGCCATTTCAGCGCGCAGGCCTCGAAGTCGGCCTCGCGGTTCTCGCCGAAAAACTTTGGTATCTCGTCATCGAACCAGGCCCGGTTCGCCGTCAGGATGACCTCACGCAGGGGACCGTGTCGCGTCGGCCGCCATGGCTGCTTCGGCCCCTCGAGAATGCGGCGCTGCATGTCCTTCTTGCGCTTGCGCGCCTTCAGGCTCTCGACCTCGGCGACATGGTTCTCGAGCGCCATCTCCGCGATCCGCGCGCGGGTCCGGTCCGCCCAGTCCTCCGGCCCGATCAGCCGCTTGTTGCGGTGGCTGCGGGTCTTGTCGACATTGCCGATGTCGCCGCCCTTGCGGAGGCGGTGCGCTTCGTATCCACCGAGATCGCTCGGGTACATGCCCCGCATCCGCATGACGACGGGGTGGGTCTGTGAGTGGTCCGAGCCGTCCATCCTTCGCTCTCCTGCAGTGCAACTGCGCAGGAGATCGGAAGGCGTCCGGACGGACGGAAATCAGCGGGTCGTGGGTTGGCCTGCCGAGTTTCTTCGGCGTTCAAGACACCCGGCGGCCCGGCGCGGCGGTAGGCGGTATGCAGTAAGGGCGGAGAGAGCTGCCATTTGCAGTCGCGGCAATACACTTGCCTGACCTCGCGAGAACAGACCTTCATCGAAGACTGCCTCGGGTGCTCGTCGTCGTCCTGCCGCAAGTCCGGTCGGAGTCCGTTGCGACGGTATTGCGCAAACGTTGAAACTGGTGTCGCGTGGTCGCCTTCGCGTCCAAACGGCCGGTCCCGCCCAAGGGGCGATCACGTCCTTGTCGGCCAGAGACCGCTCTCGACGGCCACAATCTGGAGCGCGAGATATTTCGAGTAGATCCGACATTGGGCGAGACTTCCCGCGATGAACCAAAGACCCTGTTGGCCCGTGCGGCAGAACATGGCGCGCAATTCCATGTCTTCCCCGAACCCCCAGATCGGACCCACCCGCTCCGCCACCTCCTCGCCAAACAGCTTGGCGACGAGGTGCTCCTGACCCTTGTAGCCCGTCGCCAGCACGATCAGATCGGCAGTCACCATCGCGCCTGTCCTCAGCAACGCCCCCTCGGCCATGAACCGCTCGATGTCGCCGTATTGGACAAGCGCAACGGCACCGTCAGCGATCAACTCGGAGCATCCCACGTTGAAGTAATACCCGCCGCCCCGAGTCAAGATACTTGAACTGCCACCCCGTCCCGTCGGGCCCGAAATCGAGCCGGAAACCAACCGCCTCAAGCCGGTCCAGAAGCGGTTTGTCCAGCGCCCGCGACCGCTCGGTGAATCGAACGTGGGCCTGGCGCGCCAAGGGCAGCGGCATGGATGCGGCGAGCAGGTCGCACTCCTCCAGCGACGGCCCCTCGTCGTAAAGCGCATAGGGCAGTTGCGCGCTCGGCTCGATATTGACGATCAGGGTCGGGCTGCGCTGGACGATAGTCACGGCCGCGCCGCTCGCATGCAGGTCCTGCGCGATGTCGTGACCGCTGTTTCCGGTCCCCAGAACGATCGCCCGCTTTCCGGCCCAATCCTCGCCGTCGCGGTAGGCGCTCGCATGCATCACCGTGCCGCGGAACTGATCGAGCGTGGGAACATCCGGCCAAGACGGTATGCCGCTGACCCCCGTTGCCATCACAATGTGGCGCGGGTGCAGCACCCGCTGCGACCCATCCGACATCGCCACCCGCACCGCCCATCGCTGCCGCGCCTCCTCAAAAGTGCCGCCTGCAAACTCCGCGCTTGTCCAGACGTTCAGCTCCATCGCGTCGGCGTAGGATTTCGAACCAGTTCGCCAGCTTGTCCTTGGGGATATAGGTGGGCCAGCCCAGCGGGAATTGCAGGGCAAGGAGGGCCACCGAGAGTCATGTAAGGTAGGTGATTCACCTGCACCCGGTTGTGCAGGGTCAGCGCATGGTAGCGGTGCCGCCAGTTGTCGCCGACCCGCGCGTTCCGCTCGACGACCAGCGTGTCGCGGCCAAGATGCCCAAGCCGGGCCGCGATGGCGAGACCGGCCTGACCTGCGCCGACAACCAGAACTTCCGGCTCGCGATCGGCAAAGGCGGCCGCTGTCCGGCGCTTGTCGAGCCAGTTCGGCCCCCGAAAATCGTGCCTCACCGCCTGGGCCTCGCGGCGATACGGCCCGACCCGCGCCTCGAATCCCTTGAGGTCGTCCAGCGCGGTCAAAAGCGTCCAGCCGAGCATGCGGTCGGGGTCGCCCGGGTCCGGACACAGCCGCACAATGCCGCGCCCCCGCCCCGTTCGCGTCTCGAACCGAAAGAACGCCTCGACGGTCTCGGTTTCCACACGGATGACCCGTCGGGGAGGCACGGCTCGGGGATCGACCTGGATGGCGGACATCCCGGATTGTCGGATCGCCAGAGCCAGGCCCACAGCAATCGTCTCGCCTCCAGAGACCGTCGCGATCGTCCTGCTGAAGGCGACCAGGTCACGCCAATGGCTGTCGTGCTGGAATAGCGGCGTCAGGGCGTCTACATCGCCCGTCAGGGCCGCGTCCGCCAGAGCCGCCAGCCAATCGGTCACACGCTCACGCGCGTCGTCGGTCGTCTCCGGGATCGCAGTCTCGTCGGCGCTCCGCGGCACATTGCCCGTCAGGGGGGCAGGTCTCTCGAGTCCGAGAATCCCATCGTCTCTCGTGCTATCGACCAGATGCTCTACCATCGCTCGGTTTCCAAGCTGCCTTGGAGTGAAGCAACTCCAAGTTTCGATTGTATCGTTTCGCGAAGGTCGGCGCGCGCCTGTATCCGACGCTACCTATCGAAACTCTGCCACGGCCTGACCTCGCACCGGTCGCGGCCCAAACAGAGAACAGCGCCGACCCGCCTCAGCCCCGCGAGATCCGTGTTCGCAAAGCTGCTGGCAAAGTCTCCACGGTCCTGCACAGCGTGAGTTCGTCGTCGCCTCGATCTTGCAGCAGCGGCGAACGACTGGTCCGCGTTAGCCGCGCCGCGGCACTTGACGATGCACTGATGGTCCGGATTGGTGAAGGTTTTCCAACGCGGGTCGTGGTCGCGCCAGTGCGTAGCGTTCCAACGCGACCCGCATCAGAAAACCTTCACCTTTCCAGACCCGCCAAGATGTCTCTTGTGAGTTGTTGCACAAGGCGTCACCCGATGAACGGGCATTCAGGGAATGATTCAATGAAAGCGCTGACCTACAGCCGCTACGGGCCACCCGACGTCGTCGAGATCCAGGACGTGCCGAGACCCGAGACCGGGCCGAAGGATGTGTTGGTGCGTGTCGTAGCGAGCGCCGTGAATACGGGCGATTGGCGCATTCGTGCTGCTGACTTTCCTGGAATTCTGGTCGTTCCCGGTCGTTTGATGTTCGGTTTCACCAAGCCCAGGAACCGCCGTCTGGGGATGGAGTTCGCCGGAACGGTCGAGGCGGTCGGACCCGACACGACGCGCTTCGCAGTGGGCGATCGGGTGTTTGGCTTCGCTTCCAAAGGCGGTGCGTCGGCCGAGTATCTGGCCGTCGCCGAAGAGTCGGCCGTCGCACCCATGTCCTCGAACCTCAGCTTTGACGAGGGGGCCGCGCTTCCCTTCGGCGGGCTCGCTGCGCTCGCATTTCTGACCGATTTCGGTGCGCTCAAAGCCGACCAGGACGTTCTGATCGTCGGCGCATCGGGTGGGGTTGGCGTCCATGCGGTGCAGATTGCCAAAGCGTTCGGAGCCAGGGTGACGGGTGTCGCCGGGCCCGACAACCAGACCTTCATCATGGGCTTGGGAGCGGACCAGGCTGTCGACTACACGAAAACGGACCTGGAAATCATCTCCGAACGCTTCGATGTCATCCTCGATGTCGTCGGCGTCCTGCCGCCCAAAGCGGCTCTCAGATTGCTCAAGCCAAGCGGTGTGTTCCTCCCTTTGAACATGGGGTTGCCGGAAATCGGGGCGGCATTGCTCAATGTTTTCCGGAGCCGCAAGGTCAAGTTGGCCGTCAATGAGGATACCGCCGAGGGTCTGGCGCAACTCACCCAACTCATTGACGACGGTAAGCTCAAACCCGTGATCGACAGCGTCTTCCCACTCGAACGGGCACGTGAGGCCCATGCGCGTGTCGAGAGCCGCCACAAGAGAGGCAGCGTCGTGCTCCGCGTGAGTTCTGAGCCGTCGCCGAGCGTCTGATTTCGTTTTCCCTCAATTGGTCGCGTTCGGGACAAGTGTGGAGCCCGGATTTACCTCGTGCCGCCACGTCGTTCTGGGCAATTAAAGGGTGAACTGTCCCCGCACACCGACCTCTCGGACAAGCCCAAATCACATGCAGCTGCAGCAAGAGTCCGGCACGTCCACCCACGTCACGGATCGGGTCGCGATCGCCAGCTCGACTCCTGCGGGCGTCTCGACCGGGAACGGGATCACCAGCTCGCCCGGGCACAGGGCCATGGCGGCATCAGACGACTCCGCGACCACCAGAGCGTAGCGGCGAAGCCGGGAGAGGACCGGACCGAAATCCATGAGGTGCCAGGCACGTAGCATGGGGCATGGCCCTAGACCGCGCACCCGGCAGCCATGAGGCCCTCTCCCGGTGTACGGTTTTCTGAGACAGCGATTTGGGTGAAAGCGGCTCCATCGAGGAGGAGCCATGACGGACGATCGAGGGAAGAAGGCGGGCTTGCCGGAGCGCGCCCATCACGCTGGCGAGGACAAGCCCGCCGTGCCGCGTCAGCGGCGCATGTCGGCGAAGAAGAAGCAGGAAGCGGTGCTGCGGATCTTGCGCGGCGAGGATCTGGAAGTGGTCAGCCGCGAGGTCGGCACCACCGCCGCGGATCTCAGTGCATGGCGTGACGGCTTTCTGGAGGCCGGCGGGGCGTCGCTGAAGAGCCGTCCGGAGACCGACCAGGGTCGAGAGCTGAAGGCGATGCGGGAAAAGATCGGCGAGATGACGATGGCCAACGAGCTGCTCGAGGCCAAGATCGATCGCCTGGAGGCCGGCGTCCCTTTTCGGCTGCGGAGATCGAAGCGATGAGCCAGACCTTCTCGATCTCCGTGAGGCGCCGCTACGGTCTGGCCCGGCTGTGTCTGTACTGGCGCGTCAGTCGGGCGACGCTTCACCGGCATCTGAGCGCCGCGAACCGGCCGGACGCACCGCGACGCCGTCGGGGACCGCAGGGGGCAATGCCCGATGCCGATCTGGCGGAGCGCATCCGTTCGCTGCTCGCCGGCAGCCCCTTCCACGGCGAAGGGTATCGCAAGGTTTGGGCGCGGCTGCGCTATGCGGGCCTGCGCACCAGCCCCCGCCGGGTGCTGCGCGTCATGCGCGAGCACAATCTGCTGGCGCATCAGCGGGCGGGATCGCCAAGGGGGCCGCGGGCCCATGACGGAACCATCACCACGTTGCACGTAGATACGATGTGGGGGACCGATATGACCGCCGTGGCCACCGGCGAAGGCCAGGCCGCCGTGTTCATCGCTGTCGATCATTGCTCGGCGGAGTGCATGGGCATCCACGCCAGCGCCTCGGCCAGTCGCCACGAGGCGCTGGAGCCGATCCGGCAGGGTGTTCGCCGCAGCTTCGGCGCGTTCGGCAAGGATGTCGCGACGGGGCTGAAGATCCGCCACGATCACGGCAGCCAGTACATGAGCCGGGACTTCCAGCGCGAGATCCGTTTCCTCGGCGCCGCGAGCTCCCCGGCCTTCGTACGTGCGCCCGAGGGAAACGGCTGTGCCGAGCGGTTCATCCGGACCCTGAAGGAAAACCTGCTCTGGGTGCGCTGGTTCGAGACGATCGAGGAGCTGCGACAGGCGCTGCTCGTCTTCCAGCGCACCTACAACGAGGGCTGGCTGATCGAACGACACGGCCACCGTCCACCCGCCGCCATCAGAGAAGAGCAGACCGTGATCAACAGAGAGGCCGCCTAAGCCCAGTTTGCTGTCTCAAAACCGTGGACCGGTACACTGTACCGGGGCACGGAAATGAGACAGCGCGCTGCGCTGGTCATGCCGCCATTTTGGTCCCCGTGGCGGCTTCGGTTTCAAGGGCTTTCTGTTCGGCCCTGATCTGATTTGGCGTTTTGTATCCGTGCCGCTCGCGCAGCCACGAGGTGTTATACTCTGCGGCGAAGGCTGTCAGGGCCTGCCTGAGTTCCTCGATGGTGGCGAAGTGGCGAACCCACAGAAGCTGCTCCTTGAGGGTTCGTATGGCCCGCTCGGCCACGCCGTTGCCTTCTGGTTGGCGTACGAAGGAGGGCGAGCTGGTGATGCCGAAGAAGCGGACCTCGTTCTGGAAGTCCTTCGCCATGTAGTTCGAGCCATGGTCGTGGCGCAGCTTCAGGCCGGCGGCCACGTCCGGCTCGATGCCGCCGAAATGCCGGGTGACCCCCTGTCGGATCGGCTCCAGCGCCTCCCAGCGGCTTGCGCTGGAGGAGGCATGGATGCCGGCGAATTCCCCCGAGCAGTGATCGACTGCGATGAAGACGTAGGCGCGGCCCTGCGCGGCCGTGAACGTCTGGGTCATGTCCGTGCCCCAGACTTGGTCAACCTTGTCGGTCACGATCGTTCCGTCATGGGCGCAGGCGTCCCGCTGGACCGGACGGTGCGGGGCCAGAAGGCCGTTCTCCTTCATGATCCGCCGCACGCGACGGGCCGCGGTGCGGATGCCCGAAACCCTCAGCCGCGCCCAGATCTTCCGGTAGCCTTCCCCGGAGAAGGGCGATGACGCGATGACGGCGCGGATCTTCTCCAGGAGCACCCGATCGGACGCCGCCCCTGTGGGGCCACGACGGCGGGGCGGTTGCGTCTCGTTGGCGGCGGCGGTGCCCGAAGCGCGATACCGGTACACCGTCGCGCGGGGAACCTTCCAGACGTCACAGACCCGCGCCGTTCCGTAGGGCCGCTGCGTGGAGATCGAATGCGCCCGGCTCATTTCCTCGACCTCCGCCGGGCCAAAGGGCGACCGCCCTCCAGCTTGTCGATTTTCGCGGACAACAACTCATTGGCCATGGTGATCTCGCCCACCTTGGCCTGGAGCCGCGTGATCTCCTCGTCGCGCTCATCCCTCCCGCGCTCCTTCAAAGCGCTCTCCGACGCCATGAGAACCCGATCGCGCCATTCCGATAGCCGGTGAACCGGAATGTTCAGATCACGCGATACCGCCTCGAGGCTCTCGCCACGCATCAGACGTTGAACCGCCGTCAGCTTGCGCTTCGCGGAGAAGCGCTTCGTACCGCCGGCCTCGGCCCCGTCGTCGCCAGCGTTATGGGCGCGCGCCGACGAGGCCGTGGCCTCCGTCGCGCCTGGCGTCGTCGTCTTCTTGTCGTCCATCTCGTATTCCCCTGAGCCAGAGAAATAGCGCTACGAACTGTCTCAAGAAACCGTGCCCCAACCCACAATGAGTTGTTGTCCGCGAAAATCGACAAGCTGGAGGGCGGTCGCCCTTTGGCCCGGCGGAGGTCGAGGAAATGAGCCGGGCGCATTCGATCTCCACGCAGCGGCCCTACGGAACGGCGCGGGTCTGTGACGTTTGGAAGGTTCCCCGCGCGACGGTGTACCGGTATCGCGCTTCGGGCACCGCCGCCGCCAACGAGACGCAACCGCCCCGCCGTCGTGGCCCCACAGGGGCGGCGTCCGATCGGGTGCTCCTGGAGAAGATCCGCGCCGTCATCGCGTCATCGCCCTTCTCCGGGGAAGGCTACCGGAAGATCTGGGCGCGGCTGAGGGTTTCGGGCATCCGCACCGCGGCCCGTCGCGTGCGGCGGATCATGAAGGAGAACGGCCTTCTGGCCCCGCACCGTCCGGTCCAGCGGGACGCCTGCGCCCATGACGGAACGATCGTGACCGACAAGGTTGACCAAGTCTGGGGCACGGACATGACCCAGACGTTCACGGCCGCGCAGGGCCGCGCCTACGTCTTCATCGCAGTCGATCACTGCTCGGGGGAATTCGCCGGCATCCATGCCTCCTCCAGCGCAAGCCGCTGGGAGGCGCTGGAGCCGATCCGACAGGGGGTCACCCGGCATTTCGGCGGCATCGAGCCGGACGTGGCCGCCGGCCTGAAGCTGCGCCACGACCATGGCTCGAACTACATGGCGAAGGACTTCCAGAACGAGGTCCGCTTCTTCGGCATCACCAGCTCGCCCTCCTTCGTACGCCAACCAGAAGGCAACGGCGTGGCCGAGCGGGCCATACGAACCCTCAAGGAGCAGCTTCTGTGGGTTCGCCACTTCGCCACCATCGAGGAACTCAGGCAGGCCCTGACAGCCTTCGCCGCAGAGTATAACACCTCGTGGCTGCGCGAGCGGCACGGATACAAAACGCCAAATCAGATCAGGGCCGAACAGAAAGCCCTTGAAACCGAAGCCGCCACGGGGACCAAAATGGCGGCATGACCAGCGCAGCGCGCTGTCTCATTTCCGTGCCCCGGTACACGCGTGCCTTCAAGCGGTGGCACGGCCAGTCGACCGCCGCCTACCGGGCCGCTTCTCGCCGCTAAAGCAGCCAATTCACCTGACGCCGCGCGTCAAGAGCCTGGCGGCGGGGGTCAAGCCAGGGCCGCCCCCGCTTTGGCATCTTCCTTCCATCATCGGAACGGAGAGATGCCATGCAAGACCGACCCACCCTGATCATCGGCGCCACCGGCAAGACCGGACGCCGCATCGTCGACCGGCTGGAGACTGACGGCCGCCCCGTGCGCCGCGGCTCCCGCACTGCCGCAATCCCGTTCGACTGGGAGAACCGCGAGACTTTGGCTCCCGCGCTCGATGGCGTGCGGGCAGCCTATGTGAGCTACTTCCCCGACCTCGCCTTCCCCGGAGCTGTCGAGGCCGTCGGCGTCTTGGCTGAAGAGGCCCGCGCAGCGGGCGTAGAGCGCCTGGTCCTGCTGTCCGGCCGCGGCGAACATCACGCGCGGATGGGCGAGGAAGCTGTCGTCGTCTCAGGCGTGCCAACAACGCGGCTGCGCTGCGCCTGGTTCTCGCAGAACTTCTCGGAGGGCTACCTGCGAGATCCGATCCTCGAGGGCGTCCTGCCAATGCCCGGCGGCGACGTGGCGGAGCCAATTCTCGACGCGGACGACATCGCCGAGGTGGCGGTTGAGGCGCTGAAGCAAGACGGGACCGACAGCCGGTTCTACGAACTCACGGGCCCACGC
>CAVZOA010000023.1:0-15303 GCA_963776705.1 uncultured Alphaproteobacteria bacterium
CCTTCCGCGAGAACGGCATCGAGACCGAGTTCGTGCAGGATAACCACTCCCTGTCCGCCGCGGCCGGGACCGTTCGCGGCCTGCACTTCCAGGCCCCGCCCCATGCCCAGGCCAAGCTCGTCCGCTGCGGCCGGGGCCGGCTCTTCGACGTGGCCGTCGACATCCGCCGCGGCTCTCCGACCTACGGGTCCTGGACCGGCGTCGAGCTGAGCTTCGAGACCGGCCGCCAGCTCCTGATCCCCGAGGGCTTCGCCCACGGCTTCATGACCCTCGAGCCGGAGACCGAGATCGTCTACAAGTGCTCCGACTACTACGCGCCCGAGACCGAGGGCGCGGTGATCTGGAACGACCAGGAGATCGCGATCGACTGGCCGAACGGCGGGGCCGACGCGATCCTGTCGGAGAAGGACGCCGCCGCCCCGCCCCTCTCGGAGATCGACACGCCCTTCGCCTGCGGGGAGCCCGGATGAGACTTCTCGTGACCGGCGGCGCCGGGTTCATCGGGTCGGCCGTCGTGCGCCATGCAATCGCCGCGGGCCACCAGGTCGTGAACCTCGACGCGCTGACCTATGCCGCCTGCCCCGACAACGTGGCCTCGGTCGCGACCCATCCGGCCTATGCCTTCGAGCATGCCGATATCCGCGACCGCGACGCGCTCGACCGGATTTTCGCTGCGCACGACCCCGACGCGGTCATGCATCTGGCCGCCGAATCCCATGTCGACCGCTCCATCGACGGCCCGGCCACCTTCATCGAGACGAACGTCATGGGGACGTTCCATCTCCTCGAGGCGGCGCGCGCGCACTGGCTCGCCGCGGGCCGGCCGGAGAGCTTCCGCTTCCACCACGTCTCCACCGACGAGGTCTTCGGCTCCCTGGGCGAGACGGGGCAGTTCACCGAGGAGACGCCCTACGATCCGCGCTCGCCCTATTCGGCCTCGAAGGCCTCCTCGCGATCATCTGGTCCGCGCCTGGCACGAGACCTACGGCCTGCCGGTCGTCCTGAGCAATTGCTCGAACAATTACGGCCCCTACCATTTCCCCGAGAAGCTCGTCCCGGTCGTCATCCTGAACGCGCTGGCCGGCAAGCCGATCCCGGTCTACGGGCAGGGCCTGAACGTCCGCGACTGGCTCTACGTGGAGGACCACGCCGACGCGCTTCTGACCGTCCTCGCGAGGGGCAGGGTGGGCTCGAGCTACAATATCGGGGGCGAGAACGAGGCCACGAACCTCGATCTCGTGCGCCGGATCTGCGCCGTGCTCGACGCGAAACGCCCAGGGCGCGCGCCCCATTCCGATCTGATCACGTTCGTGGACGACAGGCCCGGCCACGACCTGCGCTACGCCATCGACCCGACCCGCATCCGCGCGGAGCTGGGATGGCGGCCCTCGGTCACGCTCGACGAGGGGCTGGAGAGGACCGTCCAGTGGTATCTCGATAACGAAGCCTGGTGGCGCGCGCTCCAGGATCGTCAGGGCGTGGGCCAGCGGCTGGGGCGGGCCTCGTGATCCTCGTCTTCGGCCGCACGGGACAGGTCGCGACCGAGCTCGCGCGCCGGGTGCCGGAGGCGGTGTTCCTGGGCCGCGAGGAGGCCGACCTGACCGATCCGGCCGCCTGCGCCCGCGCCGTGCGGGCGCACCGCCCGGACATCGTCGTCAACGCCGCCGCCTGGACCGCCGTGGACAAGGCCGAGGAGCAGGAGGCCGAGGCGCAGGTGGTGAACGGCGCGGCCCCGACCGCCATGGCCCGCGCGGCGGCGGACCTCGCCGTGCCGTTCCTGCACGTCTCCACCGATTACGTCTTCGACGGGACGGGAGAGGCGCATCGGAAAGAAGCGGAGGCGCCGGCCCCGATCAACGCCTATGGCCGCACGAAGCTGGCCGGCGAGGAGGGGGTCCGGGCCGCGGGGGGCGTCCACGCGATCCTGCGCACCTCCTGGGTCTTCTCGGCGCACGGGGCGAATTTCGTGAAGACGATGCTGCGGCTTTCGGAGAGCCGCGACGCGCTGTCGATCGTCGAGGACCAGATCGGCGGCCCCACGCATGCGGGCGATATCGCCCAGGCGCTCCTGACCATGGCGGAGGCGCTGCGGCAGGGCAGGGGGGAGAGCGGCGTCTATCACTACGCGGGCGCGCCGGAGGCGAGCTGGGCGCGTTTCGCGCGCGAAACGTTCGCGCGCGCCGGCCGGACAGTGAGGGTAACTGGCATCCCGACCTCCGAATATCCGACCCCCGCCCGGCGCCCCCTCAATTCCCGGCTCGACTGCAGCGAGATCGGGCGGGTCTTCGGGATCGCGCGACCCGACTGGCGGGTGGCGCTCGACCGGACCATCAAGGAACTGAAGGACGACATGGCATGACGACGCGCAAGGGCATCATCCTGGCGGGCGGATCGGGCACGCGGCTCTATCCGATCACCCAAGGTGTCTCGAAGCAGCTCCTGCCGCTCTACGACAAGCCGATGGTCTATTATCCCCTGACCGTCCTGATGCTCGCGGGGATCCGGGAGATCGCGGTCATCACCACGCCGGAGGATGCGGACCAGTTCCGGCGCACGCTCGGCGACGGCAGCCAGTGGGGCGTCTCGCTCACCTATGTCCGGCAACCCTCTCCCGACGGGCTGGCGCAGGCCTATCTCCTGACCGAGGAGTTCCTCGCCGGAGCGCCCTCGGCGATGGTTCTCGGCGACAACATCTTCTTCGGGCACGGATTGCCGGAGATCCTGGCGGAAGCCGATGGCCGCGAGACCGGCGGCACCGTGTTCGGCTACCACGTGGTCGATCCCGAGCGCTACGGGGTGGTCGATTTCGACGCGAACGGGCAGGCGAAGGCGATCCTCGAGAAGCCCGAGCGGCCGCCGTCGAACTACGCGGTGACGGGGCTCTACTTCCTCGACGGCACGGCGCCCGACCGGGCGCGGCGCGTGGCGCCCTCCGCGCGGGGCGAGCTCGAGATCACCAGCCTGCTCGAGAGCTACCTCTCCGAGGGCCAGCTGCGGGTCGAGCGCATGGGGCGGGGCTATGCCTGGCTCGATACCGGCACCCATGCCTCGCTCCTCGATGCGGGGAACTTCGTGCGGACGCTGACCGAGCGGCAGGGGCTGCAGGTCGGGAGCCCGGACGAGGTCGCCTTCAATCTCGGCTGGATCGACGCGGCGGCGCTGGCCGGGCGGGCGGAGCGATTCTCGAAGACCGCCTATGGCCGCTATCTCGCCGGGCTGATCGGCGAGGACGCGCGCGCGCCCTGAGCGACCGGGAGGGGCCGACCGGGCGCCGGCAGCGGCCGCTGCGTCAGGGATTTGGCGCAACGGCCGTCCCGGGTCCGCGACTCCGCCGGAACTCCGACAGGAAACCGACGCGAGTCCGACAGGCCGGATCCGGGGGGCTGTCCGGGTAAACTCCGCCGGACGCAGGGCAGGGCGGCTAGTCCAACAACCCGCTCGCCCTCCCTGTGCGCCCCTCGGCGGCGGTGAAGTAGGACGCCGCCTGGCTGGCCGAGCGATGCCCCGACTGCGCCATCGCCTCGGGCAGGGAGACCCCCTGCAGGAACGCCTCCGTCAGGTATCCCGAACGCAGCCCGTGCGCGGAGAATTCGTCGGGATCGAGCCCGGCCGCCGCGCACCGCGCCTTCAGGACGAGGTTCACCGCCTGCGGCGTGAGCGCCGCGCCCCCGATCCGGCCCCAGCGATCGATCCTGCGGAACATCGCGCCGGACCGGATCCCCGCCGCGCGGCACCAGGCCTCGAGATCGCCGATCGCCCGGCCCCGCACCCTCACCCGCGCACCGTCATCGGCCGCCGTCGTCTTGGTCCGGCCGAGGGAGATCAGCAGGGCCGGGGCCTCGGCGGGGTCCGCGCCGGCCTCCGCCCGGCGCCATTCGACCTGGCCGATCTCCAGCGCGGCGATCTCGCTCCGGCGGCGCCCGCCGGCGGCGAAGGCCAGCGACAGCATGGCGCGGTCCCGGAGCGCGCGGAGCCGGGCTGTCCGCCTCCCCCGGACATCCCCCGCGGGGCGTGCGGCGGCTTCGACGTCCAGCCGCTCCAGCACCCGCGCCAGCACCTCCACGACCACGGCCTCCCGGCTCTTGCGCTGCCGCGTCCTTGGCGAGGCGCGCACGGCGAGCCGCAGCGCCTTGCGGAGCGCCGGGGAGCCGAACGGGCCGGTCACGTCGCGCCAGCGATGCAGCGTCGACCAGGAGGAGAGACGCCGCCGCACCGTCGCCGGGGCGTGCGGCCCGGTGCTGCGCAGGAGGCTCTCGGTGATCAGCGCGGCCCGGACGCTTTCGGGCATGCCGTGGCCGGGGTCCCGCGAGCGTCTCTCCGGATCCCAGAGATGGTGGGCGACGAACTTCAGAACCAGCGCCTGCGGGGCCGGCCAGGGCAGGGGGCTCCCCGTCGCCGCAAGGGACCACGCCTCGAGATAGCCGAGGTCCGAGGCGAGGGCGCGCAGGCTGTTCGCGCCCATGCCGCGCTCGGCGAGATGGCGCAGCGTCGCGACATCGGCGTCGGTCAGTATCCCGGCGAGTTGCGCGGCGCGGCCGCCTGGAATGAGGGCGCCGAGGGCGTCGATCTCGCCGGCGCGGGCGCCCCGCCCGGAGGCTTCGGCCGCGACATCCTTGCCGGGTCTGTCGTCTCGCTCGGTCATGGCGGGCTCCTGCGGGCGCAGGATGACCGATTTCGGCGTCGGATCAACACGTATCGATAAGAGGGGATTATCGATAGTGAGCGACGGAAAGGAAGGAACGAGATGCAACGGATAATAAGACCCAGAAACACGCGTTGCGAAGATCAAAATGTATCTATATCAAGTCATTATATGAAATATGAAAAGCACTTGCCGACCAGTCATTACTTGCGAAAGTGCAGGGCACTCTCCCGGTCGTCGGGTCCGGAGCAGGGTCGCACTTGGACGCCTCCGAAAACCTCGCTCTGAGCGGGGTTTCGTGATTCAATCCCTCTGAGGGAAACGGGGCGGCGATGGCGGGTCAGTTGGGGTTCTGGTCGATCACGGAGCGGCTGGCGGAGATCGCAGGCCACAGGGCGATCCGCTGGAGACGCTGGCGGCGACGGTGGATTTCGAGATGTTCCGGCCTGTTCTGGAGACGACCCTGGGTCGGCCGCCGCGCTGGAAGGGCGGCCGCCCGCCGTTCGACCCGGTGCTGAAGTTCTGGATGGTGAGGGCATGAACGCCACCGATTCGAGTGAATGCCCGAACGTTGCAGTCGCTGCACGGATTGTCGCTGGGGCAGACCGGGTATCTCGTCCGGGACAGGCTATCGTGGATGCGGTTTTTTCAGCTCGGCCCCGAGGACCGGGGGCCGGACGCGAACACATTGCGGGACTTCCGCGAGGCCCTGATCGCGGCGGGCGCGCTCGACGCGCTGTTCGAACGGCTCGACCGAGCCATCACGACCGCCGGGTATCTGCCGCGCGGCGGCCAGATCGTCGATGCGAGCCTCGTCGCCGCCCCGCGGCAGCGGAACACCGACGGGGAGAAGGCAGCGATCAAGGAGCGCAGGTCCGCCGCCGAGATCTGGCCGGACAAGCCCGCCAAGGCCCGTCAGAAGGATGTCGATGGCCGCTGGACGGTCACGTATTCCAAGGCGAAGGTCCGCGCCGACGGCACGAAGCCGGTCGATCTCGCGATCCCGGTCTACGGCTACAAGTCCCACATCTCGATCGACCGGATGCATGGGCTGATCCGGCGCCAGACCGCTACCGACGCCGCCCGGCATGACAGCGGCCAACTTCGCGAGGGACTGATCGCCCGGACCAACACGTCCCGTTCGGTCTGGGCGGACAGCGCCTGCCGGTCGGTGGAGAACGAGGCCTGGCTCGAGGCCCATGGCATGGTCAGCCGCATCCACCGCAAGAAGCCGCGGGGCCGGCCGATGCCGAAGCCGACCCGCCGCGCCAATGCCGCAAAGTCGGCGGTGCGCTCGAAGGTCGAGCACGTCTTCGCCCACCAGAAGGCCCGCATGGGGATGACCATCCGCACCATCGGCCTCGCGCGGGCGCGAGCGGCGATCACGCTGGCCAACATGGCGTACAACATCAGCCGTTGGCGGTGGCTCGACAGCCGAGTTGTGCCCGCCTTACAACGATCACCCTCCAATCCGACCAGATCCGGGCTGGAGACGGCCCAAGGGGCGCACGTCAGGGCGGCGTCATACGCCGCGCCAAGCTCAGAGCGCCGCTACAAGGCAGTAAGCGGAGGTGTCCACTTCCGTTCGAGCCGGAAATGATCTACATGCATGTTGCGGATATCATGTACTGGCGGGGGGCAGCAGATGAAAATCGCCAAGTGGGGCAATTCCTTTGCGATCCGGCTTCCGCGCGACCTGGTGGAGAGGCTCGGTCTGCGCGAGGGGGACGAGGTGACGCTGCGCGGCGCGGGCAAGGATTTGGCCTTGTCGCGGCTGAAGCGGCCCGACGAGGTGCTCGAGGATCTGCGCCGCTTCCGTGGGCGCCTGCCGGCTGCGGAGTGGCTGTCTCGCGACGCGGCGAATGAGCGCTGACTTTTTCGACACGAATATCATCCTCTATCTCCTCTCCGACGAGCCGGAGAAGGCTGAGATCTCTGAGCGGCTCCTTCGGCGGGGTGGAAAGATCAGCGTTCAGGTGCTGAACGAGACGCTCGTGAATTGCCGGCGGAAAGCCGGAATGGGCTGGGAGGAGGCGGGGGAATTCCTCGCCGGGATCCGAGCTCTGACAGAGGTTGTCGACATCTCGGCCCGGAGCCATGATCTCGGACGCGCAGTCGGCGCGCGATATGCGCTGGCCGTTTATGATGCCATGCTGCTCGGCGCGGCGTTGGAGGCCGGCTGCACCACCTTCTGGTCGGAGGACATGCAGGACGGGTTGCGCATCTCCGATCTGCTGGTGATCCGCGACCCCTATGGGCCTCACGGGGCATGACCGGCGCGTCCCTTGTCGAGCGGGTCCTGGCGATCGAGATCGCGGCGGCGCGGCTCGAGGGGGTCTTCGCAGCCGATCCCGGGCTCGGCCGGCTCTGGCGGGCCGGCGCCGCGCTCACCGAGGCGGTGCGCTCGGTGGGCCTCGAGGACATCCGGATCACGGAAGCCGACCTGGCGCTCCGGACCTACGCCCGCCGGGTGACCGATCTCGAGGCGGCGCGGGGCGGGGCGGCCGCGGAGGGCTTCCTGGCCGTCCTCGCTTCGCCGGGGAATGTCTTCTCCGATCCCGAGCGGGTGGTGGCTCGCTGCCTCCGGGCGGGGCTCCGCGACCAGGACGACGAGGACGGGGACGGGCCGGACGCGGCCGCGCTCGGCGCGGAGATCGCGGGCGTGGCCCGGTCCGCTCCGGGACCGCTTCTCGCCGCGCTCCGGGGAACAGTGCTCCTGCGCCGGGCGACGGGGACGCGCATTCCATCGGCCGAGCGGCTCGTCTTCCTGGCCATCGACCATGCCTGGCGGTCGGGCAGGGCAGGGCGGGGAGAATTGGCCGAGGGGGCGGGTGCCGAGGCGATCCTTGCCGCGTCCCGGGCGGGCTGGATCCTGGCGCCGGCCACGGCGCTGACGGGGCAGGGGTTCCGGGCGTGGTCGCCGATGCGGCGCGAGGGTATCGAGAGCCTCCTCGACGGGCTGGAGCGGGAGACCGGCCGGGCGCTCGGACAGCTGCCGCTCCTGCGGCGGTGGCGGGCGCAGGCGATGGCGGCGGCGTCCGGCCGGCACGGCAAGTCGCGGCTCGCCGATGCGGTGACGGTTCTGATGCGGCACCCGATCGTCACCGGGGCGAGCCTCGGGCTGGCCCTCGGCGCGACGCCCCGGACGGGGCTGAACCTGCTCGTCGCGCTCGAGGCGGACGGACTCGTTGTCAACATCGTGCCACGGCGGACCTACCGCGCCTGGGCGCCGGCGCCCCTGGCCCGGCGGATCCTCGGGGATGCCCATGCCGGGGCCGGGGGGCGCGCCGTCCGGGACGCGGGCGGAGGGAGGGGCGATCGGGAGAGGGCAGGGGGCCTCGAGCGGTCCGGCGAGGCGCAGGGGCTCGACGACCTCGAGGCCGCCATGGCACGGGCGGACGAGGTGCTCGGGAGGTATCGGCGGCCTTGACCGCCCGTGACCGCCCCACAGCGCGGGTCCGCCGACGAAAAAGCGCGACTGACCGGTCCATGGGCGACGTGACGCAAGCGAAGCGGTTGCGGCGCGGACCGGAGTGACGGACGCAGGTCGCCATGACGAGCAGGATCGGCTGGCGCCGACCCCCTTTCCGCCGGCGATCATCGCTGAGGCGGTCTGGCTCTCCGCGCGGTTCCCGCTCAGCCTGCGCCCCGTCGAGAAGATGCTGCCTGAGCGCGGCGTCGACCTGTCCCGCGAGACGGTGCGCCGGTGGGGCGCGAGGCCGGCGCGCCGCCTCCTTCGGACTCTGCCGGATAAGCGGGGCTGGCGGCCGCGGCGCATGGTGACCGACAAGCTCGCCTCCTGCCCGGCGGCGAAGCGGACCGTCGCGCCCCGGGCCTGCAGCACCGCGCTCGCAAGGGCTGAACAATCGCGCCGAGAACAGCCACGTGCCGCTGCGAGAAGGCAAGCGGCAGATGCCGGGCTTCCGCTCGCCCGGCGGGCTGCAGCGCTACGTCCCGGTCGTCTCCACCTGCCGCACCCTCTTCGCCACCCCAGCCCGCCGCCGATCTGCTCTCGTCAGCCGCCTCCATCGCCTCCAGGCGCTCGACCTCTGGCGCGAGGTTGCCTGTATTGCGGCCCGACGCTCTTGGAGCGCAGCACATTCCGCGCCTGCGGTCGGTAAACGTGACATCGCCCTGACGGTCTGCCGAAAGTCGGAGTAAAGTGTTCCAGCCTGAGGAACACGCTTCGCTGCCGTTATTCACCTCAAAGGCGGAGATGCTGAAGATGCTGGATCAGGACAGCCCGAAGATCGGCCGTTTCGACAAGTCCTTCCTGATCCACATGATCCGGGACTTCTTCATCATCCTCGTGATCGTCACTTTCGTCGAGTTCACGATCAAGGCGGGCCTGGTCCTCTACGACTACCAGATGCACGGAGACGATCAGGCAGAGACCGTCGCTGAAGACCTTGCTGACAATGTCCGCTCGATCATGCGTAATGAGGGCGGCCCGGTCGCGGCACGGACGATGTATCCGATCCTGGAGCGGAACTGGGGAGACCTTGGATACGAGATCGCCATCTTGCCGGCGCCGGTGACCATCTCCTCCATCGAACAGGGCTTCGGGTTCACTCCTGAGGGCATCCCGGCGGACGACTGGTCCGAGGGCCGATTTCGGAATGCGACTGTCGACGTGAGGGCCGAACCGTTCTGCCTGGCATGTCACACCGAGGCCGAGACCGGGGATGTGCTCGGCTCGATCACCGTCCGCAACTATCTCTACCGCGACTTCCTGCTCTGGTGGGAGGATGTCCAGCTGACGGCTGCCTTCGCGATTGGCAAGATTGTCCTGCACTCGTTTCTCTTGTTCCTCATTCTTCGGGCGCGGATGGAGCCTCTCCTCGAGCTGAGGTCGGTCGTCAGCAATCTCGCCCGCGCCTACGGGCGTCTCGATCACCGAGCCGAAATCAGGACGGCTGACGAGTTCGGTGTGCTCGCGAGGGATCTCAATCTCTTCCTCGACCGGATCACCCGCGTTGTTCAGGAGCTGGAAGGCGTTCTCTCGAAGGTGGTCTCGGTCAATGACAGCATCATTGAAATTCAAGGCGACCTGAAAGCTTCAGTGAACCGGGTCTCGAAGGGCCTGCGCGATCTCGAGCGTGACGCCATGCTGAGCGCGAAGAAGGAACCGAGGCTGTCCAACGAGTGGTTCGATGCGATGCGCCTTTCCGTCGACGAGGTTGAGAAGGCATTGAGTGGTTCGACCAGAACCGCATCCGGCAAAGAGGTCCTGGAAGCGCTTCGACAGGTCGTCCGGAATGCAGAAGCGCAGATCTCCACGAGCGAGAAGATGTACGAAAAACTTGCTGCGATAACCGAACAGAGTGCCGATCTGCATTCGTCAATGACCGAGATGTCGCGCCTCGAAGAACGTCTGAAATCCATCATCGAGACCTGCGGGACGCTGGTCGGGAGACTGCAAGTTGGCCCGCATGAACCGGGGAAGACCTGACACCGGGGTTGCGAACAGGCATGGAATGGTGGGTCTGGCGCATATTTGGTGCAGCTGGGTCGAGCCAGCTCTACATTTCGATAATCTTGGCGGGATGCTGGCGATGGCGTCTGGGATGGATCGACGGGCATTCCTGCTTGGAGGGCTGAAGGCCGAACGGGTGGAGCTGGCTGAAGAGAGGGTGCTGATCCATACGCGCCCGACAAGGCCGACCCGCTCGCCAATCTGACACCGCGGCGGATCTACGCCCTGGCCTCGGAGGATCCGAGGTTCCGGATCGACCTGCGGAAGGGGGAGCGGTTCGTTCCCACCTGGCACGACATCGAGATGGCCGCCCATGACCTGCGCCCCGATCTCGGGATCGGGCCGGAGGGCTGGACACAGGCGATCCAGATCATGGGGGGACAGGTGGCGACCCTCGCCCTCATCCTCGCCGATGCGCGGCGCGAGCATCCCGCCGATCCCGTGCGGAACCCCGGCGGCTATCTGCGCGGCATGACCCGGGCCTTCCAGCGCGGGCAGCTGAACCTCCTCGGCAGCCTCGAGGGGCTTTCGGTGCGGCGGCGCCAGGAGATGGCATGACGCAGGTCGATCTCGCGGCCGGGGCCGCCCGGGCTGCGGCCCTGGCCGCCGGCCGGCCGGGCGCGTTCGCAGCGCGGCCGCAGATCCGGGCGGTGGAGCGCGACGGCATGGAGGGGGTCCGCGACCGGGGTGGCGATGTCGCGCAGCGCCCGACCCCCGCAAGACAACGGCGGGCCCCTCGCAGGACCCGCCGTTCGCCGCTCGATCTGCTTCTTTCGAGCCTTTCGAGCCTTTCGGCCTCAGGCGGCCTTCTTCGCGGCCGAGGTCGCCTTGTCGGCGGCGCCTTCGGCCTTCGCGGTGGCCTTGTCGCCGATCTGCTGGCCGGCCTCGGAGACCGTCTCGGTCACCTCGGTGGCGCTCTTCTGGCTCACGTCCGCGTAGGACTGCGCGGTGCGGCTGACGAGGTCCATCTGCTTCTGCACGAAGTCGGTGTACGCCTTGCCGTAATCGGCCGGCTCGTCGCGGACCTGGCTCACCTCGCGCACGTTGCCGAGCGCTTCCTGCGTGGTCTCGTGGGCGATATCGGCGGTCTTCGTGGCGGCGTCGACCATCACGCCCGTCAGGCGCTCGTTGAAGCTCGCCCAGGTCTTGAAGACGTCCTGGTAGCCCTGCGGGTCGAACAGGCTCTGGATGTCGGTGACGGCGGATTTGGTGCTCTGCGTGGCCATGTCGGGTCTCCCTTCTGGAGTGTCGGTGTCTCGTGCGCTGTTACCCTCCCACATAATGCCGCAATGCGGCATTTCAACCGCTGCCGTGCAGAAAGAGAGCATCTGGTCTCAGGAGAGCGGCGTCTTCGGACGGTCCAGAACGGGAGGGTCCGAAGGAGCTCGATCTGGCGACGGGTTACCCTTCCCCCGCTGCGCGGCCCCTGGCGCCCGAGACCCCTCGGGAGGTGGTTCTCCCCCCCCCAGGAGCTGCAAGTAAGTGCCCATCCACGGGACCCTGAGAGGCTGCGAGGCGCTGGTACGCGATGGCACCGCTCAGCGGCGAGGCTCGCTCGTCCATCGAAGGGAAGGGCGCCGGGCGGAATCCGTTCGCCCAAGGTTTCCCACGATTTCGAAAGCGGCGTGGCGGTGAGAACGAGCGTTGGTCGATCAAGGGGCCATGGCGACACGGGTTTTCGCGGGCGGAAAGTGCCGGGACCTCTTGGGAAACCGCCCCCGCCTGCGCCTGCAGGGCGAAGGAGGAGGCGGGAACCGCCGGCGGATCGGGACCGGCGTGGCGGGCTTCGAGGGGAGGGCAGGGGGTCTCGCGTGACTCCGGACGGTCGCCTCGCCGGCAGCGCCGTCATCGCGGGCAATGTGCCCCGTCAGGGTGGGAAGTACTTTTCCCAGATGTGCTCCGGTATCTCGGAGCGGTTGGTTTCCACGCACGTTTTCTCGAAGACCAGCTTCACGAGGAAATACTCCCTCTCGGCCTCCTTCAGATCCCGCAGGCTGGGGGACCATGAGGAAGTGTGGGGTGTTCGGCTGACCAGGGCGGCCGCACGCGGTAGGATGCTCTGGCAGGGCGACGTGACGGGGCGAGACCGTGGCGGGAGCGACGATTGGGACGACGGGGGCCTACGCGTCGGCACCCCCGGTCAGCGAGGTGCTGCAGTTCAAGGTCTGGCTCATGGGCGTGAGCCCGATGATCTGGCGCCGGCTGCAGGTGCCGCCCGAGATGACCCTGCGCGAGCTGCACGGCACGCTTCAGGTGGCGATGGGCTGGGAGAGCCTGCAACTTTACCAGTTCGTACTGCGCGCCAAGCGCTACGGGTCGTGGCAGCTGTCTGCGGCCTCGCCCGACGTGACGCTGGAGGACCTGAAGCTCCGTCGCCGCGCGCGGTTCGTCTACGAGTACGACCTCAACGTCCCCTGGCGTCACGAGCTGCGTCTCGAGGACCGCGTCGCCCGCGCGCCCCAGCGCTCGTACCCGTTCTGCGTCCAGGGCCACGCGCCGTGTCCGCCTGAGGAGGTTGGGGGCCCGGAGGGCTATCAGGTCCGGCGCGAGGCTTGGCTGTCCTACGAGGCGATGGAGGATCTCGAAGACCTGGCCGGGATGCTCAAGGCGGTGGTGCTAGACGGCCGCCACGAGCTTCTCGATGAACCGAGGCGAGAGGTGATGCGCGACATCCTCGATCGCATGCGGGTGCGCGAGGAGTGGAAGGGCGTGCCGTTCTCTAGGAAGGGCGTGAACGCGCGCCTGCGCGACGGCGAGCACCTCGTCCTCATGCATCAGCAGTACTGACCGTCAGCGCCGCCGAGGGCTAATCACGGCAAGCAGGACCTCCGCGGCGAGCAGGGCCGCCTCGTCGCCGCGTCGGTCGCGGACCTGGCCGACGAGGTCGCGCGCCGCCGGCGCGGTGACGCGGTCGAACCGCGCCTTCAGCACCGCCGCCGTGGTCTCGGCGTAGCGCCGCGTAGTAGTGATGTCGGCGTGGCCGAGGAGGCGCTGCGTCGGTGATGTCCATGCCGAGCGAGAGGAGCCGCGTCGCCACCGTATGACGCAGCAGGTGCGGATAGACACGCTTGGCGACGCCCGCCTCGCGCGCCACCTCGCGCACGACTGGCCGACCCGCTGGCGCGTGTAGACGTGCGGCGTGGGGCCCGTGCCCTTTTGCCGGCTCTGGAACAGCGGCCCCGCCCGGCGGGCGCCGATGTGCAGCTGGAGGAGCTGGGCGAGCTCGCGCCGGATCGGCACCTCGCGGCGCCGGCCACCCTTGCCCTGGGGGATGACGATCACCCGCTCGGCGAGGCTGACGTCCTCGAACTCGGAGCCGGACGAACTCGGAGGCGCGGGCGCCAGTCTCGAGCAGCGTCTGCAGCATCAGCCCGGTGCGGCCGCCGCGCGCGTAGGCGCGGTCGAGGATGCGCAGCTCCTCCTCTATCGTCAGCCGGTCGATTACATTCGTGGCTCGGGCGGGGCGCGCAGGCCGGCACGCGCCCGGGCGGCTTTGATGACAGCCTTGCTCTGCGCGTAGTCAATCCCCTCGCGCACCAGGATGGCGGCCACGGCAGCGGCGGCGCGTTCGATCGGGCTCATGACGGCTTTGCCTCGTGACAATCGGGGTGCAAACTCATGGCCGGATGACGCCTGGTGAGCAAGGTTAGAGGTGCGATGAACGGGTTGGCCGGGGCCTGGGATTTCGAATCCGAGAATGTGGAAAGCTCGGGCGGAGACCGCCAGAGCGGGCGGCGCGCTCGGGGAGAGAAAGGATGCGGAACCGGATCGCGCTTCAGATCGTGGCCGACGACGGCACGCTCGGCACGCTCGAGGAGATCATCTCGCCGATGTCGCCGGTCGAGAGGGCCAAGGACGTCGGCCTGTCGCTCGCGCACGGCAAGGCGCTGCTCGCCGATGTCCAGCGGCGCCTCGTTCAGCACCGGAATCCGCGCATGGGCCACCGCGCGTCGCCTTTGCGAGGGCTGCGGCCGACGCCGGCGCGCCAAGGGCTCCTATCCCATCGTCTTCCGCACCCTGTTTGGAGACATCCCGGTGGCCAGTCCCCGCCTTCATCGATGCGCGTGCGAGGACGAGAGCGCACCGGCGACCTTCTCGCCCCTGACCGAACTCCTGCCCGACCACGTCGCACCCCGAGCGGCTGTACTTGGAGGCGCGGTGGGCGTCGCTCGCCCCATACGGTGCGGCCGCTGCGATGATGGGGGACGTGCTGCCGATTGGCGCCGGGCGGAACGCGACCACCCTGCGCCAGCACGCGCTGCGCGCGGCCCGGCGCATCGAGGCCGAGGTCGCGCAGGAAGACGTGACGTTGGCCGTGGGGTGCCCGGCGGACTGGGAGGACCTGCCGATCCCGGGCGGGCGGGTCGTGGTGGGCCTGGACGGCGGGTACGTCCGGTCCTGGGCCGACCGCACCCGGAACTTCGAGATCATCGTCGGCCGCTCGATGCCCGAGGACGGCGGCTCGCGCTATCTGGGCTTCGTCCACGGCCACGACCGCGAGCCGGAGAAGCGCATCGTGGGCGTGCTCAGGGCCCAGGGCGTGCAGGCGAACCAAGACGTCACCTTCCTCACCGACGGCGGCGAGGAGGTCCGCTCGCTCGCCTTCGGCATCTCGCCCTGCGGGGAGCACGTCCTCGACTGGTTCCACATCGCCATGCGCATCACGGTTCTGCGCCAATACCTGCGCGGCTTTGCCCATCACGAGGAGGAAGTGGCCGCCGAACTCCTCGAGGACCTGGAGCGCCTGAAATGGCTCCTGTGGCACGGCAACGGCGTGCGGGCGTGCGAGGTCCTCGACGGTCTGTTCATGGACGTCGACGCCGTGGAGGCCGACTACCCACACCTGCGCAAGCTCCAAACCGCGGTCGGCGAGATGGTGGCCTACATCTGTAAGAACGCGCACAGCCTGATCAACTACGGCGAGCGCTATCGCGCCGGCGAGCGCATCTCCTCGGCCTTCGTGGAAGCGACCGTCAACGTCGTCATCGCCAAGCGCTTCGCGAAGAAGCAGCAGATGCAGTGGACACCACGCGGCGCGCATCTGCTGCTCCAGACCCGCACGAGGACCCTCGACGGCACGCTGCGGCAGACCTTCGAGCGCTGGTACCCCGGCCTGGCAAACGACAACGGCGCCGAACCCGATCAAGCCCGGGCAGCATGACCGCCCCACACTTCCTCATGGTCC
>CAVZOA010000024.1:0-129952 GCA_963776705.1 uncultured Alphaproteobacteria bacterium
CCGGGAATGGCGCCCCGGCGTGGCGATGGTGTCCGGACCCTTCGGCGCGGCGGTGCCGGAAGGCGGGGCCTGGCTGGTGCCGGAGGTGCTGATCGTGCCGCTCCTCGCCTTCGACCGGCGGGGCGGCCGGCTCGGATACGGCGGCGGGTTCTACGACCGAACCATCGCCGGACTGCGCCGCGCCGGCCCGGTCACCGCGATCGGCTTCGCCTATGCGGCGCAGGAGGCGGAGGCGCTTCCGCTCGAGCCGACCGACGAGATTCTGGACCTGATCGTGACCGAGCGGGAGGTGATCGCGCCGGGCTAGTTGCCCATGTCCATCTTCATGGACCCGTGGCCCGCGCCTGTTCGCGGCGCGACCGTGAAGGTGACGGGGAGGCGGATCTCGTCGCCGAAGAGCAGCGTCGCCTTCACCTCCGTTCCGGCGGTGAGCTGCCGGTCGAGCCCCATGAACATGACGTGCTTGCCGCCCGGCTCGAGGGCGAGGGTCTCGCCGGGGGGAATCTCGAAGCCGTCCTCGCGGGGCTCCATGCGGGCCACGCCGCCCTCGGTCACCGTCTCGTGGAACTCGGCGGCGGGAAAGCCCGCCTCGATGCCGGTCAGCCGGTAGGTCTCGTCGCTGTCGTTGATCACCCGGATATAGCCGGCGGCGGTGCGGGAGACCGGGGTGGTCTCGGGGATCGTCGCGTCCTCGACGGTGAGGGCGGGCGCGTCCTGCTGCGCCGTGGCGGCCGCGGCGAGGACGAGGAGAGGGGCGAGGGCGCGCAGCATGGAATGTCTCCGGTGTCGGTCCGGGACCGCAGTAGCGCCGGGCGCGGCGCGGCTCAAGCGGCAAGGCAGCGGCTTGCCGCCGTGCCACGTCCGGCCTAGGCAGGGCCCATGCGACTTCTCTTCCTCGGCGACGTGATGGGCCGCGCGGGCCGGACCGCGATCGCCGACCGCCTTCCCGCCCTCCGCACCGAGCTGGCGGTCGATTTCTGCGTCGTCAACGGCGAGAACGCGACGCACGGCGCGGGTCTCTCGCCCGAGCACGCGCAGGGGCTCTTCGCTGCCGGGGCCGACGCGGTGACCCTCGGCGACCACGCCTTCGACCAGAAGGAGATGCTGCAATTCGCCGAGGGCGAGACGCGGATCGTCCGGCCGCTGAACTATTCCAAGGTGGCGCCGGGGCGGGGCGCGCGGGTCTTCGAGGCAACGGGGGGCCGGCGAGTGCTGGTGGCGCAGGTCCTCGGGCAGGTGTTCATGAAGCGCCCCTTCGACGACCCGTTCTCGGCGATCGAGCCGGTGCTGAAGAGTGCGACGCTCGGCGGCGCGGTGCAGGCGGCGCTCGTGGACATGCATTGCGAGGCGACCTCGGAGAAGATGGCGATGGGCCATTTCTGCGACGGGCGCGCCTCGGTCGTCGTCGGCACCCACACCCATGTGCCGACGGCGGACGCGACGATCCTCGCGGGAGGCACCGCCTACCAGACCGACGCCGGCATGTGCGGCGACTACGACAGCGTCATCGGCATGGACAAGGCCGAGCCCCTGCGCCGCTTCCTCACCGGCATGCCGAGGGAACGCTTCGCGCCGGCGCGCGGCGAGGCGACGCTCTCGGGGCTGCTCGTGGAGACCGAGGACCGCTCAGGCAGGGCGCTGTCGGTGCGGATGATCCGCCGGGGCGGCCGACTCGTGCCGGACTGAGGACGGCGGGGCTTGGCGCTTGCGCGACCGGGCCCACCGGATATGGTCCCCCGCATCGCCGCGCGCCCCCGGAGAGCCATGATCGACATCGCCATCGACCCCGCGATGAGCGCAGTGCTCGCCTTCGGCACCGTGCTCGTCATGTTCGTTCTCTTCGCCCGCGAGACCTTCCCGACCGAGGTCGTCGCCATCGCCGGGGCGGCGTTCCTGTTCGCGGCCGGAATCCTGCCCTACGAGGCCGCGCTCGAGGTGCTGTCGAACCCCGCGCCCTGGACCATCGCGGCGATGTTCCTGATCATGGGAGGGCTGGTGCGCACCGGCGCGCTGCAATACCTCACCGACCTCGCCGACGCGCGGGCGGCGAAGAAGCCCCGCAAGACGCTGCTGCAGGCGCTGGGCGCGGTCTCTGTGGGCTCTGCCTTCATGAACAACACGCCCGTGGTGGTGGTGATGATCCCGGTCTTCACCCAGCTCGCCAAGCGGCTCGCCGTGGCGCCCTCGAAGATCCTGATCCCGCTGAGCTACGCCGCGATCCTCGGCGGCACGCTGACGCTGATCGGCACCTCGACCAACCTGCTCGTCGACGGCGTGGCGCGCTCCCGCGGGCTCGACGCCTTCTCCATCTTCGAGATCCTGCCCTTGGGCCTCGTCCAGGTCGCGGTGGGCGGGACCTATCTGGCGCTCGTCGGCCGCCACCTCCTGCCGACCCGGACCAGTCTCAGCACCATGGTGGGCGACCGGCGGCGGATGAAGTACTTCACCGAGGTCGCCATCCCGGAAGGCTCCTCGCTCGTGGGCGACAGGGTGCTCGAGGTGGACATCTTCAAGCGCGAGGGAGGGCGCGTGATCGACGTGCTGCGCGGCGACGCCTCGCTCCGGCGCGACCTGCAGGCGGTCGAGCTCATGGAGGGCGACCGGGTCGTGCTGCGGACCGAGATGGCCGAGCTGCTGAGCCTGAAGCGCAACCGCGACCTGCACGCGGTCGACCGGCTCTCCTCGGTGGAGACGGAGACCGTCGAGGTGCTGATCAGCCCCGGCTGCCGGATGATCGGCCGCTCGCTCGGCGCCATGCGGCTGCGGCGGCGCTACGGCGTCTATCCGCTCGCGGTGCACCGGCGGAACCAGAACATCGGCCGCCAGCTCGACGACGTGGTGGTGCGGGTGGGCGACACGCTGCTGCTCGAGGGCGCCGCGGAGGACATCCAGCGGCTCGCCACCGACATGGACCTCGTCGACATCACCCGGCCGACGGAGCAGGCCTATCGCCGGTCGCGCGCGCCGATCGCCATCGGCGCGCTGGCGGGGGTCGTGGTGCTCTCGGCGCTCGGCGTCGCGCCGATCCTGGGGCTCGCGATCGTCGCCGTCGCGGTGATCCTGCTCTGCCGCTGCATCGACGCCGACGAGGCCTTCTCCTTCGTGGAAGGGCGGCTCCTGGCGCTGATCTTCGCGATGCTGGCGGTGGGCGTGGGGCTGCAGGAATCGGGCGCGGTGGAGCTTCTCGCCGGTGCGATCTCGCCCTGGCTTGCGGCGCTGCCGTCGCCGCTGGTGATCCTCGTCGTCTACCTTCTGGCCTCGATCCTGACGGAGATGGTGTCGAACAACGCCGTGGGCGTGATCCTGACGCCGATCGCCATCCAGATCGGCCTGTCACTCGACCTCGATCCGCGCCCGCTCGTCGTGGCGGTGATGTTCGCGGCCTCCTCGGCCTTCTCGACGCCGATCGGCTACCAGACCAACATGCTGGTCTACGGGCCCGGCGGCTACCGCTTCACCGACTACCTGAAGGTGGGCGTGCCCCTGAACCTGCTCCTCGCCTGCTCGGCGAGCCTCTTCATCCCGCTCATCTGGCCGCTCTGATGCGTCTCCTGCTGCTCCTCCCGCTCCTCGCCGCCTGCGCCGCGCCGGCCCCGTCCGCGGCGCCGGGCGGGGGTGCGCGGCCGAGGGCGGTCACGCTCTACCGCGACACGGTGACGGTCGCGATGTCGGACGGCACGTTCTGCACCGGGGTGCGGGAGGCCGAAGCGGGACCCTGGTCGACGCGGCTTGCCGGCTGCCCCCACGGCTGGCCGGTGACGGTGGTCCGCACGACGGAGCGGCCGCGCCTGCCGCTCGCGCCGACGGCGGGCAACCCCTGGGTGGCGCTCCAGCCGCCGGCGGGTCCGCCCCTCGGCTTCTCGCCCCGGGGATCGGCGTCCTGAGGACTTGATGGCGGGGGGCCGGCCGGCGTATATGCCGGCCGTTCCAGAGAGATCGGGAGAGACGACATGGCCGGCCATTCCAAGTGGGCGAACATCCAGCATCGCAAGGGACGGCAGGACGCCGCGCGCTCGAAGCTGTTCTCCAAGCTCTCCAAGGAGATCACCGTGGCCGCGAAGATGGGCGATCCGGACCCCGAGAAGAACCCGCGCCTGCGCCTCGCGGTGAAGGAAGCGAAGGCGCAGTCGGTGCCGAAAGACGTGATCGACCGCGCGATCAAGAAATCACAGGGCGGCGATTCGGAGAATTACGAGGAGATCCGCTACGAGGGCTACGGGCCGGGCGGCGTGGCGGTGATCGTCGAGGCCATGACCGACAACCGCAACCGCACCGCCTCCACCGTGCGCTCGACGTTCTCCAAGAACGGCGGGAACCTGGGCGAGACCGGGTCGGTGTCGTTCATGTTCGACCGCAAGGGGCAGATCGTCTACCCCGCCGAGACCGGCAGCTACGACGAGGTGATGATGGCGGCGATCGAGGCCGGCGCGGAGGACGTGGAGAGTTCCGAGGACGGGCACGTGATCTGGTGCGCGGATACGGATCTGAACGACGTCTCGACGAAGCTCGAGGACATCCTCGGGGAATCGGAGACGACGAAGCTGGTCTGGCGGCCGCAGAACACCACCGAGCTCGATCTCGAAGGGATGCAGAAGCTTATGAAGCTGATGGACGCGCTCGACGACGACGACGACGTGCAGAACGTCACCGCCAATTTCGAGACCTCCGACGAGGTGATGGCGCAGCTCTGAGGAGGCGGATCCGGGAGCCGGAATCCCGTCGGATTCCTGTCGGAGGGCGCGTCAGGCCCCGCCGGCGGCCGATCCGTCGCGGCTACTTGAGCTGGCTGTCCTTCGAGCCGCGGCGGTTGAAGCCTGCGGCGGGGCGAGCGGCCCCGTCGCGCTCGGACTGGCACTCGACGCAGAGCTGCACGCCTGGGATCGCCTGCCGGCGCTTCTCGGGGATCGGCTCGCCGCATTCGGCGCACTCCTCCGCCGAGGCGCGCGCGCCGGGGCCGCGCCGGGCCTTCAGCCGGGCGAGCTCGTCGTTCACCGACGCCTCGATCTGCTCGTTCACCGCGCCGTCGCGGGTCCATCCGCCTGCCATCGATGCGATCCTCCTTCCCTCCGGAAGCTAGGAACGACGCGGCCGGGTTTCAAACGGTCCGGCTCTGGACCCTTCGCGGGGCGCGGCGCAAGCGATGGGGTGGACGCCCCCCGGCGGCATCGATGTGGCAAGGTGGCGGGTGTTGAAACGCCGCTACGGAGGGGAGCGTCCATGGGAGAGGTTAGCATCATCGGTCTGGATCTGGCCAAGAACGTGTTTCGGGCGCATGGCGCCGGTGCGGGCGGGTCGGTGGTCTTCCGTCGGAAACTGTCGCGCACGCAGCTGCCGAAGTTCATGGCAGCACAGCCGCCCTGCGTGGTGGCAATGGAGGCCTGCGCAAGTGCTCATCACTGGGGCCGGTCGATCGGCGATCTCGGTCACGATGTTCGGCTGGTTCCGCCGGCTTGTGTGAAGATCCCATGAGGAGACGGGCGGACATGGCTCTGAAAGGGTCAAGGCGCCCACCTTCCCGATGGAGATTATTGCCATGTCGACGACAGAGACCTCCCCCGCAGCCGCGTTCACGACGTCCGAATGCGCGGCGATTTTCGTATCCTCCTCATGTGAGCCGGTCGACTTTGCTGATGACGGTGCTTGCGGCGCCTCTGGGCCCGAAGATGTCGCGGCATCAAGTTCGGGGCGGCGACATGCCGGACCTGCTGAAGCGCTTCTCGGACTTGCAACGTACTGTGCAGCATCGGACCGGCCAAGTGGTCCCCGCAATCACGATTCAAGAGGCCGGACTGGACGGGTTCTGGATACACCGCGCATTGGTGGCTGCGGGCATCGAGAGCCATGTGGTCGACCCGGCCTCGATCGCGGTCTCGCGTCGGCACCGCCGAGCCAAGACGGACCGGATCGACGGTGAAGCTCTCGTCCGCACTCTCATGGCCTGGAGGCGCGGCGAGCCCCGGGTTTGCGCCATGGTGCGCGTGCCGACACCGGAAGAAGAAGATCGTCGCCGTGTTTGCCGAGAGCTAAAGAGCCTGATCGGAGAACGCATCCGGCACGTGAACCGGGTAAAGGGGGTGCTCTTCGCACAGGGCATCGGAGGTTATGAGCCTCGAAACAAGGACCGCCGAGACCGGCTGGAAGAGCTGCGCACCGGAGACGGGCGCCCCCTGCCACCTTGCAGTTACCCACAAGTCGTGTGGCGAATTGATTCACCCACCAGACCTGACCTTGCCTGCGCAGACACGACCATGATTCGTCATGTGGCGCCAAATGATTGAGGTGCGGGCGTGGGGCAGAGTTGGGTGGAAACGGAAACTGCGGGCTGTGATCTGGGAGATGGCCGGCTAAACCGGCGCCTCGGGACGATGCTCGAGGCTCTTGGGGAACGGCCGGGGAAATCGCTGCCCACGGCGTTTCAGGACTGGTCGAACACCAAGGCAGCCTACCGCTTCTTTTCCAACGGGAATGTCAGCGAAGACAAGATCCTGGAGGGCCATTTCGGCGCCTCTGCCCTGCGCATCGGGGCAACAGACGGTCCCATCCTGATCCTTCAGGATACCACGGAGTTCTCCTTCAAGCGCTCGGCTCCGGAGAAGGTCGGATTCACGAAGATGTCCACCGGACGCAAGCTGAAGGAAGGCCGCTACCAGAAGCATGCTGTCTGCGGCCTCCTGATGCATGCGAGCCTGGCGATCACGCCGGACGGCCTGCCGCTTGGCCTGACGGCGGCCAAGTTCTGGTCGCGCACCAGGTTCAAGGGAACCGCCGCGCTCAAGCGCCGGATCAATCCGACCCGGGTGCCGATCGACCAGAAGGAAAGCATGCGCTGGCTCGATAACCTGCGACTGTCCAGCGAGCTGGCAGGGGCGCCCGAACGCTGCGTGCATGTCGGGGACCGGGAAAGCGACATCTACGAGCTCTACTGCCTGGCCGAAGAACTCGGGACCGGCTTTCTCGTCCGGAGCTGCGTTGATCGCCTTGCGGAGGATGGCGGCACGACCATTGCCAAGGTGATGTCGGAGGTGCAGTCCAGCGGCACCCACGAGGTCCGGTTCCGCGATGCGCAGGGCAATGACCATTGCGCCGTGCTGTCGGTTCGGCATGCCACGATGACGGTCCGCCCGCCGATTGGAAAGCAGGGGAAATACCGGCATCAGGAGCTCCAGATCATCCATGCCGAGGAGATCGACCCGCCGGAAGGCCGGGCGCCCGTCTTCTGGAAGCTGATCACGAACCTGCCGGTGGCGACCCACGCGGAGGCCGTGAACAAGCTCGAATGGTATGCCCTGCGGTGGAAGATCGAGACATTCTTCCGGACCCTGAAAACCGGCTGCCGGATCGAGGAGATGCGCCTCGCCACGGCCGATCGCCTGGCCAACTGCATCGCGCTGTGCTGCGTCGTGGCCTGGCGGGTGTCCTGGTTGACAATGCTCAGCCGCGAGGCGCCGGCCGCGGACCCTGCTGCGGTCTTCACCGACGCCGAGCGCTACCTGCTCGAGCACGCGTCGCAGGACAGAAAACGCCAGGCACCGCGGGCTCTCGATTTCTATGTCAGGGCGGTCGCAAGGCTCGGAGGCTATCTCGACCGCGGTTCCGACCCGCCACCGGGGACGACCGTCATGTGGCGGGGCTTCTCCCGCCTCGCCGACCTCGTCGAAGGAGCTCGCATCGCAGCGCCGCCGGACACTTGTGGGTAACTGCAAGCCCTGCCACCCCACCTCAAGGCGCTGGTCCTGCGCGAGTTGGAGATCATCGAGCTCCTGAATCGACAGATCGAGACCGTGAAGGCGGAACGCGATGCGCTCCTTGCCGAGGCCCAGATCACCGGCTCGGCGCCGGCCCCGGTGCGAATGCTACTCGAGCTCAAGGGCATCGGCCCGGGCTTTGCCGGCGCCCTGTGGTCCGAAGGGCTGTTCCGGACATTCGAGAACAGGCGCCAGGTTGCGGCCTATGCCGGACTTGCACCCACGCCGTGGAAGAGCGGCACGATCAACCACGAACAGGGGGTCTCCAAGGCGGGCAATCCCCGCCTGCGCGCCATCTGCGTGGAAATGGCCTGGCTCTGGCTGAGACACCAGCCGGGATCGGCGCTCGCCCGGTGGTTCCACGACAGGGTCCGCCAGCTTGGCGCGCGTGCGAAGAAAGTCACGATCGTGGCTCTGGCGCGGAAACTGCTCGTTGCCTTATGGAAATACGTGACCAGCGGCGTCGTGATCGAGGGGGCGGCCATGAAGACCGTGTGACCGCCACCTCGAAGATCAGCAACTTCCAGCGTTCCACCGGGGCCTGATCAGCCCCGGCGGATCCGGGCGGACGGACCGGCGAATGGCATGGCCCGAAACAGCCGTAGTTAAGAATGGTCCCGTCTTCCCGAGCCCCGACCGCAGGATGCGGGATGATGGTGCAGCCGGTCTCACCGGCGACCGTATGTGAGCTTGAGCGCGCAGGTCCTCGACACGCGTTCCATCAGGGGGCCGGACCCGAGATCCGAAACGATAAGGGGGGAAACCAATGGGCTGAAAAGTTCTGCTTGATCCAATCCTCCTCATGTGAGCCGTTCGTGAAGCGGCAGAAGAACGACATGGCGGATGCCGAGGCGATCACGGAGGCTGCGTCGCGCCCGCCTATGCGGTTCGTGGCCGTGAAGAGTGAGGCCCAGCAGGCTGCGGCGATGGCTTGCCGGACCCGGGACCTTCTGGTTCGCCAGCGCACGCAGACGATCAACGCCCTGCGCGCGCATCTTGCCGAGCAGGGCATCGTGGCACCTGCGGGCCCTGCGCATGTTGGACGCCTTGCGGCGATCATCGACGGCGATGATGGCATGTTGCCCACAGCGGTGCGTGACTTGGCGCGCCTGCTGCTGGACCAGATTGCCGGGCTGGCTGGGAGGATCGCGGACCTCGACATTGAACTGCGCAGGCGCGTGACCACCGACGACACGGCGCGGCGGCTGACGACAATCCCGGGAGTGGGTGCGGTGACCGCCGCGGCGATCACCACGTTCGCGCCGCCGATGGAGACGTTCTCGAAGGGGCGGGACTTTGCCGCCTGGGTCGGCCTCACGCCGCGCCGGCATTCAGGCGGCGGCAAGGACAGGCCGGATCTCGAAGATGGGGCAGCGCGACATCCGGAGGCTGCTGATCGTCGGGGCCGTCGCAGTGGTGCGATGGGCGGCACGCAAGGGCGCTCCCGACGGGTCATGGCTTGCTCGGATGATGGCCCGCAAGCCGAAGATGCTGGTCGCGGTGGCCTTGGCCAACCGCATGGCGCGCACGGCCTGGGCGCTGCTGCGCAAGGGCGAGGATTGCAGGGATCCGACGATGGTGGCGGCATAGGCCGGTGTCGCCGGATTGCAGCCGGATGTGAGAGGGAGCGCGGGAACGTAAGGGCAGACGGTCAAGAGACCGGGTCGGGAGAACCATCATTGCCGCCGATGCGCCTCCGAGCGCGGGTAAGCGAACTGGTCCTGACCTGCATATCTCCATACAGGCCCGCGGCACATGACAGGCCGTATCTTCGACGCCGGACACACCACCGCACCTGATCACATGCCCGACCGTGACCAAGATTCCGCTTGCATCCAAGGGGGCGTCCACACACGACGGCCCATGTCGTCCGTCCTGCCGGGCTTCGCCCTCGGCCTCTCCCTGATCCTCGCCATCGGCGCGCAGAACGCCTTCGTCCTGCGGCAGGGGCTGCGGCGCGCCCATGTGGCCGCCGTCTGCCTGACCTGCGCGCTGTCGGACGCGGTGCTGATCGCGGCCGGCGTCGCCGGGTTCGGCTGGCTGGTGGAGGCGGTGCCCTGGATCGCGCCCGTGGCGACCTGGGGCGGGGCGGCGTTCCTCCTCGTCTACGGGGCGCTGTCGTTTCGCGACGCGCTGCGGGGCGGGGAGGCGCTCCGGGCGGCGGAGACCGGGTCTGGCGGATTGCGAACGGCGCTCCTGACCTGTCTCGCGCTGACCTGGCTCAACCCGAATGTCTATCTCGACACGGTGGTGCTGCTTGGATCGGTGGCGAGCACGCATCCGTCTCCGGCGCTCTTCGGCGCGGGAGCGGTGGCGGCCTCCTTCGTGTTCTTCTTCTGCTTGGGCTATGGCGCGCGAGCGCTCTCGCCGCTCTTCGCCCGGCCGGTTGCCTGGCGGGGGCTCGACGCCGTGGCGGGGGCGACGATGTGGGTGCTGGCGCTTATGCTGGTGGCACCGTGAACGCGCCCGCCCGGCCGCTCGCCGGCGTGCTCTGGATGGTCGTCACCGGGGCGATGTTCGTGGGCGTCACCGCCTGCGTGAAGCATCTGGGCGACCGCGTGCCGGCGCCGGAGGCGGCGTTCCTGCGCTACGTCCTCGGGCTCGTCTTCCTCGTGCCGATGGCGCGGCCCGTCCTCGCCGCGCTCGCCGACCGGGGGCGGATTCGGCTCTTCGCGGGCCGCGGCGCGTTCCACGCCCTCGGCGTGATCCTGTGGTTCTACGCGATGACCCAGATCCCGATCGCGGAGGTCACGGCGCTGAACTACCTCTCGCCGGTCTACGTGAGCCTCGGTGCGGCGCTGTTTCTGTGCGAGCGCATCTCCTGGCCGCGGATCACGGCGATCGTCGTGGCGCTTCTCGGGGTCCTCCTGATCCTCAGGCCGGGATTCCGGGCGATCTCTCCGGGACACGTGGCTATGATGGGCACCGCCGTGCTCTTCGCCGGCTCCTACCTTCTGGCCAAGGTCGCCTCGGCCGAGACGGCCCCCTCGGTGGTGGTGGCGATGCTGTCGATCTGGACCACGCTCGGCCTCGCGCCCTTCGCGCTCGCGGTGTGGGTCGCGCCCTCGGCGAACGAGCTGGCCTGGCTGTTCCTCGTGGCGGTGCTGGCGACGACGGGGCATTTCACAATGACGCTCGCCTTCCGGGCGGCGCCGATCTCGGTCACCCAGCCGGTGACTTTCCTGCAGCTCGTCTGGGCGACCCTGCTGGGCTGGGCGGTGTTCGGGGAGGGGGTGGACGGTTTCGTGCTGCTGGGCGGCGCGATCATCGTCGGGTCGGTGGTGACGATCTCGCTCCGCGAGGCGCGGAAGTCCGCCCCGAGGCGGGCGCGCACGCCGCCCCTCGCACCGTAGGTGCGCCAATCATCGCGGGATCGCCGCAGGTGCGCCCTAAAGCGGTTTGCCTCTGATCTAAATCGTTGGGGATTGAACGAAGCCGCTGCGCGGCAGGAGCCTGCTTCGCGGGCGGTGCTTCTGACTGGAAGGATTGGGTTGCTGAGACCCCTTCCAGACAGGAGCTTTCCGATGACCGATATCAGCCCTCTGCGCCGCCGCATGATCGAGGACATGACGGTCCGCAACCTCTCGCCGGCGACGCAACGATCCTACGTGCATGCGGTGTCGAAGTTCAGCCGGTTTTTCGGACGGTCGCCCGACACGCTGACGCTGGAGGACGTGCGCACCTTTCAGGTCCACCTCGCCTCGAAGGGTGTGGCGTGGTCGAGCCTGAACCAGACGGTGGCTGCGCTTCGGTTCTTCTACGGCGTCACGCTCGGGATGGCGGAGATCCCCGAGCGGATCGCCTACGCCCGCGAGCCACGTCGCCTGCCGGTGGTGCTGAGCGCCGACGAGGTGGTGCGGTTCCTTGAGGCCGTGCCCAGCCTGAAGGCCCGCGCCGCGCTGACCACCGCCTATGCCGCCGGGTTGCGGGTCTCGGAGGTCACGAACCTGAGGGTCGCCGACATCGACAGCGACCGGATGATCATCCGCATCGAGCACGGCAAGGGCGGCAAGGAGCGCTACGTGATGCTGTCGGCGCAGCTCCTGGCGATCCTGCGCACCTACTGGCGGCTGGCGCGTCCCGAGCACTGGCTGTTTCCGGGGCGCGACGCCGACCACCCGATCGAGCCGACGACGCTGCACGCGGCTTGCCGGTCGGCGCGGGCGGCGGCGGAGATCGGCAAGAAGGTGACCGTCCACATCCTGCGCCACAGCTTCGCCACCCATCTGCTGGAGAGCGGCGTCGACATCCGGGTGATCCAGGTGCTGCTGGGCCACGCGCACCTGTCGACCACGGCGCGCTACACCCATGTCTCGCAGGGTCTCATCGGCCGGACGACGAGCCCGCTGGAGAAGCTGAGGCTCGAGGTGGTACCGCCGGCCTGAGGCGGCGCGTCATGGCTGGCGGCCTCGAGGTGGCGGACGTCTTCCGCCGCCACGGCCCCGCGTTCCGCGCCACGCGCAGCGAGCACCTCGACCGCGACCAGCGCCGGGTGATGGGCGCGATCGAAGCCTGCCGCACTGCCGCACTCGGCGGGCATGTCCGCCGCTGCGCCGACTGCGGCCACACCGCGATCGCCTACAATTCCTGCCGCAACCGTCACTGTCCCAAGTGCCAAGGTCGGGCTCGGGAAGCCTGGGTCGCCGCACGGCGGGCGGAGCTGCTGCCCGTTCCCTATTTCCACGTGGTCTTCACCCTGCCGGCGCCGGTCGGCGCCATGGCGTTCCAGAACAAGGCAGCGGTCTACGCCATCCTGTTCCGCGCCACCGCCGAGACGCTGCGCCTCATCGCGGCCGACCCGCGCCACCTCGGCGCCGAGATCGGCGGCGTCGCCGTGCTGCACAGCTGGGGTCAGGCGATGCAGCACCATCCGCATGTCCACTGCATCGTGCCGGGCGGCGGCCTCTCGCCCGACCGGACGCGCTGGATCGCCTGCCCACCCGGGTTCTTCCTGTCGGTCAAGGTGCTCGGGCGGCTGTTCCGACGGCTCTTTCTCGAACGTCTCGCCGCCGCCTTCGCCGATGGCGGACTGCGCTTCTTCGGCGAGCTCGCTCCGCTCGCCGGGCCTCGCGCCTTCGCCGCCCACTGCGCGGCGTTGCGCCGGATCAACTGGGTGGTCTACGCCAAACCGCCATTCGGCGGCCCCAAGCAGGTGCTGGCCTATCTCGGCCGCTACACCCATCGCGTCGCCATCGCCAACAGCCGGCTCGTCGCCATGACCGACGACGCCGTCAGTTTCCGCTGGAAGGACTATCGGCAGGAAGGCCGCCACAAGGTGATGACGCTCGAGCCGGCTGAGTTTATCCGCCGGTTCCTGTTGCACGTCCTTCCGACCGGCTTCCATCGCATCCGCCACTTCGGCTTCCTGGCCAACAGCCATCGCGCAGCCCGGCTCGCGCTCTGCCGCCAACTGCTGGCCCAGCCCGCCCACCCTCAGCAGGGCGAACGCGACACTGAGGCAGACGACCGCCGGTGCGCCCCGTCATGGCGGCATGGGCCGGAGCCCGCCACCTGCCCCTGCTGCGGCAGCCTCTCGCTGATCCTGTCGACGCTGCCTCGCGCACCACCTTATGCGACCCCGTCCCACCCATGATGATCGCGGTCCAGATCATCTCCGGCATTCTCACGGCGCCCGCACTCGCGGCGCGCGCCAAAGTGGCCGTGCACCCGGGTCAGTCAGCACGATCATCAACCGTAGATCACGGCGCTGTCGATCACGTCCGACGGCCTCCACACGGCGCTTCTTGCCCCGGCGCAACCGGGATCATTGCCCCCCGACCGCGCCCAGCCCGTCAGATCACCCCCCGGGATCAGCGTCGTACCCACCGCCCCGCGATACTCCGCCCATAGCGCGGAACCCACCGCGGCTTCGTTCAATCCGGCTTCAATGAGGCGCCAACCAGCGTCGCGCCCGCTGCCAACGTCATGCCGCGCCTCACAGAACCCTCCAGATTCCCCTGAGATCATCGGTCTGATTCACTTCCGGAAGGAGGTGGATGGATGGGCAAACCCTACTCGATGGACCTTCGCGAACGGATCTGGCGCTACATCGCCGCGGGTCATTCGCGACGGGCAGCTGCGCAAGTCTTCGGTGTGAGTGCCAGCACGGCGATCCGGTTGGCGGCCGCTCATCGCGACCGGGGTGTGATAACGCCGAAGCGGCAGGGCCGCGCAGCGGGGACCGCCGGCAAGCTTGCGCCGCACATGGCGTTCTTGATCGAGATCGTCCGTGCGGAGCCGGACATCACCCTGAAGGAATTGGCGTCGCCCATCGGGCTTGAACCGATGGCGCCGCGAAGGGCGACCGCTGGAGGAGACGCATGGCGTGTCGGTGCAGCTCTCGTCGATCCACCGGGCCCTGATCAGGGCGGGGTTCTCATATAAAAAAAGGCCTGATCGCTCAGGAACGCGACCGGGCGGATATCAGGCTGGCCCGGCATGACTGGACCGTCCGCCGGCAGCCCTTCATGCGGGACAGGGTGCATCGGCTGGTCTTCCTCGATGAAACGTCGGTGAAGGCGAACATGACCCGCTTGCGGGGCAGGAGTGCCGTCGGCGAACGTCTTTTCGGCACGACCCCGTTCGGTCGCTGGAAGACGCAGACATTCATCGCCGGGCTTACCTGCGACGCGTTGATTGCGCCCTGGGTGATCGAGGGCGCGATGGACCGGGCCGCTTTCGACCTCTACGTCGAGACCCAGCTCGCACCGGCCCTGTCGCCAGGCACCGTCGTCATCCTCGACAACCTCTCGACCCACAGGAGCCCGAAGGCCGCCGAGATCCTGAACGTCCATGGCTGCTGGTTCCGTTCTCGGGGAAAGACGTCCACTGGACGCCTTTCGATCCCTCAAACCTGCCGGCCTACTCACCCGATCTGAACCCGATCGAGATGGCCTTCTCCAAGCTGAAAGCCCACCTCCGCCGCATCGGCGCGCGGACCTACGATACGCTCATCCGGGCGCTCGGCGACATCTGCGATCTCTTCGAGCCCGAGGAGTGCTGGAGCTTCTTCAGAGCAGCGGGATACGCGTCGTATTAAAAGCAAACCGCTTTAGTCGACGGGCGCCTCCTCGGCGCAGACCGAGACGAGGCTCTCGTAGCGGGTGACGATCCAGCCCGGCGCGTCCTCGGGCAGGCTGTCGTCGATCGCGCCTTCCGTGCGGGAGAAGACATTGGCGGAGCGGCTGTCGTCGACGGCCGCGATCGAACCGCTGACCATCATCCGGTCGTAGACCAGGAAGGCCAGCGCCACGAGCACCACCCCGCGCAGCACGCCGAAGAGGAAACCCAGAACCTGGTCCACCGGGCCGATGGCGCTGTCGCGGACGAGGCCGGAGAGGAGCGGCGTGAAGATCGACACCACGACCAGCATCACCGCGAAGACGGCGGCGAAGGCGAAGATGATCGAGAGTTCGCAGCTCGCGGCGAGGTAGCGGTCGAGATAGGGGATCTCCTGCACCAGCGGCTGCGCGGCCGGCGCCAGCGCGAAGGCGGCGATGGCGGCGACGATCCAGCCGACGATCGACATGATCTCCCGCACGAGCCCGCGCGAATAGGCGAGGATCGCCGAGACCACGAGGACCAGTGCGACCACGCCGTCGATGATGGTGAAGCCGTCCATTTGCCTGTCCTTATCCGGCGCCGAAAAGATCGCCCACGAGACTGGCGAGGTCGGGATAGGAGCGCAGGCCCATGCCCTCCGCGCCGAGCACTTGGGACTGGGTCGGCGCGATGGCGGTGGAAAAACCAAGTTTCGCCGCCTCTTTCAACCGGTTTTCGGTCTGCCCGGCGGGTCTGAGCGCGCCGGAGAGACTGATCTCGCCGAAAACGACGCTGCCTTCGGGCAGCGCGATGTCCTCGCGCGCGGAGAGCAGCGCGGCGGCGACGGCGAGGTCGGCGGCCGGCTCGCGCACCCGCAGACCGCCGGCGACGTTGAGATAGACGTCGAGCCCGGAGAAGGGGATGGCGCAGCGCGCCTCCAGCACGGCAAGGACCATGGCGAGGCGGCCCGTATCCCAGCCGACGACGGAGCGGCGCGGCTGCGCCTGCGGCGTCGGGGCGACGAGGGCCTGGAACTCGCAGAGGACGGGGCGCGACCCCTCGATGCCGGCGAAGACGGCGGCGCCGGGCTGGGGGTTGTCGCGCTCGCCGAGGAACAGGGCGGAGGGGTTCGCGACCTCGGAGAGACCGGCGCCGGTCATCTCGAAGACGCCGATCTCGTCGGCCGGGCCGAAGCGGTTCTTGACCGCGCGCAGGAGGCGGAACTGCAGGCTGCGCTCGCCCTCGAAGTAGAGCACGGTGTCGACCATGTGCTCGACGACGCGGGGGCCGGCGATCTGGCCGTCCTTGGTGACGTGGCCGACGAGGATCACCGAGACGCCGTGGCGCTTGGCGAAGGTGGTGAGTTCGTGGGCGGCGGCCCGGACCTGGGCCACCGAGCCCGGCGCGCTGTCGACGCTGTCCACCCACATGGTCTGGATCGAGTCGATGATGGCGAGGCCGGGCTTCTCGGCCTCGAGCGTGGTCAATACGTCGCGCAGGTTGGTCTCGGCGGCGAGCTTCACCGGCGCAGCGCCGAGGCCGAGGCGCTGGGCGCGGAGGCGGACCTGGGCGCGGGCCTCCTCGCCGGAGACGTAGATGCAGCCGAGCCCGCCTTCCGCGAAGCGGGCGGCGGCCTGCAGCAGCAGGGTGGACTTGCCGATGCCGGGATCGCCGCCGACGAGCACGGCCGATCCGGGCACGAGGCCGCCGCCGAGCACCCGGTCGAGTTCGGCGATGCCGCAGGCGGCGCGGGGCGGGGGCGGCTCCTCGCCCTCGAGGGGGCTCAGCGCCATGCCGCGTCCCCGCCTGGCGCCGAGCCCCTTGGCGGCGGGGCCGGCGGAGAGCGGCGCCTCCTCGACGATCGAGTTCCAGGCGCCGCAGGCGTCGCAGCGGCCCGACCACTTCATGTGCGCCGCGCCGCAGGCCTGGCAGACGAAGGTGGGCTGTTTCGCCATGCGCTCAGAGATAGGTGCGGTGGTAGCGGGAGCCGAGCGCGGTCAGGATCTCGTAGCCGATGGTGCCCGCGGCGTCGGCGACGGCGTCCACCCCCTGATGGTCGGAGAGGAGGTCGAGCCGGTCCGGCACCTCGTCGAGATGGGTCACGTCGACGGTCAGCAGGTCCATGGAGACGCGGCCGACGAGCGGGCAGGGGGTGTCGCCGGCAAGGACCTGCGCCCGGTTGCCCATGGCGCGGATGATGCCGTCGCCGTAGCCGCCCGAGAGCGTGGCGATGCGGGCGGGGCGCGGCGCGGCCCAGGTGGCGCCGTAGCCGACGATCTCGCCGGGCGTCACGTCGCGGACCTGGATCACCGGGATCGACAGCCGTGCCACGGGTTTCGCCTCCGTGAAGGGGGCGCCGCCGTAGAGGCCGATGCCGGGGCGGGTGACGTCGAAATGGTAGTCGGGGCCGAGGAGGATGCCGCCGGTGGCGGCGAGCGAGAGCGGCGCGGCGATGCCGTCGGTCATGGCGCGGAAGGCGGCCAGCTGGGCGGCGTTGGCCTCGTCCTCGGGGTCGTCGGCGCAGGCGAGATGACTCATCACGAGGCGGGGCCCGCGCGGCAGGACGAGCTCCCGCGCCGCCTCCCATTCCGCCGACTCCATGCCGAGCCGGTTCATGCCGGTATCGAGCTGGATGCCGAAGGGATGCTCCGGCAGCGCCTCGAATTGGCGGATCGTCTGCTCGACGGAGTTCAGCATCGGCACCAGGTTCTGGGCGGCGATCGCCTCCGCGTCGCCGGCCATGTGGCCGGAGAAGACGCAGAATCTCCGGGTCCGGCCCGAGCGCGGCGCGGAGCGCGGCGCCCTCCTCGGCGACGGCGGCGAAGAAGCGCCGCGCGCCGGCTTCGCGCAGGGTGCGGGCGACGCGCTCAAGGCCGAGGCCGTAGCCGTCGGCCTTGACCACGGCGCCGGTCTCGACATGCGGGCCGGAGGCGGCGTCGAGCGCTCGCCAGTTGGCGGCGAGCGCGCCCAAGTCGATGGTCAGATGCGCGGTGCCCATCAGCGCCTCGTGGGCGAAGGGCCGGGACCGGTCAAGCCGAAACGCTCAACGCGTGGCGTAGACGGTGGTCGCGACGTTGCCGGGCAGCTCGATGTTGATCTCGATGCTCGAGAGGTCGTCGTCGCGCTCCATCTTGATGTCCACCGCGTCGTTGCCGACCTTCACGTGCCGGCGGATCGCCTCGAGGATGTCGCGCTGGAGCATCGGCAGGTAGTCGGGCGCCGGCCCGTCGCCGCGCTCGTGGGCGAGCAGGATCTGCAGGCGCTCCTTGGCGGTGGCGCTGGAGCCGGTCTTGGGCTTTCTGCGAAAGAACTCGAACATGGTCAGGCCGTCCGCTTGAAGAGCCGCTGGAAGAAGCCCTGGCGTTCCTCGCCCTGGATGCGCATCTCGAGCTGTTCGCCGGTGAGCCGCGCCACGGCCTCGGCATAGGCCATCGAGGCCCGCGACTTGTCGCTGCCCAGGGTCACCGGCACGCCCTCGTTCGAGGCCTTCAGAACCGCGGGGCTTTCGGGGATGACGCCGAGGAGCGGGATGGCGAGGATCTCGAGCACGTCCTCGACGGTCATCATCTCGCCCTCCTCGATCCGCTTCGGGTCGTAGCGGGTGAGGAGAAGATGCGCCTTCACCTGCTCGGCATCGTCCATCTTCTCGGCGCGACGGGTCTTGGAGCTCAGCAGCCCGAGCATGCGGTCGCTGTCGCGCACCGAGGAGACCTCGGGGTTCGTCACCACCACGGCCTCGTCGGCGAAATACATCGCCATCTGCGCGCCGCGCTCGATGCCCGCCGGGCTGTCGCAGACGATGTAGTCGAATTCCTCGCGGAGCTCGTTCAGGACCTTCTCCACGCCCTCCTGGGTCAGCGCGTCCTTGTCGCGCGTCTGCGAGGTGGGCAGGACGAAGAGCGTGTCGAGCCGGCGGTCCTTGATCAGCGCCTGCTTCAGCTTGGCGTCGCCCTGGATGACGTTGATGAAGTCGAAGACCACGCGGCGCTCGCAGCCCATGATCATGTCGAGATTGCGCAAGCCGACGTCGAAGTCGATCACGCAGGTCTTGTAGCCCCTCTGGGCGAGGCCGGCGCTCAGGGCCGCGGCCGAGGTGGTCTTGCCCACACCGCCCTTGCCCGAGGTGACGACGATGACTTTACTCACTTGCGGCTCCTCTGCTGTGTCTCTGGCATTATCCGAACGGCTCGACGCGGAGGCGCCCGTTCTGGAGGAATACCTGCACCGGCCCGTCGCGCAGGCCGGCATCGAGGTTCTCGTTGGTGCGGTAGAGCCCGGCGATGGCCAGGAGTTCGGCGTCGAGGCTGCGGCAGAAGATGCGCGCCCGCTCGTCGCCGTTGGCGCCGGCCATGGCGCGGCCCTTGAGGCGTCCGTAGACATGGACGTTGCCGGTGGCCACGAGCTCGGCCCCGGAGCTCACATGGCCGACGACGACGAGGTCGCCGTGCTCGGCCACGACGGTCTGGCCCGAGCGCACGGGCTCGGTGACGAGCTTGGAGCCGGCCGGCCTCCCGGCCGGTGCCGCGGGCGCGGCCTCGGCCGGGCGCGGCGCCGCCTTCGCCTCGGTGCGGCGGCGGGAAGTGCCGCGCAAGGGCGCCTCCCGGCCGCCCGAGAGGGCGATGAGGCCGGCGGACTGGGCGGCGGTGATCTGCTGCGGCGTGGCGTTCTGGACGCCGAAGACGGCGAGCTCGCGGCTCCTGAGCGCCTCGACGAGATCGGAGAGATCGGCGGTCCCGAGCGCCTCGCCGACCTGCGACAGGTCGATCACCACCGGCGCGTCATCGAAGAATTGCGGGGTCTTCTTCAGGTGGTCGTCGAGCGCATCGTAGAAGGCCGCGTCGGGGCGGCCGGCCACCTTCAGCGCCACGGCGGTCAGGAACCGCCCTCTCACCTGGAAGGGTTCGACGGTCGTCGAGACGACCTTCGCCTTCGCGCCTGAGGCCCTTTGCTGCTGCACGCCCGATGCCCCTTGTCCGCCTGCCGCCTGTGGGATGCGGATACATGTCCACACCGTTGATTGCCGGCAACCATACGCGGACGGAGGGTTGGGGTCCACGGGGTCGGGGCGGTTTCCTGTGGAGAATGGCCGGGCAATGTTCGTGCTCCGGTTGCAACGCGCCTCCGTCGGCGAAAAACCGCCGGTTGTAGAGCGGCGCCTGGCGGGTGGTTTTCCACATTTCCACAGATCGCTGTGGATAAGCGGCGCGGCCCCGGCCGCTCCGCGCCACCCTCACCAGATGGCGAGGCTTTGACAGGCCGGCCCGCGAAATGTTGGAGTTACCACGGCGGGGCCGGCGGGACTTATCCTCCTTGATCGGCCGCCGCGGGCGGCCCTAAGCCGGGGGACACCGGCGCGCGGCCGGCGATGCGAGCAGGGGCTGACAGAATGAACCAGGTGACGACCTTATCTCCCGAGGGCGGCACGGCCGCGCCCGATCTCCTGCCCCATTCGATCGAGGCCGAGCAGCAGCTCCTGGGCGCGATCCTCACCAACAACGATGTCTACGACCGGGTCGCGGCGATCATCAACCAGAACCACTTCTACGATCCCGTCCATGCGCGGATCTACGAGGTGGCGGCGACGCGGATCGCCAAGAACCAGCTCGCCTCGCCGGTGACGCTGAAGAGCTTCCTCGCCGACGATCAGGGGCTCGCGGAGCTCGGCGGCGCCGCGTATCTTGTGCGCCTTGCCGGCTCCGCGATCAGCTCTTACGCGGCGCGCGACTACGCGCAGATGATCTACGACCTGGCGATTCGGCGGAACCTCATCGATCTCGGGCAGAGCATCGCCGCCGAGGCGGGGAAGGTCGACGTAGCCTCCGAGCCGCGCGAGCAGATCGCGGCCGCCGAGCAGAAGCTCTACAAGCTGGCGGAATCGGGGCAGGTGAACCAGGGCTTCCAGTCCTTCGTCAGCGCGGTGACGCAGGCGGTGAACGTCGCCAACGCCGCCTATCAGCGCGACGGCGGGCTCGCCGGCATCTCCACCGGGCTCGCCGATCTCGACAAGAAGCTCGGCGGGCTGCACAAGTCCGACCTGCTGATCCTCGCCGGGCGGCCCTCGATGGGCAAGACGTCGCTCGCCACGAACATCGCGTTCAACATCGCCAAGGCGTATCGCAAGGGCAGGCTGCCCGACGGCTCGGAGGGCGCGGTGAACGGCGGCGTCGTGGGCTTCTACTCGCTCGAGATGTCGGCCGAGCAGCTGGCGGCGCGGATCCTCTCGGAAGCCTCCGAGGTGCCGTCCGAGCAAATCCGGCGCGGCGACATGAACGAGGGCGAGTTCCGCCGCTTCGTGGAGGCCGCGAAGGCGCTCGAATCCTGCCCGATCTTCATCGACGACACGCCGGCCCTGCCGATCAGCCAGCTCGCCGCCCGGGCCCGGCGGCTGAAGCGGGAATGGGGGCTCGACGCGCTCTTCGTGGACTATCTCCAGCTCGTCCGCGGCACCGGCCGCGGCGAGAACCGCGTGAACGAGATCTCCGAGATCACGCAAGGTTTGAAGGCCATCGCCAAGGAGCTCGACATCCCCGTGGTGGCGCTGTCGCAGCTCTCCCGGCAGGTGGAGCAGCGGGAGGACAAGCGCCCGCAACTCTCCGACCTGAGGGAATCGGGCTCCATCGAGCAGGACGCGGACGTGGTGATGTTCGTGTTCCGGGAGGAATACTACAAGGAGCGGGAGAAGCCGGGCGACCACGAACTCGACAAGATGGCCGTCTGGCAGGAGGAGATGGAGCGGCTGCACGGCAAGGCGGAGGTGGTGATCGGCAAGCAGCGGCACGGGCCGATCGGCACGGTGGAGCTGAGCTTCGAGGGCCGCTTCACCCGGTTCGGCAATCTCGTGCGGCCCTGGCAGGAGGGCGCGAGGCTCGAGTGAGGCGGTCTCAGCCGCCCTGCCGGGCGGCCTGCCAGGCGCGGGGATCGCCGAGGAAGTCCTCGACGCCGGCGAGGGTCGCGGCGTCGAAGGCGGCGCGGGCCTTCGCCTCGGCCAGAACGTCCCACCAGGTGCAGAGGTGGTGGAGTGCGACGCCGTGCGCGCCAAGAGTGGTCCCGGTTTCCGGGAAGATGCCGTAGGAGAAGATGACGGCCGTGTGGGCGCAGGTGGCGCCGGTCTCGCGGATTGCGTCCACGAAGGAGAGCTTGGAGCCGCCGTCGGTGGTCAGGTCCTCGACCAGAAGGACGCGGTCGCCCTCCGTCATGACCCCCTCGATCCGGGCGTTGCGGCCGTAGCCTTTGGGCTTCTTGCGCACATAGGTCATCGGCAGGGCGAGGCGTTCGGCGACGAGCGCGGCGAAGGGGATGCCCGCCGTCTCCCCGCCGGCGATGGTGTCGAAGGCCTCGAAGCCGGCGTCGCGCATGATCGTGACGGCGAGGAAGTCCATCAGCGTCGAGCGGATCCGCGGATAGGAGATGAGTTTGCGGCAGTCGATATAGGTGGGCGAGGGCAGGCCGGAAGCCAGCGTGTAGGGCTCGGCGGCGTTGAAATGCACCGCGCCGATCTCGAGCAGCATCCCCGCCGAGAGGCGGGCGATCTCCTCGGGCCGGGAGAAGCCGGAGGGAATCAAGCGGGCCGGCCCGTGGGCGAGCGGGAGACCGGGTTGCGATAGGTCATGCGGCGCACCGAGCCGGTCTTCGAGCGCATCAGGATCGTCTCGGTGGTGAAGTAGCCGGGCTCGCGCTTGATGCCGGCCACGACCGAGCCGTCGGTGACGCCGGTGGCGGCGAAGATCACGTCGTCGGTCACCAGATCGTCTCGGGTGTAGACGCGGTCGAAATTGGTGACGCCGGCCTTCTTGGCGCGGCCCTTCTCGTCGTCGTCGCGGAAGATCAGCTTGGCGTACATCTGCCCGCCCATGCACCTCAGCGCGCCGGCGGCCAGCACGCCCTCGGGCGCGCCGCCCGATCCCATGTACATGTCGATCCCGGTGCGCGCCGTCTCGGCGCAGTGGATGATGCCTGCGACGTCGCCGTCGGTGATCAGGCGGATCGCGGCGTCGGTGGAGCGGATGCCCTCGATCATGTCCTCGTGGCGCGGCCGGTCGAGGACGCAGACGGTGATGTCGCGGGTGGAGACGCCCTTGGCCGCGGCGAGCGCGGAGACGCGCTCCGAGGGGCTCATGTCCATGGTCACGACGCCGGGGCGGTAGCCGGGGCCGACGGCGAGCTTCTCCATGTAGACGTCGGGGGCGTGGAGCATCGAGCCGCGCGCGCCCATCGTGATCACGGTGAGCGCGTTCGGCATGTCCTTCGCGGTCAGGGTCGTGCCCTCGAGCGGGTCGAGGGCGATGTCCACCTCGGGACCCGCCCCGGTGCCGACCTCCTCGCCGATATAGAGCATCGGCGCCTCGTCGCGCTCGCCCTCGCCGATGACGACGGTGCCCTTGATCTCGAGGCGGTTGAGCTGGTCGCGCATGGCATTGACGGCGGCCTGGTCGGCGGCCTTCTCGTCGCCGCGTCCGATCCACTGCGCCGAGGCGAGCGCCGCGGCCTCCGAGACCCGGGCGAGGCCCAGGGACAGCATGCGGTCGTTGAAGTCCTGTGTCGGCATCGGGACGCTCCTCCGTCTCGGGTTCGCGCCTGTCTAGCCCGCGCCTCGCGGCGCGCACAAGGTCGTTACCGTGCGACCGGCGGCGTTCTATGATGCTGGAAAAGGGAGAGTCGCGATGTGGTGGTTTCGAGCCCTGCTGCTCGCCTCGCTCGGCGCCGCGTCGGCCGCGCTCGGGCAGGAGGTGTCGGAGGTCCGCTTCGGTGCGGGAGATTACGGGACGACGGTCGAGGGTCGGCTGACGGGACCTGCATACCGCGACTACCGGCTCGACGCGCGGTCGGGGCAGGAGCTCTTCGCGGAGCTCGACGTGACCGGGAGCGACGGCACCGGCACGGTCTACTTCAACGTGCTGCCGCCCGGCAGCGACGGCGTGGCGGTCTACAACGGGTCGATGGACGGGAAGACGGCGCGGCTCGACCTGCCCGAGGGCGGGACCTACACGATCCGCGTCTACCAGATGGGAAACGACAGGGATGCTGGGGCGACCAGCCGCTTCACCCTCGACCTCTCTATCCAGTAGGAAGCCGCCCCGGGGCTATCGCCTGGCCGTCAGGGGTCGGCCGGCCGCGATCGCGTGGGCGGTCTCGATCACCGTCGCGAGGCGCGCGGCATCGGGGGGATGCGTGCCCCAGAACGAGAGGTTTCCGGTCTCCGTCCGGGCGTCTTCCGGCCGGGCGAAGATGCGCGCGCCCTCCACCGGGTCGTAGCCGGCCGCGATCGCGACATGGGTGGCGATGACGTCGGATTCGAGTTCGTAGCTCTGGGAATAGGCGCGCTGGCCGAGGGCCGCGCCGGCGCCCATCATGTCGCGCATCAGCTCCGCGTCCCCGCTCGCGTCGCGGCCGGGATTCGCGCTCGTCGCCGAGACCTGGCCCGTGGCGGTGAGGAGGCCCACGAGAAGCGCGCCGGTCATGGCCTGCCGCTCGTCCTTGCCCGAGTGATCGGCGATGTGGTGGCCGTATTCGTGGGCGAGGACGAAGGCGATCTCGTCGTCGCTCCGGGCGTCGCGGATCAGCGGGAGGGTGACGGCGATGTCGGGCCGGCCGCCCTCGCCGCGCGTCAGATAGGCGTTGCGGTCGCGTCTTCCCATGTCGACCCCCACCGGCAGGTCGCAGCCGGCCGCGGCGCCGGGCGCTGCTTCGGAGCAGAGCCGGATCGCCGTCGGCTTCACGCGGGCGACCACCCCTGTACCGCGCGGCGGCCTCGGCCGTGGCCGCCGGTCGGGACCCCGCCGCCGACCGCTCGGCGGCGACCATCGACCGTGCCTCGGCATCCGAGGCGGCGGTGACGGCGGGAAGCTTGTAGGCGGGGCCGCAGGCCGCGACGCCGAGGGCAAGGCCGAGGCACAGGACGCGACGGGCCGTCCCGCCGGCCGAGGTCCGGGTGCACATCGTCGGGGATCCTTCTTCCGTTCGGAAACGGAAGCGGACCTACCCGGGAGGGGCTATCGTTCGATTGTGGTTCGGAAAATCTTACGCATTTCCCGCCGCGGGACGGCTCAACCGGCGATCTCCTCGATGCGGAGCGCGACCGGGTCGCCTTCCATCACGCCGGACGCGGCCATGCAGGCGATGGCCGCCTCGAGCGCGGGGCGGGAGGCGTGGTGGGTGACGATCAGCACCGGCGCGGTCTGGTCGGCATGGTCGTACTGGCGCATGCGGTCGATCGAGATGCCGGCCTCGCCGAGGCAGGCGGCGATGCGGGCAAGGGCACCGGGGCGGTCCTGCAAATCCATCCGCAGGTAGTAGGGGGCGGGCGAGCCGCTCTCGGCGCGAACCGCCGCCTTCAGCGAGGCGGCGGGCTGGCCGAATGTCGACAGCCGGGTGCCGCGGGCGATCTCCATGATGTCGGACAGCACCGCGCTCGCCGTCGGCCCCTCTCCCGCGCCGGCGCCGCGCAGGACGATCTGGCCCACCGCGTCGCCCTCGAGGACGACCATGTTGGTTGCGCCGTCGAGCTGTCCGAGCGGCGAGCGGGCGGGAACGAGACAGGGCGACATCCGCGCTTCGAGTCCGCCCTCGGTCATCTGCGCGACGCCGAGGAGTTTCACCTTGAACCCCATGTCGGCGGCGTGGCGGATGTCGGCGATGGAGACGCGCTCGATCCCCTCGAGGGCGATGCCCGGGAAGTCGACACGGGTGCCGTAGGCGATGGCGGCGAGGAGGGCGAGCTTGTGGCCGGCATCGATGCCGCCGACGTCGAGCTGCGGGTCGGCCTCGAGATAGCCGAGCGCCTTCGCCTCGGCGAAGACCGTGTCGTAGGGGAGCCCGGCATCCTCCATCCGCGTCAGGATGTAGTTGCAGGTGCCGTTCATCACCCCCATTACCCGGTCGATCCGGTTGCCGGCGAGGCTCTCGGTCAGCGCCTTGACGCAGGGGATGCCGCCGGCGACCGCGGCCTCGAACCTGAGCGCGAGGTCGCGCCGCTCCGCCGCCTCGGCGAGGTCGTGGCCGTGGACCGCGAGCATCGCCTTGTTCGCGGTCACGATATCCTTGCGATGGTCGATGGCGGCTTCGACCACCTGCTTGGCGACGCCCGCCTCGCCGCCGACCAGCTCGACCACCACGTCGACGTCGTCGCGGGCGGCGAGGGCGGCGGGATCGTCCTCCCAGACATAGGCGGAGAGATCGACGCCGCGCTCCTTCGCCCGCGAACGGGCGGAGATCGCGGTGATCTCCACGGGGCGTCCGGCGCGGGCGGCGAGCAGGTCGGCGCGGCGCTGGACGATGCGGACCACGCCCGTTCCGACGGTGCCGAGGCCGGCGATGCCGAGGCGGAGGGGCGTGGTCATGGCGGAACTCCTTGCGATCCGGCGGGCGCGCGCCGCCTTGTCGCCGGTCGCCATAGCCGGTTTTCGGGAGGGATCAAAGGGCGGCTCAGGGCGCCTGTCGGGTGCGCTCGCGGAGCCGGTCGAGCCGCTCGCGCTCTTCCGGCGTGGCGGTGGAGTCCTGTCGCTCGCCCAGGGTCGCGGCGCGGCCGCGGAGGCTCCGGAGCCGGTCGTCGAAGGCGGCGGGTGCCTCGGGGTCGGCCTCGGGCAGCGCGCCGGCGCGGGCGCGCAGGGCGGCGGCGCGGGTATCGAGCGCCTCCCTGAAGATCTCGGGGTCCTCGGGCGGCTCTGGGGGCGGCACCAGCACCTCGTCGAACGGCAGGAGGCGGGGCGCCTCGGCGCGCTCCGCCGCCCGCTGGCCCTCAACCTCGAGATCGGGCGGCGCGCAGGCGGCGAGGACGAGGAGGAGCGGGAGGGGGGAGAGGCGCATGGCTCCGGCGGTCGGGTGTCGGGCGCATCCTAGACCGCGGCCGGTCGCGGGGTCCATCGGCTTTCCGGCGCCGGCCACGGGGGCTATGGGAGGGTCATGTCCACGCCCGACGATCCCGGCCTTCTCGCCGTCCTCCACCCCTCCACCCCGCGCCGCATGGTCGGCTCCGGGGCGCTCGGCCTGCTCGGTCTCGCGGTGCTCTGGCTCGGCGCGGCGGGCGATGCGGGGGTGCCCTGGCGGGTGGGTCTGGCGCTCGCCGGCCTGCTCTTCCTCTGGGCGGGCCGGACCCTGTGGCGGGCGACGGCGGAGCGGATCGAGCTCCGCGAGGAGGGGCTGGTGACCGGCGGCGGCCGCCGTCTTGCGGCGCTCTCCGAGATCGCGGCCGTCAATCGCGGCTCCTTCGCGGTCAAGCCGACGAACGGGTTCGTGCTCAGTCTCAGGTCGCGCCACGGCGCGACCTGGGCGCCCGGCCTCTACTGGCGGCTCGGGCGCACGCTCGGCATCGGCGGGGCCACATCCGGCGCGGCGGCGCGGGCGATGGCCGACATCCTGACGATGCGGCTCGCGGAGCGCGGGAGCGGGACCGGCACCCGCTAGCTCCCGCCGGAATCGCGATCGTCAGAATCCGCCGGATCCTCTCCGGGCCGAGGAGCGAGGGGGCCGAGTGCCGCTCGCGCGGAGGTCGCTCGGCTGAGGGTTGCACGCGGGTCCGGGGCGTCGCAGGGTGACGGCGACCAACGGCGAGAGGACAACATGAGACGAGCGACGGTGTGCCTTGCGGCGCTCTCGGTTCTGGCCGCTTGCGCGGCGGCGACGGATCCCCTGGCGGTGGACGAGGCGGGCGCGGCGCGCGCCGCCAACTCGCCGCCCGACCTCGTCGCGGTGGCGCAGGCGATGGATGCGCAGGCGGGCACCAGGCTGTCCGAGAACCTCACCATCCTCGGGGCCGAGGCCAGCGGCAGTCGGCTGGCGATGCGCTTCGAGGACCGGCGCGCGGCGGGCGAGTTCGGCCCGGCGGCGCGGGAGATCTACGCCATGGACGCGGACCGCGAGAATCCGCACGCAGATGTGCGCCCAGCCCGCGACCCGGCGCTTCGTGGACGAATATGACGGCGTCACGGCCAGCATCGTGTCGAGCGACGGCCAGCCGCTGGCCGACGTCTCTATCGAGGAGTGCTGATCTGACCTGCCGCACGGTCGGGTCCACTGGAACTCGGAGCGCGCGGCGCGCATAGTCGCGCCATGAGTCTCCCGCCCGGCTTTCTCGACGAACTGCGATCCCGCGTGAGCCTTGCCCAGGTGGTCGGGCGCAAGGTCACCTGGGACATGCGCAAGTCCCAGCAGGGCCGCGGCGACATGTGGGCGCCGTGCCCGTTCCACCAGGAGAAGACGGCGAGCTTCCACGTCGACGACCGCAAGGGGTTCTACTACTGCTTCGGCTGCCACGCAAAGGGCGACGCGATCGGCTTCGTGATGGAGAGCGAGAACGTCGCCTTCATCGAGGCGGTGAACATCCTCGCCTCCGAGGCGGGGATGCAGGTGCCGCAGAGCGATCCGCGCGCCCGGGAGAAGGCGGACCGTCGGACGCAGCTCGTGGAGGTGGTGGAGGAGGCGGTGAAGTTCTACCGCCTGCAGCTCTCCACCGGGGCGGGAGCGACGGCACGGGACTACCTCGCCGGACGCGGGCTCGGCCCGGAGGCGCAGGCGCGCTGGGAGCTCGGCTTCGCGCCGGCGGATTGGCGGCGGCTCGGCGAGCACCTGAGGGCCAAGGGGATCGACCCCGAGCTGATCGCCGCGGCCGGCCTGTCGAAGACGAGCGCCAGGGGCGGCAAGTCCTACGACGTGTTCCGCAACCGGATCATGTTCCCGATCCGCGACGCCCGCGGGCAGGCCATCGCCTTCGGCGGCAGGGCTATGGACCCCGAGGACACCGCCAAGTATCTCAACTCGCCCGAGACCGAGCTCTTCGACAAGGGGCGGCAGCTCTACAACCTGTCTCGTGCCCGGAGCGCCGGGCGCGACGCGCAGCTCGTCGTCGCCGAGGGCTACATGGACGTCATCGCGCTCGCCGAGGCGGGGTTCGAGGCGGTGGTCGCGCCGCTCGGAACGGCGATCACCGCCGACCAGCTCCGGCTCATGTGGCGCATCCATCCCGAGCCGGTGCTGGCGCTCGACGGCGACGCGGCCGGGCAGCGGGCGGCGATGCGGGCGATGGACCTGGCGCTGCCGCTGCTCGAGGCGGGGCGGTCGCTCATCTTCTGTATGCTGCCCGAGGGCCAGGACCCGGACGACCTGCTGCGGACCGGGGGCGCGGCGGCGATGCGCAAGGTGCTCGACGCCGCGCGGCCGATGGTCGATCTCCTGTGGCAGCGGGAGACGCAGGGAAAGCGGCTCGACAGTCCGGAGCGCCGCGCGGCGCTCGACAAGGCGCTCAGGACCGCACTCGGTGCCATCAAGGACCCCTCGATCCGGCGTCACTACGGCGAGGCGATCCGGGAACGGCGCTGGCAGCTCTTCAATCCGCGGCGGGCGCGAAAGCCCTGGCAGGCGCCGTCCGGGGCGAGTTCCGCCGCGCGCCGCTCGGAGATCGCCTCGGTCGGGGAGACCGACCGGCTGCGGGAGGCGGTGGTGCTGGCGCTGCTCGTGCGCCATCCGCGGCTCGCGGAGACCTTCGAGCCGGCGCTGGAGCGGGTGGAGTTCTCGGACCCCGGCCATGCCGCGCTCGCCCGGTGCCTGATGCAGGCGGAAGCGGCGGAAGAGGCCGCCTGCCGGGAGGAGGTCACGCGGACGCTCGGACCCGGCGCCCTTGAAACGCTGGAGTCGACGCGCCATTTGGGCGTCGTGCCCGCCCTGCGCTCCGGCGAGGAGGGGGCGGCGCGGCAATGCCTCGCCGAAGAGATCGCCAAACTAGTGGCCCGGCGCGGGGCCGCCCGGGAAATCGAGGAGGCGCTGCAGGATATCGAGGGGATCGAGAACGAGGCGCTGACCTGGCGGCTGACGGAGGCCGCGCGTGCGCTTTCCGACGCCGAGCGCTCCAGGACCGAGGATGTAAGGGAATTCGAATTTGCTTCGAACGGTGTGCGGCTAGATCGTAGCCAGGTGAACGAGCTTCATCGGTCGTTGCGGAATACCGGCATGTGGCGCGACGAAAACGATGAATGAGTGCAACGGCCTGTCTCACCGCTGCAAGATTTTGTAAGGGAATCACGGTAAAAATTTGACGAATCGCCAATTCGTCCGATGATTCGCCAACCTAGGTCCACGCCACCCGCCTCGATGGGCGATCCGGGCCGCGTGAAGGGAGAGCCGAATGGCCGCCAAGGACAACACCGACGAGCGTCAGAAGAACGATCAGGACGGGGAGGTCATGCTCGACATGAGTCAGTCCGCCGTCAAGAAGATGATCGCCGACGCCAAGGAGCGCGGCTACATCACCTACGACCAGCTGAACGCCACCCTGCCGCCCGAGCAGGTGAGTTCGGAGCAGATCGAGGACGTGATGTCGGTGCTCTCGGAGATGGGCATCAACATCATCGAGGAGGAGGAGGCCGCCGACGAGGAGGACAAGAAGTCCACCGAAGTCGCCACCCGCTCCAATTCCCGCGACGTCGCGGTCTCCTCCTCGGACAGCGAGAAGCTCGACCGCACCGACGACCCGGTCCGGATGTACCTGCGCGAGATGGGCTCGGTGGAGCTTCTGTCGCGCGAGGGCGAGATCGCCATCGCCAAGCGGATCGAGGCGGGGCGCAACACCATGATCGCGGGGCTGTGCGAGAGCCCGCTGACCTTCCAGGCGATCACCATCTGGCGCGACGAGCTCCTGTCTGAGGAGGTGCTCCTGCGCGACGTCATCGACCTCGAGACCACCTTCGGCCGGTCCATGGGCGAGGAGGGCGAGGAGCCCGTGGTCTCCGATCTGGGGTCCACTCCCGAACAGCCGAAGAAGGAGGTGGCGCCGGCGGCGACCCCGCAGAAGACCGAAAAGGAGCCCGATCTCGACGCCGACGGCAACGTCATCGAAAAGTCCGACGAGGACGAGGACGAGGACGACCAGGCGAACATGAGCCTCGCGGCGATGGAGGCGGCGCTGAAGCCGCGCGTCCTCGAGATGCTGGACGCCATCGCGCGTGACTTCGCCGAGCTCTCCGAGATGCAGGACATGCGGATGTCGGCGACGCTGAACGAGGACGGATCGTTCAGCGCGGCGAACGAGGAGACCTACCAGAAGCTCCGCGGCGAGATCGTGGTCCTGGTCAAGGAGCTGCATCTGCACAACAACCGGATCGAGGCGCTGATCGACCAGCTTTACGGGATCAACCGCAAGATCATGTCGATCAACTCGGCGATGGTGAAGCTCGCCGACCAGGCGCGGATCAACCGCCGCGAGTTCATCGAGGAATATCGCGGCTCCGAGCTCGACCCGAACTGGCTGGCGCGCGTGGCCGAGAAGCCGGGACGCGGCTGGCAGGCGCTGCTGGACCGCTCCCAGGCCCGGATCGAAGAGCTTCGCGCCGAGATGGCGCAGGTCGGCCAGTATGTCGGCGTCGACATCTCCGAGTTCCGCCGCATCGTCCAGCAGGTGCAGAAGGGCGAGAAGGAGGCCCGCGCGGCCAAGAAGGAAATGGTGGAGGCCAATCTCAGGCTGGTCATCTCCATCGCCAAGAAATACACTAACCGCGGTCTGCAATTCCTTGATCTCATTCAGGAAGGCAATATTGGCTTGATGAAGGCCGTGGACAAGTTCGAGTATCGCCGCGGCTACAAGTTCTCCACCTATGCGACATGGTGGATCCGCCAGGCGATCACCCGGTCGATCGCCGACCAGGCGCGCACGATCCGCATCCCGGTGCACATGATCGAGACGATCAACAAGCTCGTCCGCACGGGCCGGCAGATGCTGCACGAGATCGGCCGCGAGCCCACGCCCGAGGAGATGGCCGACAAGCTCCAGATGCCGCTCGAGAAGGTCCGCAAGGTGATGAAGATCGCCAAGGAGCCGATCTCCCTCGAGACGCCCATCGGCGACGAGGAGGACAGCCAGCTCGGCGACTTCATCGAGGACAAGAACGCCGTCCTGCCGCTGGATTGCGCGATTCAGGAGAACCTCAAGGAGACGACGACGCGGGTCCTGGCGAGCCTCACGCCGCGGGAGGAGCGGGTCCTCCGGATGCGCTTCGGCATCGGCATGAACACCGACCACACGCTCGAGGAGGTGGGCCAGCAGTTCAGCGTCACCCGCGAGCGGATCAGGCAGATCGAGGCCAAGGCGCTCAGGAAGCTGAAGCATCCCTCGCGTTCCCGCAAGCTGCGCTCCTTTCTCGACCAGTGAGGCGGATCGAGGGCGATCTGGTTGCGCTGGCCCGCGAGGGGCGGTTCGACGCGATCGTCCACGGCTGCAACTGCTTCTGCGACATGGAGGCGGGGATCGCCAGGGTGATCGCGCGGGCCTTTCCCGAGGCGCATGAGGTCGACCGCGCCACGGAGGCGGGCGACGGGACGAAGCTCGGCACGATCACGGTCGCAGAGGCGGAGCGGGACGGCGTGCGGCTCTCGGTCGTCAACGCCTATACCCAGTTCCACTTCCGCAGCCGGGGCCGGAAGGTGGACTACGATGCGGTCTCGGCCTGTTTCGAGAAGGTCGCGCTGCGTTTTCCGGAGGCGAGGATCGGCTATCCGATGATCGGGGCGGGGCTCGCCGGAGGAGACTGGGCGGAGATCGCGCCACGGATCGACCGGGCGCTCCGGGGCGTCGATCACAGCCTCGTGGTGCTGCCCCGAAGCTGAACGCCTCCGCTAGCTCCGGCGCCGCCACCGCAGGATCGTCCAGGCGGCGAAGCCGGCGAGGCTGAGGACTGGCAGGACGAGGAACCACCGAACATCCTGGATGCGGCCCCAGAGCGCCTCGACGGCGCGGCCGATATCCTGGCCGATCGCCACCATCGCCAGCCCCCAGACACAGGCCGAGACGAAGGTGATCGCGGCATAGGCCGCGGCGCGCAGCGGCGTGCCGGTGGTGAGGGCGAGGGGGGCGACGGTGCGGCTGCCCGGAATGAAGCGGAAGACCGCCGCGAGAAGCGCCGGGCGGCCGAGGAGCCGGCGAGTTACCCTCTGTGCGCGCGGATGGGCAAGCGCCCGCGCGATGCGCGGATGGGTGCGGAAGGCCCGGCCGCTTCCGAATATCACCAGATCCCAGGCCCAGCCGCCGGCGGCGACGGCGAGGACGGTCGGCCAGAAGGGCAGGAGGCCGCGGTGCTGGAGGAGCCCGGCCGTCAGGGCAAAGGTTTCGCCCTCGAGAAAACAGCCCGCCGCGACCATTCCGAGGCCGTACCGGGCGATGAGCATTTCGATCTCCATTGCCGCGAGCCTAGATGACCCTCCGGTGGCGGAAAGTCCGGATCGTGAATGGACAGGGTCGGGTCGGTGGCTCATCCTTCGCAACAGCCGACCCGTCGAGTAGGAGGATCCGATGCTCCACGTTTCCCGCGCGCTCGCCGCCGCGATCTGCATCTTAGCGGCGGGGCCGTCGGCGGCCTTCATGGCGAAGAACGGGATGGTCGTGCGGCCGGCCGGCGACGGCGCCTTCGAGGTGAGGTGGACCGGGCGCTCCGGGGCGCCGAACTTCTGGTGCGCAGCCGGAGATTACGCGATGCAGTCCCTCGGCCTGCCCGGCAATACCCGCATCTACCGCTACGACGCGCCGGGGCGGCGCGCGGGCGAGGGCATCTCCTTCGGGCTCGACCCGGCCAAGGGCCAGCCGACGGGGCTTGTCCGCGTGCAGGGGGGACGCGGCGTGCTGGCGGTGCATGCGCGGCAGTTCTGCTTCCGGCCCTCGGGCGGTCGCGACTGATGTTGACCGAATTCGCGATCGAGACGACTGGCCCCGGGCTCGTCGAGTTCACCGGCGATGTGGCGGCCTGGCTGCCCGGCGGCGGCGGGGTGCTGACGCTCTTCGTGCGGCACACCTCCTGCTCGCTGCTGATCCAGGAGAACGCCGACCCGGACGTGCGTCGCGACCTCTCGGCGTGGATCGACCGGCTGGTGCCGCGGGCCGACGATCCGGACATGTCCTATCTCAGGCACCGGTCCGAGGGACCGGACGACATGCCGGCCCATATCAAGGCCGCGCATCTGCCTGTCAGCCTGCAGATCCCGGTGGCGGAGGGCCGGATGGCGCTCGGGACATGGCAGGGCATCTATCTCTGGGAGCACCGCGACCGGCCCCGGCAGCGTCGCGTCGTGGCCTATTTCGGCTAGGAACGGCCCGCGCCGCCGGACGTTGGACGGCAAGGTTCACGCGTTCGACATACTGCAATGACCGAGATCTATTCCCGCCGCCGCGCAACGATGTGCCAGACGCGCGAGACGATCATGGCCCGCGCGTCGCTCAACGCGCCGCTCGAACCCCTGTCGCACCGGGAGTGGTGGCGCGGCGCGGTGCTCTACCAAATCTACGTGCGCTCGTTCCGGGACACGAACGGGAACGGGATTGGCGACCTGCGGGGCGTCATCGAGGGGCTCGACCACATCGCCGGGCTCAATGTCGACGGGTTCTGGATGTCGCCGATTCATCCCTCCCCGCAGAAGGATTTCGGATACGACATCACCGATTTCTGTGCCATCGACCCGATCTTCGGCGACATGGCCGATCTCGATGCGCTGGTCGCGGAGGCGCATGCGCGAGACCTGAAGGTCCTGCTCGACCTCATTCCCTGCCACACCTCGGAAGAGCATCCCTGGTTCCTGGAGAGCCGCTCCGATCCGAAAGGCGAGTTCGGCCAGTGGTATGTCTGGGGCGACGCGGCGCCCGACGGCGGCCCGCCGAACAACTGGCTCAGTTCCTTCGGCGGCCCGGCCTGTACCTGGGAGCCGCGGCGCAGCCAGTACTATTACCACCCGTTCCTGCCCTGCCAGCCGGCGCTGAACCTCCAGCACACCCCGGTTCTCGACTCGATCCGGGACGCGATGCGCTTCTGGCTCGACCACGGCCTGGACGGATTCCGGATCGACGCGATCCAGTGCCTGGCCCACGATCCCGACCTGCGGTCCAAACCGCCCGAGGACAGCCGGGGGCCGGTGGCCCCGCTTGGCGGGGGCGGCACAACCCGTTCCGCAAGCAGGCGCATCTCTACGACCGGGACGTGCCCGAGGTGTTCCGATCATCCAACGGCTCCGGCGCACGGTGAAGGGGTACGCGCCGGACCGGGCGCTGATGGGGAATTCGCGGACGTGGACAGCGCGCGGGTCTCGGAAAAGTACACGGTGAAGGGCGAGGGGCTGCACGCCGTCCACGATTTCAGCCTGGTGAACGGGCCCCGCGTCGAGATCCTGACCTGTCGCAGCGCCTTCCTGCGCACGGGCTGGATGATGAACGTGTTCTCGAACCACGATTCGCGCCGCGCGGTCTCGGATCTCACCGATTCCGCCACCACGCGCGGCGAGCAGCGGAGGGCGCAGAAGCTTCTCTTCTTCCTGCAATTCTGCCTTAAGGGCGGGGGCATCCTCTACCAGGGCGAGGAACTGGCGCTGCCGCACCCGGAACTCGGCTACAAGGACCTGCGAGATCCCTGGGGCATCGCCTTCTAGCCGGATTTCGAGGGGCGCGACGGGGCACGCACGCCGTTTCCCTAGACGAGCGCGCAGCCCCGCCACGGCTTCACCGATGGCGAGCCGTCGATGGGAATCCCGGCCGAACACAGGGAACTCAGCGCGGAGGCGCAGGCGGGGGAGCCCGACAGCCCGATGCGCTTCCTCGCCGACCTCCTCGCTTGGCGGAACGACCGGCCGCTCCTGCGCTGGAAAGGCGAGACGGTGCAACCGCCAGGGCTCGCCCCGCTCATCCCCCGGGGACAGGTTCGGCGGGGGCGAGAGCGTACTCTGCGTGGCGAATTTCAGCTCGGGCGCTCATACCAACGGCATCATCCGTTGACCTGCGCCCAGACGCGCGAGGTGATGGATGCGACGCGCTCCGGGATCGCGAGAAGTGCGTTCCAGGCGTCGCAGCAGGCGGTGACGATGGCGTCGTAGCTGTCGAAGACGCGGTTCGCGAGGCGGTTCTGGCGGAGGAACTGCCAGATGTTCTCGACCGGGTTCAGCTCCGGGCTGTAGGGCGGCAGCGTCAGCAGGGTGATATTCGCCGGCACGATGAGGTCCCTGGAGCTGTGCCAGCCGGCGCCGTCGACGACGAGGATGGCGTGCGCGCCGCGGGAGACGTGTCGGCCGATCTCGGCAAGGTGGGCGCTCATCGCATCGGTGTTCGCATAGGGCATGACGAGGGCAGCGCCGGTCGCGCGGGCGGGACAGACGGCTCCGAAAATGTAGGCCCAGGCGTAGCGACAGTCCTTTGGGGCCTTTGGGCGCGTCCCCTTGCGCGCCCAAAGGCGTGTGAGCGTCCCCTGCTGGCCGACGCGCGCCTCGTCTTGGAACCACACTTCGAGAGGCTTGCCCTTCGCCTCATCAGGCAGCGCCGCGCGCGCCAGGTCGGCGAAGTTTATGGAATGGCCCGCCCCTCCTGGAACGCATCGAATAGGATGCTGACGTCAAAATGGAGAAGGAGCGAGCTATGACGATCATGGTCCTCGGCATCGATTTGGGCAAGAACAGCTGCTCTCTGGCGGGATTGGATGAGAATGGCAGTGTTGTGCTGCGCCGTCGCATGCGGCCGAACACGATCGCGTCCTTTGCGTCGAAGCTTCCGGCCTGCACGATCGCGATGGAGGCGTGCTGCGGCGCTCATCATATGGGCCGGTTGCTCGCGGCGCAGGGCCACGCGGTCCGATTGATGTCGCCGGAATATGTCGGGCCTTACGTAAAGGCTCAGAAGAACGACGAGCGGGATGCGGAAGCCATCGCGGAAGCCGCGACGCGCCCGACAATGCGCTTTGTCGAGCTCAAATCCCAGGATCAGCTCGACATGCAGTCGCTTCACCGGGTGCGGTCACGCCTTGTCGGGACGCGCACGAACCTCATCAATCAGCTACGCGCCATTCTGCTCGAGCGCGGCGTGACCATCGCCCGGGGACGCCGCAAACTGGAGCGGAGCATCGATGCGCTGATCGCCGACCCCGAGTTCATGCCTGACAGCCGCATCCGTCGTCTCATTGTCGAGCTGCGTGAGGAGTGGGCGGTACTTGACGGTCGTATTGGCGCCCTCGACCGGGAATTCGTCGAACACGCCCGGATCGACGAGGCGAGCCGCCGTCTGGTCACGATCCCAGGGATCGGCGCCTTGAACGCCACGGCCCTCGTCGCCGCCATAGGCGATGGGGCGGCTTTCGCGCGCGGGCGTGATCTTGGCGCTTGGCTCGGCCTCGTTCCGCGGCAACATACGACCGGCGGCAAGCCAAGGCTTCTGGGGATCACCAAGCGCGGCGACAAATATCTGCGCACGTTGCTGATCCACGGCGCCAGAGCGGCCTTGCCGTCTCTCGCCGAGAGCCAGACGCCTTTGGGCGATTGGCTGCGCGGCTTGCTGGCCAGGCGACATCGCAACACCGTTGTCGTGGCGCTCGCCAACAAACTCGCTCGCATCGCCTGGGCGACGTTGCGCAAGGGCGTCGCGTTCGAGGCAGATCGGCCGACGGCGGCCTCAAGCAATTGGTCCTCAGCCTCCGCAAGCTGAACGACCTCACGATGTCTGCGGGAGGACTTTGAAAGATGGCCTGACGGTTTACCGGCGTTTCGAAAGCCTGGTTAAAAAGATGGCGCGATGACGCCGTGAAGTTTATGAGGCTCGGGACGCGCGGATCTCCATCTTGGCGACGGCGACCATGCCGATACGCCGTATACGTTGATGCAGACCTGTCAGACGCCGCCGGAAATAAAGCTCTTGCAGACGGGGCGGGCCATACGTTTTTATATAGCTCCTGAGCTTCCGGATTGCTCTGCGGGTGACGCGGCCGCGCCGACAACTTCACAAAGCCGAGCCGGCGGAGGATCGAGCTCATTGTCCGCTCCGCCACGCGCACCCCAAAGCGCCGCTCCACCGCGTCGCAGAGGTCGATGCGGCGCCAGCGGACCAGCCCATCCGTCTTCGGGTCCGGCCCTTCCTCCACGATCGTCGCCAGCTCGCGCATCTGCTCCGCGCTGAGCATCGGCGTACGCCCCGGAAGAGGCCGGTCGATCAGACCCGCCAATCCCTCTTCATTGTAGCGATGGACCCAGTCGCGCAGAGTCTGCCGGTCCATCCCGCAACTCTCCGCCGCCTCCGTCCGGGTCCGCCCGTCGAGCACGAACGCCAGCGCCAGCATCCGACGAGACGCCTTCGCATCCTTCGCCCGCGCAGCTTCGCGCCGCAGGTCCGCCGCCGACAACTCCCTCCGCGTGATCTCCACCGCCATGCCCATCCTCCCCAGCCTCGGGGGAGTGAATCAGGAGACGGTGGCGGAGGGAATCCTGAATCAGAGTCGGCGCCTCATACCGCTGGTATCAGACCGTGCCCGAACGATGACGCGACGGCGGCACGCCGCTCGACAGGCCCGGCTTTGTGCGCGAGGCCGTGGCCGGCGGGCTCAAGGTCCCGCCGTTCGGCTTCGGCACCGTGGCACGGCCGGGGTTCACTTCTGGGGCATGAGGAAGATTTCGCGGATTGCGGCGCGGGGATCCGCCTCGAGGGCGTGCATCACCGCGTCGGACACGTCCTCGGGTTTCAGCTTGTCGGGCTGCCCCTCGTCGAAGAAAGGCGTGTCGACCATGCCCGGCGCGATCACCGTGCAGCGGCCGCCCCATTCGCGCATCTCCTCGGCCATGTTGCCGGCATATCCGTGGACGAACCACTTGGTCGCCGAGTAGATCGAGCCCTTGATGTGTCGCCGTCCCGCACCGGACCCGGTGAGGACCAGCGTTCCCTTCGTCTTTTTCAGCTCGGGAATCGCGGCGCGGGCTGTCCAGACGACGCCCATGACGTTGAGGTCGATCATGCCGGAGATGTCGTCGTCTTCGGCCTCCACGGTCCCGGGGGCGTCGAGGCCGCGGCCCGCATTGGCGAAGGCGGCGTCGATCCCGCCGAACCTCTCGGCCGCCTGCGACACGGCGGCGGTCTGGTCGTCGAGGCGGGTGGCGTCACCGGGCAGGGCGAGGGCGTTCTCGCCGATCTCGGCTGCCAGCGCATCGAGCTTCTCCTGCGAGCGGGCGAAGAGCGCCACGTTCCAGCCCGCCGCCGCCGCGGCCTTCGCCGTGGCCGCGCCGATGCCGGAACTCGCGCCGGTGATGAACAGGGTCTTGGCCATCGGGTGTCTCCATCTTGGGTCGAGCGTCAACGTGGTGCGCCGGCATCGGTTCACGCCCCGCATCTTGCGGCCCGGCGTTTCCGACTATCCATCGCTTGGGGTCGGCGCTAAGGTACACTCCGCCGGACCCGATCCGAGGAGGCCCCATGCGCTGTCCGTTCTGCGGCAATGTCGATACCCAGGTGAAGGATTCCCGGCCCGCCGAGGACCATGTGGCGATCCGGCGGCGGCGGCTCTGCCCTGCTTGCGGCGGCCGCTTCACGACCTACGAGCGGGTACAGCTTCGAGACCTCGTGGTGGTCAAGACGAACGGTCGGCGGGAGGATTTCGACCGCGACAAGCTCGAGCGCTCGATCCGCATCGCGCTGCAGAAGCGGCCCGTCGAGCACGAGCGCATGGACCAGATGATCTCCGGCATCGTGCGCCGATTGGAGAGCACGGGCGAGACCGACATCCCCTCGAAGGTGATCGGCGAGATCGTCATGGAGAGCCTCGCCCGGATCGACGCGGTGGCCTATGTCCGCTTCGCCAGCGTCTACAAGAATTTCCAGGCGGCGGACGATTTCGACAAGTTCGTGAGCGAGCTGAGGCCGCTGGCCAAGCCCGAGGGGTGAACGACTCCGCCCACATGGCGCGGGCGCTGGCACTCGGCCGGCGGGGCCTCGGCCGGGTCTGGCCGAACCCGGCGGTGGGCTGCGTGATCGTCGCTGGGGGCCGGGTCGTCGGGCGCGGCTGGACGCAGCCGGGCGGGCGGCCGCATGCGGAGACGGTCGCGCTCGGCCAGGCGGGTGCCGCGGCGCGGGGGGCGACGGCCTATGTCTCGCTCGAACCCTGCGCCCATCACGGGGAGACGCCGCCCTGCGCCGAGGCGCTGGTGGGTGCCGGCGTGGCGCGGGTGGTGACCGCCCTCGAGGATCCCGATCCGCGGGTCGCCGGGCGCGGCCACGCGATGCTGCGGAAGGCGAGAATCGCGGTCGATACCGGGATCGGCGCGGCGGAGGCGCGGCGCGATCAGGCGGGGTTCCTGTCGCGGCTGGCGCGCCGGCGGCCGATGCTGACGCTGAAGCTCGCCACCTCCCTCGACGGGCGGATCGCCACGGCGTCGGGCGAGAGCCGCTGGATCACCGGGCCGGAGGCGCGACGGGCGGTGCACGGCATGCGGCTCCGCCACGACGCGGTGATGGTGGCCGGCGGGACGGCGCGGGCGGACGACCCCGAACTCTCGGTGCGCGACTTCGGGAAGGTGGGGCAGCCGGTGCGGGCGATCGCGGTGCAGACGCTCGACCTTCCCGAGACCGGTCGGCTGGCGGCCTCCGCCGGACTCTCTCCGCTCTGGCTCCTGCACGGCCCGGAGTCGCCCGAGCGGCGCCGGGCGGGTTGGGCGGCGCGGGGCGCGGAATGCATCGAGGTGCCGGTTGCGGACGGCCGGCTCGATCCGGCGGGCCTCCTCGCCGCGCTCGGCGCGCGCGGCCTGACGCGGGTCTTCTGCGAGGGGGGCGGGAGTTTCGCGGCCTCCCTGCTGCGGGCGGGACTTGTCGACCGGCTGGTGACCTTCACCGCCGGACTCGCGCTCGGCGCCGACGGGGCGCCCGGCTTCGGCGCGCTCGGGACCGGCGCCCTCTCCGAGGCGCCGCGGTTCCGCCTTGCGGAGTGCCGCGCGGTCGGGGCCGACGTGATGAGCCTCTGGGAGAAAGCCTGACCGGCTCTTGCCGAGGGCCCGTCGTAGGGGCACATGGGCCGGGAAGGAGGGACGCGATGTTCACCGGACTGGTCAGCGACGTGGGAGAGGTGCTCGCCGTGGAGCGGCGCGGCGACCTGCGAGCCCGCATCGCCTGCGCCTACGATGCGGACGGCATCGCGCGTGGTGCCTCCATCGCCTGCGACGGCATCTGCCTCACCGCCGTGGATGCGGGGCGCCACGGGCGCACCTGGTTCGACGTCGAGATCAGCGCCGAGACCATGGCCCGCACGAGCATCGGGCCGGAGGGCTGGTCCGTCGGGCGGCGGGTGAATCTCGAGCGTGCGCTCCGGGTCGGCGACGAACTCGGCGGTCATATCGTCTCGGGGCACGTGGACGGGACAGCGCGGATCGTCGGCCTTCGCGACGAGGGCGGGTCGACGCGCTTCACCTTCGAAGCGCCGGTGGACCTCGCCCGGTTAATCGCGCCGAAGGGCTCGGTGGCGCTGAACGGCACCTCGCTGACGGTGAACGAGGTCGAGGGACGGCGTTTCGGCGTCAACATCATCCCCCACACCAAGGCCGTGACCACCTGGGGCGCAGCGCGGGAGGGCGATGCCGTGAACCTCGAGGTCGACACGATGGCCCGCTACGTCGCACGGCTCCGCGAGGTCGAGGCGGCCGGGACCTGACGCCCCCGCGCCTCTGGTCATTCGCGCGGCCGCGGTCTATGCCCCGGCCCCGGACCGACAGGTGAGCGATGAGCGACCGAACCGATTATCACGATGCGATCTCCGCCATCGAGGAGATTATCGACGAGGCCCGGAACGGGCGGATGTTCATTCTCATCGACCACGAGGACCGGGAGAACGAGGGCGACCTGGTGATTCCGGCGCAGATGACGACGCCGGACGCGATCAACTTCATGGCGCGCGAGGGGCGCGGGCTCATCTGTCTGTCGCTGACCGGCAAGCGCTGCGACGCGCTCGGCCTCGAACTGATGGCCTCGCACAATTCGAGCCGCCACGAGACGAACTTCACCGTCTCCATCGAGGCGCGGGAAGGCGTCTCCACCGGCATCTCGGCGCATGACCGGGCGCATACCGTCGCCGTCGCGATCGACAGCGCGACGGGCAAGTCGGACATCGCCACGCCAGGCCATGTCTTCCCCCTGCGCGCGCGGGAAGGGGGCGTGCTCGTGCGGGCCGGCCATACCGAAGCGGCGGTCGACATCGCGCGGCTCGCCGGGCTGAACCCCGCCGGCGTCATCTGCGAGGTGATGAACGAGGACGGGACGATGGCGCGACTGCCGGATCTCGTGGCCTTCGCGCAGCGCCACGGGCTGAAGATCGGCACGATCAGCGACCTCATCGCCTACCGCCGGCGGCACGACAACCTGGTGCGGACCACGTCCGAACGCCGCATCACCTCGGAGTTCGGCGGCGAGTGGACGATGCGCGTCTATCACGACGAGACGCAGGGGGCCGAGCATATCGCGCTGATCAAGGGCGACGTCTCCGGCGAGGCGCCGGTGCTCGTGCGGATGCACGCCATGGATCCGATGCTCGACATCGTCGGCACCGGACCGCCTGGACGGGCGCATGAATTCGGCGACGCGATGGAACTGATCGCGGCGGAGGGACGGGGCGTTCTGGTGCTGCTACGCGACCTGACCATGAAGATTGCCGACGAGGGCGAGGCCTCCCCGCAGACGCTCAGGCAATACGGGCTCGGCGCGCAGATCCTCTCCTCCCTCGGTCTGCGCGACCTGATCCTGCTGACCAATTCGCCGATGCCGCGTGTCGTGGGCCTCGACGCTTACGGCCTGTCGATCCTCTCCACGCGCAAGATATCGGAGCACGGCTGATGGCCGGACAATCCCATTATGAGCTGCCAATGCCGAAGTTCGACAAGCCGGTGAAGGTGCTGATCGCCGTGGCGCCGTTCTACCGCGAGATCGCCGACGCGCTCCTCGCGGGGGCCCGCAAGGCACTGGAGGCCGCCGGAGCGGAGCACGAGACCGTCGAGGTGCCGGGCGCCCTGGAACTGCCGACGGCGATCGGCATCGCCAGTCGCACCGGCGACTTCCACGGCTTCGTGGCCCTCGGCTGCGTGATCCGGGGCGAGACGACCCACTACGAGACCGTCTGCAACGACAGTTCGCGGGGGCTCACCATGCTCGGCCTGTCCGGCGTCTGCATCGGCAACGGCATCCTGACGGTCGAGACCTACGAGCAGGCCGAGGAACGCGCCGGCGCGCATGACAAGGGCGGCGGTGCGGCGGCGGCGGCGCTGCATCTCGTCGCGCTGTCGCGGAAATGGGCGGGGACGACGAAGGGCGTCGGTTTCAAGCCGCAGGAGAGCTGATGGCGAACGCGAAGCAGATGCGCTCCGCCGCGCGGCTCTACGCGGTGCAGGCGCTGTTCCAGATGGAGCAGTCTGATCTTTCCTCCGACCGGGTACGGGCGGAGTTCGAGACCTATCGTTTCGGCGCCTCCTACGAGGAGGGCGAGATGGCGGAGGGCGATGTCGAACTCTTCCGCCGGATCCTCGACGACGCGGTGACATTTCAGGCGAAGATCGACCAGCTCACCCATCGCGCCCTGGTCGCGAAATGGCCGATCGACCGGATCGACCCGGTGCTCCGAGCCCTGTTCCGCGCCGCGGGAGCCGAGCTGCTGGCGGGCAAGGCGCCCCCGCGGGTGGTCATCGTCGAGTTCGTGGACGTGGCTAAGGCGTTCTCACCCGAGACACGCGAGGCAAAATTCGTCAACGCGGTCCTCGACCATATGGCGCGGGAGGCGCAGCCCGAGGCCTTCGCGCCGCGATGACGCGAGGGAACCATATCCGGTCGTGACGGGTTGGCTGATTCTACCGGAGGTTTTATCCCTCGAGTTGGCCCTGCGGAGGATTCCATGCGCTTCACTACGTCTCTGACCGTCTTCGGCGCCCTGCTGTCGCTCGCGTCCGGATCTCGCCTCGTTCTGGCATCGACGCTTGCTGCCGCGTTTCTCACCGCGCTCTCCGCCCTGAGCCAGGGCCGTCCGGCGCCGCGGCACGTTCGGGTGCGTTCAGGGAGCTGACCTCTCCGTGTCCTCGCTGACCAGCGCGTAGCGGTCGAGCTCCTCCGGCAGGAGGATGTAGATCTCGTCGGGCGGCGTGGTCAGGGCGGGCTGCATCAGAAGCGGATCGATTCCCATCTCGTCCAGATAGGCCATGACGGCGCCCTGGCCGTGCTGCACGTCCTCGACGGCGAGGAAGGCGGGCAGAACGCCGCTTTCCCCGAAATAATGCTGGTGGACGCCGACCGCGCCTTCCGCGTTCACGGCGCGGGTGGTCCCGCCGGCGAGAAGATAGGGGCAGGCGGAGAGGCAGACATCGCCCGCCGCGACCTCCGTCCTGAGCCCGAGGCGCCGGACGGCGCGGCCAATGGCGAGGGCGTCCTCGACCGACCCGCCCGGAGAATTGAGCAGGAGCGCCTCCGGCGCGGGCGCGCTTTCGACGCGGTCGGAGAGGAGGTCCGGGATACGGCCCGCGTCGCCCGGCGCTATCTGCCCGACCATACGCAAGACGGGCCGGCCGTCGAGGTCCGCGGCCTCGAGCGCCAGCCGATCCGGCATGTCGGGCGTGGCCGGGAACGGACGGTTCGGCACGTCGCGCCGCTCCCGGGGCGCGAAGCGGCGGGTCTGGTCGCCGGGTCGCACGGGCTGGTCCATTCCCGGCGCGGCGGGGCCGAGCGGCAGACGAGGCAGGCCGACGGAGATGTCGCCCCAGACGAGCGCGAGGCCGATCAGGAGCTGGAGGCCGAAGATTACCTTGATCACCCGGCCGGGCGCGGCGGTCATTCCGCACGGCCCCGGAGCGGTGTGGGCCGCGCGGAGTCTGGCCGCGCCGGGGCATCCGGCGGCTCGCGGCCCTCGACTTCCCTCAGCGCAAGCATGGCGGCGCGGAGCTCGGCGACGGTCATCCGGTCCTCGATGGCGGTGCGGTCGCGGGAGCGGCGGATCGCCCCGTGCGCGACCATGAGGATGAAGACTAGGACCGCCGGCAGAAGGTCGATGGCGATGGCGCCGGCCCAGGAGGGCACGAAGTTGCCGGCATACTTGATGACCGCGTCGGCCGAGGAGATCGGCGTGTAGGCGACTTCGGCGGGGGGCTCCATCGCCTCTACCGCGGCGGCGGCCTCGCCGAGCGTCCGGGCGCGCTGCTCGAGCACCTCGAGGACCGAGGCGATCGTCGCCTGCTGGCCCTGCGCCGTGCGCTCCGTCCGCGACAGCACCGGCTGGACCACGGAAGCCGCCAGGTCGCTGGCGGCGCGGGAAACCAGGGGCGCGACGGAAAGCTGGCGCAACTCGCTGATGAGACCGGCGAGGCGCACCGCATCCTCGCTGAACTCGACCGACCGCGCCTCCACCGGCCCCTGTTCGACCGTCAGCGCACGCATCCGGCTGAGGATCGTGTTGCCCTCGGTGAAGGCTCCGTCGATTGCCTGGCCCTGCGCGGCGATCTGCGATTCCAGTGCCTCGAGTTCGGCCGATTTCTGGGTCAGAAGCCTGAACACGGCGCCCCGTCCTGCGAACCCCGAGAGGTCGCCCGTCGCCTCCTGCTCGGAGAGGTCCTGGAAGCTCTGGCGGACGCGGGCGACATCGCGCTCCAGCGCCTGTGCGGAGAGGGCGATGGTGTTCGCGCGCTCGAGGCTGACCTGGTATTCCTGCACGGTGCGGGCGAGATGCTGCTCCACCGCCGCGGCGCCGGCGAGCGCGGCGGCGTTCAGCCAGGAGGACATGGCGATGATGGCCACGGAGCCGAGCGCCATGGCGGCGAAGAGGCCGAGGCGGGAGGCCGCGCTGCGCATCGCCGGCAGCAGCCGCATGAGGTATGACCAGAAGACGAAGATGCCGACCGAGACCGCGATCGAGTAGGCGAGCGCGGCGAAGACCGACAGCGCGCCGTCGTCGTCGAGAAGCGAGGACACCCCGAGATAGGTATAGATTCCCGACGCGGCGGAGAGCACGCCGAGCGCCGTCCCGGAAAAGGTGTCGAGCCAGTCGACATGGCCCTCGAGCTCTCGCACGTGGCGCGGATCGGTGCCGTCGGTCATGAAATCCGTTCCCCCGGGACAAGGTCGCGGCATGATGCCCGAGCCGGGTTTGTTTGCCAAATCACGAGGTTGCAGGCGGAGGGTGGATCGGCGGGACCACCGCAAACGTGGGGTCTACAAATTCCCGAGGACCTGTTTACACAGGTGGGCGCCAGGTAGTCGGACCACGGTCCGGCCAGAGCCAGCTCCCTCGGATTTTCTTAAGGCCACCGGAATTTCCCCTACACGGGAAGGGCAGTGCCCGCCTGGGAGGAGAGGTAGGCGGGCGCGGCCGGGCTGGCAAGGGGGAGTGTGCGGGGTTGCTTTTCGTTGCCGGTTTGTTCACAGATCCGGCCATGCCGGAGGATTGGTCAGACCCGCCCCAGAGACCCGGACAGCTCCTAGCGCGGGGGGTGGCGCGGATGCTCGTCGGGCACGGATTCGTCTGCGTCGAGGAGCTCTCGCCGACGCCGGGGCTGCGCGTGGACGTTATGGCGCTGGGCCGCAAGGGCGAGATCTGGATCGTCGAGTGCAAGTCGGGTCGGGCCGATTTCATGAGCGACTCCAAGTGGCAAGGCTACCTCGAATGGTGCGACCGCTACTTCTGGGCAGTCGATGCGGACTTCCCCGTGGACCTGCTGCCCGAGGAGACGGGGCTGATCGTGGCCGACGGCTACGGCGGCGAGATCCTGCGGCCCGCACCGGAGACGCGGCTGGCGCCGGCGCGGCGCAAGGCTATGGTGCAGCGCTTCGCCACCCATGCCGCGCGCCGACTCCACGCCCTGCGCGACCCCGGCGCGGACTTCGAATGGGGCTAAAAAGTATTTTATCATAATGTCTTGCGGGCCGATCCTCGGCTATTTCCGGTTGCGTTTCGGCTTGCCGCCGGTGCGGGCCGTCTCGGCGGCGGCGCGGATCTCCTCGGCGATCTCGACCGCCTCGTCGGGGTCGAAATCCATCGGCACCTCGACGCCCCATCGGCGGTCGACGTAGATGCGGACCATGCCCGCATCGGTGGGACCGATCTGGAGATTCGCTGTCACATCGCTCGGATCGTTGATGCCCATTGCGGCCCCTTTCTGTGGTCTCGATTTTCTGGCGGAATCGCGTCGGATTCCTGTCGGACTGCCGTAGGAGTCCGTCATGCGCCCCGTCGTTCCTGCCGATCTCGACTGGATCGTTACCATGCATGACCGGCTCTATCACGAAGAGGCGGGATTCGACGCCGGTTTCGCCCCGGTCGTGCGGCGCGTGGTCGAGACGTTCCTCGCCGGACACGACCCGGCCCGCGAGGCGGGCTGGATCGTCGAGCGGGCGGGCGGCCGGATCGGCACGCTCTTCGTGACGGCGGAGGGCAAGGCGGCGCGGCTCAGGCTGTTCCTGCTCCTGCCGGAATGGCGGGGGCGGAGGCTCGGACGGGAGATGCTCGGTCGGGCGAGGGCCTTCGCGTCTGCGTCGGGATACGATCAACTCGTGGTCGCGACCTACGACCGGCACCGGGCGGCGATCCGGCTCTACGAGGCCGCGGGATTCGCGCCGGTCCTGTCGCGCTCCGCCAGCGCCTTCGGGCAGGAGATGGTCGAGCGGCACTACGCCCTGACGCTTGCATCCCGGGGCACGCGGCGTTAATCCGCGCGGGCGTGCCGCCTTAGCTCAGTTGGTTAGAGCGCTGGATTGTGGATCCAGAGGTCCCCTGTTCAAGCCAGGGAGGCGGTACCATAATCCCGGCACCGAAAAGCGTCTCGGCGCTCCGCTGGTCGGGGCAGCGAGCCCGCCGGCATCTGCCGATTGCGCAGTCCGAGCTTCTCTCGCATCATCCATGGCGGAAGCGGGCCGGCGAGCGGTTCCGCGGATGGGTATCGAACCGTGATGTCCGATCTCGGAAGCGCGCTGGACACCGGGAACAAGCTGATCGATCTGATCGAGCGCACGATGGGCCTCGTCACCGGAAACGCATCCTACCGCAAGATCGGCAAGCATCTCAGATCGGAGATCTCCGAGATTGCCGGTGATTTCGAGACACTCGCCCGCCAGTATTTCGAGGCGATCCTGGGATTTCAGGGCGCGGTCGAACGATCCGCTTCGTTCGACGAGATCGGTGACGCGATCGTCGTCCTGCGACAGAAGAAGTACCCTCTGATCTTCGACCGGCACCGGCTCGCCGGGAAGAGACGCGCCTTCCGCACGTTCATTCATGATCACGAACACCATCGCGCCAGAACGCTGATGGTGCAGCTCGAGGGCTTCTCGCAGGCATGCGACCTGTTCTTCTTCTGCAGCGAGTACAACGGCATTCCCTCTGAGAGCTGGGCCACCGCGCTCGAGGAACTGGCCAAGGGATACGACAATCACACGAATATCGAGGTGGATGCGCTTGGACACCTGCCTGCTGCCAAGGCGGCAATTCTCGCTGGCACCGGCGATGCCCTGCGCCAGATGGCCGAAAGCCAGAACCGGCTCTCGGCCGTGGCCACGGAACTCAAGGAGAGTTTGCGCTTCTGGTTCTGAGGGGCCGGCGGGGCCGGACATCGGTTTCGGACCGAGCCGCCCTGCCCAGCGGTGGCTGGCGCGGACGGATTGGCGCGGCGCCTGAATGTCGTCCCCGGTCTCTGTCCCGTCGCGGCCGCGCTGCGTATGGCGCCGCGATAGGGTAGCAGGCCGGGTGGGGCTGACAGCTGGGAGGCGCGGGACGATGGTGCGCGGAGACGATGTCGGGTTCGGGACCCGAATCCGGAGATCGCCCTATTTCGACGCGACGATCCGGTGGGGCGCGCAATCCTTCTCAGCCTACAACCACATGTACATTCCGCGGGATTTCGGCGATCCGGAGGCGAATTTCTGGGCCCTCGTGACCGACGCGATCCTGTGCGACGTGGCGGTCGAGCGGCAGGTGGAGATCACCGGGCGGGACGCGGGCCGGTTCACGCAGATGCTGTGTCCCCGCGACCTGTCGAGGATGGCGGTCGGGCAGTGCAAGTACGTGCTGCTGACCAACGAGGAGGGCGGGATCCTGAACGACCCGATCCTGCTCAGGCTCGGAGAGGAGCAATTCTGGTTCTCGCTCGCGGACAGCGACATCCTGCTCTGGGCGCTGGGGGTCGCGGTCCATTCCGGAATGCAGGTGACGATCCGGGAGCCGGACGTCTCGCCGCTGCAGGTGCAGGGTCCGAAATCGCGCCACGTGATGGCTGCGCTCTTCGGGGACGGCATCCGGGATCTGCGCTATTTCCGGCTCTGCGAGACGGAGCTGGACGGCATGCCGCTCGTGATCTCCCGCACCGGCTGGTCGAGCGAACTCGGCTACGAGATCTACCTGTGCGACGGGTCCCGGGGCGACGAGCTGTGGGAGAGGATCATGGCGGCCGGGGCGCCCTTCGGCCTGCGGGCCGGCCACACCTCCACGATAAGGCGGATCGAGGGGGGGATGCTCTCCTACCAGGCGGATGCGGACATCCATACCAACCCGTTCGAGCTCGGTCTGGAGCGGCTGGTCGATCTCGACATGGAGGCGGAGTTCATCGGCAAGGCCGCGCTCCGGCGCATCCGGCAGGCGGGAGCCGCGCGCAGGCAGGTGGGTCTCGAGATCGGCGGGGCGCCGCTGGCGGCGCCGAACACGCGGGCCTGGCCGGTGGCACGGGACGGGGAGCGGATCGGCAAGGTCACCTCCGCCGTCCATTCGCCGCGGCTTGAGAAGAACATCGCGCTGGCGATGGTCTCGGCGGGCCATGCCGGGACCGGCACTGTCGTGGAGGTGGAGACGCCCTCCGGCCGGGTGCCGGCGACGATCGTGGAGCGGCCGTTCTTCGATCCCGCAAAGCGGATCGCCACGGCCTGACCGGCGTGGACCGGAGGCCGCTGCCGGCCTAGGTCGGCGGGAGGATGCGCAGGAGGAGGGGCCATGCAGAGCAATCGGCTGAAGGAACACTGGGCGGCGGGCCGGGGGGCGCTGAACGGCTGGTGCATGATCGGCGACCCGTTCGTGGCCGAGATCATGGCGGGCCAGGGCTTCGATTCCCTGACCGTTGACATGCAGCACGGGGCGCTCGACTACGCGGCGCTGCTGCCGATGCTGCAGGCGGTCCGGGCCTCGGGCGTGACGCCGATCGTGCGGGTGCCCTGGCGCGACCCGGCGGCGGTGATGAAGGCGCTCGACGCCGGCGCGATGGGCATCATCTGCCCGATGGTGAACTCGGCCGCGGAGGCGGCGGAGTTCGTGAGCTACATGCGCTACCCGCCCGACGGTCAGCGGAGCTGGGGCCCGGCGCGAGCCAGCGTGGCGATGGGCGGCTATTCCACGCAAGCCAACGGCGAGGTGCTGGCGATCGCCATGATCGAGACGGCGCGGGGGGTGGAGAACCTGGACGCGATCGCCGCGACCCCGGGGCTCGACGGCATCTATATCGGCCCCGCGGACCTCACGCTGGGCAGCCAGGGCGGGCGGCTGCCGCCGGGATTCGACCGTCAGGAGCCGGAGATGGTGGCGCTCATCGACCGCATCCTGGCGGCCTGCAAGGCGAACGGGCTGCGGGCCTGCATCCATTGCGGCACCCCCGATTACGCGGCGGCGGCGATCGGCCGGGGCTTCGACCTGACCACGGTGGGCGACGACATGACCTATCTCGCCGCTGGCGCGCAGGCGGTGATCGCGCGCTGGCGGGAGATGGTCTCCAGGTGAGCTACTGCGCCTCGCGGATCGCGGGGTAGGCGGCGCGGAACCGCGCGTATTCCTCGTCGAATGCGCGCCGCAGACCGGGGTCTGGCTCGACCGTCCCGGCGATCTCCGGGGACGTGACGACGTCCTCGGGGTCGGCGCCGGTGGCGGCGATGCGGCCGAGGCGGGCGGCGCCGAGCGCGGCGCCGAACTCGCCGCCCGCCGGCAGGTCGAGCGGGGTGTCGAGCACGGTGGCGAGGAGCCTCAGCCAGTAGCGCGAGCGGGTGCCGCCGCCGATGGCGGTGAGCCGGCCGATCTCCGCGCCCGCCTCGCGCAGCGCCTCGTGGCTGTCGCGGAGGCCGAAGGCGACGCCCTCGAGCACGGCGCGGGTCATGTCGTCGCGGCCGGTGCCGCGGCCGAGGCCGGTGAAGCTGCCGCGGATCGCCGCGTCGTTGTGCGGCGTGCGCTCGCCTGAGAGGTAGGGGAGGAAGCGCACCGGGCCCGGGGCCTGCAGCGCCTCGCCGAGCCTGGCGGTCAGGTCGGCGGGCGTCGTGCCGGCGATGTCGGCGAACCAGTTGAGGCTGTCGGTGGCCGAGAGCATGACCCCCATCTGGTACCAGCGACCCGGCACGGCATGGCAGAAGGTGTGCAGCGCCGAGGCCGGGTCCGGGCGGTAGCCGCCGCGGGCGGCGAGAAGGACGCCGGAGGTGCCGAGGGACAGGAAACCCTCACCCTCGTCGAGCGCGCCGATGCCGCAGGCCGAGGCCGCGTTGTCGCCGGCGCCGCCGGCCACGGTGACGGGACCCGCGAGGCCCCATTCCTCGAGCAGCGCGTCGCGGAGATGCCCGGCCGGTTCGCAGCCCTCGACGAGGTCCGGCATCTGGTCGCGGCGCATGTGGCCGGCCGCCAGCAGGCGGTCGGACCAGTCGCGCGCGCCGACGTCGAGCCAGGAGGTGCCGGCGGCGTCGGAGAGGTCGCCCACGTGCCGGCCGGTGAGGTGGAGGTTCAGATAGGCGGCGGGCAGCAGGACCTTCGCCACGCGAGCGAAGCTGTCCGGCTCGTGCGCCTCGACCCAGAGGAGTTTCGGTGCGGTGAAGCCCGGGAAGACGATGTTGCCGGAGAGCTCGCGCACGTCCTCCGTCGCGTCGAGTCGCGCGGCCTCCTCGTGGGACCGGGTGTCGTTCCAGAGGATGCAGGGCCGGATCACCGCGTCGTCGGCGTCGAGGAGGGTGGCGCCGTGCATGTGGCCGGCGACGCCGATGCCCCGGAGCCCGGCGAAGTCGGGATGGGCCGCACGGAGCTCGGCGACGGCGCCCTCGAGCGCCTCGATCCAGGTGGCCGGGTCCTGCTCGCTCCAGCCCGACCGCGGGTGGCTGGCCTCGCAGGCGCGTTCGGCGGCGCCCAGCGGGCGGCCCTCGTCATCGGTCAGGAGCGCACGGAGCCCGGATGTGCCGAGATCGATCCCTAGAAAGCTCATCCTGCCAATCCTCCCCATGACGCGGCGGGCCTCAGCCTCGCATGCGGGGTGGACCGATCCAAGGGGGCGGCGACGGCGGCCCCGGGGTCCGGCCGGACATGTCGATGGTGGCGCCCTGCGCGCGGCGCGACCGTCGCCGGATCGGCCGCGACGCACCCCGGCCACGATCGCCTGGAAGAAATCCGGTTCGGGATCCCGTGCGATACTTGGACGGGGCGCGCCGAGGCATGAGTTCGCCGGGGCCTCTGCCCGGCTCCCCGAACGCAGCTATCACGGCGGGGCCGCGCCGATGGCAGCGGCCCGCCTGTCCGCCGCTCAGGTCGCGACGGGCCAGGCCACGGGCAGCGTGTCGCTGAGGCCGGCCTCGATCGCCTCGATGTAGGCGTCGATCCGGTGGTCTTCGCCGACATGCGGTGTCGGCGGGCTGAGCCAGTAGACGCTCCCCACGTGGCGAAAGCCGAGGAAGTCGGGCGGCACGTGGCAAACGGTGTCGTCGGTCCGGCAGACGTTGACGACCCAGCCCTCGCCGCGGAAACGCGCGCCCCCGAGCAGCGGGCGGGGGCTTGCGAAGGCAATGGTCGGAATGCCGAGCGACGAGCCGACGATCTGGGCCGAGGCGGCGCCGAGGGAATGGCCGATGACGAGCCTGATCCCCTGCGGCTTGGCGAATGTGTAGACGTAGCGGGCGTGCTTCAGGAAGCCGGCGTGCCATCTGGCGCCGCTATCCCCCGGCACGACGTCGAACCCGACCCGTTCGGGCCGGCCATCGGCAAAGACCTCGAGATTGAAGTTGAACCAGTCGGCGAATTCGTTCGTGCCGGGGATGACGAGAACCTTGTTCTTGAGCGTGACCGCCTGGACCCCGTCGATATCGATGCTTTCGACGATGTCGGCGCTGTCGCCGTCGTCGTTGACCCTGCGGATCAATTGCGCGGCATCGAGGAGCTTGGTCGAGGCCATCGGCGTCGTCCCGGCTTTGTCTGACGCCAAGGCTGCCTCAGCGTCATCCTGCTGTCCACGAGAATCGCGCCCGCGGCGTCATTTGCCACCGCCGCCGGCGCGAACTATGGGACGCCCATGAGCGACGATGGCAAGACCGGTCTGGCGAGCGCTCTGGTGGTCGCCGCGGGGGTCCTCTGGGGCCTCTACTGGGTGCCCGTGCGGCGGCTCGACGCGGCCGGGCTGACCGGGGCCTGGGGCACGCTCACCGCGGTGGCGGTGGCGGTTCTCCTCCTGTCGCCGGCCGCCTGGCGGCGCCGGCGCGCGCTGGCCGCGGCACCCGCCGCATCGCTCCTGCTGATCGGGCTCGGGGGGGCGGCCTTCGTGCTCTACTCGGTCGGGCTCGTCTACGGGCGGGTGGCAGTCATCATCCTGCTCTTCTACCTCACCCCGGTCTGGAGCGCGCTCATCGGGCGCTACCTCCTGGGCTGGCGCAGCCGGACCGTGCGCGTCGTCGCCATCGCGCTCGGGCTCGTCGGCCTCGCGGTGATGCTGGGCGCGGACGGGGAGGCGCCGGTGCCGCGGGGTCTCGGCGAATGGTTCGCGCTCGCGGCGGGGCTTCTATGGGCGATCTCCTCGACCGGGATGCGCCTCAATCCGGGCCTCGACGCGATGGCGACCAGCGCCGTCTTCTGCGCCGGGGGCGCGGTGTCGGCGATCCTTCTCGTGCCGTTCCTCGGGCCGTTGCCGACCGGGCTCGCGGACAGCGCCGGGACGCTCGTCGTCTGGAGTCTTGCGGCGGGCGGGCTCTGGTGGGCGGTTACCGTCACCTTCCTGCTCTGGGCGGCGGCGCGGCTGGAGCCGGTCCGGGTCGGCATCCTGCTGATGTCGGAAGTGCTGGTCGGCGCGGTCTCGGGCGCGCTCCTCGCCGGCGAGCGGCTCGGGGCCGTTGAACTCGCCGGCGGCGCGCTCGTCCTCGCCGCGGGACTTTTCGAGCTCTGCGCGGGACGGGTGCGCGCTGCCGGCCCCGCACCGGCCGGCCGGGAAGGCTGACCGGGCGGGCGTCCCGGGATCCCGTTTGCAGCCGGTCCGGGGCCAAAGCTGCCTCCGGCGCGGCATTGTCGCCGCTGCCGCGATGGTCGGGAGGGTCGCGCTGCGTTGCGTTTTGAACAACCGCCCGCCGCCCGTAGAGACGAGCTTCGCCACCCGGAGCCCGTGACTCGTGACCCCCGCCCAGACCGAGACCCCCCTCCTGACCTTCCGCGGCGTCCCGCTCGCCCTCGGCCTCGCCCTCGTCCTCTGCTGGCCGATGCTGGCGAGCGACGGCTACCTCTTCTACGCGGACACCAACCAGTACATCCGCGGCGGCCAGATCATCTGGGAAATGGCGGCCGAGATGGGATCGGACCTGCTCGGCGGGCCGGGCGGGGAGGCCGCGGCGGGCGCGGAGGGGGAGCTGCGGAACGCGCGCGGCGAGCCCCACAACATGCGCTCCTTCGTCTATTCCCTCTACACGCTCTTCGCAGGCGCCGCGCTCTGGCCGGCCGCCTTCGGCGTCCTGCAGGCGGCGGCGACGCTCTGGCTGCTGTTCGCTCTCGTCCCACCCTCGGCGCTGGCCGCGCCGCGCGTTCTCGCCGGCGGCTTCCTGCTGCTCGCGGGGCTGAGCACGCTGCCCTGGTTCACCGCCTACCTGATGCCCGATCTCCTCGCCGCGGCGGTGGTGATCTACGCCGCGCTGCTGATCCGGCGGTTTGACGACCTGACTCTGGCGCAGCGGCTGGCGACGGGGGGGATCGCCGCCTTCGCGATCGCCGCGCATTACGGCCATGGTCCGCTGGCGGCCGGGCTCTTCGCCGCGGTGCTCGCCTGGCGGCTCCTCTCGGGGCGGCTGACGCGCGGGGCGGTGCTGGCGGCGCTCCTGCCGCTTCTGTTCTCGCCGCTCGCCAATATCGGCGCCAGCAGCGTGGCGCTCGACCAGCCCTCGGTCGCGCCGCTCCGCCTGCCGGTGCTGCTCGCGCGCTCGCTCACGGACGGGCCGGCGCGCTGGTATCTGCAGGAGGCCTGCCCCGAGGCGCCGCTCGCCTTCTGCGAGGCGTTCGAGGGCCGGGAGGTGCCGGACAACATCGCCGCCTTTCTCTGGGACGAGACCGGGATCCGCTCGCTGACCCCGGCCCAGCTCGAGCGCATCCGGGAGGAGGAATACCTCATCCTCCGGCGCGCCTTCCGCGCCTATCCGGTGGCGCAGACCCGCTCGCTTCTCGGCAACGCCGCGCTGCAGACGTTGCGGATCGGGACCGGCCAGATCTACGCCGCGCGCCGCGGGCCCGACGGGCTTCTCGTCGCCGAAACGGAGGGGCGGGGATCGGCGGTGATCGCGACCTTCGACCGGATCGTGCCGGTCGCCACGGGATTCGGTGCCGCGGCACTCCTGCTGCTGGCGCTCGGGGGCCGGCTGAACCGGGAGCAGGCGGAGATCCTCGGGGTGACGGTCCTGGGCCTGCTTCTCAACGCGGCGATCTTCGGCGGGCTTTCGGCGCCGGTCGATCGCTACGAATCCCGGATGGCGTGGCTCTTGCCGGCGCTCGCGGTGATCTTCCTGGCGGAGATGCGCGGCCGCCGCTTGGCGACCGCACGCCCCGTGGCCGCAGGACCCCGGGCCGCGGGAGCCTAGGCCAGAACTTCGCGGAAATAGGCGATGGTGCGGGCGAGCCCCTCGGAAAGCGGGATCCCGGGGCGCCAGTCGAGAAGCTCGGCGGCGCGGGAGATGTCGGGCCGGCGCTGCCTGGGGTCGTCCTCGATGGCCGGGCGGTCGAGGATCGGCGAGGCGGAGCCGGTGGCCGCGATCACGGTTTCCGCGAGTTCGCGGATCGTCATCTCGTTGGGGTTGCCGAGATTGACCGGCCCGGTCGTGTCGTCCGGCGTCGCCATCATCCGCATCATCCCCTCGATCAGGTCGTCGACGAAGCAGAAGGACCGGGTCTGGCCGCCGCCCCCGTGGACGGTGATCGGTTCGCCGCGGAGCGCCTGGACGACGAAGTTCGAGATCACCCGCCCGTCGCCGAGATGCATCCGCGGCCCGTAGGTATTGAAGATGCGGACTACCTTCACCGGCATGCCGTGCTGGCGGCGGTAGTCGAAGACCAGCGTCTCGGCGCAGCGCTTGCCCTCGTCGTAGCAGGAGCGCGGGCCGATCGGGTTGACGTTGCCCCAGTAGGATTCGACCTGGGGGTGGATCACCGGGTCGCCGTAGATCTCCGAGGTGGAGGCTTGCAGCAGCCTGGCCTGGCAGCGCTTGGCGAGACCCAGCATGTTGATCGCGCCGATCACGCTCGTCTTCGTGGTCTGAACGGGGTCGTGCTGGTAGTGGATCGGCGAGGCCGGGCAGGCGAGGTTGTAGATCTCGTCCACCTCCACGTAGAGCGGGAAGGTCACGTCGTGCCGCATCGCCTCGAAGCGCGGGTCGCCGATCAGGTGGGCGATGTTCGAGCGCCGGCCGGTGAAGTAGTTGTCGACGCAGAGCACCTCGTGACCGTCCGCGACGAGACGCTCGCAGAGATGGCTGCCGAGAAAGCCCGCGCCCCCCGTGACGAGGATCCGTTTGGCGTCGGCGCGAGCGGCGTCGGGGGTGGGCATCACGTCTCCGCTCGGCGTTCGGACGCGTAGCCCGCCACCGTCGCGATCTGGCTCAGCCCCAGCAGGGCGGACTGGCCGAGGGCGGCGGGGCGGCGGCTGCGCAGGGGATGGAGGACGAGCCCGGCATAGAAGCCCAGCGGCTCGCGCCGGGGCCGGTCGTCGCCGCGCGCGGCCAGCCGGCGGTGGAGGTGGCGTGCGCCGCGGCCGTAATTCACGTGCTGGCGCCAGAAGCGCGCAAGCGTCAGCGGGTGGGCGTGATCGACCACCGCCCGGGGCGCGTAGACGAGGGGGCCGAAGCGGTCCCGCCAGCGCAGCCCGAAATCGCGATCCTCGCCCGCCGCGAGGGGAAACAACTCGTCGAACCCGCCGAGATCGGCGAACAATTCCGCCGAGCAGCCTATATTGTTCGACGTGAAAAACGGCGCGGTGCCTGTTTCGGCGCCGAAATATTCGTAGAGATAATCGCAGAGGGACTGGCTCGCGGCGGCATAGAGGTTGCGCTCGAGGGCATTGCGCACCTGTCCGCCGACGAGCCGGGCTTCCTCTCCGCCCTGCGCGGCGGCGAGCTCGCGCACCCATTCCGGGAGCGGGCGGCAATCGTCGTCGGTGAAACACAGGAAGGTGGCGCCCGCCGCGCGCGCCACGGCGGCGGCCGCGTTGCGCGCCGTCGCGGGGCCCGAATTCTCCTGCCGGAGGCACGTAACCCACGGATACTCCTCGCAGACCGGCGCGAGAGGCTCGGGGCTGCCATCGTCGGCCACGTAGGTCGGGTAGGGGCCGCCCGCCTGCCGGGCCAGGGCCGCGAGGCAGGCGCGAAGCCGGTCGGCCCTGGCGTAGCTCGGGATGATCACGGCGATTTCAGCCTGTCCGTGTATTTCTTCGGTCACCGGAACTCCCCGGGGTAGCGATGGTTCGTGTCCTGACCGCTCGGGCCGCCACAAGTCAACGCGGAAAACCGAGCGGGGCTTGCGATGCCTTTGTCCCGTCACGATTTCCGTCTAGCCTCTCGCCATCCTCCTCCCATTCACTCGCGTTTCGGATCACGATGAACATTGCCAAGACAGACGGTCATGAGACCGCGATCATCATCGGCGGCGGCCCGGCGGGCCTGACCGCCGCCTACGAGCTGCAGAAGCGGTCCGACCAGGTCACGGCCCGATCGTGTTCGAGGCCGGCGGACATGGTCGGCGGCATCAGCCGCACCGAGAGCCACAAGGGCTACCGCTTCGACATCGGCGGCCACCGCTTCTTCACCAAGGTCCCCGAGGTCGAGGCGATGTGGCACGAGGTGCTGGGCGACGACTTCATCACCCGCCCGCGCCTGAGCCGGATCTACTATCGCGACAAGTTCTACGCCTATCCGCTGAAGATCTTCAACGCGCTGGGCAATATCGGCCCCTACGAGGCGTGGCGGATCCTGCTCAGCTACGTCAAATGGAAGGTCCGCCCCTCGAAGACGCGAGGAGACGTTCGAGGAATGGGTCATCAACCGCTTCGGCGGGCGGCTCTACATGCACTTCTTCCGCAGCTACACCGAGAAGGTCTGGGGCATCACCCCAGCGCACATCCGCGCCGACTGGGCGGCGCAGCGGATCAAGAACCTCTCGCTGCCGAAGGCGGTCTGGAACGCGCTCACGGGCGCCAACGACACCGCGAGCCTGATCGAGGAGTTCCAGTATCCGCGCCTCGGCCCCGGCATGATGTGGGAGAGGACCGCCGACTGCGTCGAGCAGCAGGGCGGCGACGGTGCAGCTGCAAGTCCGAGGTGACGCGGGTCAACCGCGACGGCAACGCGCGTGACCGGCGGTCGACGTGCGCCGCTGGGACGGCGATGACGGAGCACACGCCGCGTCGACCGGCACGTCGAGGCGACGCATTTCATCAACTCGATGGCGCTGCGCGACCTGATCCACGCCTTCGATCCGCCGCCGCCGCAGGACGGTGGTCGAGGCCGCCGACCGGCTGAAATACCGCGACTTCCTGATCGTGACGCTGATGCTGGACCAGGCCGATCCGTTCCCCGACAACTGGATCTACGTCCATCAGCCCGAAGGTGAAGGTCGGGCCGCATCCAGAACTTCCGCGCCTGGTCGCCGGAAATGCTGCCCGAATCCGAACACCGCCTCGATCGGGATGGAGTATTTCTGCCAGTCGGGCGACGGGCTCTGGACGATCGATGACGCGGATCTGCGCGACCTGGCCACGCGACGAGCTCGAGCAGCTCGGCCTCGCCAAGGCCGACGACGTCATCGACGCCGCGGTCATCCGCCAGCCCAAGGCCTATCCGGTCTACGACGCGCGACTACCAGGAGGCGCTCGGCGTCGTCTGCGGACTGGATCCGGAGCGCTTGAGAACTTCCAGACCGTCGGCCGCAACGGGCTGCACCGCTACAACAACCAGGATCATTCGATGCTGTCGGCGATGCTGGCCGCGCGCAACATCCTGGGCGAGGATCACGACGTCTGGACGGTCAACGTCGACCGCTCCTACCACGAGGAGTTCGAGGTCAAGAACGACAGCTCGACGATCGACGACGCCGCCTGAGGCGCGAGCCTGGATCGCGGGCCGGCGGGGTCGGCCCGGAGCGGGACGTCGCCGAGCGTGCCTAGATCGGCGCGGACGGGACGCGCCTGAACTCGCCGCGGCGCCGGTCGCAGGCCGGCGATCGTCGATTGGAAAGATGTCGTGCCTGCAAGGCGCGGCCGGGACGGGCCGGATCGGTCCGGGAACCGGGAAGCCCGGGCGAGGGGTCGCGGACCGGCTCCGGGTTTTCCGCAGAACGACCTGCAGCCCGGGGATCTCGGACGCCCCCGTTTCCTGTCGCGCCGGGGAGCAGGCGCTGATATCCGCGTCGCGTCGTTGTGGCGGGGAAAGCCGATCTTGTCGTCGAGTGACAAATCCTTGCATGGACGAGGCGACGCGCGCCGGGCGCTCTCGCTCGTCTTCTCTCCCGCCCCGCCCGGACCGGCTCTGGGGGCCCGTCCGGCGCGCGGCCTTCGCGATCTTCGTCCTCGTCACCGGCCTGCTCCTCGTGGTGCATGAACCCTGGCGGGACAAGGCGCAGTCCTGGCTCCTGGCGCGCGACGCCGACCCCTGGACGCTTCTGGGCTACCTCGCGGGGCACGAGGCGACACCGGTCCTGTGGCACTTCATCAACATGCCCTTCGCGCAGGCGGACTTCCCGTTCGTGACGCAGCGGCTGATCAACGCCGTGTTCGTGATCGCGGCGGCCTGGCTCGTCCTGTGGCGGGCGCCGTTTCCGCCATGGCTGCAACTCGGCGTGGTCTTCTCGGGCTATCTGATCTTCGAATACAACGCCGTGGCGCGGTCCTACGGGCTCGGCGCGATGCTGCTGTTCCTGGCGCTCGCCCTCGACCCGGAACGGTCGCGCCGGCCGGTGCTCTACGGAACCGTCCTGGGGCTCTTGGCCAATAGCCACGTCTTCGGTCTGTTCCTCGCCTTCGGGCTCGGCCTCGCCTGGCTCGGCGACCTGCGGCAGGCAAACCGGGGGGCGATCCTGACGGGAATGGCCGTGGCGACGGCGGCGGGGCTGCTGACGATCTGGCAGATCCTGCCGCCCGACGACAATCTGCGCAGCGGCGCGGGCGTCGGGCCGCCGCAGACCGCGGACTGGCCCCGGGCGCTCTACGCGGCGGGGCTGGGGCTGGCGGCGGATTTCTGGAAGACTCAGCCCTTCGGCCCGCACTCGCTGCCGGCGCTGGCGGGGGTGGCCGGCCTCTGGCTGGTCCTTCTCTGGCGCATCCGGCGGGCGCCGCGGGGCGCGGTGCTGTTCCTCGTCATGGCGGCGGGGCTGATCTACCTGGCCGCCTTCGAGCGGCGGATCGACTACCGCCACGCCTCCCATCTCATGCTGGCCTTCACCGGCGCCCTCTGGCTCGGCGGCGCGGCGATCTGGCGGGGCCGGTCGGCGATGGAAATCCTGAACCGGACCGTCCTGGCGGGCGTACTCGCACTGTCGTCGATGTCCGGTCTCTACGACGTCTATCGCGATGTCGGGAACGCCTATGCGCCGGGCCGGGGCATGGCGCGATACATCCGCGAGGCGGGCCTTGCCGACCGGACGATCGTGGCGGACCGGGCGCCGCCGGGCTCGGCGGTGCTGCCCTATCTGCCGGGGACGCGGCTCTACTATCCGGCGCTGCACGGGTTCGGGACCTACATCGTCTGGCGGGGCGGAACTCTCCGAATGAGGCGACGGGAGGGGACCTGCGCGCCGAGATCGCGGCGAGGGGCTTCGTCCGGCCGCTGATCCTGACCGAGCGGCGGCTCGACGATCCGCGGCTACGGCTCCTGCACGTGGAGCGCTCCATAAACGGGAGCCTCTTCCTCTACGCGCCCCTTCCCGCGGCGTGACCCGGCCCCCGGCGCCGCAACGGGGCGCCAGAACCGGCCCTCTGCCACGGATCGGGAGTTGCCCCGGCGCCCCGGAGCCGCCATGCAGGCGCCAGCCGCGCCCGGCTCCGGCCTGGACGCGGAGGCAACCTTGCGGAGAGCGAATGAGCGGCTCTGGAAAGGCCTACCTCGCCGGTGCGCTCGGCACGATGTCCTCGCGGGTAGTCAGCATCGTGGCCGGCGTGCTGTCGCTGTGGTTCCTGACCCGCATCCTCGGCACGGACGCCTTCGCCGGCTACAGCGTGGCGATGTCGATCGTCGTGCTTCTCGGCTATTCGGCGGGCCTCGGGATCGAGCGCAGCCTGCTGGTCCGGATCGGCGAGCTCGAGCCCAACGGGCGGACGCTGGCGGGCGGGCGGCTCCTGCGGGCCAACCTGATCTCGGCGGGCGTTCTCGCCGGGATCGCGACGCTTCTGACGGTGGCCGTGCTCCACGGCGCGACGGGGCCGCAGGAACGCTTCACGCTCTATCTCGCGCCGGTGATCCCGGCCACGGCGCTCTCTCTCGTGCTCATGGTCTGGTACCAGGCCAATCACCGGGTGGGCGTCAGCCAGGCGATGTTCGGCGTCAGCGACGGGGTGAGGAGCCTCTGCTTCGCGGTCGCGTTCGGGCTCGGGCTCGGCGCACCGGGAGTTGTCGCGGGCGCGATCCTCGGCGCGGCGGCGCCGGCGCTCATCCTCGCGCTCGGCGCGGCGGGGCGGGCGGGGCGCGAGACCGGGGGGCTCGGCCGCGCCGACTTGGCGGGCGGGCTCCAGTACGTGGTGATGCGGCTCTCGACCATGGGGCTCCAGCATGTCGACATCATCGCGATGGGGGCGCTCGGCAGCGTCGTCGGAACGGCCCAATACGCGGTGGCGAAGCGGGTCGCGGTGCTGGTGCAGAGCGGGCAGTCCGCCTTCGCCCCGACCTTCATCCCGCGGGTGAGGCGTCATTTCGTCCAAGGGCGCGAGGATCTCGGCGGGGCGCGAATACCGCACCGCGCGGGTGATCGGGTTCGCCGCCTCGCTCCTGCTCTCGCTGGCTTTCGTGCTCCTCGGCGAGCCGGTGCTGGGGCTCTTCGGAGATTTCGGATTCGGCTTCGAGGCCCTCATGCTGCTCACCGCCGCGCATCTGCTGAGCGTGGGATGCGGCTTCCACGCCGCGTTCCTCTCCATGACGTCGGATATCGGCTGGTCGACGGCGAACCGGATCGCGAGCGTGCTGGTCTTCGCGCTCTGTCTCGTGGCGCTGGTGCCGCGATTCGACGCGCCGGGCGCGAGCCTCGCCTTCCTGATCGCCACGATCCTGCACGACGGTGCCGGGATCGCGATCCTGCGGCGACGCTTCGGGATCGTCGCGCTCGACCTTCCCGACGGCGCGGTGGTCCTCGCCTCGTCGGCGCTGCTCTGCGCCACGGGTCTCGGCGCGGTGCCGCGACTGGCGGGCGCCGCGGGGCTTCTCGCGCTCCTCGCGGCGACCGGGTGGCGGCACCGCGCGCTCTTCTCCGCGGTCCTGGGCGATCTGGTGGCGCTGGCCCCGAGGCGCTCGTGAGGGCGGCTGCGGCTGGACGGCGCGGCGCGGCTGTGCGTAGGAGGAGGCACGCGCGCGGGAAACCGGGCGGCGGAAGGATCGGGACAGGGGGAGTCATGGCCGGTCGGAAGCGCGCAACAGCGGGATCACGGAGGACGGCGCGCACGCAGGGGGCCGGCGAGGCCCGTGCCCGCTAGCCCGCAACGCCGGCCCGTCAGGGTGATGGTCCTGCGTGATCACATCGTCTGGTCCGGCGGCACGATCCATCTGACCGTGCTTCTCCCCCGGCTCGATCCCGAACGAATTGAGGCGAGCTTCGTCGTTCTGGCTGGCGCGAGCCCCGAGCGGGAGGCGTTCGAGAGCCAGGGGATCGTGCCCGTCTTCGTCCCGCGGCGCTGGTCCGACCCGTACGGCGTGAGGCGGGTGGTCCGCCTCATCCGGAGGCAGCGCCCGGATCTGATCCATATCTCCGGGTCGCGCGCGATGCTGGCGGGCCGGGTCGCGGCGCGGATCACGCATGTGCCGGTCGTGGCGCGGTTCAACCACACGATCCCGGAGCCGCGATGGCGCGCCGGGCTGCAGCGCCATCTCACGCCAGGCCCTGCGGGTAGCGTGGCGGTGTCGAAGGTCGCGGCGGACTGGGGGGCCCAAGTCTACGGGATTTCGCGCGACGGGATCGAGGTGCAGCACGGCGCGCGCGACCTTGCCCGCTTCCGCGAGGCGGATGGCGGTCTGCGGTCCCGCACCCGCGCCGAGCTGGGCCTCCCGGACGCGGCGCGGGTTGTTGTCCTGGCGGGCCGGGTGGTGGATGAACAGAAGGGACAGTTCGGGACGATCCGGGCCTTCCCCGACGTCGTCGGCCGGGTCCCGGATGCCCAACTCCTCATCGTCGGAGACGGGCCGGATCTCCCGGCGGCACGGGATTCTCTGCGCCGGTCTCGGCCTGGCGGACCGGGTGACGTTCACCGGAAGGCGGAACGACATGCCCGAAATCCTGTCCGCCTGCGACGTGGCGGTCGTCCCGTCGAGATGGGAGGAGGCATTCGGATTCGCCGCTGTCGAGGCCTCGGCCTGCGGATTGCCGGTCGTCGCCTTCGACATCGGCGGATTGACCGAGGCCGTCCACCACGGAGAGACCGGCCTCGTCGTCCGGGCCGGCGACTGGTCGGCGCTGGCCGATGCGCTCGTGCGGTGTCTTGCCGATGCGGAGCTGGCCGGGAGGCTGGGCCGCAACGGCGTCGCGTTCTCCCGGTCCTTCTCGCCAGAGGAGGCCGCGGAGACCTTCATGCGCTTCCACGAAACGCTGGCGGCCCGCGCGGTCAGCGCAAACGGGTCGCCATGAAGGCGGTGCGTTCCGACCAGGGCCGGCTCCGGTCGAGCGGCACGACGCGGCCGACATCCCGGTCGAGATATTCGAGCTCGAAGCCGCGATCGGCGAAGAGCGCGAGGATCGGTTCCGGATCGACGCCGAAATCGGGATGCAGCTCGACGATCCAGGTATGGACCGCGCCCATCGCGTCGATCTGGGCGGGCAGGACGCTGGCCTCCGCGCCCTCGATGTCGATCTTCGCCACCGTCGCCTCGGCCATGATGCTGGGCAGGGTGAGCCCGTCGCAGGTGACCGTGCCGCCCGCGTCGATGCGGCCGCAGCTCGAGGCGGTGAAGGAGACCGGCCCGTCGGTTTCCGCCACCGCGGCCTCGACGATGCGCGCCTCGGCGCGGTTCAGGGCCAGGTTGGCCTCGATGATGGCGCAGTTCGACGGCACCGGATCGACGACGGCGAGACGGCTCTCCGGACCGGCCGCGGCGTTCAGGACGAGCGCGTAGAGGCCGTGATAGGCGCCGGCATCGATGATCCGCTCGCTTCGCCCGTCGATGCGGGCGGCGAGCCACTCGAACTCGGCCAAGAGGTGCGGGGCGAGCGGGCGATACCATTCCACGGCCTGAGGCGTGGCGAAGAGGAAGCGGATGTCGTGGCCGGCGACGGAGAGCGTGTCGATCGAGGGCTTGAAGGCCAGGAACCGGTCCGCGAGCTGGCTGCGGAACTGGCCCAGCTTGGTGGAGGTGCGTCCGGGCATGGCTATCTCGCGCCCGGAACGGTCGGTCGGTCCCGGCTGGCGCGGGCCTGCATCGGCGGAAGGGGTGTAATCGGCATGTCACTCGCGAAGGGTTTGGAACGCGTCGCCCGGAGTATGGCGCTGCGGCGGCGCGGGGCAAGCGTGACGCGGAGTGCGGGCGGCCGATCATGAACCAAGACCCGGTCGATCCCCGATTTTCCTCGGTCGCGACATTGTTCTTCGGCATCGGCGCCCAGAAGGCGGGCACCACCTGGCTGCACCGCTACTTCCGGTCGCATCCCGGGATCGCGATTCCGGCGCTGAAGGAGACGACCTACTGGCATTACGTCGAGAGCGGAGAGGCGCGCCCCTGGGCGCGCCGCCGGGCGGAGCTGTTCGGAGCGGGGCGCGGCGTGGTGCCGACGCTGCTGCGGCGGCTGGGCTCGCCGTTTTCCTCCCTCCGCCCCGCGGAGATGTGCCTGCAGGCGCGGATGTTCGACGGACCCCCCGGCGGGCATGAGCGCTACGCGGACCTGCTCTTCCACGGCTATCGGGGCGAACCCGCGCTGGGAGAGATATCCCCCCTCTACGCGGTGCTGCGGCCGGAGACCTTCGCGCGGATGGCGGCGCTTTCCCGGAACGCGCGGTTTCTGTTCGTGATGCGCGACCCGGTGGCCCGCGCGGTCTCGGGTCTCCGAATGGCGCTCGACCGCGGCTGGGCCGCGCCCGCAGTCACGACGCTCGATGCGGCCATCGGGGCGGCGCTCGCCGATCCGGGGGAGAGTTTCGCGATCCGGTCTTCGCGCTACGACGAGGTCGTGGCGCGGCTCGAGGCGGCGGTGCCGCGGAAGCGCCTCCACCTGATGTTCTACGAGACGCTCTTCGCGCAGGAGAGCATCGACGGTCTGACGGACTTCCTGCGCGTCGGCCGGCACCCGGCGCCGACGGAGCGGCGCGTGCTCAGCGGCCGGAAGACCCGGGAGAAGCCGGGAGCGGAGCGGATCGCGGCGCTACGCCACGTGCTCGCCCCGGCCTACGACTTCGCTTCCGAGCGGTTCGGGGAGGAGGTGCCGCCCGACTGGCGGTTCTGAGCCCGGATCACGCCGGGGCGGGCTTCACCCACATTCGCGTGTCCCAGAGGAAATCCGTGGTGTGGATCGCGCGCCAGTCCCGCAGCCGCTCCTCGAGCGCGCGCCAGCCCGCATTCAGCGGTTCGTCGCGCCAGATGCGCAGCGTGGTGTGCCCGCCCTCGAAAGCGTTCGGCAGGTAGCGATTCGCCCCGTCCACCACCAGAAGGCCGGTGGGCTTCAGCTTGTGGAGGGCGCGCTCGGCGCAGCGCATCCGCATCTGCCCGTCGACGATGACTGCGTCGAGGGAGCCGTCCGGGACCGCGTCGATCGCCGCGGCGTAGGGGCTCGCCTCGGGCTCGTTCATCTGGCCGCCGGGGGCGGGGATGAGCCGGTACTCCACCTTGTGGGAGAGCCGCTCGTTCTCGAGCATGCGCGTCACCTTGGCATGCCAATCGGCGTCGTGCTCGATGCTGGTGAGCGCGCCGACGCGGCGGGCGAAGAAGAGCGTGCTGCGCCCCGACCCCCATTCGAAGACCACGTCGGTCGGGCGGAGCCAGGCGTTGAGCAGTACGCTGGCATTGGCGACCATCACCGGCGTGTCGGGATAGCTGCGCTGGAAGTACCGCTGCACGAAATAGCGCCAGAGATGGCGCGGGGGCAGATCGGAAAACTGAACCATTTCAATAACTCTTTGCCTTGGAAATAACGTTCGGATCCGCGACCTCGGAGGCGGTTCTCAGGACGATATCGTAGATGTCGCGATATTCGGCGGCCAGATGCGGCCAATCGAGCCCCTCCCAGTTCACACCCGCGATGCGTTGCGCGTGCGCCCAGTCGATCGCGGCGGCGAGGTCGGCGGCGGAGATCTCGCAGTCGAAGAGCCGCACCCAGTCCGACCCGAAGCGCTCCTGCAGCTCCGGCATGGCGCCGGTGCCGGGCACGAGGACCGGGCGGTCGAAGCCGAGCGCCAGGAGCGCGGCGCCCGAGTTCAGGATCCGGCGATAGGGCAGGACGACGAGGTCGCAGGCGTTGAAGTGGAGCTGCGTCTCCTCGAAGGGAATCCAGCCGAAGCGCAGGTCGATGCCGGCGACGCCCCTTGCGCGGTCGCGGATCTCGGCCTCCAGCGCCTCGTCCCAGACCTTGCCGGCGACGAGGAGCTGCGCCTCGGGATGGCCGAGCGCGCGGAAGGCGTCGACCAGCTCGGGCACCGACTTGTAGGGCCGCACGAGGCCGAAATGCAGGATCACCGGCCGGTCGGGGTCGAGGCCGAGGCGCGCCCGCGCCTCGGCTCGCGTGGTGTCGTTCGGGTAGACGCTGCGGAAGGAGCCGTGCGGCACGACGAAGCCGGGTTTGTCCGCAAGAGCGGGCCAGCGGCGGCGCGCGAGGTCCCGGCCGGTCTCCGTCAGGCTCACGAAGGCATCGACGCGGGGGGGAAGTAGCGCCAGAACCACCGCTCGAGCGCGGGATGCAGGCCGTCGTGGCTGCCGAGGTCGTGCACCGTCCAGATCACCTTGATGCCGCGCAGGGCGGCGAGGAGCAGCAGGAGGCGCATCGCCAGCGTCTCGCCGGCACTCTGCCAGCGGCGCCGCGGAAACACCACCGTGTCGGGGTGGTGGAGGTGCCAGATGTCGCAGGGGCGGGTCGCCGCGCGCCACCAGGTCCAGTCCTCCGCCTCGACGCCGAGCGGGCGAAGCGCGTCGTAGAGAAGTGCGGTGAAGGGATTCTGGGCGCGGCGCAGATAGGCCGGGAGTGCGAGCACCCTGATCCGGCCGCCGCCCTCGTGGGAGCTCATCGATAGGTGTTCCAGCCGCCCACGGAGCCGCCCGACAGCGCCAGCCGCGCGCCGCGGAGCGCGAAGAGATGCGCCCGGAGCGAGCAGAGCCAGACATAGGGGATTCTGGAACCATTTCACGCCGTAGCGGCCGGCATGTTTCAGCGAGCGCTTCACGTCGGACCAGGTGGAGGCAAGCACCAGATACGCCATCCAGAGCGCGGGGTACTTCACCATCCAGCCGTTCCGCGCCTCGGGGTGGAGCTGGCGGTAGCGGGTCATGGAGAAGCCGATGTGGCGGCGCTCCTCGCGCACCATGTCCCAGCCGGTGAAGGCGTGGTAGGCGACCATCCCCGGCTCGAAGCGGAGCTCCAGACCGGCCGCCTTGATGCGGTCGGAATGGGGCTCGGAGCCGAAGGGGCCGACCTCGTTGCTGAACGGGTGGTCGAGGAGCACCTGGCGGCGGAAGCCGCCGTTGTTGTTGGAGATCGTGGAGGTCACGCCGGCCTCGCCCACGTCCACATAGGCGCGGTCGATGACGGCGAAGACGCGGGAGAGGAGCGAGGTGCCCTCGTAGACCGTGCGCCCGCTGATCGTCGCCGCCCGGGGATTGGCCTTCCAGTGGTCGAAGACGGCGCGCCACCAGCCGGGGGCGGGGCGGCAATCGGCGTCGAGGATGACCACGAAATCGGATCGCGCGGCCTCTGCGCCGGCGTTCTTCAGCTCGAAGGAGCTCCTGCCCGGGGTGGTGACCAGCCGCAACTGCGGCAGGATGTCGGTGAGGTCGGAGGGGACGTTGCGCTCCTCGCTCTCGGTTTCCACGAGAAGGACCTCGACGGGCTCGCGGAAATCCTGTTCGGCCAAGTGCCTCAGCGTGACCCTGAGCTTGTCCCAGCTCGCGGAATCGCCGACCTTGTGGTCGAGGACCGTCACGATGGTTGCCGCGGCTCCGGTCATGGTTCGACCTCCTTGGCCAGTTGCGAACGATGGATCGCGCTAGCAGACCGGGCGGACGATCCGCAAGCGCGCCTGTTCCAGTCTCTGCTCCCTGCGTCCGGGAGGCTGCATGGCGACGACCCGGCCGCGGTCAGAATTGCCTCAAGTGATCGGAAAGGCGCAAGGCCAGGGCGGCAATCGTCAATGTCGGGTTCGCCCAGCCACCCGTCGGGAAGACAGAACTGCCCAGCACGTAGAGATTGTCCATGCCGTGGACCCGGAGGTCCCGGTCGACCACGCCCTGACGCGGGTCGTCGTGCATCCGGGTGGTGCCCATGTGGTGGCGCCCGCCGGTCATGCTGAGCGGGTAGCCGTCGGTATCGACGCTCTCATCGTAGACGAGCCGGCCTATCCCGGCGTTTTCGATGGCGGTTCCGAAGGCGTGCCGGAACCGGTGGAGCGCCTGCCAGTCGCGGTCGTTCATCCGCCAGGTCACGGCGGGAAGACGCTGGCCAAGCGCGTCCCGGCCGGGGCCGAGGGTGACGCGGCTGTCGGCGCGCGGCGTCGCCTCGAGGCAGATGCGGAGCGCGGCGCGGGAGCGGGGGGCGAGGGTGCCGGAGACGTGACCGGCCAGGGTCGCCAGCGCCGAGGGGGCGGAGCGCACGAGGTCGAGCGCGCTCCGGCGGAGATCCGAGTCGCGCAGGCGCTCGCCGCGGGCGAGCTCTGCCAGGTGGACCACCGCCTTGCCGCCGGGCGAGACGTAGCTGCGGGAGAGCTGCCAGGCCTCGCGGCGCACGAAGTAGCCGACGCAGGCCGGCAGCCCCTCCCGCCGCCGCAGATCGGGATCGAGGGTGAAGACGGCGTGGGCACGCGGGTTTTCGGCCGCCTTCGCGAAGGACTTCGATCACATGCCAGCCCTGGCCGTGGGCCGGGTCCGACGGATCGAGCCAGGCGGGCATCAGATAGGGATGGTCGATGAAGTAGCGACCGACGACGTCGTGGCCATTGCCGATTCCGGCCTCCGAGCGGTCGGTCGAGGCGAGCATCAGCCGGGGGTTCTCGATGCCGCCGGCGGCGAGGACGAGCCGGCGCGCGGTGCAGCGGCCCCGCCTCCCGTCGAGGGTGGCATAGCGGAGGCCGGTGGCGCGGACCATCGTCTCGTCGGTCTCGACGGCCATGGCCGTGGCGTCGAGAAGGACCGTCACGTCGGACGCCCTCGACAGCTCGTCCCGGAGCGCCGCGCCGATGTCGAGGGGATGGGCGAAACCGATGGCGGCGGCGGCGATCTCGCCACCTGCGATCGGCGGCAGCGCACCGGCGCGCCGTTCGAGCGCCGCGACGACGAAGGCCGCCGGGTCGCAGCCCAGACGTTCCGCGGCGCGGGCGTAGAAGGCGTCGAGATCCGACCGCGCGATCGGCCAGCCGCTATGGGGAATGTCCTCCCGAGTCTCGAAGTCGATGGGCTCTAGGGGGACGCATTGCCCCGCCCAGCGGGTGGTCGAGCCGCCGTAGACGCGGTGCCGGGAATGGGTCGGGAGATGGGTCGGCGCGCCGTGGACGGTTCCGCGATTGAGGAGCTGGACATCGCGGGACGGTGCGAATCCCCCGCTTTCGACGACGACGATCCTGAAGTCCGCGACCCATCAGTTCGCGCGCGAGCGACAATCCGGCAGGCCCCGCTCCGACGACGAGAAGATCGGCCTCAAGCGGCCGGTCTTCTCCGATTTCTCTTGCAGATACGAACATAGAACATCCCGTGGACGGCGCAGACCAGAAGAATTTCCCTCGAGGACGAGGTAGGCCAGTATGGGGACGCGGAACAACACCCCCCGCGCTATGGTCGACGCATATTTTGGGACGGAGACGAGTTTGACGGAACATCCAGCCATCGACGTGGTGGTCCCCGCCTACAATGCCGGCAGTTACATCGACCGCTGCCTGGAGGGTCTGCTGGCCGCTGGTTTCGTGCGATCCGAGATCACCGTGGTCGATGACGGCTCGACGGACGACACGGCGGCGCGGTGCCGGTCGCTGGGGATCGAGCCGGTGCGGCTCGAGCGGAACATGTCGGCCTCCGCGGCGCGGAACGCCGGGGCGCGGCAGGGGGCGGGGGCGGTTCTGTTCTTCGTCGATGCCGACGTGGTGGTGGGGCGCGGCGCGCGGGCGGTGCTCGAGGACTTCTTGCGGCACCATCCCGACCACGCGGCGGTGTTCGGCACCTATGACGACAGCCCGGCCGATCCGGGGCGGGTGAGCCGGATCCGCAACCTGCTGCACCGCCATGTCCATGTCCGCAACGAAGGGGAGGCGATCACCTTCTGGTCCGGCTGCGGGGCGGTCCGCCGCGCGGAATTCGAGGCGGTCGGCGGTTTCGACGAGACCGTGGCGATGATGGAGGACGTGGATCTGGGTCTCCGGCTCACGTTGCGCGGCGCGCGGATCATGGTGCTGCCCGCGCTCGAGGGCAAGCATCTCAAGCGCTGGACCCTGGCCGAGGTTGCTCGGACGGATCTCCTCAACAGGGCCGTCCCCTGGGCCCGGCTGCTGGCACGCCCGGAAGTGCGGGACCTGCCCGACGCGCTGAACGTGAGCCCGACGAGCCGCGTCTCGGTGATCTCCGTGGCCGCGTCCCTCGTCGGCGTCGCGGCGCTGCCCCTCGCACCGGCCTTGGCGACGGCGCTACTGGTCGTCGCGCTCGCGGCGCTGGTGCTCGCGAACGGCGGCTTCCTCGCCTCTCTCCTGCGCGGCGGCGCCGTCGGCGACGCGCTCGCGGCGGTGGCCGTACTCTGGGTGCACTATCTCTGCGGCGGGCTGGGCTTCGCCTGGGTGCGGCTCACGGGGTAGGCCGGTCCGGCGCGCGTCGGCGCGCTCGGGACGGGCGGCCTGCGCTATCCCGCTTGGCGCAGGTCCGAGAGCAGGGTCTCGACATCGCTGCGGCTGTAGGGTTTCGGAAGGATGCCGTCCATCCCGGCGCTCAGGCATTCGGCCTCGTGCTCGCGCCCGGCATGGGCCGAGACCGCGACGATACGGCTCGGGGGGTGGCGAAGGTTCGCCTGGGCCTCCCGGATCCGGCGCATCGCCTCGTAGCCGTCCATGCCGGGCATCGAGATGTCCATCATGATGAGGTCCGGCCGCCGCGCGCCCGCCGCGGCGATGGCCTCCGCGCCGCTCGCGGCCTCCGCGACGTCGCAGCCCGTCCTCGACAACATCCGCCGGGCGATCATCCAATTCGTCGCGTTGTCGTCCACGACGAGGACCGCCACGCCGCAGCGATCCGTCATGGCAGCCCCGGTTTCCGCCGCTGCCCCGCAGGCGGAATCCGGCGCGGCCCGGAACCGGCGCGGAGACCGCGAGGTCTAGGGCCAGGGTGAAGGTGGACCCCGCGCCCGGGCGGCTGACGACGGTCAGCGTGCCGCCGAGCGCCTCGGCGAGGCGCCTGGCGATCGCGAGGCCGAGGCCCGTTCCCTCGTGGCGGCGCTCGGCCGAGCCGTTGGCCTGCCGGAACGCCTCGAACATGGCGGCGGTCTCGTCCTCGGATATCCCGATCCCGGTATCCTCGACCTCGATTCTCAGCGAGTGCCGCCCGGGGGCAGAGGCCCGGGCGGCGAGGCGGATGGAGATCGAGCCCTCGTCGGTGAACTTGACGGCATTCCCGACGAGGTTGATCAGCACCTGCCGGAGGCGTCCGCCATCGGTCACGTAGGCGGGTGCGAGGGGGCCCGAGGTCTCGACGCCGAGCGTCAGGCCCCTGGCGCAGGCGTTCGACCGGAACAGCCCGCGGATCTCGTCGGCCATCGCCCCGAGATCGACCGGCGCCTCGACGATCTCGATCCGTCCGGCCTCCACCTTGGTGAATTCGAGGATGTCGCTGAGGACCGCGAGCAGTGACCGGCCGGAGGTCAGGATCGTGGCGGCCAGGTCGTTGCGATTGGGGTCATCGGTGCCGTCCCGCAGCAGCTCGGCCGCGCCGAGGATGCCGACCAGCGGCGTGCGGATCTCGTGGCTGAGGGTCGAGATGAAGGTGGATTTCGCGGCGGAGGCGTCCTCGGCGCGCTGCCACTGGGCCTTCAGAGCGGCGCGTTCGGCTCTGAGGCGCCCCAGCAAAGGCCGGAAGTTCCAGCACCAGACGACGAGGAGGAGCGAAAACACGATGGCGACGCCGCCCTTGCGCCAGTGTTCCATCCGGGCCGCGAGTCGGTCGAGATCGGCGTTCTCGATTTCGCGGATGCGCCGGAAGAGGGGACGGGCCTCGAGGATCGCCGCGTTGGCGAGGCTGACATTGTAGGCGGCGGGCTCTCCCCAGAGCGTTTCGTCCCGGGCGATGGTCTCGCCGCTCTCGATGACCTGATCGAGGAGGGTGAGGGGACTGATCAGCGGGTTTCGCATGATGTCCCAACTCCTCGGAGCCATCGTGCCCTCCGCGACGCCGATCCGCAACGTCGCGACCGCCTCCCGGAGGGTCGGCAGGGATCGTTGCAGACCGTTGCGGTCGTCGGCGGCGATATAGGGGCCGATCGCGTCGCGGATCTCGGTCAGATAGACGAGTTGGTCGGAAGTCGTCGCCAGGATCTTGTTGAGCGCTTCCGACACGTCGCGGCGGTCGTCGAACTTCGCGAGATACGACCGGTCGATGACGTAGGAGGTGAGCGTGGCGGCCGCGATGAGCCCGAGCGCGGCCAGCAGACGCAAGCCAAGCCCGCGCGACGAGAATCTCCAGGTGGTCGCTCATCGAGTCCAGCCTCCGGGAATCATCGTCGCAAGCTAGCCGCGCATGATTAGGAACTTCTGAACGACGACGGCGCGAAACCGAACGGCGGACCGCCCGCCCCGCCCTGCCCTGAACGCGTCGGGCGGGGAGAGCGAATCGGCCACGGGCTCGAGACCATCGGCCTTCGCCCGACCCGCGTCTCCGGGCGGGGGAGGCGGAGCCGAACCGGTTGACATTCGGTGCCTTGCCGTTCCCCCTTGAGGGCAGCGTCCCCGGGAAGGGGCGGCAAAGGGAGGACATCATGACACGACTCGGACTGGCCGTCGCGGCGGCGCTGGCGCTCGGCTCGGGCGCCTCGGCGCAGAACCTGTCGATCGCGACCGGTGGCACGGGCGGCACCTACTACCCCTATGGCGGCGGCCTGGCCGAGCTGATCGGCGGCCAGGTCGAGGGCGCGACGGCCACGGCGGAGGTCACCGGCGCCTCGGTGGAGAACATGGCGCTGATCGCGCGGCAGGAGACGGATCTGGCGATCGGCCTCGCCGACACCGTCGCCGGCGCCGTGGCCGGCGAGATCGACCCTTTCACCGACCGACCCGTGGACGCCCGCGCGCTGGCCTCGATCTATCCCAACGCGGTGCACATCGTGACGCTCGCGGACAGCGGCATCTCCTCGCTCGCCGATCTCGAGGGCAAGCGCGTCTCGGTCGGCGCGCCGGGATCGGGTACCGAGGTCAATGCGCGCACCATCCTCGAGGCCAACGGGATCACCTACGACGACATCGAGGAGCAGCGGCTGAACTTCAACGAGACCGCCGACGCGCTGCGCGACGGCGACATCGACGCGGGGTTCTGGAGCGTCGGCCCGCCGACCTCGTCGATCGTCAACCTCGCCACGACGCGCGACATCGCCATCGTGCCGATGAGCGACGAGGAGATCGCGGCCGCGCAGGAGCAGGAGCCGGTCTTCGCGGCCTACGACCTGCGCGCGGGCACCTACGAGGGCGTGGACGAGGCGGTGCAGACGATCTCGATCCCGAACGTGCTGGTGGTGAACGCCGCGATGGAGGACGATCTCGCCTACCAGATCACCAAGGCGATCTTCGAGCATACCGACGCGCTGATCGCGGTGCATCCGGCGGCGCACGACACCACGGTCGAGTTCTCCGTCGGCGCGACGCCGATCCCGTTCCATCCCGGCGCCCTGCGCTACTACGACGAGGTCGGCGCCGAGGTCTCCGACGATCAGCGGCCCTGATGACAGGCGGGGCGGGGCGGCTCCTGGCGGCCGCCCTCGCCGCCGGGCCGGCGGCGGGCGGTACCCTGACCGTCCGCTCGGGCGACGCGGTGATCGCCGAGGCGCCGCTTCCCGAGGGCGCCGAATGGTGCCTGTCCTGGAACCATTCGGTGACCGGCGGCGCCGTCGCCGACTGCTTCGTCAACGAGGAGGGGACCATGGTGATGGAGCGCTCCTACCTGCACGATTTCGCCGCCGGGCTCGGGGATGTCCCCGGACGTGGCACGATCCGACCGGCGGCGGAGGGCGGCTACTGGATCGAGGGGATCCACGAGGTGGTCGATCCGCTGGTGCTGCGCGTCGGCCGGCCGAGCACCGACCACCGCATCCGCGCCGGTGACACGCTGATCCCACTGAGCCGGCGCGTGCCGGGCGAGAGGGTGACCATCGGGATCGCGGAGTGAGGGCGGCGGAATGAGCGGGAAGGGGGACGCCCCGGCGACCGGGCCGGAGGGTGGCGCGCCGCCGGCGGGGGGGACGCCACCGGCGCGCCGGGCCAGCCGCGTCCGGTCGTCTGGGCGATCGGGGCGGTGGCCGTCGCGCTGTCGCTCTTCCAGCTCTACGCCGCAGGGATCGAGCCGCTCGGGCTCTTCTACCAGCGTTCGATCCACCTGGCCTTCATCATGGTGCTCGCGTTCCTGATGTTTCCGCTGACCGGGGGCGCCAGACGGGGCGTGATCGGCTGGGCGGTGGATGCCGTCTTCATCGTCGCGGCGGCGGCGAGCGGGGCCTACATCTCCTGGAATCTCGACGCGATCTTCTCGCGCGCCGGCTTCTGGACCGAGACCGACATCTGGATGGGGATCGTCACCACGGTCACCCTTCTGGAAGCGGCGCGGCGGGCGGTGGGCCTGCCGATGACGCTCATCGGGGTGGCGGCGATCCTCTACGGCTTCGCCGGCCCGCGCGGCGCGCTGCCCTGGCTCGGCGGGCAGCTTCCCGGCATCCTCGGCCACCGGGGCAACAGCCTCGACCGGCTGATCGGCCAACTCTATCTGGGCCAGGAGGGGATCTACAGCCTGCCGCTCGGCGTGGCGGCGACCTACATCTTCGTCTTCGTCCTGTTCGGCGCCTTCCTCGAGGTGACCGGGGCGGGCAAGTTCTTCATCGACCTGGCCTATGCGGCGACCGGCAAGCGGCCCGGCGGGCCGGCGAAGGCGGCGGTTCTGGCCTCCGCCGGCATGGGCTCGATCAGCGGATCGGCGATTGCCAACGTGGTCACCACGGGCTCCTTCACCATCCCGCTGATGAAGCGGCTGGGCTACAAGCCCGCCCAGGCCGGCGGGATCGAGGCCGCGGCCTCCACCGGCGGGCAGATCACCCCGCCGCTGATGGGGGCGGGCGCGTTCCTGATCTCCGAATACACGCGCATCCCCTATATCGACATCGTGCTGGTCTCGATCTGGCCGGCGATCCTCTATCTCGGCACGGTCTATCTCTTCGTCCACATCGTCGCGATGAAGCGCGGCATGGAGGGCATGCCCGTGGAGGAGCTGCCGAGCGCACGCCGCGTGCTGGCGGAGGGCTGGCAGTTCGTCATCCCGCTCTTCGTGCTCGTCTGGCTGCTGATCCAGAACTACTCGCCGATGCGGGTCGGATTCTGGGCGATCCTGTCGGTGATCGCGGTGACGGGGTTGCGCGGGGCGATCGAGCTCGCGGTGCTGGCGCCGCGCCGGGGCGAGGGCATGACCGGGGCGCGGGTGGCGGCGGCGCTGCGCCGCGGCGGGGAGACCGTCACCCGGGCGCTGATCCTCGGCTCGCGCAATGCCGTCGCGGTCTCCATGGCTTGCGCCATCGCCGGGGTGATCGTGGGCGTGGTGGGGCTCACCGGACTGGGGCTCAAGTTCTCCTCGATGATGATCGCCTTCTCGGGCGGCAACCTCGTGCTCGCGCTCGTCCTGGTGCTGATCGCGAGTCTCGTCCTCGGCATGGGGCTGCCGGTCACCGCCTCCTACATCGTGCTGATCGTGCTCGTCGGCCCGGCGCTGCACGACGAGTTCGGCGTGCCGCTCCTGATCGCGCATCTCGTAGTGTTCTGGTACAGTCAGGACTCGAACGTCACCCCGCCGATCGCGCTCGCGGGCTTCGCGGGGGCGGCGATCGCCGGATCGAAGCCGCTGGAGACGTCGCTGCAGGCGTGGAAGTTCGCCAAGGGACTCTACCTGATCCCGCTCTTCATGGTCTACAATCCCGAGATGATCCTCGGCGGCCCGATCCTCTACGTGATCTGGACGGGGGCGATCGCGGCGCTGGCGCTCGTGGCCTTCGCCGCGGCGATCGAGGGATACCTCTTCGGCCCGATGTCCCTCCTCCCGCGGCTGGCGGTGGTGCCGGCGACGATCGCCGTCTTCAACCCCCACTTCGCGATTGAGGCGGCGGGGGCCGCGGCGCTTCTTCTCGTGCTCGGCCTGAACGCGGTCGCGGCGCGGCGGCCGGCGGCGGCGGGCGCATGAGCATCCCGCGCGAAGCGGTGAGGCCGTCGCCTGGCGCTCCCGGGAAGTTCGATTTCGGGACGGTAGAATCCGTCGGATGCCTGGATCGAAGGGTCAATCCCTCGGCGGGAGGTCGAGCGCCCTGTCGACCCACCCCACCTTCTCGGCGATGAAGGATTGATGCCGGGGCTCGATGCTTGCCGGATCGAGGAGTGTCGCGATGTAGAGATGGGTCTCTTCGGGGCGGTCGCTCGTGGCATAGGCCACCGGCGTGCCGCAGGTGCCGCAGAACCATCGCCGGACGCCGGGCGACGATCTGTAGAGCTGCGGCTTCTCTCCCGTCCATCTCCAGGCGGTATCCGGAACGGCGAAGAAGCCGGTGAAGGGGGAGGCCGTGATCCTCCGACAATCCTCGCAATGGCAGATGTCGGGATCGGATACGGTCGCGCGGTCGAACGCAAATCGCACGGCTCCGCAATGGCAATGTCCTATCGGTTTGCTCATGTCCCCTAGCCTAGGGGAAAACGCAGTCGCGCCAATGGCATTCAGACATTTATCAGCAGGTGCTCCCGTTCCCACGGCGAGATGGCCTGCAGGTATTCGTCGTACTCGGTGCGCTTCACGACCGAGTAGACCTGCGCGAAGGCCGGATCGAGAAGGGCCTGTATCTCCGACGCGGCATCGAAGAGTTGCAGGGCGTCGAAGAGGCCGCGGGGAATGGCCGGTTCGTTGTCGTAGGCGTCGCCGACGCATTCCGGGCCGGGCTCGACCTTCTGATCCAGACCGAGGAGGCCGCAGGCCAGCGAGGCGGCGATCCCGAGATAGGGATTGCAATCCATGCCCGCGATGCGGTTTTCCACCCGCCGCGCCTGGGGCTCGGCGACCGGCACGCGCAGACCCGCGGTCCGGTTGTCGCGGCCCCATTCGAGGTTCACCGGCGCGGCGTGCTCCTTCACGTAGCGACGATAGGAGTTCACGTAGGGTGCGAGCAGCGCGATCACCGAGGGCAGGTGCCGCTGCAGGCCGCCGATGAAATGGCGGAAGGCGGCGGATTCCCTCCCGTCCTCCTCGGAGAAGATGTTCCGGCCCCCGGCGTCGAGGATCGAATGGTGGATATGCATGGAGGAGCCGGGCTCGTTCTCAATGGGCTTCGCCATGAAGGTCGCGAAACAGCCGTGGCGCAGCGCCGCCTCCCGGATCAGTCGCTTGAAGAAGAATATCTCGTCGGCGAGAATCACCGGGTCGCCGTGGCGGAGGTTGATCTCGAGCTGGCCGGCGCCGCCCTCCTGGGTGATTCCGTCGATCTCGAAGCCCTGCGCCTCGGCGAAATCGTATATGTCGTCGATCACGGGGCCGTATTCGTCCACCGCCGACAGCGAATAGGCCTGGCGCGCCGCCGCGCGGCGCCCGGTGCGGCCCACCATCGGTTCCACCTCCACCGCCGGATCGGTATTCCGCGCGACCAGATAGAACTCCATCTCGGGCGCGGCGACGGGCGTGAGGCCGCGTGCCGCATAGGCGGCCACGATCCGCTTCAGGACGTTCCGCGGGGCGGCCGGTACCGGACCTCCATCCTGCAGATCCATGTCGTGGATCACCTGCAGGGTCCTGTCGGCCGTCCACGGAGCGGCGGAGGCCGTCGAGTAATCCGGCGTCAGGATCATGTCGGGCTCGGTGGCGTCCTCGGGAACGGGCACCGTCGCCCAACCGCCGGTGATCGTCTGGTGAAAGATCGTCCGGGGCAAGAAGAACCGGGACTGGCGCGCGAACTTGCCTGCGGGCATCGCCTTGCCGCGCGCGATCCCGGGAAGGTCCGAGACGATGCATTCGATCTCATCGGGGGGACGCCCGCGCAGATACTCGCGCGCCGCGTCCGGCGCCTGTTCCAGCCAGTCCATCATGCGGATCGCAGAAAGGCGGCGAGACGGCGGCCCGTGGCGGCGTTGTCGACAGGTCTTGTGAGATCGCCGCGGGCGGATTCCAGGAGTTCGGCCGGCACCTTGCCCTGCCCGACGCCCGAGATCATATCCGCGATATAGCCCGCGGAGAATTCGGGATGCGGCTGGATCGTCAGGGTCCTGGAGCCGATCCGGAAGCCCGCATGGGCCGTGAAGGCGTTCCATGCGATGGTCTCGGCGTCCTCCGGCGGCGTGATCACCTGATCCTGGTGCCAGGCGTTCAGGTGGGCCGTACCCCCGTCCCACTCGTAGGCGGAGCGGCCGACCGCCCAGCCGCCGTCGAATTTCTCGACATGGCCGCCAAGCGCCTGCGCGACGATCTGGTGGCCGAAGCAGATGCCGACCAAAGGCCGTTCGCCGTGGATGCCGCGGAGCAGATCTTCGAGTGGCGGAATCCAGTCGTGGTCCTCGTACGCGCCGAAACGCGAGCCCGAAACCAGCCACCCGTCGCAGAGGCTCGGCTCGTCCGGCACATCGCCCTCGAAGACCCGGAAGACGCGCCATTCGAAACCGGGGCCCAGAAGCCGGGAATAGAGGTGCGGGTAATCGCCATGCCGCTCTCTCAGCGGTGGGGGAATCGCGCCGCATTGCAGGAGGCCCAGCCGCATCGATCAATCCCCCTCGAAAGCGCAGAGGGTTTCGACGCGGAGTCCGAGATCCTGAAGTCGCCTCCGGCCACCGAGATCGGGGAGGTCGATCACGAAGGCGCATCCGACGATCCGCGCGCCGAGCCGGCGGCAGAGCTTGATCCCGGCCTCGGCCGTCCCCCCGGTCGCCAGAAGATCGTCGACGAGAAGCACGCGATCGTTCTCGTGGAACGCATCCTCGTGCACCTCCATCGTCGCCTCGCCGTATTCGAGCTGGTAATCTTCGGACAGCGTGGCGCCCGGCAGTTTCCCCTTCTTGCGGATCGGCACGAATCCGACGTTCAATTGATGGGCGATCGCGCCGCCGAGAATGAATCCGCGGCTCTCGAGCGCCGCGACCTTGTCGAAACGCTCGTCCGCGAAGGGGTGGAGAAGCTGGTCGATGCAGATCCGGAAGCCTCGCGGATCGGCAAAGAGCGTGGTCACGTCGCGGAAGGTGATGCCCGGCTTAGGGAAGTCCGGGATCGTCCGGATATAGTCGCGGACGGACTTCTTTGCGTACATTCCGGAAACCCTTCTGGCGGTCTCGCCTGACCTAGCATCTCGCGCGGGCGGGGCAAAGGCGCGCTAGAGCAGCGCGCGCCCGGCGACGGCATCGAGTTTGGCGACGACATCGGGATCGCGCCTTTCCGCGTCGGTCAGGACGGCGTGATCGAGGGCGCGGTCGCATCCGTGGGGGCAGTCGGGATGGGCGCCCGCCAGTTCCCGGGCGAGAGACGTGACGAGCGTTCGGGCCCTGTCGGCATTGCCCGAGAGGATGGCCACGATGTCGGTGATGTCCACCGAGCCGTGGTCCGGGTGCCAGCTGTCGTAGTCGGTGATCATGGCGATCGACGCGTAGCAGAGCTCCGCCTCGCGGGCGAGCTTGGCCTCGGGCATGTTCGTCATCCCGATGACGTCCGCGCCCCACGCATCGCGATACATCTTCGACTCGGCGGCGGTGGAGAACTGGGGACCTTCCATTGCCAGATAGGTGCCGCGTTCGTGCAGCCTCACGCCGGCCTCCGGGGCCGCGCGACGCACCGCGTCGCGGAGACGGTCGCAGACCGGGTGCGCGACGGAGACATGCGCGACGCATCCGCGCCCGAAGAAGCTCTTCTCCCGCGCGAAGGTGCGGTCGATGAACTGGTCGACGAGGACGAAATCGCCCGGCGCCAGCTCCTCCCGGAAGGATCCGCAGGCCGAGAGGGAGACGACATCGGTCACGCCGAGCCGCTTCAACGCGTCGATATTGGCGCGATAGGGCACGTCCGTCGGGGAGAATACATGGCCGCGCCCATGCCGCGGCAGGAACGCCATGTCGGTCTTGCCGAACGTGCCGGTCAGTATCTTGTCGGAGGGATCGCCCCACGGGGTCTCGACCTGCTGCCAGCTCGCATCTTCGAGCCCGTCGATGTCGTAGATGCCCGATCCGCCGATGATCCCGATGCGCGTCATGTGCGATCCCCTGCTTGCGGAGGCAGAGGTAGCGTGACTGCTCCGCCCGGTCCACCGGCGCGGACCGCGTGTCCGGCGCGGGGCCGCTGCCCGCTACTCGCCAGGGCGATCCATCTGGAACAGTTCGGTGACGGCGGCGAAGTCCCGGTAGCCGAGGCGGGAAACCGGATTGTAGGTGAGGACGTCGAAACGGCCGTCCCTCAGCGTGTCGTCCCGGAGATGGATTCCGACCACCTCGCCGATCACAAGGAGGTTCGAGTTCCCGGCCAGGTCGATGATCCGGCTCATCCTGCATTCCAGGTTCGCGGGCGCCGCGACCACCCGCGAGCAGTCGATGCGCTCGCAGCCCGCCCTCTCGAGACCGGTGAGATCGAATTCGTCGGTGTTCTTCTCCCACGGGCCGGAACTCTCGTTCATGGGTTCGGCGAGGGCGCGCGGGACGATGTTGCAGCAGAAGACGCCGGTCTCGCGAATATTCGCGACGCTGTCCTTCGTCCCGTCACGGTCGGGCTTCCGGCCTGTCGAGGCGAAGATCACCTGCGGCGGGGAGTAGGCGACCGCGTTGAAGAAGGAATAGGGCGCGAGGTTCTCCCTGCCGTCCGCGCCCCTTGTCGAGATCCAGCCGATCGGCCGCGGCGAGACGATGGCGCTGAAGGGATTGTGCGGCAGCCCGTGGCCGTCTTCCGGTCGGTAGAACATCGAGACTCCTTCGATTTGCCCGGGACCTAGGGCCGTGCTAGGCGGCCCGCCAGTCGGAGGGGAGGCGCATGGATGCTGGCCGAGGAACGGCCCGGGGATTGGTGGGAGGTCGAGCAGCTTTTCGATCTGAGTTTCGCGCCCGGTCGCACGCTTCTGTCCTCCTACCGCCTGCGCGACGGCGTCCCCCCGGTCGCGCCGCTCTGCCTCCTGTCGCGCCAGGACGGGGCCGTGGGCGGTGCCATCCGGTATTGGCCGGTGCGCGTGGAAGCGGCGCCGGCGCTCCTGCTCGGCCCCGTCGCGGTCCATCCCACGCGTCAGGGGGAAGGTCTTGGGGCGCTGCTGATCCAGTCCAGCCTCGCGCGGGCGGCCGAGCTCGGGCATTCCCGCGTGCTGCTCGTCGGCGACGCCCCCTATTATGGCCGATTCGGCTTCGGCAAGCTGCCGGAGGTGGAAATGCCGGCGCCGACCAACCCGGATCGCGTCCTCGGCCTTGCGCTCGGCGACGGCGGATGGTCCGGGATCCGGGGTCGAGTCGCGCGGGCCTTGGAACCTGCGGAGGCGCTCCCATCTTCTTGAGGCATGGAGAACGACCCGATCCCCTACGAGGACCTGTCGCCCGAGACGGCGGCCGAACTCGACCGCCTGGCAAAGCGGTTCCGGCAGGCCGACGGGCTGGGCATGCAGGTCCTCAGCCTGGTCGGTGGCCGCGCGGAAGATCTTCTCGGACGGTTGCCGATGCCGGTGCGCGATGGTCTCGACCGGTCGACGCGACGCGCGCTCGAGATCGCCTTCGACGCCGCCGCGTACAGCAGGGGACGGGTTCGGGACCGGCCGGACTGGCTCAATTCCGTGGCGACGACAGCGATGGGAGCCGTCGGCGGCGCCGGAGGATTGCCGACGGCGCTGGCCGAGCTTCCGGTCACGACGACCGTGCTCCTGCGGGCAATTCAGGGGATCGCCGCGGATCTGGGATTCGATCCCGACGATCCGACCGTCCGGGCGCATTGCCTCCAGATCTTCGCCGCTGCCGGGCCGCTTTCGCGCGACGACGGCACGGACATGGCCTTCCTTTCGGCGCGGGTGACGCTGACCGGCGCCACGCTGCGGGGCATCATCGCGCGCGTCGCTCCGCGACTGTCGGCCGTGCTCGGACAGAAGCTCGCGGCGCAGATGGTGCCGGTGGTCGGGGCCGTAGCGGGAGCGGCCACGAACTACGCCTTCACGAGCTATTATCAGGAGATGGCAAGGGTCTATTTCGGCCTTCGGGCGCTCGCGCGGGACGGCGGCAACGATGTGGAGACCTTGCTGCGCGAGTTCCGTCTCAGGGTCTCGCCGCCAAAGATGGTTCTCTGAGAAGGGAGGAAGACCGGCCGACGGATGTCGGCCGGTGCGGGTTGCGCCTCAACTGGCGGGCCCCGGTCAGGCGGACGCGGTCTCTTGGTCGTCTTCCAGCGCTTCGACGGCTTCCTGCAGCTGGTCCTTGCTGATTTCCTTCTCTTCGACCTGGGCTCTCTCGATGATGAAGTCGACGACCTTGTCCTCGAAGAGAGGCGCCTGGATCTGCTGGCGCATCTGCGGGTTCTGCTGAACGAATTCGAAGAATTGCCGCTCCTGACCGGGATATTGCCGCGCCTGGTTCATGACGGTCTGGGTCATCTCGGCATCGCTCACCTGGATCTCGTTCTTCCGGCCGAGCTCGGCCAGGAAGAGACCGAGCCGCACCCGCCGTTCCGCGAGTTTCATGTGCTCTTCGGACGGTTCGATCTTCGTCGTGGTCGTGGCCCTGATGGTCGGGGTGCTCTTCGTGCCAGAGCTGATGGGCGATCTGGTCGGCTTCGGCCTGGACGAGCGACGGCGGCAGGTCGAAGCTCACGCGTTCGTCGAGGATGTCGAGGAGCCGGCGCTTCAGGACCTGACGCGCGGCCTGGCCATATTCCGCTTCAAGCCGTTCGCGGATCTGGGACTTGAGGGCGTCGAGGTCGTCGGCCCCGTACTGCTTGGCCATCTCGTCGTCGATCTCGGTTGCCTTCGGCGCCTTGACCTCCTTGACCGTGGTGCCGAAGACGGCGTCCTTCCCGGCCAGATCCGGCGCCTGGTACTCCGCGGGAAACGCGATCTTCACTTCGACCTCGTCCCCCGCCGAGACGCCCACCAACTGCTCCTCGAAGCCGGGAATGAAGCTGTCCGAGCCGAGGACCAGCGGGTAATCCTCGGCGGAGCCGCCCTCGAACTTCCCGCCGTCCACGGAACCCTCGAAATCGATGACGACCTGATCGCCGCTTTCGGCCTTTCCGTCCTTGGTCTCGAAGGATTTGGCGTTCTCGGCCAGAGACGCCAGAGCCTCGTCGACGGCGGCCTCGTCGGCGGTGACCATCAGGCGTTCGATCTCGATCGATCCGGCGTCGAATTCGGGATCTCGGGGAGCTTCTCGTAGGTCATCTCGACCTCGACATCCTCGCCCTTCTTCCAATCCTCGCCCACCATCTTGACATCGGGCTGCATGGCCGGGCGGTCGCCGGTCTCCTCGAAATGCTGCGACATCGCCCCGTCGACCGCTTCCTGCATCGCTTCTCCCAGCAGACGGTCTCCGAACTGCTTCTTCAGCAATGCCATCGGCACCTTGCCCTTCCGGAACCCTTTCATCTCGACATCGGGCTGCGCTTCGGCCAGCTTCTCGTTCACTTTCGGGTCGAGCTCGTCGGCGAGTACGGTGATCTGGTATCCGCGCTTCAAGCCCTCGTTCATGGTCTCGTTGACCTGCATCATAACCTCATCGGCAGAGTGGGAATTCCGCCCGGACGGCGCTGTCCGGAATTTACGGTTTCTAGGGCGAGCGACGACGGCCGACAAGGCGACCGGCGGACCGCGGCGTTCCCCGGGTTCCGTGCCATCATCGCCAGACCGCACGTCCGCGCGCGCCCCGGGGAGAGGCCCCGCCAAGGCGGGGCCGACATTAGTGAAGACAGGGCACTATTCGTTGCCGAGCTCTCGTCGAGCGTCGACTTCTCCTGCACGGCGGGCTGGTCGGTCGCGCTGCTCGTCGTCGGTCTCCATTTCGTCGAGCTGGGCCGCGCCGATATCGTCGAAGAGCTCCTGGATCTCGAACTCCGCGGCGGCTTCTTCCTCGGCGGCGAGCTCCTGGATCGACTTGCCCTGCTTCTGCAGCTCGGCCTCTTCCGGCGGAGCGGGCGACGTTGAGCTCGATCGTCGACCTCGACCTCGGGGTGGAGCGTCACGGTCGCCTCATGGAGGCCCAGCTCCTTGATCGGGGCGCGACAGGGCGATCTGCCTGCGGTCGACCTCGAACCCGGCCTGCGCCGCGGCCTCGGCGACGTCGCGGGTCGAGACCGAGCCGTAGAGCGCACCGCCGTCGGACGCGGCGCGGATCACGACGAACTGCTGGCCCTCGAGCCTGTTCGCCAGGCCCTCGGCCTCGGTCTTGGTCTCTTCGTTGCGGGCCTCGAGGTCGGACTTCTGCTGCTCGAAGGCCTCGACGTTGGCCTTCGAGGCCCAGAGCGCCTTCTTTTGCGGCAGCAGGTAGTTGCGGGCGTAGCCTTCCTTGACCGAGACGACCTCGCCCATCTGGCCGAGCTTGGCGACGCGTTCGAGGAGGATGACGTTCATGGCATGGGTCGTCTCCTTACTTCACGGCGTAGGGCAGAAGGGCGAGGAAGCGGGCGCGCTTGATGGCGCGGGCCAGCTCACGCTGCTTCTTGGCCGAGACGGCGGTGATGCGGCGACGGCACGATCTTGCCGCGCTCGGAGATGTAGCGCTGCAGCAGGCGGGTGTCCTTGTAGTCGATCTTCGGCGCGTTGTCGCCCGAGAAGGGGCAGACCTTGCGGCGGCGGAAAAACGGTTTTGCGGCCATGTCAGGGCTCCTCTTCTAGCGGCGGCGCGGCGGCGATCGTCGCGATCGTCGCGCTTCTGCATCTGGATCGACGGGCCGTCCTCGTGCCCGTCGACCTTGATCGTCAGCACGCGCATGACGTCGTCGTGCAGGCGCATCAGGCGCTCCATCTCCTGCACGGCCGGCGCGGGCGCGTCGGTGCGCAGATAGGCGTAGTGGCCCTTGCGGTTCTTGTTGATCTTGTAGGCCATCGTCTTGACGCCCCAGTACTCGTGTCGACGAGCGTGCCGCCGTTGTCGGACAGCACGGTGCCGAAATGTTCGATCAGTCCCTCGGCCTGCGTGTTCGACAGGTCCTGACGGGAGATGAAGACATGCTCGTAGAGCGGCATGGCGTTCTCCTGTTCTGTTCAGGGCGCATTTCAAAGACCGGGAGTGAGCCTTCCGCGCCCCGGTCACGAGAGGCTGCGCCGATCTGCGTGCTTCGCGGAAGTTCGCGGCCCTTAGCGGCTGCGCCCGACTTTGGCAAGACCGTCGGGACGCGCCCGTTCCGCGATCTGCAAAGCCGGCAGCGCAGGCGGGTTGCGTTGCTCCTCGGTGTGGGAGCCGGTAGTCGGGGACGACTGCAAAAGGAGGAACGCGCGAATGGCGCTTGCATTGGTCTTTCCCGGGCAGGGGGCGCAGGCGGTCGGAATGGGCCGTGACCTGGCGGACACGTACCCGGCGGCGAAGGAGACCTTCGACGAGGTGGACGAGGCCCTGGGCGAGAAGCTTTCGGACCTCGTCTGGGAGGGCAGCGCGGACGCCCTCACTCTGACGGCGAACGCCCAGCCTGCGTTGATGGCGACTTCGATCGCGGCGTTGCGGGCGCTGGAGGCGGAGGGATTGCAGGTCGAAGACGCCATGCTCGCTGGTCATTCGCTCGGCGAATATTCCGCCCTCGCAGCCGCCGGCGCGCTTCAGGTCGCGGATGCGGCGCGGCTTCTGCGTCTTCGGGGCGCGGCCATGCAGGACGCGGTTCCGGTCGGAGAAGGAGCAATGGCCGCGATCCTCGGTCTCGGTTTCGCAGAGGCGAAGGCGGTGGCGGACAAGGCGGCGGAGGACCAGGTGTGCCAGGCCGCGAACGACAACGATCCCAGCCAGGTCGTCGTCTCCGGACACCGGGAAGCCGTCGAACGGGCGATCGAGCTCGCAAAGGAAGCCGGGGCCAAGCGCGCCATGCTGCTGCCCGTCTCCGCGCCGTTCCACTGCGCCCTGATGCAGCCTGCGGCCGACCGAATGGAGGAGGCACTGGAAGCGACCGAGATCGCCCGCCCGCGCATGCCGGTGGTCTCCAACGTGACCGCGGCGCCGGTAAGCGAACGCCGGACGGATCAAGCGGCTGCTCGTGGATCAGGTCACCGCATCGGTGCGGTGGCGCGAAAGTATCGAGCGAATGGTGTTCGGATGGCGTGACTGAGATCTGGGAGATCGGAGCCGGCAAGGCGCTGTCCGGAATGATCCGCCGGATCGACCGCTCCGTCTCGACGAGGCGATCGGCACCACCAGCGATGTCGTTTCCGCGATGGGAAAGGGAGCTTAGGAATGTTCGATCTCGATGGGAAGGCGGCGCTCGTCACGGGGGCGTCCGGTGGCATAGGGGCGGCCATCGCGCGAGCGCTTCACGGGGCGGGCGCGCAGGTCGGCCTCTCCGGAACGCGCGAGGAGCCGCTGACCGCCCTCGCCGAAGACCTAGGCGAGCGCGCCCATGTGCTGCCTTGCGACCTGGCGGACGCCAAGGCCCTCAAGGAGCTGCCCAAGCAGGCTTCAGAAGCGATGGGGTCGCTCGATATTCTCGTCAACAATGCCGGGATCACCCGCGACCAGCTGATGCTGAGGATGTCCGAGGAGGACTGGCAGAGCGGTGCTCGACGTGAACCTGACCGCCGCCATGAAGCTCTCCCAGGCGCAGTCTCCGCGGCATGATGAAGGCGAGTGGGGTCGCATCGTGAACATCTCGTCGATCGTCGGCAGCACGGGCAACCCGGGCCAGGCGAATTACGCGGCTGCGAAGGCTGGTATGGTCGGCTTCTCGAAATCCCTGGCCGCGGAGGTCGCGGCTCGGGGGATCACGGTCAATGCGTGGCGCCGGGGTTCATCGAGACCGCGATGACCGACAAGCTGACCGAGGAGCAGAGGTCGGCAATCCTGGAGTCAGCGTTCCGATGGGCCGGATGGGCAGGCCGAGCGAGATCGCCGCGGCCGTGCTTTACCTCGCGAGCCCGGAGGCCGCCTATGTGACGGGCGCGACCCTTCATGTGAACGGCGGTATGGCGATGCTCTGAGCCCGGGGTGAAACCGTTTGCCAAGCAACATCGGTATGATATAGGCGGCCCACATTTTCGAGGCCCGGGATATCGGCGGCCGGATGCAGGTGGCTTGACGAAAGACCGAGGCGTCCCCAACGGGGCGGACAATGGACGGGTTATCCCGGAGCGAGAAGGAAGAGACATGAGCGAAGGCGACATCGAAACGCGCGTCAGGAAGAAAGTTGTCGAGCATCTGGGCGTCGAGGAGGAAAAGGTGACCGAGAACGCCTCCTTCATCGACGATCTCGGCGCGGACAGCCTCGACACAGTCGAACTGGTGATGGCCTTCGAAGAGGAGTTCGGCATCGAGATACCCGATGACGCGGCGGAGAAAATCCAGACCTTCGGGGATGCGGTGAACTACATCAAGGAAGCCACCTGATCCTGTCCGCCGCGAGACGGAACGCAAGGGCGTGATCCTGCCTCGGATCGCGCCTTTTTCTTTCCGCAGCGCGAAGCTTGGAACGACCGGGGCCGAGATCTGATCTCCGAACGGCCGGACCGCATCAGAGCGTATTCGTCGAAGCGCGTTCGGAGGCGGGGTGGGCGCGGTTTTCGCCGCCGCTCGGCAACCCTTTAAACGCCTGTTTCCGCCGTGTATCAGGCATCGCGTAGGAGCAGAAATGCGAGGTGACATGCGGCGCGTAGTCATCACCGGGCTGGGCCTGGTCAGTCCGCTGGCTTGCGGAGTCGAGGATACATGGTCGCGGCTTCTGGATGGACGATCCGGCGCGCGCGACAATCTCGCAACTTCGATCCGTCCCGACTGGCAACGACCTATGCCTGCGAGGTGCCTGAGGGCGACGGGACGGACGGGACCTTCAATCCCGACGACTGGCTCGAGCCCAAGGAACAGCGCAAGATCGACCGTTTCATCATGTTCGGTCTGGCCGCGGTGTCGCAGGCCGTGTCCGATGCGGGCCTGAAGGGGGATCACGGCCACGATCCCGACCGGATCGGGGTGCTGATCGGATCGGGCATCGGCGGCCTGCAATCCATCGCGGAAACCGCGGTCATGATACAAGAGAAGGGCCCGAGACGGGTTTCGCCGTTCTTCATTCCGGGATCGCTGATCAATCTCATCAGCGGCCAGGTTCCATCAAGTACGGCTTCAAAGGCCCCAATCATGCCGTTGTGACAGCTTGCTCGACGGGCGCCCACGCCATCGGCGACGCCGCGCGTCTGATCCAGCTCGGTGACGCCGATGCGATGGTCGCCGGCGGCTCGGAGAGCGCGATCTGCGAAATCGGGATCGCGGGGTTCAATGCGTGCAAGGCCTTTCGACGAAGTACTCCGACGCGCCGGAGACGGCGAGCCGGCCGTGGGACGCCGATCGCGACGGCTTCGTGATGGGAGAGGGGGCGGGGGTCGTCATTCTCGAGGACCTCGATATGGCCAGGGCGCGGGGTGCCAGGATTTACGCCGAGGTGATCGGATACGGTCTGTCCGGCGATGCATATCACATAACCGCACCACCCCCCGATCACGAGGGAGCGGAACGCGCCATGCGCGCGGCGGTCAAACGAGCCGGGATAGACCCCGGAAGGATCGACTATGTGAACGCACACGGGACCTCGACCATGGCCGACACGATCGAGTTGGAAGCGGTTCAGAGATTGCTGGGTTCGAGCGCGCCATCCGTCACCATGTCTTCCACGAAATCCGCGACCGGCCACCTTCTGGGAGCGGCGGGAGCAATCGAGGCGATCTTTTCGGTGCTCTCGATCCGCGATCAGGTCGCGCCGCCGACGCTGAACCTCCATCAACCGCCCGAGGGTGCCCTCATGGACCTTGCGCCGTTCAAGAAATCCGAACGCGAGATCAACGTGGTCCTGTCCAACTCGTTCGGCTTCGGGGGAACGAACGCGGCCCTGCTCTTCCGGCGAGCCGATAGCTGATGTGGAAACATGTCGCCTCCAGCGGTCTCACGCTCCTTATCATCGGTCTCGTCGCTCTGTTCGGCCTCATCGGGTGGGGCGTGGAGATATACAGGTCGGCGGGGCCGCTGGAGCAGGCGATCTGCCTGCGCGTCGAACCCGGCTCGGCGATGCGAGACGTGTCCGAAGACCTCGCCGCGCAAGGGGCGGTCTCCTCGGGTCGGATATTCCGGATAGGGGCGCAGTACACCGACAAGGCGTCGGCCCTGAAGGCGGGAAGTTTTCTCGTTCCCGAGCGGTCTTCCATGCAGGAGATCGTCCACATCGTTACGCGGGGCGGACAGAGCACATGCGGAACGGAAATTGTCTACCGGATTGGCGTGAGCGACAGGGAGGTGGAGGTTCGAGAGCTCGATCCGTCGACCAACAAGTTTCGCGTTGCCGAGGAGTTCGACCCGGCAGGTAGCGAGTCGCCGAGGAAATACGCTTCCGCCCTCGAGAAGTCCGATACCAGGTACAGGGTCGCGCTGGCGGAAGGCGTGACGAGCTGGCAGGTGGTTGACGCCCTTCGCGCGGCCGACTTCCTGGACGGTCCGATCGCGACCGTTCCCGAGGAAGGGCGACTGGCGCCTGACAGCTACGAGGCCTCCGCAAGCGAAGCCCGAGAGGAACTCATCGCGCGAATGGAGGCCCGGCAGAAGAGACGGCTGGACGAAGCGTGGAACGACCGTGCGGAAGATTTGCCCTACGACACGCCTGAGGAGGCCCTGATCATGGCCTCCATCGTCGAGAAGGAAACCGGTGTCGCCGAGGAACGGGAGCAGGTCGCGAGCGTGTTCGTGAACAGATTGAAGCAGGGCATGAGGCTGCAGACGGACCCGACGGTGATCTACGGAATCACGAATGGCGAAGCCACGCTGGGCCGCGGCCTGCGACAGAGCGAGTTGCAGGCAAATACGTCCTACAATACCTACCGGATTGAGGGCCTGCCGCCGACCCCCATCGCCAATCCGGGCCTGGATGCGATCCGAGCCGCCACGCAACCGGCTCGGACGGAATATCTCTATTTCGTCGCGGACGGATCGGGCGGTCACGCATTCGCAACCACGCTGTCCGAGCACAACGCGAATGTGGCGCGATGGCGTGAGCTCGAGGCCGAACGGGCAGGCGAGTAGCGTACGCTCCGGCTGCAAAGCTTCAAGTTCGTCTACCTAGAAACTCTACTCATTCGGCCGGCTCGCGCATGCCGACCGAGCGGCTCGCTGCGCGCAGGATATCCGTGCTGCGGATGAGGGAGAGTGAATGGAAATCGAGTCCGAGGATCGGCAGTCCGAACGTCACGGCGAAGAGATGCTCGCCGCGGCGGAGGAGAATTTCAGGGGCATCATGCACGCTCTTCTCGAGATGCGGCGAAGGCTGGAATTGGGCGACGACACCATTGCCGAGCCGGAAATCCGGCAGCGGCTCTCCGGTGTCCGCAAGGCCATTCAAGCCGTCTTCGACGAGAGGAAGAGACTTGACGACATACGAAAAGCGCGGGCTGGACCCGCAAGCGACTCCGCTCTCGACCTCCAACACGCAGACCATGAGGTGCGAAGCAGACTGGCTCGCCTCCGCGCCGCCCTGCACCGAGAGACACTTCCTCCAGACCCTTGATCGGCGGACCCTGCGCGCGCTTCCATACCTCTTTCGCTTCTGGGCCCTCGACCACCAGGTACCGCCTGGGGACGACTGGCGAACCTGGGTCGTGCTCGGGGGGCGCGGAGCCGGGAAGACGCGGGCAGGGGCGGAATGGGTTCGCCAAATGGTCGAGGGGCCGGGCCCGCTTGACGCCGGGAGAGCAAGACGGGTCGCGCTCGTGGGAGAGACGCACGAACAGGTCCGGGACATCATGGTCTTCGGTGAGTTCGGCCTGATGGCCTGCAGCCCGCCCGACCGCCGGCCGGTCTGGCAAGCCTCCCGTCGTCGATTGGTCTGGCCGAACGGTGCGGTCGCCCAATCTTATTCCGCCTCGGAGCCCGAAACCCTGCGGGGACCTCAATTCGATGCTGCGTGGGCGGACGAACTCGCGAAATGGCGGCGGGTTTCCGAGGCCTGGAACATGCTGCAATTCTGTCTGCGGGTCGGAGAGGATCCGCGTGCCTGCGTCACCACCACACCCCGAAACGTTCCGATCCTGAAGGAGCTGCTGGCCGCGCCGTCGACACGCGTCACGCGGGCTGCAACCTTGGCGAACCGGGCCCATCTCGCGGAGTTGTTCCTTCGAGAGGTGACCGAAAGGTACGGGAACACCCGGCTGGGTGTGCAGGAGATCGAGGGAGAGCTCCTGGACGACATCGACGGGGGCCTCTGGCGCATCGAGCAACTGACGGCTTGCCGGGTCGCGGAATGTCCCGATCTCGGACGCGTCGTCGTCGCCGTGGATCCGCCGGTGACCGGCGGTCGGAATGCCGACACCTGCGGCATCGTCGTAGCGGGGCAGACCACGGATCGATCCCGGGTCGTCATCCTCGAAGACGCGAGCATTTCCGGAGCGACACCTGCCGGCTGGGCGCGGGCCGTGGTCGCCGCCTACGAACGGCATCGCGCCGATCTGGTCGTCGCGGAGGTCAACCAAGGCGGTGATCTCGTCGAGGCCGTGCTGCGCCAGGTCGACCGTACGGTGAGTTACCGCGCCGTTCACGCCTCCAGGGGCAAGGTGGCCAGAGCGGAACCAGTCGCGGCGCTCTACGAGCAGGGACGGGTGCTGCACCTGGGGCGCTGGGAGGCGCTGGAGACGCAGATGGCGTTGATGTCGGTCCAGGGATTTCAGGGGCAGGGCTCTCCAGATCGAGTCGACGCCCTTGTCTGGGCTGTCAGCGCGCTGATCGGGGGCCGGTCCGGCCGACCGGGGATACGCAGCCTTTAGACGGGCGAGAGGAGCGGGATGTTTCAGTTTCTGAGACGCGGCGAACGAAAGCCGGATCGGACAAAAGCGAGCGCGGCCGGCGGCCTCGCCACGGCGGCGATCGCCTATGGCGGTGCCGGACGGGTGGCTTGGAGCGGACGCGATACGGTCACCCTCACGCGCAACGGCTTTCAGGGCAATCCTGTCATTTTCCGGTCGGTCAAGATGATAGCGGAGGCCGCCGCGGCCCTGCCGCTCCTGCTCACGTCCAAGAGCGGACGCATGGATGCGCATCCCGTCCTGGATCTGATCTCGCGGCCGAACCCCGCGCAGGGCCGCGCGGAACTGCTCGAGGCGCTCTTCGGACAGTTGCTGCTGACCGGGAACGGATATGTCGAAGCTGTCGGCGACGGCGGCCTGCCGTTCGAGCTCCATGTTCTGCGGTCGGAGCGGATGGCTGTCGTCCCCGGCGACGACGGCTGGCCCGTCGGCTATGTCTATAGCGTGGGTGCGGGGAACCATCGCTTCGAGGTGGTCGAGGGACGGTCTCCGATCTGCCACGTGAAGTCTTTCCATCCGCCAGGACGACCATTACGGGCTGTCGCCGATCCATGCGGCGGCCTCGGCAATGGACGTCCACAATTCGGCCTCGAAATGGTCGAAAGCTCTTCTGGACAATGCGGCCCGGCCTTCCGGTGCGATCGTCTACCAAGGCGGCGACGGAATGCTGGCCCCGGAACAGTACGACCGGCTCGTGAGCGAAATGGAGAGCTACCACCAGGGTGCCCGGAATGCCGGACGGCCGATGCTCCTGGAAGGAGGTCTCGACTGGAAACCCATGGGTTTCTCGCCCTCGGACATGGAATTTCAGAAGACGAAGGAAGCTGCCGCAAGGGATATCGCGCTGGCCTTCGGCGTTCCGCCGATGCTTCTCGGCATCCCCGGCGACGCGACGTACGCGAACTATGCCGAGGCCCACCGTGCGTTCTATCGGCTGACCGTGCTGCCGCTTGCCAGTCGGGTGAGCGCGGCGATCGGCCAGTGGCTCGAGGCCTTTGCCGACGAGAGGGTCTCGATCGGCGTCGATCTCGACCAGATCCCCGCACTTTCTGCCGAAAGGGATGCCCAATGGAAGCGGATCGCCGATGCGGACTTCCTGAGCGATGCGGAAAAGAGATCACTGCTCGGACTTCCGGCAACAGGGGAATGATGATGGATGAAGTCATGCAGCTCGAACGGAAGTTCTGTCCCGATGGTGGCGATGTCACGCTGATCGACGGCCACGTTATTGCGGGATATGCCTCGGTGTTCGGGGAATCCGACCAAGGCGGAGATACCGTTTCCGCAGGCGCCTACGCGGAATCTCTGGCGGCGCTCGCGAACAGGAATATCCGGGTCAAGATGCTCTGGCAGCACGATCCTCGGGAGCCGATCGGCGTATGGGACGAGGTACGCGAGGATCAGCGGGGTCTGTTCGTCCAGGGCCGTCTCCTGCCCGAGACCCAGCGAGGCAGGGAAGCGGCCGCACTCGTCGCCGCGGGCGCCATTGACGGACTGTCGATCGGCTACCGGACCCGGAAGGCATCGAAGAGCGGGAGCGGCCGGATCCTCCATGAGATCGAGCTTTGGGAGGTGTCGCTGGTGACGTTCCCGATGCTTCCCGAGGCGCGGGTCGGTGCGAAGGGTGAGAGGCCGCCCGTCGATGACTTGCGTGAGCTGGCGGCGGCCTTCCGAACCGCAAGCCGGAACCTGGCCGGCGGCTGAACCCGCCGAACGCAATCGAATTCGAGGACCAGATCATGACGACCGAGACCAAGGCTCGGGCGGACGGACCGGATGTGTCTGCTGCCGAGGAGATGAAGTCCGCGCTTCAGGACTTCGTGGAAAACATCAGAGCCTTTCAAACCGACTTTTCGAACCGACTGAGCCAACAGGAAGAGCGAGTGACCATGCTGGACCGGAAATCGCGCGGAGCGCCGCGCCCCGCCCTTGCGACGAGTGCCGAGATCGCGGCCCCGCACCGGACCGCGTTCGGCGCCTATGTCCGCTCGGGCGACGATGACGGCCTGCGGTCGCTCTCGCTCGACGGGAAGGCCATGAACACGTCGGTCGCGGGAGACGGCGGGTATCTCGTGGATCCGCAGACGTCGAACACGGTGGGGTCGGCCCTGCTGTCGACCGCGTCGATCCGCAAGATCGCGAATGTCGTCAATGTCGAAGCGACATCCTACGATGTCCTGATCGACACGAGCGAGATGGGTGTGGGGTGGGCGAGCGAAGTCGGGCCTGTAAGCGAAACGAGCACATCCCAGATCGACAGGATCACCATTCCGCTCAATGAGCTTTCGGCTCTGCCCAAGGCATCGCAGCGCCTTCTGGACGACGCGGCATTCGATATCGAAGGCTGGCTGGCTCAGCGGATCGCGGAGAGCTTTGCGCGGGCGGAGGCCGCGGCCTTCATCAAGGGTGACGGAAACGAGAAGCCGCGTGGCTTCCTCGACCATCCAGCGGTGCCGAACGAATCCTGGAGCTGGGGACAGCTCGGCTACGTCGCCACCGGGGCCGACGGCGATTTCGCCGGTCCGGACGCCATCGTCGATCTGGTCTATTCGCTCGGCGCGGAATACCGCGCCAACGGCACCTTCGTCATGAATTCGCGCACGACCGCCACGATTCGACGCATGAAGGACGCCGATGGCCGGTTCCTCTGGTCCGACGGACTGGCGGCCGGCGAGCCGGCGCGGCTTCTGGGCTACCCGGTGATCATCGCCGAGGACATGCCGGACATCGGGCCGGATGCAGACGCCGTGGCGTTCGGGGACTTCTCCGCGGGCTACACGATCGCCGAACGGCCGGATCCCGCGATCCTCCGCGACCCATTCACGGCAAAGCCGCACGTGCTGTTCTACGCCACGAAGCGCGTGGGGGCAGATGTGAGCGATTTCAGCGCCATCAAGCTGCTCCGCTTCTCCGCCTCCTGACGATAAGACAGATCGCCGGGTCGAGGCTTCCAGACCCGGCGATCTGCCTGCGCCTACGCACCGGTCTGCCATGAGACGGCAAGAGGATAAGCCGAATGTACCTTACCGAGAGAACGGCGATCGCTCAATCGAGCCTGCCCCTCGCCGATCTTCGCGACCATCTCCGACTCGGCAGCGGATTTGGCGAGGAGTCGCTTCAGGACGATCTTCTGGCCTCGGTCCTGCGCGCCGCGATCGCGGAGATCGAGCGACAGATCTGCAGATCCTTCATCAACCGGGAATTCTGCTTCCATCTGGATTGCTGGAGATCCTCCGGTCGACAATTCCTTCCGCGGGGGCCTGTCACGACCATTTCCGAGATCGCCGTGACGCGCCGGGATGGCGGCAGGGATGTTCTCGACCCGGCGCGATATCGGCTCGTCACCGACGAACCACGGGCGGCGATCCAGCCGACACGAGGATCGTTCCCTCGCATTTCCACCGGGGGCGAGGCGCAGATCACGTTCTCGGCGGGGTACGGACCGAGCTGGGAGACGGTTCCCGCGGACCTGGCGCTCGCGGCGCTGTCGCTGGCCTCCGCGCGATACGAGGACCGCAACGGAAGTGAACCGATGCCTCAAGGTGTAAGATCGCTCATCGCGCCGTACCGGCCCCTGCGAGTGCTGAGGGCCACGTGATGGACGCGACGAGACTGACTTGGCCTCTCGTTCTCGAGGAGAAGTCGCTCGTACCCGACAGTTCGGGTGGACAGAGTGAGGTCTGGGTCCAGAAGGGCACGCTCTGGTGCGAATTGCTGCCGAAATCCGGCCGGGAGCTGGAAGGGGAAGCAGCGAGCATCAGCCGGTCGCTCTGGACGATCACCGTTCGGGCCAGTCCGATCGGCTCGGCGTCGCGGCCCGTAGCTGGGCACCGCTTCCGCCAGCGCGGCCGCCTGTTCGGCATTCTTGCCGTCCAGGAGGCGGACCGGCAGGCCCGATGGCTCCGCTGCACCGCCGAAGAGGAGCGCGTGACATGACCTACGCGGTTTCCTCGGCGCTGCAAACGGCGCTCTACGAAAGGCTGTCGAACGACGCTGCGCTGGCCGATATCGTCGGGGGGGCGGTCTACGACGGTGTCCAGCCGGGGATCTTGCCCTCCACCTATGTCTCGCTGGGCGAGGAGCGGGTGACCGACCGATCCGACTTCGACGAGCGGGGAGCTTGGCACGACATCGAGATCGCCGTGGTGACGGACGAGCCCGGTTTCGCGATCGCGAAGGCAGCTGCGGGAGCGATCTCGGATGCCTTGCTCGACCTGCCGCTCAGGCTCGAGCGTGGCGAGGTGCTGGGCCTCTGGTTCAGGCAGGCGCAGGCCCGCCGGATGCGACGGAGCGGCACGAGGCGGATCGACCTCAGGTTTCGCGCGCACGTCTACGACACGACCAATCTGGAGTAAGCGACATGGTTGCCCAACAAGGCAAGGACCTGCTCATCAAGATCGATCTCGATGACACGGGCGAATTCGAGACGATCGCCGGGCTCCGCGCGACGCGACTATCCTTCAATGCGGAGACGGTAGACACGACCAATCTCGACAGCGCGGGCTGGCGAGAGGTTCTGGCGGGCGCGGGGGTGCGCAGCGCCGCACTGACGGGATCGGGCGTTTTCAAGGACACGGAGACGGATGCGAGGGCGCGTCAGGTGTTCTTCGAGGGCCTGACGCCGACCTTCCAGGTCGTGGTTCCGGACTTCGGGATCGTGGAGGGGCCCTTCCAGATCGCTTCCATCGAATATGCCGGTTCGCACGATGGCGAGGCGACATACGAATTGAGCATGGCTTCGGCCGGCCGGCTGACCTTCGCGGCGATCTGATGACGAACCCGTGGAGAGGAGAGGTGGCAATTACCGTCGACGGCATCCGCCACGAGGCGAGATTGACGCTCGGCGCCCTTGCGGAACTGGAGGAAGAACTCTCGACGGGATCGTTCGTCGATCTCGTGGAACAATTCGAAGCGGGACGATACTCCGCGCGCGAGGTGATCACGCTCCTCGCGGCGGGTCTCAGGGCTGGCGGCTGGCGGGGAAACGCGCAGGACCTACTCCACGCCGAAATCGCCGGTGGCCCTGTCGAGGCCACGAGAGCGGCGGGGAAGCTCCTCGCGCGCGCATTCGAGACAGGCCGGTGACACGCATCGCGTGGTCCACCCTGATGCGAGCCGGACTCCGCGAGCTCCGCCTCGCCCCGCGCGAGTTCTGGGACCTGACGCCCGCCGAACTGATGGCGATGCTCGGGGCGGGAGGAAGCGGCGCGCCTCTGGACCGGATGCGTTTCCAGGAGCTGAGCAAACTCTATCCCGACACCCGAGACATGAGAGGCACGTAGCATGGCCGAAATCGAAAGCTTCGAAGAAGACCTGGCGGCGTTCGAGCAGAGCGTCGGTGGCGCACGCACCGTGCTTGCCGAGTTCTCCGGCGCGATGCGCGCGATGCGGTCGACGGTAAGCGACACCAAACAGGAAGTCGCCGGTCTGGAGAAGGGTCTGTCGCGCGGTCTCAAGTCCAGTTTCGAGGGTCTCGTCTTCGACGGCAACAGCTTCTCCCAGTCGCTGAAGGGCGTCATGAAATCGGCTCTCGGGTCGGTCTACAAGTCTTCGGTGAGCCCGGTGCTCACCCAGGCGAGCGATGCGGTCGCGGGCGGCTTGTCCGGCGCCATGCAGAGGCTCGTGCCGTTCGCGAACGGGGGGATGTTCGGCGCGGGAAGGCCGCTCTCCCAAAGCCGTGTCTTGCCGTTCGCATCAGGCGGCATCGTCGATAGCCCGACAACGTTTCCGATGCGCGGCGGCACGGGGCTCATGGGAGAAGCGGGACCGGAGGCCGTCCTGCCGCTATCCCGCGGCGTCGACGGACAACTCGGGGTGCGTTCGGGGGGCGGAGGGCAGCACCCGGTCCGTGTCGTCATGAACATCTCGACGCCGGACGTGGAAGGTTTCCGCCGATCGAAGAGTCAGCTCGCCGCGCAGATGGGCCGGGCCCTGTCCCGTGGCTCCCGCAACCGCTGAGAAGGATCGGACATGGCATTCCACGAGGTCAAGTTCCCCGCCGATCTGAGCTTCGGTGCCGCCGGAGGGCCCGAGCGGCGAACAGAGATCGTTACGCTGGCGAATGGATATGAGGAGCGGAATACCCCCTGGCAGCATTCCCGACGTCGCTATGATGCAGGCCTTGGTCTGCGCTCGCTTCGGGACCTCGAGATCCTGATCGCCTTCTTCGAGGAACGTCGGGGACAGTTGCACGGATTTCGCTGGAAGGATTGGTCCGATTATCGGTCGGGTCCGCTCGATCAGCAGCCGACCCACCTCGATCAGGTGGTGGCGATCGGTGATGGCAGCACGATCCGCTTCCAGCTGACCAAGACCTACGGATCGGGCGATACGGCCTATGTCCGACCGATCACGAAACCGGTCGACGGGACGGTCCGCATCGGCTTGGGCGGCGAGATCGTGGCGATTGGGTCCGATGTCGAGCTCGACACCACCACGGGCCACGTCTCCTTCGAGGTCCCGCCGCCGTCGAACAGCATCGTCTCCGCCGGATTCGAGTTCGATGTGCCGGCGCGCTTCGACATCGACCGGCTGGACGTCTCGCTCGACACGCTCCAGGCCGGCCAGGCACCGAATGTTCCCGTCATCGAGGTGCGGGTATGAGCAATACCCCGAGTGGCCTTCACGATCATCTGGCCTCGGCGGCGACGACGCTCTGTCGCTGTTGGAGGCTTGTGCGGCGCGACGGACGACAATTCGCGTTCACGGACCATGATGAGCCGTTGAGCTTCTCCGGTGTGAGCTTCGTGCCGACCGAGGCGCCAACGGCGAGCGCGATGGAGCAGACGACCGGTCTTGCGGTCGACAACAGCGAAGCTGTGGGAGCCCTGAGTCACGCGGGCCTGACGGAACGCGATATCCTGGCTGGTCGCTTCGACGCGGCAAAGGTCGAGACATGGCTGGTCAACTGGTCCGATCCGCGGCAGCGAAGGCTGCAATTCAGGGGCGAGATCGGCGAGATAGAACGGTCTGGCGGGGCCTTCCGCGCCGAACTTCGGGGCCTGACGGAGGACCTGAACCAACCGCAGGGGCGGCTCTACCAGCGGCCGTGCCGCGCCGTGCTCGGGGATCGGGAATGCGGGGTGGACCTCGGTGACCCGGCGTATTCGCTGGAAGTTGCCCTGACGGCGCCGCCCGCCGGGACCGTTCTCACGCTCCCGGACGTTGACAAGCCGGCGGGCTGGTTCGGTCGCGGCACCGTGGAAGTCCTGGACGGCGGAGCCGCAGGCGACCGGCGTCTCGTCAAGGCGGACCAAAGGACCGCCGAAGGTCGACAGCTGAGCCTATGGGACGCCCTGCCCGGAGAGGTCGCAACGGGGACAGGTGTCCGGGTTACGGCCGGCTGCAACAAGAGTGCCGCGATGTGCCGGGCGAAGTTCGGCAACATGGTGAACCATCGCGGCTTCCCGTTCCTCCCGAGCGAGGACTGGCTGTACGCCTATCCGAAGCGCGGGGAAATATCGTGAACGAGATCGTCGCTGCAGCGCAGGCCTGGATCGGCACGCCCTATGTCCACCAGGCGAGCTGCCGAGGCGTCGGGTGCGACTGCCTCGGCCTGATTCGAGGCGTGTGGAGGGACCTTCACGGCACGGAACCCTGCTTGGTTCCGCCCTATACCCAGGATTGGAACGAGCCGCAGCGGAACGAGCGGCTCCTTGGCGAAGCGCGGCGGCTGCTGAGCGAGCGGACCGCGCCGATCATCGATCCCGGATGCGTCCTGCTGTTCCGGATGAAGGAGGCCAGCGTGGCGAAGCATCTGGGCATTTCGACGAGCCAGTCGCCGGTGCCGCGCTTTGTGCATGCCTATAGCGGCCACGGCGTCTGCGAGACGACGCTCAGCGCGCCGTGGAAACGGCGGCTGGTTGCGATTTTCGACTTTCCGACGGAGCTCTGAACATGGCGACGATTGTCTTGGCGAGTGCCGGCGGAGCACTCGGCGCCTCAGCAGGGGGCGGTCTTCTAGGATTGAGTACCGCCGTCGTCGGCAAGGCCGTCGGCGCGGCAGTCGGGCGCATGGTCGACAACACCGTTCTCGGTTCCGTCATGGGAGGAGGAAGCCAGACAGTCGCGCAGGGTCGCCTCGACAGGCTCAGACTGACATCCGCCGGCGAGGGGCAGCCGATACCGCAAATTTACGGAAGAACCCGGGTCTCGGCCCATGTGATTTGGTCGGCCGGCTTCCGTGAGCACGTATCGGAGGTGGAAAGCTCGTCCGGCGGGTCGGGAAAGGGAGCACGTCCGCCAGCTCCTAGCGTTACCCAACGGAGCTACAGCTATACCGTTTCGCTGGCGCTCGGCATCTGCGAGGGACGGATCGCGCGGATCGGTCGAATCTGGGCCGACGGCCAAGAGATCGACCGCGACGATCTCGCCATCCGGGTCTACGAGGGCAGCCAGGATCAGTTGCCCGATCCCCTCATAGAGGCGTCGGAAGGCACCGATGCAGTCCCGGCCTTTCGCGGACTTGCCTACGTCGTCATCGAGGACCTCGATCTCTCCTCGTTCGGCAACCGGATCCCTCAATTCAGCTTCGAGGTGGTCAGGAACGAATGGGCGGGAAACACAAGAGACATGGCGCACCATGTCCACGGCGTAGCGCTGATCCCGGGTACCGGCGAATACTCCCTCGCCACCACACCGGTTCGCTACGAGTTCGAGCCGGGCGTGTCGCGATATGTGAACGTTCATACCCGCGCTGCGGCGACAGATTTCACCGCCGCACTTGACGGCCAGAGAGGGGAGATTCCCCGGTCGAAGGCGGTATCCCTAGTCGTCTCGTGGTTCGGAGGCGACCTTCGCTGTTGCCACTGCCGAACGGAACCGAAGGTGGAGGACACCCTGTTCGACGGCCAGGAAATGCCCTGGAGAGCCGGCGGCATCCACCGGGACGAGGCACGGACTGTTCCGCGGCTGGATGGCGAACCGGTCTACGGTGGAACGCCGTCCGACCAGAGCGTCGTCGAGGCCATCCGCGCGCTCGATGCCGCGGGACGGGAAGTGATGTTCTATCCGTTCATCCTCATGGATCAATTGAACGGAAACGGGAAATCCGATCCCTACGGCGGAATCGAGCAACCGCGACTGCCCTGGCGCGGGCGGATCACCACTTCGGTGGCCCCGGGACGGAGCATTAGTCCGGACGGCACATCGGATGCCGACGCGGAAGTTGCAGCCTATCTGGGTACGGCGCGGTTCGACGATTTCAGTGTGAGCTGGACGCGGGAGGGGCCGAACGGTCAACGCCTTCCGACGTCGCAGGTGGTCGTGTCCTATCACGGTCCGGACGAATGGTCGTATCGCCGCTTTATTCTGCACTACGCCCACCTTTGTGCCGCTGCTGGCGGAATTGAGTCGTTCTGCATCGGATCGGAATTGCGCGGGCTGACGCAGATCCGTGGCGCGGACGGATTTCCCATGGTGGCCGGTCTGAGGTCTCTTGCCTCCGAGGTTCGCGGAATCCTTGGGCCGGAGGTCAAGATCAGCTACGCGGCCGACTGGTCGGAGTATTTCGGCTACCACCCGCAGAACGGGTCCGGCGAGGTCTTCTTTCATCTCGATCCGTTGTGGTCTCATCCCGACATCGATTTCATCGGCATCGACAACTACATGCCGCTCTCCGACTGGCGCGCGCGCGAAGACGAGCGCGATGCAGATTGGCAGTTCATCCACAATCTCGCCTATCTCAAGGCGAACATCTTGGGCGGGGAGGGCTATGACTGGTTCTACGCCGATGCCGCCGCGCGCGCTTCGCAGGATCGGACACCCATCACCGACGGCAACCACGGCGAACCCTGGGTCTTCCGGTACAAGGATCTCGTCTCCTGGTGGAGCTTGCCGCATCATGACCGGCCGGGGGGAAACGGCAGGAGTCCCCGACCGCTTGGGTGCCGATGTCGAAACCGATCCGGTTCACGGAGCTCGGCTGCGCCGCGATCGACAAGGGAACGAATCAGCCTAACAAGTTCCTCGATCCGAAATCGTCGGAATCGACCCTTCCTCATTTTTCCAGCGGGCGACGCGATGACTACATCCAGATCCAGTACCTGCGCGCCCATTCCGAATTCTGGCGCGATCCGAACCACAATCCGAATTCTTCGATCTACCCGGGGCGGATGCTGGATGTGGACCGCAGCTACGTCTGGACGTGGGACGCCCGCCCCTATCCTCAATTCCCGGGACTGCAATCGGTCTGGAGCGACGGCCAGAACTTTGATCGCGGCCACTGGTTGACCGGCCGCGCCGGCAGCCGGACGCTCGCGTCGGTCGTCGAGGAAATATGCTGTCGGTCAGGCGTCGAAGACGTAGACGTGGACCAGTTGGTCGGCGTCGTGCGCGGATTTGTGGTGGGCGACCTCGGAGATGCCCGCGCCGCGATCCAGCCCCTGATGCTGGCCTACGGGTTCGACGCAATCGAACGGGACGGATGCCTGCAGTTCCGAATGAGGGACGCGCGGATCGCCGGTGGCATCGTGCCGTCGCAACTCGTCGAGAACCCGGAGCAGTCCGGCGACATCTTGACCATCCGCGCGCCGGAGGCTGAGCAAAGGGGACGTGTGTCGATCGGCTACGTCGGGTCCACCGAAGGCTTCGAGGCGGCCTCGACGGAAGCGATATTTCCCGGCGACCGCAGCGAGACCATCGCGCGGACGGAGTTGCCGATGGTTCTCCTCGATACGGAGGCGAAGGACATCGCGGAACGGTGGCTGGCCGAGGCGCGTGTAGCCCGGGACCGCGTCCGGTTCGGACTTCCGCCATCCCGGTCCGATCTCGGCGCCGGCGACGTGATCGAGATGCTTGGCGGCCACTACAGGATCGACAGGGCGGAACAGGGACTATTCCGGCAGGTAGAGGCCGTCCGGGTCGAACCGGCGATCTACGACAGGCCCGATGTGGTTGCCGACATCGAGTTGGGAGAGGGACGGCCGCACGGTGCGGCGCAGACGAAGCGGTCGCCTTCCGGCCCGCCACTCGCCACCTTCCTCGATCTTCCGCTCCTGTCGGGGGAGGAGCTTCCCCATGCGCCCTATATCGCCGCGGCGTCGCGACCGTGGCCGGGCAATGTCGCGGTCTACGCGTCCCCGGAGGATGCCGGCTACCGGCTGGATACAGTTCTCGCCTCTCCCGCGACACTCGGATTTACCGAGACGCCGCTTGAGGCCGGTCCCGTCGGAACTTTCGACCGGGGCGGCGTCCTTCGGGTGCGTCTTGTATCGGGAGAGTTCTCCTCGGCGAGCGAGGCAGCGATCCTTGCCGGCGCGAATGCCGTCGCGATCGGCTCGGGAACGGACGATCGGTGGGAGATACTCCAGTTCCAAGACGCGTCACTCGTGGGGGAGCGGACCTGGGACCTTTCCACGAGGCTTCGCGGACAATTGGGGACCGACGCCTTCTTGCCGGAAGTCTGGCCGGCAGGAAGTCGCGTTGTTCTTCTGAACGCGGCTCTCCGCCAGATCGAGTTGAAAGCCGCTCTTCGCGGTGTCGGCCGCCACTACCGCATCGGTCCCGGCAAGGAGGCCCTCGGCAGCGCATCCTACATTCATTTGGAGCGCGCCTTCGAGGGCGCGGGTCTCCGGCCCTACTCACCGGTCTGGTTGTCCGCTGAACGGCTCGAGGGTGGGCTCCGCTTCAACTGGATACGCCGGACCCGCATTGGCGGTGACGAATGGGGCGAACTGGACGTTCCGGTAGGAGAGGAACGGGAGGCCTACAGGATGCGCATTCTCCGCGACGGCGCCGTCCTGCGCGAAGCCGTGGTCGAGGACACGGAATGGTTCTACGACAGAGCCGCGCAGCAAGCCGACGGCCAGGGCCGAGTATGCGCCGAAGTCGCGCAGCTTTCGGCGCTCTACGGGGCCGGACCCGGGCGGCGGATCGAAATCACGCTTGACTGAATCCGGCGCTTTTGCAGCACAAACTGCGATCCTATATGGAAGACCGTGAATGTGGCAGCTGAAGGGCAAGCGCGATGAGCGTCAGCTTGAACCACCTGACCAATGTCGATCCGGTCTGGTCGCGGATCCGCGAGGAAAGCGAACAGGCGACGGTGGAAGAGCCGCTCATGGGCGGCTTGTATCACGTCTCCGTTCTCCATCACGATTCCATCGAGAAGGCTCTGAGCTACCGGTTCTCGCTGAAACTCGCCTCCGGCGAAATGCCCGAGCAAATACTTCGCGAGATCGCGGACGAGGCCTATGCAGACGATCCCTGGCTCGGTGAAGCGGCACGGGCCGATCTCGTCGCGACCTACGAGCGTGATCCGGTCTGCCACCGCTTCGTTCAGCCGCTCCTCTTCTTCAAGGGGTATCAGGCCGTCCAGGCCTACCGCGTCGGGCACTGGCTCTGGCAGCGGAAGCGGCGCGATCTCGCCTACTTCATACAGATGCGAACGTCAGAGGTCTTCGGCGTCGACATCCACCCGGCCGCGCGCGTCGGAAAGGGTATCATGATCGATCACGCCCATTCCATCGTCATCGGCGAGACGGCGAGCGTGGGCGACAACGTCTCGATGCTCCATTCCGTCACCCTCGGCGGGACCGGCAAGGAAGACGACGACCGCCATCCGAAGATCGGCGACGGCGTCCTGATCGGAGCGGGCGCGAAGGTTCTCGGCGCGATCAAGGTCGGGCATTGCTCCCGCATAGCGGCGGGTTCTGTGGTGCTGGAGGAGGTTCCCCCGATGAAGACGGTCGCCGGCGTGCCGGCGCGGATCGTGGGCGAGGCGGGCTGCGCCCAGCCTTCCGTGATGATGGATCAGCTTTTCGGCAGCCGGGGCTGAATTGACCTTTCGTCAGCGCAGGACGATTTCGTCGGCGCGTGCAAGGCCGAGGATGTCCCGCGACTGCTGATCGAGAAGATCGAGGTCGAGATAGTCGTCGGAGAGACGTCGCGTTTTCGAGCGATACTCGACCACCTCCGCATGCAGGGCTGCAAGCTCTCGTTCGAGTTGCAGGGAATCCGCGTCGATCTGCATCCGCCGCAGGAGACCGAAATTGCCCTGTATGCTTGCGAACGTGAAGTACAGCCCCAGGGCGAAGGTCAGGAGGATGTAGAGGCCGAACCCGAGTGACAGCCGTCGTCCGCGCGTTTTCATTGGCGTCTTCCGATTGCGATCGTTTCCCGCAGGTTGGCGAAGGCGGTGTCGATTGGGAAATGTCGATCCGCCCTTGCCGACAATCGGGTTGCGGACCGTGACCTATTCGCTGCCCTTGTAGATGTTCACCAGCTTGTCGAACATCGCCATCGCCTCGGAGCGCTCGCGCTGGAACGAGTTCCGGCCGATGATCGAGCCGTTGCCGCCGCCGTCGCGGATCGCGCGCGCGTCGTCGTAGACCTGAATCCTCGCCCTTCTTCGCGCCGCCGGAGAAGACGACGATCCGGCGTCCGTCGAAGGCCGACCGCATGCATTCGGCCACCCGCGCGGCCTGGGTCGAGATGTCGATCTTCTCGCTCCTCGAAGACCTTCTTCGCCTCCGGCACCTCAAGGTGGTCGGTCGACAGCTTGATCTTGATGATGTGCGCGCCGAGGAGCGCCGCGATCTGCGCGGCATAGGCTGCCGACGTCGATCGCGGTCTCGCCCTCCTTGCGAGATCGCCTCGCCGCGCGGATAGGACCAGATCACGGTCGGGAATGCCGACGGCGGCGGCCTCGCGGCGCATCTCGACGATCTCCTCGAACATGTTCGAGCTGCGCGTCGCGAGCCGGGATAGATGGTGAAGCCGATGGCCGAGCAGCCGAGACGCAGCGCGTCGTCGACCGAGGCCGTCACGGCCTGGTCCTTGCCGGCGGTGGCGGACATCAGCGAGTTGGCCGAGTTCATCTTCAGGATCGTCGGGATCTGGCCCGCGAAGGTATCGGCGCCGGCCTCGAGCTGGCCCAGGGGCGCCGCATAGGCGTTCAGCCCCGCGTCGATGGCCAGCTGGTAATGGTAGTGCGGATCGTAGGCCGGCGGGTTCGGCCCGAAGGTCCGCGCCGGACCGTGTTCGAAGCCCTGGTCGACGGGCAGGATGATCATCTTGCCGGTGCCCCTCAAGCCGGCCGTGCATCAGCATCTGGCACAGCTTGCCCTTCACGCCGGGGGTCTCGCCCTCGTAGTTGGCCAGGATCTTGCTGAACTTTCCGCGTCGCTTTCATCCTGCTGCTCCCAGTCTGTATCCGTTGTGCCTTTGGTTAGCGACCGCCCGGCGGAGTGGCAATCGCTTTGGCGCTAACGCTGCGACATCAGCGCCATGGGTCACCGGCAGGACGGAGCGCATGCGGCGGGGCAGGCGGGACAGGAACGCGACCGGCTTGTTCGACACGCCCGGCACCACCACGCGCCGGCCGCGCCTCCATTCCGCTGCCACCCGGCCCGCGCGACAGGCCGCGGCACCGGGTTGTGCCCGACGCTTGAGGAGCGGGATGTTCTCCATTCCGGCGGCCGCGAAGAACGCGGTCTCGGTCGGACCTGGGCAGAGCGCGGTGACGGTGACGCCGCGAGCCCGCGCCTCCTGGGGGCCGCCTCGGACAGCGACCAGGAGATAGGCCTTCGTCGCGTGATAGACGGCCATGTCCGGCCCGGGCAGGAAGGCCGACAGGGAGGAGACGTTCAGGATCCTTCCGCCGCCGCGTCGCCGGCATGTCCGCAAGCGCGCGCTTCAGAAGGATGCGTCGCGGCGAGCAGGTTCACCTTGATCGACTGCGTCTTCCCGCCCCCACTGCGCCGGGTCGGTCGACCGGGCCGTGGGCGGCAAGGCCGGCATTGTTCACCAGCCGGGTCACGTCGCCCGCCTCCGCCCAGACCCGGTCGGCCTCGCCCTCACGAGACAGGTCGGCGACGATCACGCGGACGGTGACGCCGTGCGTCTTTCGCAACTCGTCCGCGAGTTCCGCGAGGTCGGCTTCCGTCCGGGCGGTCAGGACCAGGTCATGGCCTTCCTCCGCGGCCTTCCGGGTCGAGGGCCGCGCCGATCCCGCGCGAGGCGCCGCGTGACGAGCGTGACGCTCACTCATCCCAGCGCCGCGACGCCGGGCAGGGTCTTGCCCTCCATCCATTCGAGGAACGCGCCGCCGGCGGAGGAGATGTAGGTGAAATCGCTCGCCGCGCCGGCCTTGTTCAGCGCCGACGACCGTGTCGCCGCCGCCCGCGACCGATATCAGCGCGCCCTCCCGCGTCAGACGCGGCGGCATCCTGGCGGCGGCGTTGGTGGCGGCGTCGAAGGGCGCTGATCTCGAACGCGCCGAGCGGGCCGTTCCAGATCAGCGTCCTGCACGCCGCCATGGCTCTTGACGATGCGCGTCGACGCTGTCCGGGCCGGTGTCGAGGATCATGGCGTCGGCGGGGCAGGCATCCGCGGCGACCGTCTCGCTCGGCGCGCCGGCCTTGAACTCCTGCGCGACCACGACGTCGGTCGGCAGGAGGATCTCGCAGCCGGCCTCGTCGCGCCCGGCTCATGATTTCGCGCGCGGTGCCGGCCATCTCGTGTTCGGCAAGGACTCTGCCCACGTCGATGCCCTTGCGCGGCAAGGAACGTGTTGGCCATGCCGCCGCCGATCACCAGGTGGTTCACCTTGCGGACGAGGTTGGACAGGAGGTCGAGCTTGGTCGACACCTTGGCGCCGCCCACGACCGCCATCAGCGGCCGCTCGGGATTGCCGAGGGCCGCCTCGAGCGCATGGAGCTCCTCGGCCATCAGGCGGCCGGCGCAGGCGGGCAGGTGCCGGGCCAGCCCCTCGGTGGAGGCATGGGCGCGGTGCGCGGCCGAAAACGCGTCGTTACAGTAGACGTCGCCCAGCTCGGCCATGCGCTTCGCCAGCGCCGTCGTCGTTGTCTTCCTCGCCCGGCGTGGAAGCGGGTGTTCTCGAGCAGGACGACCTCGCCGTCGGCGATCGCCGCCCTCGCCGCGTCGCCGACGCAATCCTCGGCGAACCGCACCTCGCGGCCGAGCGCGCGTCTCCAGCGCGGGCACGACCTGGCGCAGGGACATCTCCGGGACGCGCTTGCCCTTCGGCCGGCCGAAATGGGCCAGCAGGATCGGGGTGCCGCCCTTGTCGAGGATGTCGCGTCACCGTCGGCACGATGCGTTCGATCCGCGTGGCGTCGGTCACCCGGCCGTCCTCCACCGGCACGTTCAGATCGACCCGCGTCAGCACGCGCTTGCCGTCGAGATCCATGTCGTCGAGCGATTTCCAGCCCATGCCTTGCCTCCTTCGGTCTCACTGCGCCTGCTCATCGCGCGATCGCGACCGCCGCGCAAGCGACCCGGCCTTTCGCTCGTATCGCGGGGCGCGCCTAGGGTCGTCGCGACAAGGAAGCGAGGAGCCGCATGGCGGAGATCACCGATCCCGAGAACACGATCATCATCGAGCTCAAGGACGGCACCGTCGTCGATCGAGCTGATGCCGAAGGTGGCGCCGGAGCACACCGAGCGGATGAAGGAGCTGGCCCGGGAGGGATGCCTACGACAACGTGGTCTTCCACCGCGTGATCGACGGCTTCATGGCGCAGACCGGCGACTGTCGGAACGGCAACGCGCGAAAAGGAATTCAACATCCGCGCTCGCCGGCACCGGCGGCTCGGACCATGGCCGACCTCCGGCCGAGTTCTCGAAGATGCCGCACGACCGCGGCACGCTCGGCGCGGCGCGGTCGCCAGAACCCGAACTCGGCCAATTCGCAGTTCTTCATCAACTTCTCTGACAACCATTTCCTGAACGGCCAATACACGGTCTACGGCCGTGTCATCGAGGGAATGGAGCATGTCGACGCGATCACCCGCGGCGAGCCGCCGGCGAATCCCGACCGGATGCGTCAGCGTGAAGGTGGCCGCCGATGCGTAGCTGGCTCTCCTGCCTCGCCTGCGCCGCGCGCTCCGGCGCTCGCCACGGGTCTCGACATCGAGATCGGTCCGGCGAGGCCGAGGGCACCGTCCATGTCGACCTCTTCGAGGACGTCGCGCCCGGAGCACGTGCAGCGCATCACCGACGCTCGCCGAGCGCGGCGCCTACGACGACGTCGTCTTCCACCGGGTGATCGACGGCTTCATGGCCCAGACCGGCGACGTGCAGTTCGGCCAGCGCCGGGGGCGAGCTGTCGCCGCGCCGGGCATGGGCGGGTCGGACCTGCCGGACCTCGAAGCGGAGTTCTCGGACCGTCCCTTCGAGCGCGGCACGGTCGGCATGGCCCGCTCCGGCAATCGCCGACAGCGCCAATTCGCAGTTCTTCATCATGTTCGAGCCGGCGCCGCATCTGGACGGGCAGTACACCGTCGTCGGCGAGGTGACCGACGGGCATGGACGTCGTCGACGACGATCAAGCGCGGCGAGCCGGGCTCGGGCGCCGTGTCCGGCGAGCCGGACGTCATGGAGAGCGGTGACCGTCACGGAGTGACCGCGGGGCCGCTCCGCCCGGCCTCGGGCGATCAGGTGCCGCAGAAGGTCGCGGTCACCTCCTCGGCCCGGTGCCGGAGGCGCGGCGAAGTCGGGATGCTCCGCAGTAGGCGCGTCCCGCAGAACGCCTCGTGCATGGCCTGTCCGAGATGGGGCCAAGGCGGGATCGCCGTCGAGCGCGGCGCGGGATCGCGGCGGCCTCGATGCGGTGGTTGCGCGGGATCGACGGCGGGGTTCGTCCGCGCCATCGAGGGCCTCCTGCGGCGCGCCGCCGGTTCCGTCGCGATCGCGTCGTCGCGCGCGGCCCACTCTGCCTCGAGGCGTCGAAGGCCGGGCGATCGGTGATCCATTCCCCGGCCGTTCCGGTGCCGAAGACCGCGGAACACGAGCGTGAAATCCGCCCGCCCCGCCGCCATGAGGTCGAGGAGCCGCTCGACGAGGCCCGCATCCTCCTCCTCGGCCGAGGTCAGGCCGATCTTGGAGCGGAAGAGCGACAGCCAGTGCCGCCGGAAGGTCTCGGCGAAGCCGTTGACGATCTCCGTCGCCCGCTCGACCGCCGGCTCCCGCTCGCCCATGAGCGGCAGCAGCGAGGTGGCGAACTGCGCCAGGTTCCACACCGCGACATCGGGTTGCCGGGCATAGGCGTAGCGGCCAAAGCGGTCGATCGAGGAGAAGACCGTCTCGGGGTGGTAGCCGTCGAGGAAGGCGCAGGGCCCGTAATCGATGGTCTCGCCCGCGACGGACATGTTGTCGGTGTTCATCACGCCGTGGACGAAACCGAGGCTCATCCAGGTGGCGACCAGTCGTGCCTGGGCGTCCACCACCTCCTGTAGAAGATCGAAGGGCTCGGCGGCCTCCGGATAGTGGCGCGCGATCACGTGATCCGTGAGCGCGCGCAGCCCGTCCAGGTCCTGCCGGGCGTAGAGGTACTGGAATGTGCCCACGCGGACGTGGCTGGATGCGACCCGGGTGAGGACGGCGCCGGGCAGGACGGCCTCCCGCAGCACGTTCTCGCCGGTGAGGACCGCCGCGAGCGCGCGTGTGGTGGGGACGCCCAGGGCATGCATCGCCTCGCTGACGATGTATTCGCGCAGCACCGGCCCGAGCCAGGCGCGGCCGTCTCCCGAGCGGCTGAACGGCGTGCGCCCGGCTCCTTTCAGCTGGATGTCGACCCGCCGCCCGTCGGGCGCCACCACCTCCCCGAGCAGCACCGCGCGGCCGTCGCCGAGCTGCGGCACCCAGCCGCCGAACTGATGCCCGGCATAGGCCTGGGCGATGGGCCGGCTCCCCTCCGCCACCGCATTGCCCGCCAGCGTCGCGACCCCCTCCGGAGAGGCGAGCGCGGCCGCGTCGAGGCCGAGCTCCTCCGCGAGCTCGCGGTTCAGCGCCACGAGAGAGGGCGCGGCCACCGGGGTCGGAGGCTGCGCCACGAAGAGGCGCCCGGGCAGGCTGGCATAGGAATTGTCGAAGGGCAGGGTCAGGGTCATCACGGCTCCTTTCCCCTCCCACATAGGGTCGCGATCGCCCGCATTCAGCCTCTTCGCACGCCCGCGCGCGGATCAGAGCGTCCGGGTCAGCCGCGTGTCGCCGGCCGAGCGGAAGTGCAGCCGCGTCAGGAAGCCCGGCGCGTCCCCCGGGATCTTCAGATGCAGCGCCCGGACGCCGTTCTGGGAGAGCATCTTGACCAGGGCGGAGAGAGCGTCGCTCGCCATCCCGCGCCGCCGCACCGAGGGACGGACATAGAGCTCGTCCATATGGGCCTCGGTCCCGCCGGCCGAGATCGAGTACCCGAACGAGACGGAGAGGTAGCCGACCGGGCTCGAGGGGGGACCGACGAGATAGAGCGCGCCCGGGACCTGGCCCGAGAGCAGCGTCTCCACGGCGCGGTCGCGATCGCCGGGGTCGGGTGTCAGTCCCACCTCCTCGTGGCAGGCGGCGACCAGACGCAACACGCGGGCCGCATCCTCGGGCCGGGCGATTCGCAGTGTCACGCTCATCTCGCGCATCCCTCCATCTGGCGCCGGAAGGGCTAACGCCGATCGCCGCCGGACGCCAGAGATCGATGGCGCGTGGCGTGCGATTGCTGCACGCCCGGGTTGCGCCCGTCGCGATCCCGTCGCTCAGAGTCGCGCCAGCCGCTCCGTTAGCAGCCCGAAGAATCCCTCGGCGTCGAGATCGCCGATGAAGAGAGCGTTGGGCTCTCGCGCGGTGACGCGCCACCAGTCCGCGACCGTCATGCCGCGCGTCAGCTCCGAGACGGTCTCGATCTCCACGTTAATCTCCCGCCCGGAGAACAGGTCTGGGCGGAGCAGCCATGCGATCACGCAGGGATCGTGCAGGGGGGCGCCGTCGGAGCCGTATTTCTCCCGGTCGAACCGCTCGAAGAAGTCGGTCATCTCCGCGACCGCGGTGCCGGCCCGGGTCCCCAGCGCGCGAAACCCGTCGTTGCGCGTCCGGGTCACGAGGGCCTTGTGGGTGACGTCGAGCGGCAGGACGGTCAACGGCACGCCGGCATGGAAGACCTGATCGGCCGCCTCGGGATCGACGTAGATGTTGAACTCGGCGGCGGGGGTGATGTTGCCGACCTCGAAATAGGCCCCGCCCATGAGGACGATCCGCGCGATCCGGTCGGCGATGTCCGGCGCCTTCAGCAGGGCGAGGGCGATGTTCGTGAGCGGCCCGAGGGCGCAGAGCGTCACCGATCCGCTCGGCTCCGCGCGGAGCGTCTCGACGAGGAACGGGACGGCCCCGCGCGGGTCGAGCGCCATGGTCGGCTCGGGCAGGGCCGGGCCGTCCAGACCGGTGCGGCCGTGCACGTGTTCGGCGGTGACGAGCGGGCGCTTCAGCGGCTGCCGGGCGCCGGCGAAGACCAGCATGTCGGGGCGCCCCGCCAGTTCGCAGACGATGCGCGCGTTCCGGGCGGTCAGCTCGAGGGGCACGTTGCCGGCTACCGCGGTGATGCCCAGCACCTCGATCTCGGGAGAGGCGAGGGCGAGCAGGATGGCGACGGCGTCGTCCTGGCCCGGATCGGTGTCGATGATGATCTTCACGGCAGGACACGGACCGGATCGGCCCCGTGACGTCAAGCCGAAGAATCTTCCGGATCCGCCGAAAGGTCAGGCAGTCAGACCTTATCCGCGGACGAGGCGGTTCAGGTGATGGCCGCGAGGATGCGTGCCCAGGACCGTGCCCCCCGGTGGAAGCTGGCGACGTCGTACTTCTCGTTCGGGCTGTGGATGCGGTCGTCGTCGCGCCCGAACCCGATCAGCATCGAATCCATGCCGAGGATCGACTGAAAATGGCCGGCGATCGGAATGGATCCTCCCGCGCCGATATAGGCCGCCTCGTGGGGCCATTCGGCCGAGAGCGCCTGCCGGGCCGCCTCGAAGGCCGGATCGGCGGTATTCATGCGACTCGCCGGCGCCGCGCCGTGATCGTGGAACTCGACGGTGCAATCGGCGGGGACCATCTCGCGGACCATGGCGCGGAAGCTCTCGCGGATCGCGAGCGGGTCCTGGTCGCCCACCAGCCGGAAACTGATCTTCGCGGCCGCCTGGGCCGGCAGGACCGTCTTGAAGCCGCGCCCCGCATAGCCGCCCCGGGTGCCGTTGATCTCGCAGGTGGGCCGCGCCCAGAGCTGCTCCAGCGGCGTCCGTCCGGTCTCGCCCGCGGGAAGGGAGAGACCGACGCCGGCGAGAAAGGCCCCCGCGTCGAAGCCGAGCTCCTCCCACTGCGCCGCGAGCTCCGGCGGGATGTCCGGCACCCCGTCGTAGAAGCCGGGCACGGTGACGCGGCCGGTCTCGTCGTGCAGGCTCGCCACGATCCGGGAGAGGATGCGGATCGGATTCGCCGCGAGCCCGCCGAAGGAGCCCGAGTGCAGGTCCTTGTCGGCGCCGCGAATCACGACCTCTTCGCCCAGAAGCCCGCGCAACTGGGTGACGATGCCGGGACGGTCCTGCGCGAAGAGGCCCGTATCGCAGATGAGCGCGAGATCCGCGGCGAGCAGGCCGGCGTTGTCCTCGAGGAACGGCACCAGCGACGGGGAGCCCGATTCCTCCTCGCCCTCGAACAGGAAAACGAGATTGCCGGGCAGGTGTCCGTGGACCTCCTTCCAGGCCCGGCAGGCCTCGACGAAGGTCATGAGCTGCCCCTTGTCGTCTGCGGCGCCGCGGCCGCGGATGACCCGGCCCGCCGCCGTGTCCTCGAGGGCCGGATCGAAGGGGTCGCGGTCCCAGAGATCGAGCGGGTCGACCGGCTGCACGTCGTAATGGCCGTAGAATAGGATCGGCCGCCCGTCGCCGCCGGTGCGCCCGACGACCATCGGATGGCCGGGCGTGTCGTGGAGCGCCGCGTCGACACCGAGCGATCTCAATTCCTCTGCCAGCCATTCCGCCGCCTTCCGGCACTCCGCCGCATAGTCGGAATCGGTCGAGATCGACGGGATGCGGATGAAGTCGAGCGCCCGTTCGAGCGCCTTGGGAAGGCCGGCGTCTATCCTGTCGAGAACGGCGTCGAGACTCATCGGACCTCCGGAGCGCATTTGCCCGGCTTCGAGCCTAGCCGCCCGGACCGCGAAATCCAGCCCGGTCGCGACCGCATCCGATGGTCGCATCCGGAACGGCGCTTTGCCCCCGTGACACTCGCGCCTCTATCGCTATGCTTTCGGAACAGACCAGAGAGAGCCAGCCGCGTGACCTACGACGCCAGCATTGATGCCGCCCTGCAGCGCCTGCACGACGAGGGGCGCTACCGCACCTTCATCGACATCGAGCGCGACCGCGGCAACTTCCCCCACGCGACCTGGACGCGGCCCGACGGCATGCGCCGGCCGGTCACCGTCTGGTGCGGCAACGACTATCTGGGCATGGGGCAGCACCCGGATGGTCCTCGAAGCGATGCACGGGGCGATCGACGCCGCCGGCGCCGGGTCCGGCGGAACCCGCAACATCTCCGGCACCACAGTCTATCACAAGCGGCTCGAGGCCGAACTGGCCGATCTCCACGGCAAGGAGGCGGCGCTGCTCTTCACCTCCGCCTATATCGCCAACGACGCGACGCTCTCGACCCTGCCGAAGATCTTTCCCGGGCTGATCATCTATTCCGATTCGCCTGAACCACGCCTCGATGATCGAGGGCGTGCGCCGGAACGGCGGCGGGAAGCGGATTTTCCGCCACAACGACGTCGCCCATCTGCGCGAGCTGCTGGAGGCGGACGACCCGGCGGTGCCGAAGCTCATCGCCTTCGAATCGGTCTATTCGATGGACGGCGATTTCGGACCCGTCGGGGCGATCTGCGATTTGGCCGATGAGTTCGGCTGCCTCACCTATATCGACGAGGTCCACGCGGTCGGCATGTACGGCCGCCACGGCGGCGGCGTCAGCGAGCGCGAGCGGCTCGCGCATCGCATCGACATCGTGAACGGAACGCTGGCCAAGGCCTACGGCGTGATGGGGGGCTACATCGCCGCGTCCGCGAAGATGTGCGACGCGGTGCGCTCCTATGCGCCCGGATTCATCTTCACCACCTCCCTGCCGCCTGCCGTCGCCGCCGGCGCCGCGGCGAGCGTCGCCCACCTCAAGGCCGATCATGCCTTGCGCGAGCGCCATCAGAGCCAGGCCCGGATCCTGAAGATGCGCCTGAAGGGCCTCGGCCTGCCGCTGATCGACCACGGCAGCCACATCGTGCCGGTCCATGTGGGCAACCCCGTCCATTGCAAGCTGATGTCGGACATGCTGCTCGAGGATCACGGCATCTACGTGCAGCCGATCAACTTCCCGACCGTCCCGCGCGGCACCGAACGCCTGCGCTTCACGCCCTCGCCCGTGCACGGACCGCGGGAGATGGACGCGCTCGTCGGCGCGATGGATGTGCTCTGGTCGCAGTGCGCGCTGAACCGCTCCCGGATGACCGCATAGGAACCTGCATAGGAGCCTACGAAAAAAACCGTGTTCACCGTTGGTTGACACGTGTTAGGCTAGCATCAAAGAGCGGGCCGGTTCTCGGGCTTCGAGGGTAACGGTTCCATCGGGCAGTTCAGGTAGAGGACGGTACATGGTCGGGCGTTTCCGGCAGGAGGAGACGGAGGTCGCCGACCCCCGAGGTGTCGACGACCGCGATCCGAGACTGGGCGACGTCATGCGCGGAGAGCGTGCGACGCTCGGCAAGTCTCTGCTGGACGTCCAGCGCGAACTGAGGATCAAGGCGACGTATATCGCGGCGATAGAGAACGCCGATCCGTCTGCATTCGAGACGCCGGGCTTCGTCGCCGGATATGTCCGTTCCTATGCGCGTTATGTTGGTCTCGATCCGGAATGGGCGTATCGGGCGTTCTGCGCGGAAAGCGGGTTCGTTGCGGCCCGCGACATGAGCGGGGTGGCGACGACCAAGCGAGCTGAGTCCTCGGACGGAGGACCGTTCAGCGGCCGCCATCTTGGTCTCCCGCCGGCCACCGGCGGAGTTCTCTCCGGCATCGAGTTTCGCGCCATCGGATCGGTCGTCGTCCTGCTCGGCCTCATCGGCGTCCTGGGATACGGCGGCTACGCGGTGCTGAACGAGGTGCAGAAGGTCCGGGTCGTGCCCGTCGAACAGACGCCTGACGTGGTGGCCGACATCGATCCGCTCGAGAATTCCGTTCCGGCGGGCAGCGATCCCGAGGAGTTCGCCGACACCCTGGCCGCGAGCGGCTTCGATCGGCTCTACCGCCCCGAGGCGCTGGAGGTTCCCGTGCTCGTCGCGCGGGACGGTCCCATCGCTACGCTCGATCCCTCGGACGGCGGCGCGTTTGCCGATGCGGGTCCGCACCACCCGGCCATCGGGGCGAGGGAGAGGTCCTCGGCCTGTCCTCGACCGAGCAGGCCGTCATGGCGGCGCTGGGCGAAGTGACGCTCGACGTTACGAAAGACGCCTCACCCTCGCCGCAGGTCGTGGCCGACAACGCGCCGGAGGTCGTGGTGTTCGCCGTCCGGCCGTCCTGGGTGCGCATCCGGTCCTCGGAGGGCACGACGATCTACGAGAAGATCATGCAGGAAGGCGACCGCTTCGTCCTGCCGCGCACGGAGGAACCGGCGACCCTGCGGACGGGCGAATCGGGGGCGATCTACTTCTCCGTCAACGGCACGCCCTACGGCCCGGCAGGCCGTCCCGGAGCCATCACCGGCGGACTCGACCTCGCGCCCTCTTCCCTCGCCCAAGCCTACGACGTCGCGGATCCCGCGGCCGACACAGCGCTCGCCCGCGTGGTGGTCGAACTCCGGGCCGATCCGCCGGAACGCCCCGGCGGTAATCCGGACCCCTCTCTAGTGACACGGCGTCGGTTGGCAGCGGAGGCGGCTTTCCCTAGATAGGACCCGAACGGCCCAACCGGAGTCCCGCGCGATGTCGCTGAACCATATCCGCCCCTGGAAGAACATCTACCGGCGCAAGTCCCGGCAGATCATGGTCGGGTCGGTGCCGGTCGGCGGGGATGCTCCCATCGCCGTCCAGACGATGACGAATACCGACGGGACGGACCTGACGGCCACTCTGAAACAGGTCGCCGACTGTGCAGAGGCGGGTGCCGACATCGTCCGCATCTCCTGTCCGGACCGCGATACGACGACTGCCCTGAAGGAGATCTGTCGCGAGAGCCCCGTGCCGATCGTCGCCGACATCCATTTCCACTACAAGCGCGCCATCGAGGCCGCCGAGGCGGGCGCTGCCTGCCTCAGGATCAATCCCGGCAATATCGGCGACGGCAGCCGGGTGAAGGAGGTGATCCGCGCGGCGAAGGATCACGGCTGTTCGATCCGGATCGGCGTCAATGCCGGGAGCCTCGAGCGGGACCTGCTGGAGAAATACGGCGAACCTTGCCCCGAGGCGATGGTGGAGAGCGGGCTCGACCACATCAAGATCCTCGAGGACAACGACTTCCACGAGTTCAAGATCTCCGTGAAGGCCTCGGACGTCTTCCTCTCCGCGGCCGCCTATCAGGGGATAGCGGAGGCCACGGACGCCCCGATCCACCTCGGCATCACCGAGGCGGGAGGGCTGATGTCCGGAACGATCAAGTCGGCGATCGGGCTTGGCAATCTGTTGTGGATGGGGATCGGGGACACACTCAGGGTCTCCCTCTCCGCCGATCCGGTGGAAGAAGTGCGCGTGGGCTACGAGATCCTGAAGAGCCTCGGCCTGCGCCATCGCGGCGTCAACATCATCTCCTGCCCGTCGTGCGCGCGGCAGGGCTTCGACGTGATCAAGACGGTGGAGGCGCTGGAGGATCGTCTGGCGCATATCAAGACGCCGATGTCCCTGTCCATTATCGGCTGCGTGGTGAACGGGCCGGGCGAGGCGCTGATGACCGATGTGGGCTTCACCGGCGGCGGCGCCGGATCGGGCATGGTCTATTTGGCCGGAAAGCAGAGCCACAAGATGTCGAATGCCGAGATGATCGACCACATCGTCCAGCAGGTGGAGAAACGCGCGGCCGTCATCGAGGCGGAGACGGACGCGGCGGGCGAGGTCGAGCCGGCGGAATGATCCGCCGTCACTTCAGCCGTCGCGCTCGGCAGCCAGATTCTCGACGTCCTTGAACTTGATGGATTCTCCGCAGCCGCAGGCATCCACGACGTTGGGGTTGCGGAAGCGAAAACCGGAATCCAGAAGGCCGGTCTCGAAGTCGATCTCGGTGCCGAAGAGGAACATCTGCGCCATGGGGGCGATCATCACCCGCGCGCCGTCCTGCTCTACGACCTCGTCGTTCGAGTCGGTCTCGTCGACATAGTCCATCGTGTATTCCATGCCGGCGCAGCCGCCCTTCTTGACGCCGATCTTCAGTCCATGATGGCCGTCGCGCTCCATCAGCTTCCGGATCTGGCGGATGGCGGCGGGGGTCATGGTCACGGCCTGCTTGCCGGGAATGGCGAACATGTCTCTGCTCCTATCAGGGCGCGGTAAACGTAAGCCCTTGGCAGGGTGCGCTCAAGGATTCCAGGTGAGGAAGTTGGCGATGAGTTGGAGGCCGGTGGACTGGCTCTTCTCGGGGTGGAACTGGGTGCCGATGCGGGTGCCGTGGGCGACGATGGCGGTGATCTCGGTGCCGTAATCGCAGTAGGCGAGTCGTTCTTTATTGTTTTTCAAGGACATGTGGAAGGAATGGACGAAGTAGGCGTGGTCGCCGGTGGCGATGCCTTCGAGCACGGGATGGGGGCGGTCGAGGACCAGGTCGTTCCAGCCCATGTGCGGAACCTTGAGGCGGCGGTCGCCGGGCTCGATCGCGACGACATCTCCGGAAATCCAGCCAAGCCCTTGAGTCCGCTCGTATTCGAACCCCGATTCGGCCATGAGTTGCATGCCGACGCAAATCCCGAGGAAAGGCTGCGCGCGGTGCTCGACGGCCTCGAGGAGGGCCTCGTGGAGGGCGGCGCGGTCGCGCATCAGGGCGCGGGCGCAGGCAGGGAAGGCGCCGTCGCCCGGAAGCACCACGCGATCGGCCTGCCTGACCGTGCAAGGGTCTGACGTGACGATGATTTCTCCGCCGTCCACCTCGCGGGCCATGCGCTGGAACGCCTTCTCGGCGGAGTGCAGGTTACCGCTGTCGGTATCGACCAGAACCGTCAACATCTGCGGAAATCCCCTGTCGGATTCCCGTCGGAATCCCGTCGGAATCCCGTCGGGTTAACGGGCGCGGCGCCGGGGGTCACAGCGCCCCCTTCGTGGAGGGGACGGCATGGCCCTTGCGCGGGTCGATCTCGATCGCCGCACGGAGGCTGCGGGCCACCGCCTTGAAGGTCGCCTCGGCGATGTGGTGGGAATTGACCCCGCGGACCAGATCGAGATGCAGGGTGATCCCGCCGTGGGTTGAGAGCGCCTGGAAGAACTCGCGCACGAGCTCGGTGTCGAAGCCGCCGATCTTCGGGGTCGGGAAGGCGACGTTCCAGCCAAGCCAGGGCCGGCCCGAGAGATCGAGCGCGCAGGCGACGAGCGCGTCGTCCATCGGCAGGGCGCACTGGCCGTAGCGGTGGATGCCGCGTTTCTCGCCCACCGCCTCGGCGAGGGCCTGGCCGATGGCGATGCCGGTATCCTCGACGCTGTGGTGGTCGTCCACGTGCCGGTCGCCCTCCACCTTCACCTTGAGGTCGATCAGCGAATGGCGCGCGAGCTGGTCGAGCATGTGGTCGAAGAAGCCGATGCCCGAGGCCATGTCGGCCGCGCCCGTGCCGTCGAGATCGACCATGACCGTGATGTCGGTCTCCGCGGTGCGGCGGGTGATGCTGGCGCTGCGCATGGGGGGCCGGCTCCTCTGATGTGGCCGGCCCCTCCTAGCGCCTCCTCCGGGCCGGGGAAAGGCGGCGGGAAAGGCGGCGGGAAAGGCGGCGGGAAAGGCGGCGGCAAAGGCGGCGGGAAAGGCGGCGGCAAAGGCGGCGGGAATGGCGGCGGGAAAAAGCGGCTGGCCTTCCCCGGGGAAATGGTGTGGGCTGGATCGCGCAACAACCGACGGGCGGAAACCGGGGCGCCGCGACAGGCGCGGGGGCGATTGCCGGAGCGGACTGGCGGGGCCTTCTCCGCCGCCTAGATCGGAAGAGGACAGTCGGGGGAGGGCGACGACGCGGACTGGTCCGCGCGCAACGGTCTCCTGCGGAACATTGCGAAGGAGGCCGCGATGAAGGACCAGCGCGACGACATCGATCCGGTGGAATCCCAGGAATGGCAGGAGGCGGTCGAGGATGTGATCGCCCGCGACGGTCCCGACCGGGCGCATTTCCTGCTCGACAAGGGCATCGCCCAGGCCCGCGCCGCCGGGGCGAACCTGCCGTTCAGCACCACCACCCCCTACCAGAACACCATTCCCGCCGACGATCTTCTCGAGATCCCCGGCGATGCGGACATCGAGAAGCGCATCCGCTCGATCAACCGGTGGAACGCGATGGCGACGGTGGTCCGGGCCAACAAGTCCACCGACGGGATCGGCGGCCACATCGCCTCCTTCGCCTCGTCGGCGGCGATGTACGATATCGGCCTCAACCATTTCTGGCGGGCACGGTCCGCGACCCATGGCGGCGACCTGGTGTTCTTCCAGGGCCACGTCGTTCCCGGCATCTATGCCCGCTCCTTCATGGAGGGGCGGATCAGCGAGGAGGAGCTGAGCAACTTCCGCCTCGAGACGGCCGGCAAGGGGCTGAGCTCCTATCCGCATCCCTGGCTGATGCCCGAATACTGGCAGTTCCCCACCGTCTCCATGGGGCTCGGGCCGCTGATGGCGGTCTACCAGGCGCGATTCATGAAATACATGGAGAACCGCGGGCTGATCGACGCCAGCGACCGCAAGGTCTGGGCCTTCCTCGGCGACGGCGAGATGGACGAGCCGGAGAGCCTCGGCGCGATCAACATCGCCGCGCGCGAGGGACTCGACAACCTGATCTTCGTCATCAACTGCAACCTGCAGCGTCTCGACGGGCCGGTCAGGGGCAACTCGAAGATCGTGCAGGAGCTCGAGGGCTCGTTCCGCGGCTCCGGCTGGGAGGTCATCAAGCTGCTCTGGGGCAAGGGCTGGGACGACCTTCTGGAGCGCGACACCTCCGGCAAGCTGCGCCAGCTCATGGACGAGACCATCGACGGCGACTACCAGACCTTCAAGTCGAAGGACGGCGGCTATATCCGCGAGCATTTCTTCGGCAAGTATCCCGAGACCGCAGCCATGGTGGAGGAGTGGAGCGACGCGGAGATCTTCGCGCTGCGCCGCGGCGGCCACGACCCGCAGAAGGTCTATACCGCCTACAAGCGGGCGACCGAGGTGGAGGGGCGGCCGACCTGCCTGCTGATCAAGACCGTCAAGGGCTACGGGATGGGCACGGCCGGCGAGGGCGCCAACACCGCCCACCAGTCCAAGAAGATGGACGTCGACCAGATGAAGGCGATGCGGGACCGCTTCAAGATCCCGGTCGACGACGACGAGATCGAGACGGCGCCCTTCGTCACGCTGAACAATGCCCAGAAGGCCTATCTCGCCGACCGGCGGAAGGAGCTGGGCGGTGCCTTCCCGCAGCGCTACCGCGATGCGGAGAAGCTCGAGATCCCCGGCCTCGACGCCTTCAAGCGGGAACTGCAATCCTCCGGCGAGCGCGAGTTCTCGACCACGATGGCCTTCGTGCGCTGCCTCACCACGCTTCTGCGCGACAAGAAGATCGGCGACCGCGTGGTGCCGATCGTGCCGGACGAGAGCCGCACCTTCGGCATGGAGGGGCTGTTCCGCTCGGTCGGGATCTACAACCCGCTCGGCCAGCAATACACGCCCGCCGATGCCGAGCAGATGGCCTACTACAAGGAATCGAAGGACGGCCAGGTCCTGCAGGAAGGCATCAACGAGGCCGGCTCGATGGCCGACTGGATCGCCGCCGCCACGGCCTATTCGAACCACGGCGTGCCGATGATCCCGTTCTACATCTTCTACTCGATGTTCGGGTTCCAGCGGGTCGGCGACCTGTGCTGGGCGGCCGGCGATTCGCGCTCGCGCGGCTTCCTTCTCGGCGGCACCGCGGGCCGCACGACGCTGAACGGCGAGGGGCTGCAGCACGAGGACGGGCACAGCCACATCCTGTCCTCCACGGTGCCGAACTGCATCAGCTACGACCCGACCTTCTCCTACGAGGTGGCGGTGATCGTGCAGCACGGGCTGCAGCGGATGTTCGTCGATCAGGAGGACGTCTATTTCTACATGACGCTCCTGAACGAGAACTATCAGCACCCCGAGCTGCCGACCGGCGCCGAGGAGGGGATCATCAAGGGGCTCTACCGCTTCAAGAAGGTCTCGAAGCCGGGCAAGAAGCACGTCAACCTGATGGGGTCGGGCTCGATCCTGATGCAGGCGGTGCGGGCCGCCGAGATGCTCGAGGAGGATTTCGGCGTCACCGCCGACCTGTGGTCGGCGACCTCCTTCACCGAGCTGGCGCGGGACGGGCAGGATTGCGCCCGGTGGAACCGGCTGAACCCGACCGAGGAGGAGAAGGTGCCCTTCGTGACCACCACCCTGAAGGGCGCGAAGGGGCCGATCGTCGCGGCGACGGATTACATCAAGACCTTCCCCGAGCAGATCCGCGGCTTCGTCGAGCAGCCCTTCGTGACGCTCGGCACCGACGGGTTCGGGCGCTCGGACAGCCGCGAGAACCTGCGCCGCTTCTTCGAGGTGGACGCGGACCACATCGCCGCGGCGGCCATGCACCAGCTCCACAAGGCCGGCGCGGTGACCAAGTCGGACATGCAGAAGGCGGTGAAGAAATACGACATCGACGGCGACAAGCCGAACCCGCGGCTGAACTGATCGCGACGGAATAGACGAGGGAAGGCAAAGCGATGGCTACCGAAGTTAAAGTGCCGGACATCGGCGATTTCGACGACGTGCCGGTCGTGGCCGTGCTGGTCGGCGAGGGCGACACGATCGAGAAGGAGGACCCGCTGATCGAGCTCGAGTCGGACAAGGCGACGATGGAGGTTCCGTCGAGCCATGCCGGCACCGTGAAGGAGATGAAGCTCAAGGAGGGCGACAGCGCCTCCGAGGGCACGGTGATCCTGATCGTCGAGGAGGCCGAGGAGAGCGGCGGCGGCGATGACGGCTCCGCCGGGGGCGGCTCCGATGACGCCGGCGGGGATCAGAAGAGCGCCGGCGGCGCCGAGGCCAAGGGCGGCGGCCCCGAGGGCTACGGCGACGGCGGCAAGCGCAGCCAGGGCACCCAGCCCGACAGCGGCGGCTCCACGAAGGTCGATACCGGCTCCGGCAAGGTCCACGCCTCGCCCTCGGTGCGCGCCTTCGCGCGGCGGGTGGACGTGGATCTGCGGCACGTCAACGGCACCGGCCGCAAGGGGCGCATCCTGCGCGAGGACGTGGAGAAGGCGCTGAAGGGCCGGGCCGGGCCCGCCGCCGGCGGACAGGCGGCGCAGGGCGGCATGGGCATCCCGCCGATCCCGGAGGTGGACTTCTCGAAGTTCGGCCCCGTGGAGGAGGTCGAGATGTCCCGGATCCAGAAGATCTCGGGGCCGGCGCTGCACCGCTCGTGGCTGAACATCCCGCATGTGACCCACGACGAGGACGCCAATATCGACGTCACCGACGCCTACCGCAAGGAGCTCGACACCGAGGCCAAGGAGGAGGGCTACCGGGTGACGCTCCTGAGCTTCGTCATAAAGGCGAGCGTCTCGGCGCTGAAGACCCACTGGCAGTTCAACTCGTCGCTGCATCCGGACGGCGACAAGCTGATCCGGAAGCACTTCTACAATGTCGGCTTCGCGGCAGACACGCCGAACGGGCTGATGGTGCCGGTCATCAAGGACGCCGACAAGAAGGGGATCGTCGAGATCTCGAAGGAGCTGGGCGAGCTTTCGGGCGCGGCGCGCGACGGCAAGCTGAAGGGCGACCAGATGAAGGGCGCGACCTTCACAATCTCGTCGCTGGGCGGCATCGGGGGCACGAGCTTCACCCCGATCGTCAACGCGCCGGAGGTCGCGATCCTCGGCCTCACCAAGTACTGGATGAAACCGATCTGGGACGGCGAGAAGTTCGTGCCGCAGAAGACCCTGCCGATGTCGCTCTCCTACGACCACCGGGTGATCGACGGCGCGCTCGCGGCCCGCTTCGCGGCGCGGTTGGCCTACCTGCTGGCGGATCCCCGCCGCCTGATGCTGTGAGGTCCTGACGATGACGGATGTGAAAGTTCCCGATATCGGCGATTTCTCCGACGTGCCGGTGATCGCCGTGCTGGTCTCGGTCGGCGACACGATCGAGAAGGAAGACCCGCTGATCGAGCTGGAATCCGACAAGGCGACGATGGAGGTTCCCTCGTCCCATGCCGGCAAGATCACCGAGATCAAGGTGGCCGAGGGCGACACCGTCACCGAGGGCGACGTGATCCTGACGGTCGAGGAGGCGGAGTCGGGCAGCGACGAGGGCTCCTCCGACGGGGGTGGTGGCGAGGCCTCCTCGTCGGGCGGCGGCAGATCGGAGAAGAAGGACGAGACGCCGGCCCCCGCGGCGGCCGAGGGCACCAGAATCCGGCTCCGGCGACATCCACGGCGAGGTCGTGGTGCTGGGCTCCGGGCCGGGAGGCTACACGGCGGCGTTCCGCGCCGCCGATCTCGGCAAGAAGGTGGTGCTGATCGAGCGCTATTCCTCGCTCGGGGGCGTCTGCCTGAACGTCGGCTGCATCCCGTCGAAGGCGCTCCTGCACGCCTCGCGGGTGATCGCCGAGACCGAGGAGATGGCAGAGCACGGGCTCTCCTTCGGCAAGGTGAAGGTCGATGCCGACGGGCTCAGGAAGTGGAAGGACGGCGTGGTCCAGAAGATGACCGGCGGGCTCGCCGGCATGGCCAAGCAGCGCAAGGTCACGACGGTGGAGGGCTCGGGCACCTTCACCGGCCCAAACTCCATCGAGGTGGAGACGAAGGACGGCAAGAAGACCGTGACCTTCGACCAGTGCATCATCGCCGCCGGCTCCGACGCGGTGAAGCTGCCCTTCGTGCCCCATGATGACGAGCGGGTCGTCACCTCGACCGGCGCGCTGGAGCTGGACCCGATCCCGAAGAAGCTCTGCGCGCTCGGCGGCGGCATCATCGGCTTCGAGATGGCCACCGTCTACGACGCGCTGGGCTCGAACGTCACCGTCATCGAGATGATGGACCAGATCCTGCCCGGCGCCGACAAGGACGTGGTGAAGCCGCTCCAGAAGCGCATGGAAGGCCGGATGACCATCCACACCAAGTCCAAGGTGACGGAGGTAAAGGCGCAGAAGAACGGCCTCAAGGTGACCTGGGAGGACGAGAAGGGCGAAAGCTCGACGGAGACCTTCGACAAGATGCTGGTCGCCGTGGGCCGGACCCCGAACGGCGGCAAGATCGGCGCCGAAAAGGCCGGCGTGAAGGTGACCGATCGCGGCTTCATCGAGGTCGACGACCAGCAGCGCACCAACGTCTCCCACATCTTCGCCATCGGCGACGTGGTGGGCCAGCCGATGCTCGCCCACAAGGCGGTGCACGAGGGCAAGGTGGCCGCCGAGGTCTGCGCGGGAGAGAAGCGCGGCTTCGACGCCCGGGTGATCCCGTCGGTTGCCTATACCGACCCGGAGGTGGCCTGGTGCGGGCTCACCGAGGCGCAGGCCAAGGAGCAGGGCATCAGGGTCGAGAAGGGGGTGTTCCCTTGGCAGGCCTCCGGCCGGGCGCAGGCCAACGGCCGCGCCGAGGGGCTGACGAAGCTGCTCTTCGACCCCGAGGACGACCGGGTGATCGGCGGCGCCATCGTCGGCACCAATGCCGGCGACCTGATCTCGGAGGTGGCGCTCGCCATCGAGATGGGGGCGGACGCGGTGGATCTGAGCCACACGATCCACCCGCACCCGACGCTCTCGGAGACGGTGAACTTCTCCGCCGAGATGTTCGAGGGCACGATCACCGACCTCATGCCACCGAAGAAGAAGAAATAGGCGGTGCGGCGGCATCCCCGGCGCGGGGTGCTGCCGGCCGGCGGGGCGCGGATTCTCAGCTCCGGCGGCGGATCAGCGGCGCCCAGCTTCTCAGGTCGATGACGGTCTTCGCCGTCGCCGCGAGGACGAGCGCGCAGAGCGCGACCTTCGAGACCCATCCCATCGTCCCCTGTATAAGCAGCGCGTGGACGACGCTGCCGAGCACGGCGAGGACCGCGAGGGCGGTATGGGCCGGGCGCCAGTGCCGCGGGGCGAGGCGCAGCCGCCGGCGCAGGAGGGCCAGCGGCGCCGCCGCGAGGATCGCCCACATGGCGACGACGCCCCAGCCGGAGAAGGCGGTGGCCGAGGTGAAGAGCAGGGCGTCGATCACGTCCGGCGGGCTGGTGATCCAGAGGCCCCCCACATGGACGAGGATCGCCGCGACCAGCGCCGCGCCGGTCCAGCGATGCACGCGGCGGCCGCGACCCGGCGGCAGGCCGGGGAGGTAGCCGCCGGCGAGGAGAGGCTGGGCGAGGAGCAGCGCCATCGCCGCAATCCCCGCGAAACAGGCGGCGATGTAGACCGGGCCGCGCCATTGCAGGAGCGGGCTCGTCGCGGCGATGACGACGGGGACGGCGACGGCCGCGGCGAGCGCGGCCCAGATCAGGACGGCGCGGCGCTGCGCCATGCCGGTCAGGCCGGTCGCAGCACGAAATCGGCGCCGAGCCGCGTGTCGCTGGCGCTTTGCATGACCGGGCGGAGGAAGACCGTCTCGAAGCCGCCGCCGTCGTACTCGGAATCGTAGACGAGGTGGCCGTGAGGCTGGCCGAAGGCGGGGACGATCTGCGGCATCTCCAGGCGGAACCGGCCCGCGGCATCGGTGAGCGTGGCGCCGTGGCTCTGGCGGTCGCGCTCGTGGCCCTCGGTCGTGTGCGCCCAGATCTGGATGCGCGCGCCCGCGAGCGGGGCGCCGTCGCCGGCGCGGCGGACGGTTCCGCTCATCCAGAAGCCGCCGCCGCCGATGCGCTCGACGAGGGGGGCGCCGGGGAGGTAGTTGTTCGATCCGCCGCGCATGCTGGGCGTCGGCGCGAGGCCCTGGGCGCGGGCGGGCACGACGAGGCCGGTGGCGCCGGTCGTGGCGACGGCGCCCGCGAGGGCGGCGCCGGCGGCGAGCAGGGCGCGGCGGGTCGGCTGAGTGCGGATCATCTCGGTCTCTCCTCTCTGGCCTCGCGCGGGATCTGGGTCCGGACGGGCGGGGTGCCAAGCCTCGGTGCGCGGACATGTCCCGGTATGGCGGCTCGGGGGCTCGGGCGATATCGCCCCCCACGGCTTCGTGATCGCGGCGGTTCCGCAGCGGGGCCGGCCTCTCGATTTCTTGAAGCCCCGGGTGCCGCCGCTACCTCTTCGCACAGGAGGCCGGACCGCTACCCCGTCCGGCCAAGGAGGAGGACGATCATGGCGCAGAAAAGCAATCCGTTCGACATGAGCGAGTACATGCAGGCCTTCGATCCCGAGCGGATCGCGCGGATGTGGAACCCGCAGATGATGATGCAGATGTTCCAGCAGCCGCAGGCGCAGATGTTCGACATGGAGCAGGTGATCCGCGCCAACCAGCGCAATTTCGAGGCCATGTCGGAGGCCAACAAGTCGGCCGCGGAAGCCTACAAGGACCTGCTCGACAAGCAGATGGAAATCTTCGAGAAGATGACCCATTCCGCGCGCCAGCAATACGAATGGGCCGAGGAGAATGCCGGCCCCGACGCCATGAAAGCGCGCACGCACGCGGTGAACGAGGCGGTCGAGGAGGCCCTGCAGCTGATGCGGAAGATGGCCGAGAACTCCCGCGACGCCAACGAGGAGGCGTTCCGCTCCATGCAGTCGCAGATCGACGAATCTGTCGCCAAGGTGGAGCAGACGGCGAAGAAGGCCGGCGAGGCGGCGAAGAAGTCTTCCTGACGATCCGGGGATCGGGATGGCGGTCCCGGAGGGCGCCGGGCATTTGCGGCGTCGTCCGGGGCGGGCCCGCGTGAGAGACTGCGCCGGGCCGGCCGGGGGTGAGCGATGACCGCGATCGAGGACCATCCGCTGCGCTACACGCTCGCCAACGAGCTGCATGCGCGGCCCTTTCCCTCGCTCGGCGTCCCCTCCCATGCCGCCTATCTCGCGATCAAGCCCGAGCGCGACGCGGCGCGGCGCGACCGGGAGGCGGACCGGGCGCATCTGATCGCGCTCCTCGACCGGTTCGGCGCCCAGCATCCGACGCCGGGCGCCACCCACTGGTTCGGGGAACTCGGCCGCCATCACCTGAAATGGGAGAGCCACACCGAGTTCGTGAGCTACACGATCTTCGGCAGAGGGCGAGGTGGAGCGGCCCTTCGACCGGGACGTGTTCCGGGTGTTTCCCGCCGAATGGCTCGCCGCGACGCCGGGATTGCGGTTCACCTCGGCGCTGATCCGGCTGGAGCCGCGCCCGGAGGCGGCCGGCGGGGTGACCGAGAAGCTCCACGACTGGTTCGTGCCCGAAAGCCTCGCCGTCAGCGAGGTGCTGGAGGGCGCGGCGCTGGTGGCCTCCGATTTCCGCATCGATCCGGGCGGGCACATGCGGATGGCCGTGTTCGTCTCGCAGCGGACGGGACGGCGGCGGACGGGGCGGATCGTGCAGCGGCTCTGCGAGATCGAGACCTACAAGGCGATGTCGATGCTGGGCCTCGCGCGGGTGCGGGACCTGGCGCCGAAGATGGCCGAGATGGACCGCGACCTGACGCGGCTCATGGACGACATGACCGGCGAGGGCGCGCGGCCGGCGGAGACGCTGGAGGCGCTCCTGCGCGTTTGGGCGGAACTGGAGACGGTGCTGGCGCAATCCTCGTTCCGCTTCGGGGCGACGGAGGCCTACGAGGCGCTGGTTTCCCAGCGGATCGGGGCGCTGCGGGAAGAGCGCTGGGAGGGGCGGCAGACCTTCGCGGAATTCATGATGCGCCGCTTCGACCCGGCGATGCGGACGGTGAAGGCCACGCGCGGACGGCTCGGGGAGATGAGCGACCGCGCGCTCCGGGCGGGCGAGCTCCTGCGGACGCGGGTGGACGTGGAACGCTCGGCGCAGAACCAGAACCTTCTCGAGAGCATGGACCGGCGCGCGGACCTTCAGCTCCGGCTGCAGCGGACGGTGGAGGGGCTGTCGGTGGTGGCGATCAGCTATTACGCGGTGAGCCTCGCGGCCTATGCGCTGGCACCGGTGATGGCGGCGGCGGGTGTCTCGAAGCCGGTGGGCACCGCGCTCCTCGTGCCGGTGGTGGTGGCGGGGGTCTGGATCGCGCTCCGCCGCGTGCAGCGGCGACTGCACTGAGCGGCTTGCACCTCGCCGCCGGGCGGCGGAAGGTCGCCCCATGCTCGATGCCGCGCCCCGGGGACCCGTCACGCTCGCCACGCCCGTCGCCCATGCGGGCGACCTGCCGCGGGAGGCCGATCTCGTCGTTATCGGCGGCGGCGTCGCCGGGGTGACGGCAGCCCATTACGCCGCGAAGGCGGGATTCCGGGTGGTTCTCTGCGAGAAGGGGCGGATCGCCGGCGAGCAGTCGAGCCGCAACTGGGGCTGGATCCGCCAGCAGGGGCGCGACCCCGACGAGATCCCGATCGCGATGGAGGCGGTCCGCAACTGGCACGCGCTGCAGGCGGAGACCAACGAGGATCTGGGGCTGCGGCAGACCGGCACGCTCTACCTGGCGCGGGACACGGGCGCCGAGGCGCGCTACGAGGCCTGGCTCGTCCATGCCCGCGCGCGCGGGCTGGACAGTCGGCCGCTGACGCGGGCGGATCTGGCGGAGATGCTGCCGGAGGCGCGGGGCGGCTGGCGGGCGGCGCTCTGGACGGCGAGCGACGCGCGGGCCGAGCCCTGGGTGGCGGTGCCGGCGCTGGCGCGGCTGGCGGCGCGGTCGGGGGTGACGA
>CAVZOA010000025.1:0-75287 GCA_963776705.1 uncultured Alphaproteobacteria bacterium
CCGCTTCCTGATCCACGTCCTGCCGGACGGCTTCCACCGCATCCGTCACTACGGCCTGCTTGCCAGCGCGGGCCGCAAAGACACCATCGCCAGGGTTCGGGATAAAATGGCCCAGGGTCCGGCGGGAACCCGGCGCAACCGATATCGACACGGCCCGGCCGCTGAGCCTGAGAGAGCCGGGCCCCGATTGTGGCGGACCGATGCGGATCGTCGAGACATTCCGGCGTGGCGAGCGCCCGACTCCCCGCGCCCCACCCCGGAGGGCTGCCGCATGATGACAGGGCCATCACCGTCGATACCCCCGAGCCGGAGCAGGCACGCGATCCGGAACAAGCCTGGGCTGTGCCGCCGCATCGCCGTGCCGGTGAATTGGCATCGATCAACGGGCCCAACGCCATGGAGCGGTCCCTCGGACCCGCGGAGCAACCACCCTCCGTCGATCCCAGTCCGGCCATCGTGCCCGCAAATTCATGCCGAGGTTGGCAACGCCGCTCCGCTTTCCCCATAGACCATCGCCAACACCCCGCGGCTTCCTCCTTGGGAGGTTTTCCAACGCGGGCCGAGGTCACGCCCGAACCCGCGCGGCCGCCGCGGCCCGAATCGGAAAACCTTCATCATGGCGGACGCGCGCGTCGGCCAGCAGGGGACGCTCACACGGTCGAACATACATGTTCGACGGGCGCGCAAGGGGACGCGCCCGCCGGCGCCGAAGGACTGTCGCTACGCCTGGGCCTGCATTTTCGGAGCCGTCTGTCCCGCCCGCGCGACCGGCGCTGCCCTCGTCATGCCCTATGCGAACACGGACGCGATGAGCGCGCACCTCGCCGAGATCGGCCGGCACGTTTCGCCCGGCGCACACGCCATCCTCGTCCTCGACGGCGCCGGCTGGCACAGTTCCAGGGACCTCGCCGTGCCGGCGAACATCACCTTGCTGACGCTCCCGCCCTACAGCCCGGAGCTGAACCCGGTCGAAAACATCTGGCAGTTCCTCCGCCAGAACCGCCTCGCGAACCGCGTGTTCGACAGCTACGAAACCATCGTCGCCGCCTGCTGCGAGGCCTGGAACGCACTCATCGCAACCCCGGAACGCGTCGCCTCCATCACCCTCGCGTAACTGGGCGCAGGTCAGCGGATGATGCCGCTGGTATCATAACCCCTGTTCAGATTTCCCGAGCCACCTCTGTATCCACCGGTTCAGGTCAAATCCCCGATAGATCGATAGTCATCTGGGTGATTGGTGCCGGCGGAGGGAGTCGAACCCCCGACCCTCGACTTACAAAATCGCCGCTCTGGCCTCTGAGCTACGCCGGCATGGCTCTCGCACTAAACCGCGGAACGGCATCCGACAAGGTACCGATCAGCGGTTGGCGCGGGCAAGGATTGCCACCGCGACAAGTCCCACGGCGGTGACAAGAAGCGCCGCGGGAGCGGCGTCGCCGATCCGCTCGAGCGAGGCCTGCTCGTAGACCCGGGTGGCGAGAGTGTTGTAGTTGAATGGCCGCAGAAGGAGCGTCGCAGGAAGTTCCTTCACGCAGTCGACGAAGACGAGCAGGAGCGCGGTGCCGACGGACCCCCGGATGAGCGGCAGATAGACGGTGGATAGCACCCCCGCGGCGCTCCGCCCTAGGGTGCGGGCGGCCATCGGCAGGCTGGGCGAGACATGCCCCATCGCCGCGTCCGCCGCGCCCTCGGCGATGGCGAAAAAGCGCACGATGTAGGCTAGTACGATGGCCGCCGCTGAGCCGGTGAGGAGCAGGCCCGGATCGGTGCCCGTGAGCGCATCCAGGAAATCCGCGACGCGGTTGTCGAACCAGGCGAGGGGCAGCAAGAGGCCGACACCGAGGACAGCGCCCGGTGCGGCGTAGCCGATCCCCGTCACCGGCATCAGCAGGCGCGGCAGGGCACGACCCGAGAGCCGTACACCATAGACGAGAAAGAGCGCCATCGCGACCGTCAGGCAGGCGGCGATCGCACCCACCGACAGCGAATGCCAGAGCGCCAGGCCGAGCCCCGGATCGATCCAGCGATCCCCCTCGCCCACGGCATGCCCGAGAAGGACGCCGGCGGGCAAGACGAAGCCAGCGAGGAACGGCAGAATGCAGAAGGTGATTGCGCCCCAAGCGGCCGGGCCTCTGAGGGTGGTCCGCACAGGGCGGCGATCGGAACGGCAGGTAGCGAAGAAGCGCGCCCGGCGGCGCGAGAGCTTCTCGAGCGTCACCATTGCGACGACAAGTCCGAGTATCACGCAGGCGATCTGCGCCGCGCCGCCGGCATTGCCCTGTTCCAGCCAGACCGTGAAGATTCCGGTCGTCAGCGTCTGCACGCCGAAATATTCCACGACGCCGAAATCGTTCACCGTCTCCATCATCACGATGGCGGTGCCCGCCCAGATGGCGGGACGCGCGAGCGGCAGGCCGACACGCCGGAAGCGGTCGAAATGGCCGGCACCGAGGGCCCGGGCGACGTCGAAGCTCTGCTCTGAGAGTTCTCGGAAGGCTGCGCGGGCCAGGAGATAGACGTAAGGGTAGAGGGCGGCGGCGATGACGAGGATCGCCGCTCCGCGGGAACGGATTTCGGGAAACGCATAATCCCGGGCGCTCTGCCACCCCATGAGCGCGCGCAGGCCGGTCTGCACCGGACCGGCGTATTCAAGGAAGTCGGTGAGCGCGTAGGCCCCCACATAGGCGGGGACAGCGAGGGGGAGGAGAAGAGCCCATTCGAGCCAGCGCCGACCCGGGAACTCGTAGATTACTACGAGCCAGGCGGCGATGGAGCCGACGAGGGCCGAAAGCAGGCCGACCGCTCCGGAGAGAAGCAGGGAATTGGCGAGATAGCGCGGCAGCGTCGTTGAAATGAGATGCCCCCAGATCGGACCAGAGGGATTGAAGGCCAGCCAGACGACCGTCGCGATTGGAAGCAGAACGAGTGCGGCGATCAGAATCGCGCCCATCGACCAAGTGTCGGCGGCGATGGTCCACCTAGCTATCCGAGTGTTTTTATCGACCATGCCCGGCGTCTTAGCAGACGCGGCCGGGCTGTCCAGCGCGTCACCGCGGCCCCTCGCGCGAGGAACCCGGCGCGTCGCCCAGTCCATGATTGCGACGAGGTAGAGGAAGTCACGCCGCATCGGGATGTAGGTAGTTCAGGCTGAACAAACTTTCGGCGTGCCTTTCTGGTGCTTGCCGAGGGAGATTTCGGCGATCGCCGCGGCCAGGACTGCGGCGATCGCGGCGTGCAAGAAGGCCAGAAGAGCTCTCAGGTGGGCGAGGATCTTGCGGATGTTGTGGCCGCAGCCGCACAGGACGGCGAAGATCGCGTCGCCGAACGTGCCCTTCAGCGGGCAGCGTGACAGGCGGCCGTCGGTTTTCATGTGGCCGATTTCCGGCTCGATGGCGCTGCGCCGTCGCAACAGCTGTCTCAGCGCCGGGGTCAGGCCGCGGCGCGTGCCGCTGATCAGGACCTGCGTGCGCGCCACGCCGTGGCCGCGGTATCCGCGATCCACGACCGCCAGCGCAGGCGTCTGGCCGGTCAGGATGGCGACCTGCTCAAGCGCTTCCGGCAAGGTGTGGCCGTCATAGGGATTGCCCGGCAACGCACGCATGCCCACGACGAACCCCTCGTCGATGGTCGTGGCGAGGCTGACCTTCGTGCCGAACTCGTAGCGATTGCGGGCCTTGCCCTTGGAGATGCAGTCGACCTCCGGCTCGTGCAGCGCGTAGATCTTGCCGCGGCTCCTGGGGCCCTGGTGCAGCAGGCGGCCCACCAGCACCAGCATGTCCAGAACGCGCTCGCGCAGCGGACCCGCAGGGATCGCATCCAGCTGGCGGCGGAGGTCGCGCAGCACGCGGCCGGTGTAGCCCTTCAGCTTTTTCAGGGCCTTGCGCATGCGCTTGAACTGTCGGGCATGGGCGTATCGGCCGGCCTGCATGGCCAGGCGCGGCGCCAGCCGGTTGTAGTTCTGCCGCAGCGTGACCCCGGCTTCACTTGCAAGGGCGACAAGCTGATTGCGGGCCTTGTCATAGAGGCGCGCGTCGGTCGGGTGCGCGATGTTTTTCTCCATGACCGTGGTGTCGACGGCGACGCGCGACAGGCTGTCGTCATCGATCGTGCCCGATGCCCGCCCGGCCTCGATGGTCTTCGTGAGCAGCCACTCGGCCCCTTCCTCACCGATCCGCTGCCGCCAGCGGGTCAGGCAGGACGGGTCGATCGGTGGGCGGTGCTGGAGTGAGGCGGGGAACAGATCGGTCCGGTGGACCGATCTGCCGCCGAACGTCTCACCGGTGAAATGCTGATAGTAGGGGTTCTCGACCCAGCGCGCGACGACTGCCTCGTCCGACAGCCGGTAGGCGTGCTGGAGATACAGCAGCCCCGCCACCAGCCGCGGCGAGGTCGCGGGCCGCCCCCGATGCGATGGGAAGAACCCGGCCCATTCCCGTTCGAAGAACTCCCAGTCGATCAGCGCCGCCAGCGTCGCCAGCTCGTGACGCATGTCGATCATGTCGGTGAGGCGGGGGCGCAGGAGATCGTCCTGCTCTTCCCGGCGGGGATGGGGCTTCATCGGGGCTCCGGAATTCGCAAGGTTTCGAAGGCCAGAATACGAAACCCTGCAAATCGGCGCCAGAGTTTCAGCATGATCTGCGCGGTAAATCAGCAGGTTGGGAGTTATTCAGGGTGAACTATTTGGTGCAGATGATGCGTGGTGACGCTGCATTTCGGCATTCTTCATTGGAGATTGCCGATGGCACTTGGGGTGGATCGACGAGCGTTCCGGCCCGGAGGGCTGAACGCCGAACGGATCGAGCTGAACGAGAGCACGGTCATGGTCTACGCCCGTGCGGTGGGTGGGACCGCTGCATGCCCGCGCTGTGGCGAGCTATCTCGACATGTTCATAGCCGCTGTCAGGGGCCAACAAATAATGGCTTTGATTAACCTGCCCCTGCCCTCCGAAGTCAGCGGCCATAGGTTCGAATCCTGCCGGGTGCGCCACTTTCTCCGAAAGACTTCATTCTTCGTGGCAGAGATAGACGGCGCCGCCGACCGCCACCACGCTGACCGCCGCGGCGCCGGCCAGCGCGGGCGCGGATAGCGCCGCCGTCACCGCCGTGGCCGCACCGCCGCCGAGCGTCGAAAGGAGGGAGGCGGTCGAGCCCGACAGGATCGCCGCGCCGGAGGAATGGACCACCGCCTCCGTACGCGACTGCTCCGCCTGCCGCCCCGTCGCCATGTCCGCCGCGGTTCCGGCGACGGATGTCGCCCCCGCCCGCGCCGCATTCACCCGCTCGCAGGTCGTCTGGATGCAGCGGCCGCGATAGTCCCGCGGACCCGGCGCGAGCACGTAGCCGAGCGCGGGATCGGGGGCGAGGCAATAGCCGGCGATCTCCTCCTCGGGCACCTCGTTCGACAGGAAGGCGATCAGCGTCTGGCTGTCGCAGGCGGGCACCTTGCCCTGCAGCCGGTCGAGTCGCCGCACCGGCCAGCCTGTGACCCGCTCCCGCAGCGTCGCCTGGCCCGGCGTTGCGGACAGCGCGTCGCGATCCACGACGAGTTCGGTCGAGTTGATGTCGGCCCGGCAGAGATCCTCGGCGGAGGCGGGCAGGGCCGCGAGCAGGAGGACAGGCAGGAGACGCGACATGCGCCGGAGGATACACCCGACGCGCCCGTCACGCCATACGCAACCTGAAATTGTATCGCCCGGTCGGCAGTCCTCAGCCGGCGAGGCGCTCGTCGAAGCTCTTCTCGATGAAGCTCGGCAGATGGTCGCCCATGCCGACGACCTTCTCGTCGCTCTTGCCCCCGCCGCGCCGGCGGCTGCTCTCCTCGCCGCCCTTCCGGCCCTTGCCGCCGCGCGACCGGCGCGGACGCGGCAACTCCTCCGCCTGCTCGGTGGGGGGCTCCGCCTCGGCCTCGACCGTCGGACCCTCCTCGGCCTTGGCGGGAACAGGGTCCGCGAGTCGCGGAATCCCCTTCTCGAGGAGGCGTTCCACGTCGTCGAGATTCTTCTCGTCCCCGGGCGTGCAGATCATGATCGCCTTGCCGTCGCGGCCGGCGCGTCCCGTCCGGCCGATCCGGTGCACGTAATCCTCGGCATGGGACGGCACGTCGTAATTGAAGACGTGGCTGACCGAGGGCACGTCGAGGCCCCGCGCCGCCACGTCGGAAGCAATGAGAAACCGCAGTTCGCGCGCGCGGAAGCCGTCGAGCGTCCGCGTCCGCTGGGACTGGTCCAGGTCGCCGTGGATCGGCGCCGCATCGTAACCGTATTTCTTCAGCGACTTGGCGAGGACATCGACCTCGCTCTTCCGGTTGCAGAAGATGATCGCGTTGGTGAGCTGTTCGCCCTCCGCGTCGATCAGGTCGCGCAGCGCGCGCCGCTTCTCGCTCGCCAGCCGATCCTTCCGCGAGGCCTTGAACATCAGGACGCCCTGCTCGATCGTCTCCGACGCCGTCGCCTGCCGCGCCACCTCGACCCGGTGCGGGTTCGACAGGAAGGTGTTGGTGATCCGCTCGATCTCCGGCGCCATGGTGGCGGAGAAGAACAGCGTCTGCCGGGTGAACGGGACCAGCGAGAAGATCCGCTCGATATCGGGAATGAATCCCATGTCGAGCATCCGGTCGGCCTCGTCCACGACCATGATCTTCACGTCCGAGAGCAGGAGCTTGCCGCGCTCGAAGTGGTCGAGCAGCCGCCCCGGGGTGGCGATCAGCACGTCGACGCCCTTGTCGATGAGCTGATCCTGCTCCTTGAACGACACCCCGCCGATCAGCAGCGCCTTGCTGAGCTTCGCGTGCTTGGCATAGGTGTCGAAGTTCTCGGCCACCTGCGCGGCGAGCTCGCGGGTCGGCGCGAGGACGAGGCTGCGGGGCATCCGCGCTTTGGCCCGCCCGCGGGCAAGCTGGGTGATCATCGGCAGGGTGAAGGACGCGGTCTTGCCGGTGCCTGTCTGGGCGATCCCCAGAACGTCGCGCCCTTCGAGCGCGGCCGGAATGGCCTGCGCCTGGATGGGAGTCGGCGTCTCGTAGCCCGCTTCCTCGATGGCTTTCTGGACCTTGGGGCCCAGCTTCAGATCGGTGAATTTTGTCATTTACGTCCCGTCTAGGCGGTCTCCGGACCGCCAGGTCATGGGACGCCGTCTCACGCGCCCCGCGTCTGACCGCGCAAACCGCGATCGTGCGTCCTGCTACAGATCTGCGTTGCTTTCGTCAATCTGCGGCTATCCGTGCGGACGGTGCAGGCGGCGCGCTGTTGCGACCTTTCGTCCGACGACCGGTGGCCGTCGCCTCACGACTCTATCTCAGCAGAGTCGCGCATCGCACGTGACCTGGATCTTGAGGGCGCGCGTCATCGGACAATCCGCCACGGCCTCGCGCGCGATCTCCTGGAAGTGCTGATTCGGCAGATCCGCGACGCGGCAGCGGATCTCGATCCTGGACGACGCGAGTTCCACCCGGGTCTCGCCGGTCCGGGCGAGGTGGATCGCGGACTCGATGAGGATCTCCTCTGCAGGCGTGCCGTTCTGGGAGAGGAGCATCGCCAGATGGGTCGCGAGGCAGGAGGCGTGGGCCGCGGCGAGCAGTTCCTCGGGATTGGTGCCGGGCTCGTCGAGAAACCGGCTGCCGAAGCCGAACGGCTTTTCGAACAGGGCGCCTGATTCGCTCGAAATCTGGCCGCCGCCGCTGCGCAGATCACCTCTCCATTCGATTGTCGCCTTGCGTGTCTTCATCTCGATGCCCGGAGAACTGGTTCGTAAGGTCCCTTAGGGCCGGCAGATGAACGCGACGCTAACGCGGCATCACGCCATCATCTCCTTCGTCGCCGTCAGCGTGACCTCAGGCCAGTCGCGCGCGACCCGGTCGATGTCCCATTGCAGCCGTGTGAGATAGACGAGATCGTCGTCGTTGTCCCGCGCCATGTGCCCCTTGTTCGCCTGGGCGAAGGTCTCGACCTTCTCCTTCGACCCGCGCACCCAGCGGGCGGAGGTGAATTGCGAGGGCTCGAAGCGCACCGGCAGGCCGTATTCCCCCTCGATCCGGCTCGCCAGCACGTCGAATTGCAGCCCGCCCACGACGCCGACGATGAAGCCAGCGCCGAGCATCGGCCTGAAGACCTTGGCCGCGCCTTCTTCCGCGAACTGCATCAGCGCCTTGTCGAGATGCTTGGCCTTCATCGGATCGCCGGCGCGGCAATTTTGCAGAAGCTCCGGCGCGAAGGAGGGGATGCCCTGCACCCGCAGCGCCTCGCCCTCGGTCAGCGTGTCGCCGATCCTCAGCTGGCCGTGGTTCGGGATGCCCATGATGTCGCCCGCCCACGCCTCCTGGGCGAGCTCCCGGTCGGAGGCGAGGAACAGGACCGGGTTCGAGACCGCCATCGGCTTCTTCGTCCGGACATGGGTTAGCTTCATGCCACGCCGGAAATGCCCCGACGCGAGCCGCACGAAGGCGACCCGGTCGCGGTGCTTGGGGTCCATGTTGGCCTGCACCTTGAAGACGAAGCCCGCGACCTTGTCCTCGTCAGGCGCGATCTGGCGGGGCTCGGCCCGCTGCGGCTGCGGCGCGGGCCCGAACCGTCCGATCCCGTCCATCAGTTCGCGCACCCCAAAGGAATTGATCGCCGAGCCGAACCAGATCGGCGTCATCGTCCCGTCGAGCAGCGCCTGCGCGTCGAGGGCGGGCATGAGCGCGCGCGCCATCTCGACCTCCTCGCGCAGCGTCCCGAGAAGCTGCGCCGGCACGTGCTCGGCCATCCTGGGATCGTCGAGCCCCTCGAGCCGGATCGAGGTTCCCACCCGGTTGCGGTCGGCGCGGTCCATGAGCTCGAGCCGGTCGTTCAGCATGTCGTAGCAGCCGAGGAAGTCGCGCCCCACCCCGATCGGCCAGGAGGCAGGGGTCACGTCGATCGCCAGGCTCTCCTGGATCTCGTCGATGATCTCGAAGACGTCGCGGCTCTCGCGGTCCATCTTGTTGCAGAAGGTCAGGATCGGCAGGTCCCGGAGCCGGCAGACCTCGAAGAGCTTGCGCGTCTGGCTCTCCACCCCCTTGGCCCCGTCGATCACCATGATCGCGGCATCGACCGCCGTCAGCGTCCGATAGGTGTCCTCGGAGAAGTCGGAGTGGCCGGGCGTGTCGACGAGGTTGAACCGGTACTCGCCGAATTCGAAGGACATCGCCGAGGCGGAGACCGAGATGCCGCGGTCCTTCTCCATCTGCATGAAATCCGACCGCGTGCGCCGCGCCTCGCCCTTGGCGCGCACCTGGCCCGCCATCTGGATCGCCCCCCCGTAGAGCAGGAACTTCTCCGTGAGCGTCGTCTTGCCGGCGTCGGGATGGGATATGATGGCGAAGGTACGCCGCCGCGCGATCTCGGGCGGAAGCGGGGCGGCGTTGTGCGATCGGTCGAGCATGGGGGCGATATAGAAGGGCTGCCCCCCGTCCGCAATCGGCGCTCCGATCGGGGGATCCGCCAGGGAGGGAGCGATGACGCTGAAGGAGATCGCCGGGGAACTCGTCGCCGGCTGCCGGGAGGGGCGGGCGAGTGAGAATCTCTCCGGCTCTATGCCGAGGACGCCGTGTCGGTCGAGGCGATGGCGCCGGCGGGCCCGCGGGAGACTGTCGGCGTCGAGGGCATCCGCGGCAAGCACGAGTGGTGGGAGAAGACATTCACCGTCCACGAGGCGAAGGTCGAGGGGCCCTTCCTGCATGGCGCGGACAGGTTCGCCGTGATCTTCGGGATAGACGCCGAGAACCGGGAGACCGGCGAGCGCAACCGGATGAGGGAGGTCGCCGTCTACCACGTCTCCGACGGACGGATCGTCCGGGAGGAGTTCTTCTACGGCGCCGGCTAGAACCGGAGCAGGGTGACGGCCCGGCCGGTCGGGCAGCAGCGCGGATCGCCGTCGAGATAGGAGGTGCTGGTGAGTTCCGCCCCGGGGGGGACGAGGGTGACGCTCTCGATGCCGGAATGCGGAATGTCGAGCGGGACCTCCGTCCAGCTTTCGCCGGTCCGGTAAAAGATCGCGTATTCGAAGTACCAGCCGTTGCCGCCCTCGTAGCCGCGGACGAGTTCGACCAGCCGGTCGGTCGCCCCGTCACGGTCGATGTCCAGGGCCCAGGCGGTGGTCTTGAGGAGCGGTGTGCGGCTCGCGACCGCGGCTGCGATCTCCGGCGGCGGCGCCTCGGAGGGAACGCTCTGCTGCGCGGCGGCAGCCCCGGCAGCCCCGGCAGCGAGGGCGATCGGAAGGGCCGTGGCGCGCCATCCCCCCGACATCGGCATGCTCCATCCCGTGCGATCGCGAGGGAAGTCTATTGGCCCGAGGCGACCGACGCAATCGCGGCCCCGCTCTGGTCAGCCCGGTCCCGGCGCCCTATGCCTCCCGGAACGCACGGCAAGGGAGACGGAGATGGATTTCGGGATCGCGGGAAAGCGGGCGCTGGTCACGGCGTCGTCGAAGGGGCTGGGTCTGGGCTGCGCGCGCGCCCTCGCCGAATCCGGATGCGAGCTGGTGATGAACGCGCGGGGCGGCGACGCGCTGGCGGAGGCCGCCGACGCGATCCGCGGCGAGTTCGGCGTCGCCGTCACCGAGGTCGCCGCCGACATCACCACCGAGGCGGGCCGCCTCGGCGTCCTCGAGGCCGCCGACGATCCCGACATTCTCGTCACCAATGCCGGCGGACCGCCGCCCGGCCTCTGGTCGGAATGGGGCCGCGACGACTTCATCGCCGCGCTCGACGCCAACATGCTGACGCCGATCGCGCTGATGAAGGCCTGCCTGCCGGCGATGATGGCGCGCGGCTGGGGCCGCGTCGTCAACATCACGTCGCAATCGGTGAAGTCGCCGATCCCCGTCCTCGGCCTGTCGAACTCCGCCCGGGCCGGGCTCACCGGCTACGTCGCCGGCACGGCGCGGCAGGTGGCGGAGAAGGGCGTGACGATCAACAACCTCCTGCCGGGCATCCACGACACGGACCGCGCCGCCGCCCTCGACGGCGGCGTGTCGAAGGAGAAGAGCATAAGCCTCGAGGAGGCCCGCGCCGAGCGGCAATCCTCGATCCCGGCGCGCCGCTACGGGACCGCCGCCGAGTTCGGCGCCGCCTGCGCCTTTCTCTGCTCGACCCATGCCGGCTTCGTCGTCGGGCAGAACATCCTGCTCGACGGCGGCGCGGTGAACCTCTCGATGTAGCGGGCCCCGCGCCTTGAAGGCGCGGCGGGCGGCTGCTAGCTCCCGTCCGACCTTTCTGCTCGGGATTTGGGATGCGTGCGGACCCTCCGCGACTGGAGATCGATTGCCTCTCGTGCGGCTTCGACGGCCGTCGCGTGGTGCAGGACGTGTCGCTCTCCGTGGCGGCCGGGCAGGTCATGTGCCTGCTCGGCCCCTCGGGATGCGGCAAGACGACGACGCTCCGGGCGATCTCCGGCGTCGAGACGCCCGAGACGGGGACGATCCGCATCGACGGGCGCGCCGTCTGCGGCGAGGGGGTCCTCGTGCCGCCCGAGACGCGGGGCGTCGGCCTCATCTTCCAGGACTTCGCGCTCTTTCCCCATCTGTCGGTCTGCGACAACGTCGCCTTCGGGCTGAAGGGGCGGAAGGCGGAGAAGCGCCGCAGGGTGTCCGAGCTCCTCGAGCGGGTGCATCTCGACCGCTACATCGACGCCTTCCCTCACGAGCTCTCGGGCGGCGAGCAGCAGCGCGTGGCGCTCGCCCGCGCCATCGCTCCGAAGCCCCGCGTGATGCTGATGGACGAGCCCTTCTCCGGCCTCGACAACCGCCTCCGCGACGGCATCCGCGACGAGACCCTCGGCGTGCTGAAGGAGGAGGGGGCGGCGGTCCTCCTCGTCACCCACGAGCCCGAGGAGGCGATGCGCATGGCCGACGAGATCGCGCTCATGCGCGACGGCCGGATCGTGCAGCGCGGCGCGCCCTACAATATCTACAACAATCCCGCCGACCGCGCCGCGGCGGCGTTCTTCAGCGACATCAACGTGATCGAGGGCGAGGTGAACGGCGCGCTCACCGACACGCCCTTCGGCCAGTTCCTCGCTCCGGGCGTGCCCGACGGCACCAGGGTCGACATCGTCATCCGCCCGCAGCACGTCCGCATCGACTTCGACCGCGCCGGGCGCGGCCCGAACCCGACCCCGCGCGACGGCACGCCCGCCCGCGCCGTCGTCACCCGCGCCCGTTTCATCGGCAAGGAGAGCCTGGTGGAGTTCCGCCTCGACGAGGGCGGGGAGATGAGCGCCACCGTCCCCTCGGTGTTCCTGCCGCAGCCCGGCACGCCGATGTGGCTCGCCATCCGCCGCGACCGCTGCTTCGTCTTTCCCCGCGCGGCTCAGAGCCTCAGATCCACCGCCACCGGATAGTGATCGGTCGGCCACTCGCCGCCGAAGCGGCGCCGGAGCACCATCGGGGGCGCGGCCCGCGTCGCGCCGGAATAGGCGATGTGGTCGATGGCGCCGAAGAGGTTGAGACCCCGGTTGAGGTGGTAGGTCGCGCCGCGCACGCCGGCGAAGACGAGGCCGCCGCGCTCGAGGATGTCGTGCGGCACCATCCCGTCGATGGCATTCAGGTCGCCCGCCAGGATCACCGTCTCGCCCGCCGCCATCCATGCCCCGATCCGCTCGATCACCAGCTCCGCGGATCGCCGCCGGTTCAGCCGGCTGAAGGCGTCGAAATGGACGTTGACCACGCGGAACCGCCGGCTTGTCTCGCGGTCGCGGAAGCGCGCCCACGAGGCGAAGGCGGGCCAGGAGCCGTCGAAGGTCCGCGAGTAGATGACGCCCGGCGTCTCCGAGAAGAAGAACCAGCCCTGGTCCAGCATCTCCAGCCGTTCGCGGCGGTAGAAGATCGGCTGCGTCGAGGGGAACCGCCGCCAGTCCCCGGTCGCCGCGGCGGCGAAGGCGGGCAGCTCGGCGAGGATCCAGTCCCGGGCGAGGTTCACCGACCCGTCGGAGCCGCGGCGGAAGCTCTCCATCTCCTGGAAGGCCACCACGTCGGCGCGGGTCGCCGCGACGGCGGCGGCGAGCGGGGCGCGGCGCCTCCTCCAGTCGCCGCGCGACCACGGCCCCGTCTCCGCCCCGAGGCGGATGTAATGGACGTTGTAGCTGGCGACCCGGAGCGTGCCTGCGGCCGGGGAGGGCAGGGTGTCCGGGCCCCTTCCGCAGGCGGCGAGAAGGGCGAGGACCGCGAGGACGAGGCGCGCCATCCGGGCATGTCGCCCCATCGCGGCGCCGCTTGCAAGCCCGGTGCGCCGGGGCAGGGCGAGGGGGCGTGGGAGCGCTACCGGGAATATGGTTGACCGAGCGGTCAATTTGAGGAACCTATGGATGACGATCAGTTAAGGATCGATCGGGAGGAACCCATGACCATCCGAACCCGTGCCCTTCTCGGCGCGACAGCGCTGTGCGCGACCGCCGGACTGGCCCATGCGCAGGGCACCGTCACGCTCACCGTGGCGACTGTGAACAACGGCGACATGGTGCGGATGCAGAACCTCGCCGGCGCCTTCACCGAACAGCATCCGGACATCTCCCTCGATTGGGTCGTGCTCGAGGAGAACGTGCTGCGCCAGCGCGTCACCCAGGACATCGCGACCGGCGGCGGCCAGTTCGACGTGATGACGATCGGCACCTACGAGGTCCCGATCTGGGCCAGGCAGGACTGGCTCGAGCCGCTCTCGGATCTGCCCGACGACTACGATGCCGACGACCTGCTGCCCTCCGTGCGGCAGGCGCTCTCGGTCGAAGACACGCTCTACGCCGCGCCGTTCTACGGCGAGTTTGCGATGGTGATGTACCGCACCGACCTCGCCGAGGAGGCCGGCATCGACATGCCCGACAGCCCGACCTGGTCCGACATCAAGTCGGCCGCCGAGGCGATGAACGGCGACGGGGTCTACGGCATCTGCCTGCGCGGAAAGCCCGGCTGGGGCGAGAACATGGCCCTCCTCACTGCGATGGCCAACAGCTACGGTGCGCGCTGGTTCGACATGGACTGGCAGGCCCAGTTCGACAGCGAGGAATGGAAGGCCGCGCTGGGCGACTACCTCCAGCTGATGAGCGATTACGGCCCGCCGGGCGCCGCGGCGAACGGGTTCAACGAGAACCTGTCGCTGTTCCAGCAGGGCAAGTGCGGCATGTGGATCGACGCCACCGTTGCGGCGGGCTTCGTGACCGACCCCGAGGAAAGCCAGGTCGCCGACAGCGTCGGCTTCGCCCAGTTCCCCAACAAGGAGGGCGTGGACAACCACGGCAACTGGCTCTGGGCGTGGTCGCTGGCTATCCCGGCATCGTCCGACCAGGTCGATGCGGCCAAGCAGTTCATCACATGGGCGACCTCGCAGGACTACACCCAACTCGTCGCCGAGAAGCAGGGCTGGCGCGCGGCGCCTCCGGGCACCCGCAGCTCGCTCTACGAGAACGAGGAGTATCAGGAGGCCGCGCCCTTCGCCGAGATGACGCTCGAATCGATGAACGGCGGCGACGCCGAATGCCCCGTCGGTGCAGGAGACACCCTATACCGGCGGCCAGTTCGTCGCGATCCCGGAATTCCAGGGCATCGGCACGGCGGTCGGGCAGAAGTTCTCGGCCGCGCTCGCCGGCCAGATGCAGGCCGATCAGGCGCTCGCGAGCGCCCAGAGCCTGACCCAGCGAGAGATCGACCGCGCCGGATACGGCTCGGACTGAACAACGCCCGGCCGGGCGCGTCGTTCGGCCCGGGGGAGCGAGACCGGCGAGGGCGGGGACGCCGCCCCGTCGAGACAAGTCGAGGGAGGAGCCGCCATGGCTACGCAGCATTCCCGCGCCGCGGCGCGGTTCATGATCGCGCCGTCCGTGGTCCTGCTTCTGGCGTGGATGCTGATCCCGCTCGGCATGACGCTCTGGTTCTCCTTCCTGCGCTACAACCTCCTGATGCCGGGGGAGAACCCGTTCATCGGTTGGGAAAACTACAGCTACTTCCTGTCCGACCCGGCCTTCCAGACGGCGATCGTGAACACGCTGCTGCTGGTCGGCGGCGTGCTGGTCATCACCGTGGTCGGCGGGATCGGCCTCGCGCGTGCTGCTCGACCAGCCGATGTGGGGCACCGGGCATCGTGCGGATCATGGTGATCTCGCCGTTCTTCGTCATGCCCACCGTCTCGGCGCTGGTGTGGAAGAACATGTTCATGAACCCCGTGAACGGGCTCTTCGCCTATCTCTTCGAAATCTTCGGCCTGCAGCCCTTCGACTTCCTGACCCAGGCGCCGCTTGCCTCGATCATCGGCATCGTCTCCTGGCAATGGCTGCCCTTCGCGACGCTGATCCTGCTGACCGCGATGCAGTCGCTCGACAGCGAGCAGCTCGAGGCCGCCGAGATGGACGGCGCCTCGGCGTTCAGCCGCTTCTGGTACATCAAGCTGCCGCACCTTGCCCGCGCGATCACCGTGGTGGTGCTGATCCAGACGATCTTCCTGCTGTCGATCTTCGCCGAGATCTTCGTGACGACGAAGGGCGGGCCGGGCACGGCGTCGACGAACCTCACCTACCTCGTCTATGCCGAGAGCCTGCTGCGCTTCGACGTCGGGCACGGGCTCCGCCGGCGGCGTCGTCGCCATCATCCTCGCCAACATCGTCGCCATCTTCCTGATGCGGATGATCGGCAAGAACCTGGACACTTGAGGAGGATCGCCATGGCCACGCGCCGTCTCCAACCAGCGCAAGGCGATCAACACCGCCATCGCCTGGACCATCGCGATCCTGATCTTCTTCCCGATCCTCTGGACCATCCTGACCTCGTTCAAGACCGAGGGCGACGCCATCGCCGACCCGCCGGTCTTCCTGTTCTTCGACTGGACGCTCGACAACTACGGAGCGGTGCAGGAGCGGTCGAACTACTTCCGCCACTTCTGGAACTCGGTGATCATCTCCGTGGGCTCCACGCTGATCGGCCTCGTCATCGCGATCCCGGCGGCCTGGGCGATGGCCTTCGTGCCGGGCAGGCAGACCAAGAACGTGCTGATGTGGATGCTCTCGACGAAGATGCTGCCGCCCGTGGGCGTGCTGGTGCCGATCTATCTGATCTTCCGCGACTGGGGGCTTCTCGACACCCGCGTCGGCCTGGTCATCGTGCTGACGCTGATCAACCTGCCGATCATCGTCTGGATGCTCTACACCTATTTCCGCGAGATCCCGGGCGACATCCTCGAGGCCGCGCGCATGGACGGGGCGAGCCTCGTCAACGAGATGCTCTACGTGCTGACGCCGATGGCCGTGCCCGGCATCGCCTCGACGCTCCTGCTCAACATCATCCTGGCCTGGAACGAGGCGTTCTGGACGCTGAACCTCACGGCGGCCAACGCCGCGCCGCTGACCGCCTTCATCGCCAGCTATTCGAGCCCCGAGGGGCTGTTCTACGCCAAGCTCTCCGCCGCCTCGACCATGGCGATCGCGCCGATCCTCATCATGGGCTGGTTCTCGCCAGAAGCAGCTCGTCCGCGGCCTGACCTTCGGCGCCGTGAAGTAGGAGGAACCGACAATGGGACGCATCACGCTCGAAAAAGTGCAGAAGAAGTTCGGCGAGACCGAGGTCATCCCGCCCCTCGACCTCGACCATCGAGGAGGGCGAGTTCGTGGTCTTCGTCGGCCCGTCGGGCTGCGGCAAATCCACGCTTCTGCGCCTGATCGCCGGTCTGGAGGACGTGTCGGGCGGCGAGATCCGGATCGACGGCACCAACGCCACCGACCTGCCGCCGGCCAAGCGGCGGCCTGGCGATGGTGTTCCAGTCCTACGCGCTCTATCCGCACATGAGCGTGCGCAAGAACATCGCCTTCCCGCTCAGATGGCCGGCATGGACAAGGCGGAGCAGGACGCGCAGCGTCGAGCGCGCCGCGCGAGGTGCTGAACCTCAACCGACTACCTCGACCGCCGCCCCGGCCAGCTCTCCGGCGGCCAGCGCCAGCGCGTCGCCATCGGCCGCGCCATCGTGCGCGAGCCGGCCGCCTTCCTCTTCGACGAGCCGCTCTCCAACCTCGACGCGGCCCTGCGCGTCGGCATGCGGCTCGAGATCTCCGAGCTGCACGAGCGGCTGAAGACTACGATGATCTACGTCACCCACGACCAGGTCGAGGCGATGACCATGGCCGACAAGATCGTCGTCCTGCAGCGCCGGCAACATCGAGCAGGTGGGCAGCCCGCTCGATCTCTACCGCTACCCCCGCAACCTCTTCGTCGCCGGCTTCATCGGCAGTCCGAAGATGAACCTCATCGAGGGCGCGCCGGCCAAGAAGCACGACGCCAGGACGATCGGCATCCGCCCCGAGCACCTGCGCGTCGGTCGGAGAGCGGCGGCACCTTGAATGGCAAGGTCGGCGTCGCCGAGCATCTGGGCTCCGACACCTTCTTCCACGTCCATGTCGACGAGATGGAGGAGCCGATGACGGTGCGCGTCGCCCGGCGACGTGCGGCTCAAGCACGGCGACACGGTGCATCTCGACCCCGAGGAGGGGCGCATCCACCGCTTCGACGACAGGGGTCTGCGGATCGCGTGACCCCGCCGCGCCGACCGCCAACTGCACCGAAGGGACCGTCATGGCCACCAAGCTCGACCTGTCGCATCTCGACGATCTGCCGAAGGCGGTCGGCCGGCCGGGCTACGCCCGCTCCGATCTCTCGCCGGGCATCCTCCATTTCGGCGTCGGCAACTTCCACCGCGCCCACCAGGCGGTCTATCTCGACGGGCTGTTCTCGCAGGGAAGGGGCAGGACTGGGCGATCGTCGGCGCCGGCGTCATGGAGGGCGACCGCAAGGCCCGCGACGTCGCTCGCCGCGCAGGACTGGCTCTCCACGCTGGTCGAGCAGTCGGCCGAGAGGTCCGATGCCCGCGTGACCGGCGCGATGATCGACTATCTTCGAGCTCGCCGATGCGGAGGCATCTCCGCCCGCATGGCCGAGCCCGCACATCCGCATCGTCTCGATGACCATCACCGAGGGCGGCTACTTCCTCGACGCCGAGGGCAGGTTCGACGCCGGGCACCGCGCGATGATGGCCGATGCCGCGACGCCCGACGCCCCGAAGACCGTGTTCGGCATGATCCTGCGGGGCTCCGCCGCCGCCGCGAGGCCGGCATCCGCCCTTCACGGTGATGTCCTGCGACAACATCCCCCATAACGGCCCCGTCTGCCGCGGCACCGTGGTCGGCCTGCCGCGGCTGTCCGACCCGGACTTCGCCGACTGGATGCGAGGAGAACGTCGCCTTCCCGAACGGCATGGTCGACCGCATCACCCCCGCCACGTCCGACCGCGAACGGCGGCATGCTCCGGCGACGAGTACGGCATCGAGGACGGCTGGCCGGTGTTCTGCGAGGACTTCATCCAGTGGGTGCTGGAGGACGACTTCCCGCTCGGCCGGCCGGCGCTCGAGGAGGTCGGGGTCGAGTTCGTGCGAGGACGTCTCGCCCTTCGAGATCGATGAAGCTGCGCATCCTCAACGGCGGCCATGCGATCATCGCCTATCCCGCCGGGCTTATGGGCATCCATTTCGTCCACGAGGCGATGGCGCACGACGCTTGTCCGCGCCTTTCTCGACAAGGTCGAGCGGGAGGAGGTCATGCCCGGCGTGCCGCCGGTGCCGGACACCGACACGAGCGAATATCTCGAGACCATCAAGCAGCGCTTCGCCAATCCCAAGATCGGCGACACCGTGCGCCGGCTCTGCTTCGACGGATCGAACCGACAGCCGAAATTCATCTGTCTCTCGCTCGCCGACGCGCTGCAACGGGGCGGGTCGATCGAGGGGCTGGCGCTCGAATCCGCCCTCTGGTGCCGCTACTGCGCCGGCACCACCGATGCCGGCGAGACAATCGAGCCCAACGACCCCGACTGGGTGACTCTGACCGGGGTTGCGCAAGAGGCCCGGGACCGCCCCGAGGCCTGGCTTGGGCAGCGCGGGATTCTACGGCGCGCTCGGCGAGAACGCGACGCTGCGCGACGCCTTCGCCCGCTGGCTCGCGATGCTCTGGGCGGAGGGCACCGAATTGACGCTCCTCGCCTATCTCGGCCGCCGGTGAGCCCGAACCGGGTCGTCCCTGCCGCCGCGTCAGGCCGGAGCCGCGCCGAACCCGGTGGACAATCGCGCGGCATCCGCGTTCTATGGCCGGAACCGGACGACGATCCGGGGGCCGGCGACACGGCCGAAAGGGAGGACGCGGGATGACGCTGACCCTCGACGGGGTCTCGAAGGTGGTGGGCGAGGAGACCCACATCCATCCGACGGATTTGACGCTCGAGCGGGGCACGATGAACGTGCTCCTCGGGCCGACGCTGGCGGGCAAGACCTCCCTCATGCGGCTGATGGCCGGGCTCGACGTGCCGAGCGCGGGACGCATCCTGTGGGACGGGGAGGACGTGACCGGCCGCCGCGTCCAGGACCGGCAGGTGGCGATGGTCTACCAGCAATTCATCAACTACCCGACCATGAGCGTCTACGACAACATCGCCTCGCCTCTCCGCCTGCAGGGCGCCGCGGCCGACGAGGTCGATGCCCGCGTGCGGCGCACCGCCGATCTGATGAAGCTCGCACCGATGCTCGACCGCCGGCCGCTGGAGCTCTCCGGCGGGCAGCAGCAGCGCTGCGCGCTCGCCCGCGCGCTGGTCAAGGAGGCGGGCTTGGTGCTGCTCGACGAGCCGCTCGCCAATCTCGACTACAAGCTCCGCGAGGAGCTGCGCGCCGAGATCCCGCGCATCTTCGAGGAATCGGGGGCGATCTTCGTCTACGCCACCACCGAGCCGGAGGAGGCGCTCCTCCTCGGCGGCAACTGCGCGACGCTCTGGGAGGGTCGGGTGACGCAGTTCGGCGCTACACCCTCGGTCTATCGCCGCCCCGCCGACGCCACCACGGCACGGGTCTTCTCAGACCCGCCGATGAACTTCCTCGACATCGAGAAGCGCGGCGAGGATCTGGTCTACGGCGACCAGAAGGTGATGGGAGCGGGCCGCCTCGGCCTCGACTCCGACCTGCCCGACGGCCATTACACCGCCGGTTTCCGGCCCGCCCATCTGACGCTCTCCGCGCCGGGCCAGGGGGCGGTCGGGTTCGAGACTAGGCTCGTGGTGACCGAGATCACCGGCTCGGAGACCTTCGTCCATCTCGATCACGACGGCGACCGCTGGGTCGGTCTCTTCCCCGGCATCCGCCGCCTGACGCCGGGCGAGGCGCTCACGGTCTATCTCGACCCCGCCCATGTCTACCTCTTCGACGCGGGCGGCGAGCTCGCCCGTCCGGCGCCCTACGCGGAGGCCGCCTGATGGCCAGGATCACCCTCGACCGGCTCGCCCATTCCTACCTCGCGGAGCCGAAATCGGTCGAGGATTTCGCGCTGAAGGAGGTCACCCACGACTGGGTGGACGGCGAGGCCTACGCGCTGCTCGGCCCCTCGGGCTGCGGCAAGACCACGCTGCTCAACATCATCTCCGGCCTCCTGCGCCCGAGCCACGGGCGGGTGCTCTTCGACGGCGAGGACGTGACCGACCTCGCCACGGCGGAGCGCAACATCGCGCAGGTCTTCCAGTTCCCCGTCGTCTACGACACGATGACGGTGCGCCAGAACCTCGCCTTCCCGCTCCGCAACCGCCGCCTGCCGCAATCGGAGATCGCCGAGCGCGTGGCACGCGTCGGCCGCATGATCGGCATGGAGCAGGATCTCGACCGCCGCGCCAGCGGCCTGACCGCCGATGCCAAGCAGAAGATCTCCCTGGGCCGCGGCATGGTCCGCGACGACGTCAACGCGCTTCTCTTCGACGAGCCGCTGACGGTCATCGACCCGCACATGAAATGGGAGCTCCGCACCCAGCTGAAGCAGCTGCACGCCGATTTCGGCCATACCATGATCTACGTCACCCACGACCAGACCGAGGCACTGACCTTCGCCGACCGCGTCGTGGTGATGAACGACGGCGTCGTGGTGCAGATCGGCACGCCCGAGGAACTCTTCGCGCGCCCCGAGCACACCTTCGTCGGCTACTTCATCGGCTCGCCCGGCATGAACCTCTTCGACGCCGAGATCGACGGGCGCAGCGCCGTGGTCGCCGGCACCCGGTTCGATCTCGGCCAGAGCTACCGCACGAGCGGCGGGCCCACCCGGATCGGCGTCCGCCCTGAATATGTCCGTCTCGCGGAGACCGGCCTGCCGGCGCGCGTCACCCGCGTCGAGGATGTCGGCCACCACCGCATCGTAAGGCTCGACCTCGCCGGCCGCGAGGTCGCCGCGATCGTCGGCGAGGGCCAGACGGTCCCCGAGGGCGGCACCCATCTCCAGTTCGTGGAGACCGGCGTCAACGTCTACGAGAACGAGTGGCGCGTCCCCCCCGAAGAGGAGCGCGAGGCCGCATGAAGACCCGCAACGAAAAGGCCTGGTTCCTCGTCCTGCCGATGCTGGCGCTCGTCGCCTTCTCGGCGGTGATCCCGCTGATGACGGTCGTCAACTACTCGGTGCAGGACACGTTCGGCAACAACGTCTTCTTCTGGGCCGGGCTCGAATGGTTCGACGAGATGCTGCATTCCGAGCGGATGTGGAACGCCCTCGGCCGGCAGCTCGTCTTCTCCGGCATCATCCTCGCCATCGAGGTTCCGCTCGGCGTCTTCGTCGCTCTCAACATGCCCAAGAAGGGCGTCTGGGCCTCGGTCTGCCTCGTTGTGATGTCGCTGCCACTGCTCATCCCGTGGAACGTGGTCGGCACGATCTGGCAGATCTTCGGCCGGGTCGATATCGGCCTTCTGGGCCACACGCTCTCGGGCCTGGGCATTTCCTACAACTACACGCAGGGCTTCTACGCCGCCTGGATCACCGTGATCGTCATGGATGTCTGGCACTGGACCTCGCTCATCGCGCTGCTGGCCTATGCCGGTCTCCAGTCGATCCCCGATGCCTATTACCAGGCCGCGAAGATCGACCAGGCGTCGCGCCTCGCCGTCTTCCGATACATCGAGCTGCCGAAGATGCTGGGCGTGCTGATGATCGCCATCCTGCTCAGGTTCATGGACAGCTTCATGATCTACACCGAGCCCTTCGTCGTCACCGGCGGCGGCCCCGGCAACGCCACCACCTTCCTGTCCATCGACCTCGTGAAGATGGCGCTCGGCCAGTTCGACCTCGGCCCCGCGGCGGCGTTCTCGATCATGTATTTCCTGGTGATCCTCGTGATCTCCTACGTCTTCTACATCGTCATGACCAATCTCGACCGGAGGGAGGGCTGATGAGCGATCAGACCGTCTCCGCCCCCGGCGCCGCTACGCTGCCCGAGGACCTCTCCGCAGAGCGCAACGCCGCCCGCACGGGCCGCCGCTTCGGCCCCTCGGGCTCGGGCGTGGTCATGATGCTCTATCTCCTGTTCCTGATGCTGCCGATCTACTGGCTCCTCAACATGAGCCTGAAGACCAATGCGGAGATCACCGGCACCTTCTCGCTCTTTCCGCAGACCCTCACCTTGCGGAACTACGCCACGATCCTGACCGACGCCTCCTGGTACATGGGCTACGTCAACTCGCTGATCTACGTGGTGATGAACACGGTGATCTCGGTCGCCGTGGCGCTGCCGGCGGCCTACGCCTTCTCGCGCTACCACTTCATGGGCGACAAACACCTGTTCTTCTGGCTGCTCACCAACCGCATGGCGCCGCCCGCGGTCTTCGCGCTGCCCTTCTTCCAGCTTTATTCGAGCGTCGGGCTCTTCGACACACACATCGCCGTGGCGCTGGCGCATTGCCTCTTCAACGTGCCGCTGGCGGTGTGGATCCTCGAGGGCTTCATGCGCGGCGTGCCCCGCGAGATCGACGAGACCGCCTATATCGACGGCTATTCCTTCCCCAGATTCTTCGTCAAGATCTTCATGCCGCTGATCGCCAGCGGTGTCGGCGTCGCCGCCTTCTTCTGCTTCATGTTCTCCTGGGTGGAGCTACTGCTCTCCCGCACGCTGACGAGCGTCGAGGCCAAGCCGATCGCGGCCACCATGACCCGCACCGTCGGCGCCGCCGGCGTCGACTGGGGGGTGCTGGCGGCCGCCGGGGTGCTCACCATCATCCCCGGTGCGCTGGTGATCTACTTCGTGCGCAACTACATCGCCAAGGGCTTCGCCCTGGGGAGGGTGTGATGCGGATCGGGACATGCGTGGCCCTCGTCGCCCCGATACTCGCCACCTTGATGGCGACGCCCGGAGCATGGGCCCAGCAGGTGCTCGTTCCATCGGACCGCACGTCCGGCATGGAGACGGGGTGCCAGGTCCAGGGGCTCGATCCGAACGGCGACGGCTTTCTCGCCCTGCGCGCGGGGCCCGGCTCCGACCATGCGCAGATCGGCAGCCTCCGGAACGGAGATGCCGCCTACCTCATGGCGCCGCCCCGCGGCAACTGGCTCTATGTCGAGAACGGCGCGATCGACGGCCGCGAGGCGCGTTTCAGTGGCTGGATCTACGATGCCTGGTGCATGTTCTATCCCTAGGAGGATTGCCTGATGTCCTGGATGGCCTGGACCTGGCCCACCGCGGCCTTCTTCGGATGCATCGCGCTCCTGCTGATCGTCTTTTCCGTGCTCGCGATCAGGTATCCCGAGACGCCCCGCCGCGGCATCCTCCGGATCGAGACCACGCGGGGCGACCGGCTGTTCATCTCGCTGCTGGCCTCGGCCTTCCTCTGTCTCGCCTGGCTCGGTCTCGGCATCGCGCCGATGATCTACGCCCCCCTCGGCTGCCTCGCGCTCGCGGCGCTCATCTTCCGCACCGTGTGACGGCACCCGCCCGCAAACGTTCGCCAATAATCCAGGGAGGAAAAACAATGAACGTGTCTCTCAGATCCACCACCGCGCTCGCGCTGGCGCTCGGGCTGCTCGCCCCGCCGGCGCTGGCCGACATGGAGGCCGCGCAGACCTTCCTCGAAGAGGAGATCGACGGCATGTCGACGCTCTCCCGCGAGGAACAGGAATTGGAGATGCAATGGTTCGTCGATGCCGCGCAAGACTTCCAGGGCATGGACATCAACGTTGTGTCGGAGACGATCACCACCCATGAATACGAAAGCCAGGTCCTCGCCCCGGCCTTCTCGAGGATCACCGGCATCAACGTCACCCACGACCTCATCGGCGAGGGCGACGTCGTCGAGCGCCTGCAGGTGCAGATGCAGTCCGGCCAGAACGTCTACGACGCCTTCGTCAACGACAGCGACCTGATCGGCACCCACTGGCGCTACGGCCAGGCGCGCAACCTCACCGAATGGATGGAGGGGGAGGGGGCCGACGTCACCTCGCCGACCCTCGATCTGGAGGATTTCATCGGGCTCGAGTTCACCACCGGCCCCGACGACATGCTCTACCAGCTCCCCGACCAGCAATTCGCGAACCTCTACTGGTTCCGCTACGACTGGTTCAACGACGAGAAGACCAAGTCGGACTTCCAGGAGGAATTCGGCTACGAGCTCGGCGTTCCGGTGAACTGGTCCGCCTACGAGGACATCGCCGAGTTCTTCACCGGCCGCGACATGAGCTATATCGAGGGCGAGCCGTCCTCGGTCTGGGGCAACATGGATTACGGCAAGAAGGATCCCTCGCTCGGCTGGCGCTACACCGATGCCTGGATGTCGATGGCCGGCATGGGCGACAAGGGCGAGCCGAACGGCCTGCCGGTGGACGAATGGGGCATCCGCGTCAACGAGCAGTCGCAGCCCGTCGGCGCCTGCGTCGCCCGCGGCGGCGCCACCAACTCGCCGGCCGCCGTCTACGCCGTCGACAAGGCGATCGAGTGGCTGCAGAACTACTCCCCGCCCCAGGCCGCCGGCATGACCTTCTCCGAGGCCGGCCCGGTGCCGGGGCAGGGCAACATCGCCCAGCAGATGTTCATGTATACCACCTTCGTGGCGCCGCTGGTCGACAGCGACGCGGTGATGAACGAGGACGGCACGCCGAAATGGCGCCTCGCCCCCTCGCCCCACGGCGTGTACTGGGAGGAGGGGATGAAGGTCGGCTACCAGGACGTGGGCTCCTGGACGATCCTCGATTCCACCCCGACCGACCGCGCCAAGGCCGCCTGGCTCTACGCCCAGTTCGTCACCTCGAAGACCGTGGACGTGAAGAAGTCCGATGTCGGCCTGACCTTCATCCGCGACTCGACGATCAATTCGGAGCACTTCACCGAGCGCGCGCCGAATCTCGGCGGGCTGGTGGAATTCTACCGCTCGCCGGCGCGGACCAAGTGGTCGCCGACCGGCACCAACGTGCCGGACTATCCCAAGCTGGCGCAGCTCTGGTGGCAGAATATCGGCGACGCCATGTCGGGAGCGAAGGACACCAAGTCCGCGCTCGACAAGCTCTGCTCCGACATGGAGAACGTCATGTCCCGCCTCGAGCGCGCCGGCGTGCAGGGCGATCTCGGCCCGGTCCTCAACGAGGAAGAGGAGCCGGAATACTGGCTCGAACAGCCCGGTGCGCCGAAGCCCGCCCTCGAGAACGAGGACGAGGAGCCGAAGACCGTCTCCTACGACGAGCTCGTCCAGTCCTGGCAGGAGTGACGGCATCTGCCGCCCGGTCCGAGCGGGCGCCCTCGGGGCGCCCGTTTCCCGCGGGTCCGGCCCACCTCGGGACCGTCACATCCGTGTCATCCCCGCATGGCAGGCATGCTGCCGAGCAGGCCCACTACTTCTAGGGCTTGCCGTGGCCCGAGCGCCAGATATAGTCGGGCCCGAGCGTGGGGCGGTTCCTCCGCCCCGGGCTCCCGACCGGGAAGGCAGGGCAGAGGCGGCGTGCAGATGGGCGGCGATTTCAGGACCAGCTTCGTGCGCGAACCGAGTTCGCTCAGGCACCACCCGGCGCTCGTCCTGAACGCCGATTACCGCCCGCTCTCCTACTACCCGCTGTCGCTCTGGCCGTGGCAGGAGGCGGTGAAGGCCGCGTTCCTCCACCGGGTGCAGATCGTCGCCGAATACGAGGCGGTGGTGCGAAGTCCCACGATCGAGATACGCATCCCCTCGGTCGTCGTCCTCAGGGATTACGTCAAGCCCCAGAAGCGCGTGGCCTTCACGCGCTTCAATCTTTTCCTGAGGGACGAGTTCCGCTGCCAGTATTGCGGCTCCCCCGGGGATCTGACCTTCGACCACGTCGTGCCCCGGTCCCGCGGCGGCCGCACCAGCTGGGAGAACGTCGTCGCCGCCTGCGCGCGCTGCAACCTCTCCAAGGGCTCGCGCTCGCTCAAGGCCTCCGGCATGAGCCTGCGCAAGCCGCCGCGCCGCCCCGGCGCCGAGGAGCTGAAGAACACCGGCCGCCTCTTCCCCCCGAACCACCTCCACGAGACCTGGCTCGACTTCCTCTACTGGGACGCCGAGCTCGAGGCCTGATCCCGTTTCGCGACCGGAAACCGTTAGCGCCCACGGCCGGGGCTTGACCCTCGGTCGCGGACGCGCAACTCATCGTCGCGGAGAATTGGGAGGGGCGCCATGGTCTCGCGGGTCATTCCGGTCGACACGTTCGACCTCGTCATCTTCGGCGGCACCGGCGATCTGGCGCGCCGCAAGATCCTGCCCGGCCTCTACCGCCGCTACCTCGCCGGCCAGATGCCGGAGGGGTCGCGCGTGGTGGGCGCGTCGCGCTCCGATCTCGACGATGCCGGCTACCGCGACGAGGTCCGCGCCGCGCTGGAGGAATTCGTTGAGCCCGCCAGGTCGAAGCCCGAGGCGGTGGAGGGCTTCCTCGCCAGCCTGCACTTCGTCTCCATCGACGCCACCGGCGAGAAGGGCTGGCCCGAGCTGCGCGAGCTCATGCGCGACGATTGCGTGCAGGCCTTCTACTTCTCCGTCGCCCCGTCGCTGTTCGGCGCGCTGGCCGAGCGGCTGCACGCGCACGACATCGCCGACGCCCAGAGCCGCATCGTCGTGGAGAAGCCCTTCGGTCGCGATCTCGAAAGCGCCCGGGCGCTCAACAGCGACGCTCGCGGAGCATTTCGACGAGACCCAGATCTACCGCATCGACCATTATCTCGGCAAGGAGACGGTGCAGAACCTGATGGCGCTCCGCTTCGGCAACGTCCTCTTCGAGCCGCTGTGGAACAGCCAGTACGTGGACCACATCCAGATCACCGTCGCCGAGACGGTGGGCGTCGGCGGCCGCGGCGGCTATTACGACAAGTCCGGCGCCATGCGCGACATGGTGCAGAACCACATGATGCAGCTGCTGTGCCTCATCGCCATGGAGCCGCCCTCGCAGTTCGAGCCCGACGCGGTGCGCGACGAGAAGCTGAAGGTCATCCGCGCCCTCGACCCCGTCCGCCCCGACGACATCGTGCGCGGCCAGTACGAGGGCCGGAGCGGAACCCCCTCCTACCATCACGACGTCGAGAACCCCGAGAGCCGCACCGAGAGCTTCATCGCCATGAGGCTCCACGTCTCCAACTGGCGATGGGCCGGCACGCCGTTCTACATCCGCACCGGCAAGCGGCTGCGCGCCAGGGCGTCGGAGATCGCGGTCGTCTTCAAGGACGCGCCGCATTCGATCTTCGGCGCCGAGGCCGGGCGGCACCGCAACATCCTGACGATCCGCCTGCAGCCGAACGAGGGGATGGACTCTCGTCACCACGATCAAGGAACCGGGGCCGGGGGGCATGCGCCTGATCGACGTGCCCCTGGACATGACCTTCGCCGACGCGCTCGGCGCCGACAACGAGGTGACGGACGCCTACGAGCGCCTCGTCATGGACGTGATCCGCGGCAACCAGACGCTGTTCATGCGCGGCGACGAGGTGGAGGCCGCCTGGGCCTGGACGGACCCGATCATCGAGGGCTGGACCTCCCGCGACGAGCGGCCCTATCTTTACGAACCGGGCACGTCCGGCCCGGAGGAATCCTCCATGCTGCTCCACCGGGCGACCCGCCGCTGGCGCGAGATCCGCGAATAGGGCTACATTGTCCGGGGAACGGGCATCGGCGCCCGGGCATTGTGACCCGGCCCGCGCCCCGGACGGGGGCAAGGAGCAGAGGACGAGATGGAACTCATCGACTACCCCGATGCAGAGCTGATGATGATGAAGCTCGCCGACAAGCTGGCCAGCGAGATCTCCACGGCCCTCTCGTCGCGCGACCATGCCTCGCTGGCGGTGCCCGGCGGCTCCACCCCGGGTCCGGTCTTCGACACCCTCGCCGGCGCCAGCCTGCAATGGAACCGGGTGCACATCCTGCTGACGGACGAGCGCAAGGTGCCGCCGGACCATGCGCGGTCGAACGAGCGGCTCCTGCGCGAGCGGCTCCTGACCGACAAGGCCGCGGCCGCGACCTTCCTCCGCCTCGTCCCGGACGCGGACAATCCGATGGAGGAACTCGAGCGGCGCGCTCGAGCCGGAACTGCCTCTCGCCATCCTGCTCCTCGGCATGGGGGCGGACATGCATTGCGCCTCGCTCTTTCCGGGCTCGCCTCAACTCGCCGACGCCCTCGATCATCGCGCTCCGCCGCTCATGGAGGTCGACGCGCCCGAGGGGCTCGAGCCGCGCGTCACCCTGACGGGGCCGGTCCTCAGGGGCGCGCTCTCGACCCATGTGGTGATCACCGGGAGCGAGAAGCGCGCGGCGCTCGAGCGCGCGCGCAAGCTGAAACCGGAGGAGGCGCCCATCGCCACCGTGCTGGGCGACGCCACCGTGCACTGGGCGGAGGAGTGAGCGAGATGTGGGACGACCTGCAACGCAAGGCGGCTTCGGTCTCGGAGCGTCCGATCCTGGATTCTGATGGACGCGGCCCGCGCGCGCGACTTCTCGGTCGAGGCGCTCGGCATGCTCTTCGACTACTCGAAGACCAACATCGACGGCGAGACCCGCGCGATGCTCCTCGAGATGTGCGACCGGGCCGATCTCGCCGCCCGCCGCGACGCCATGTTCGAGGGCCGGCCCATCAACGAGACCGAGGGCCGCGCCGTCCTCCATACGGCGCTGCGCAATCTCGACGGCAAGCCGGTCCGCGTCGGCGGCGAGGACGTGATGCCCGGCGTGCTCGCCACGCTCGACGCCATGTCCGCCTTCGCCCGCGAGGTCCGGCAGGGCGGATTTCGAAGGGCAGGGCGGCCGCATCACCGACGTGGTGAATATCGGCATCGGCGGCTCCGATCTCGGCCCCGCGATGGCGTATCAGGCTCTGGCGCCTTTCGCCGACGGCCCGCGCTGCCATTTCGTCTCCAACGTCGATGGCGCCCATGTCGCCGACATCCTCGCGCCCCTCGACCCGGCGACCACCCTCGTCATCGTCGCCTCGAAGACCTTCACCACCGCCGAGACGATGGCCAATGCCGAGACCGCGAAGGCGTGGATGGCCGAGACCGTCACCGATCCGGCAGCGCAATTCGCCGCGCTGTCCACCGCCGCCGACAGGACCGCCGCCTTCGGCATCGACCAATCCCGTGTCTTCGGCTTCGCCGACTGGGTCGGCGGGCGCTATTCCATGTGGGGGCCCATCGGGCTCAGCCTGATGATCGCCATCGGCCCGGAGGATTTCCGCTCCGTCCTCGCCGGCGGGCAGGCGATGGACGACCATTTCCGCGAGGCCGATCTGGACTCGAACATGCCGGTCATGCTCGCCCTCGTCGGCATCTGGCACAACCAGGGCTGCGGCTATGCCACCCGCGCCGTCCTGCCCTACGAGCAGCGGCTGGCGCGGCTGCCCGCCTATCTCCAGCAGCTGGAGATGGAGAGCAACGGCAAGCGCGTCGCCATGGACGGCACGGCGCTCGCCGTTGACTCCGGCCCGGTCGTCTGGGGCGAGCCCGGCACCAACGGCCAGCACGCCTTCTACCAGCTCATCCACCAGGGCACCCGCGTCGTGCCCTGCGAGTTCATGGTCGGCCGCGAGGGGTTCGAGCCCCATCTCGCCCACCAGCACCGCCTCCTCGTCGCCAATTGCCTCGCCCAGTCCGAGGCGCTCCTGCGCGGCCGCGACCTCGACGCGGCGCGCGACACGGTGGCCTCGAGCTTCGAGGGCGACGAGCTCGAGCGCCAGGCCCGCCACCGGGTGTTCCCCGGCAACCGCCCTTCCACGACGCTCCTCTACGACAGGCTCACGCCTGAGGTGCTGGGCAGGATCGTGGCGCTCTACGAGCACCGGGTCTTCGTGGAGGGCGTGCTCCTCGGCATCAACTCCTTCGACCAGTGGGGGGTGGAGCTCGGCAAGGAACTCGCCAAGGCGCTCGAACCGGTGCTCGCGGGCGAGCAGGGGACGGAAGGCAAGGACTCCTCGACCGCCCGACTGGTGGAGTGGCTGGGGCGCTAGGACTCCGACAGGAATCCGACGGGATTCCGACCGGCCTCCAGCCTGCTTGCGGAGACTTCGCGGCAGGCTTAGGTACGGCATGCCGCAACCGAACGGGGACAGAGATGGCCATCGAAGCGCAGGAGATCGAGAACCTGATCCGGGCCGAATTCCCGGAGGCGAAGATCACCATCACCGACCTCGCGGGCGACGGCAACCACTACGCGGCCGAGGTCGTGGACGAGAGCTTCCGCGGCAAGAATCGCGTGCAGCAGCAGCGCGCCGTCTATACCGCGCTGAAGGAGAAGATGGCCGGATCGGCGGGCGACCTGCATGCCCTCGCGCTGACCACGCGCGCCCCCGGGTGACCGGCCGCACCGTCCGCAAAGCGAAAAGAGGTCAATGGGTTGTGGACCAAGGTTGATGTACATTCCCTTGGCGCGGGAACCGCAGGTTCCGGGCCGAAGCAGACACGAAGAGGCTGAGACATGAGCGCAGAAGAGCAGATCAGGGACACCGTGACGGCGAACGACGTCGTCCTCTTCATGAAGGGCACGAAATCCATGCCGCAATGCGGCTTCTCGAGCCGCGTCGCCGGCGTGCTGAACTTCATGGGGATCGACTACACCGACGTGAACGTCCTCGCCGACGAGGGCATCCGTCAGGGCATCAAGGACTACTCCGACTGGCCCACGATCCCGCAGCTCTACGTCAAGGGCGAGTTCGTCGGCGGGTGCGACATCATCACCGAGATGACTCTTTCCGGCGAACTGGACCAGCTCTTCGAGAAGGAGGGCGTGGCCTACGACAAGGCCGCCGCGGAGAAGATCCGCGAGGCCAACGCCTGATCCCGCCGGGCGCGACCCGGCGGCCCGCTCAGGTTCCCCCGTGCTTGCGCTCGACTTCCGCGGCGAGCAATTCCGACCGCTCGGCGAGTTCGGCCAGCTTCTCTGCCAAATCCGCCGGCACCACCGGCACCTCCACACGAGCGGGGGCGGTCGGGGTCGCGGCGCGCAGTTCCGCGAGTTCCGCCTCGAGCGCGGCGGCGCGCGCCTCGGCGCGCTCGACCCGGTGGTCACTGCCAGCAGCCTTGTCGGCGAGCATCAGCCCCGCCATCAGCAGCACCCGCACCTCCGGCAGCCGCCCGATCTGCTCGAGCACCCCCTGCGCCTCCGCGTCGAGAAGCCGCGCCGCGGTCAGCAGGAAGGCTTCCTCGCCGTCTTGGCACGCGACCTCGTAGTCGCGGCCTCCGATCGTCACGATCTGTTCAGCCATGCCGGCGCTCCTCCCCCTCGTCGAGCAGGGTGACGATCGCGTCGAGCTCCTCCCGGTCGCTGCGCCGCGCCGCGCCGAGCGCGTCGATCTCCGTCTGCATCGCCCCGTTGATCAGTTCGGCGTCGGCGGCCTCTTCTGCGGCCGCCTTGCGGAGCCGCTCGCAGGTCGTCCGGAGCGCGTCCGAGGCGGCGCGGAGCCGGGCGCGATCCTGCTCGACGGCGGCGAGGAGCCCGCGCGTCTCCGCGAGGTCGGCTTCCAGCGCCGCGATCCGCTCCTCGTATGCCGCCCGGCTCGTGCGAAGCCGCTCCTGCAGGCTCGCGCTCAGTTCCCGTTCGGCCGCGAATCCCCCTCGAGCGGGGAGGACCCCGCCGTCGCCGGACCGAGCCCCGCGAGACCCGTCGCGATCCGGTCGAGCGCACCCTCCATCCTTGTCTGCAATTCGGTGATGTCCTGCATCTGCGTCCTCTTTCTCAAGGCCCCGGCGCTGCGACCGCCGCGACCGAGCCCCATCTAACCGCAATTCCCGATCGAGTTCAGCCCCCCGCCGCGTCTCGACTTCCGGGTCCCGCCCGCTATCATCGCCAGCCGAGGTCGGACAGGTAGGCCGGACCATGATCGTCTCGAGCGATCCGGACGAGCGAAGGGAGAGATCAGCATGACCCTCACACACGCCGCACGCGCCGCGGCCCTTGCCTTGGTACTGCCGGGTGGCGCGGCCTTCGCGCAGTCCGGGGAATGCGGCGAGGTGTCCGTCACCGAGATGAACTGGGCTTCCGGTGCGGTGGTCACAGCCGTCGCCGGGTTCCTGATGGAGCAGGGCTACGGCTGCGAGGTCTCCAAGGTTCCCTCCTCGACAAGCCCCGCGATCACCTCCGTGGCGGAGACCGGCGAGCCGGACGTGCTGACGGAACTCTGGACCAACGCCTCACCGGTCTACGACCGCCTGAAGGAGGAGGGGAAGGTGGAACCCCTCGCCAAGGTCATCACCGGGGCCGACGAGGGGTTCTGGGTCCCCGACTACCTGGTCGAGGAGCACCCGGAACTGGCGACAATCGAGGGAGTGGTAGCGCATCCCGAATGGCTCGACGGGCGGTTCCACCAATGCCCCGACGGCTGGGACTGCAAGACCGTGAACGCTAACATCATCGCCGGCGCCGGGCTCGAGGAGGCCGGCTACGAGATCTTCCAGCACGGGTCCGGCGAAACCATGGCCACATCCATGGCCGCGGCCTACCAGGACCGGGAGCCCTGGCTCGGCTATTACTGGTCGCCGAACGCCGTGCTCGGCAAGTATCCGATGGTCCTCGTTGACATGGGCGAGTTCGATCCCGAGGCGCATGCGTGCAACTCGCGCGAGGATTGCGAGAACCCGCAGGTGAACCCCTATCCCGAAAGCACGGTGCTGACGGTCGTGACCGCGAGTTTCGCGGAGACGCATCCGGAGGTCACCGACTTCCTCGGGAAGATGAGCTTCACCGCCGACCAGATGAACGAGCTCCTCGCCTGGCAGGACGAGAATACCGCCTCGCCCGACGAGACGGCGGTGCATTTCCTCACCACCTACCAAGAGACCTGGTCGGCCTGGCTGAGCGACGGTGCCCGCGAGAGGCTCTCGAACCTCCTCGAATAGGGACCCGCCCTCGACCGACCGGGACGGACAAGGCCGGTGCTGCGGCCAGCCTGTCCGCGGCCCGCCGCCGGCCCACCACGATCCTCGGGTCCCTGCCGTGTTCGTCCCGCGTCGAACCGATCCGCTGGCGCCGGCTTTCGCGACGAGCCGGCGCGGCCACCCGCCTCCGTACGGGGAACGCATCCGGATTCCGCACCGGCTCCTTCGGAGGCAGCGACAAAACGCCCCCGCATTCTCGGCGCAAATGTCCGAAAGCGTCAATCCGACCTCGGGTTCGAACGCATGCTTCGATCCGAAATGCCGAGCGGAAACAAAATATTGCGGGAGATGCGATGCCAGTGAGACCTGGACGGACGCTCCTTTGTCCTTTGTGCGGTTCTCGCTGCAGTTGCAGGCGGTGCTTGGGCACAGTAGGGCGCGGAGCAACCCAATACTCTTGTCGGCTGGCGAGATCACATCTTCTGGCAGAACGTGTCGGCCTACGGAATGGGCATGATGGGCTACAGCAGGCCCAACATCGGCCGGATCGCCGAGGAGGGCATTCGCTTCACCGAACACCACGCGCAGCCGAGCTGCACGGTGTGCCGCGCCGCGTTCCTGGCCGGCCAGCACCCGATCCGGTCCGGCATGACTACGGCATGACGGCGGTGGGGCAGCCGGGGGCGCCCCTGGGCCTGCAGCCGGAATTGCCGACGCTGGCCGAGGGGCTGAACCAGATCGGCTACCGCACCGGGCATTTCGGCAAGAACCACCTCGGCGACCGCAACGAGCATCTGCCGACAATTCATGGATTCGACGGGTTTTTCGGCAACCTCTATCACCTCAACACCCAGGAGGAGGCCGATCTGCGCGACCATCAGCGCTTCGGCGAGGCGTTCTCCGGCTCGCTCGAGGAGCACGAGGCGCAGTTCGGCACCTGCGGCGTCGTCCACAGCTTCGCCACCGAGACCTTTGGCGACACCGAGCAGCCGCGCTTCGGTGTCATCGGCTACCAGACCATCGACGATACCGGGCCGCTGACGCGGCCCGTCTGAACGAGAAATGGCGCTCTGGGGCGGAGGAATACACGTCCATGGCCGACATCCACGGCGCGGGGATGCTGCAGCACGACCACTACATCGGTCTGGTGCTGGGCTGGCTCGACGCGAAGGGCTTGGCCGACAACACGATAGTCTGGTACTCGACAGACAACGGGCCGGAGCACAGTCCGTGGCCGCACGGTGCGACGACGCCGTTCCGGGCTGCGCCTCGTTCAACATGTCGAACATCGTCGGGGACTTCATCGAGAAGGGCATGCAATAGCGGCTTCGGTTGTGGACGCCCGGGCGGACGGCCGCGCATCGGCCGCCCATTTTGGAGATGCGTGTTGTGGAAGGGAGAGGCATGCTAGCTGACAATCCGGATCGACTGGCCGGCCGCGTGCGGCGGCGTCCTGTCGGACAGCATTCGGCGCGGAAGCGATTGACTGCCTCCGTCCGCTTATTCGCGGTGCTTCTCGTCGCGGCTTCCGCCTGGGGATGGTCCGCCGACGCTGCAGACTACGTCGGCTCGGAGACCTGCATCGGCTGCCACGCGGAGGCCGGATCGGCGTGGGAAGGGTCGCATCACGCGCTGGCCTGGACGCCGCCCGCTCCCGATACCGTCGTGGCCGATTTCGACGGGGCGGAGTTTTCCCTTGACGGGATGACGGCACGCTTCCGGATCGCGGAGGACGGCACCTACCACGTGGCGGTGACCGAGAAGGACGGTGAGGCGGCCGACTACCCCGTTCATTCCGTGGCGGGGATAGAACCCTTGCAGCAATACATCCTCGAGACCGAGCCGGGGCGGTTGCAGAGTTTCGATGTCGTCTGGGACACCGAGGCGAAGCGCTGGTTCCACCTCTATCCCGAGCAGAGCCTGCCGCCCGACGACGCGATGCACTGGACCGGTCCCTACAAGAACTGGAACGGGCGCTGCGCGGCCTGTCATGCGACCGGCTATGACAAGAACTACGACCACGCGACCCGCAGCTACGCCTCGACCCAGGCCGAAATCGGTGTCGGTTGCGAGGCGTGCCACGGCGCCGGCTCCGACCATGTCGCGTGGACGGGATCCGGCGAGAGCGGAGGAGAGCCGCTACCCGCCTCCGGGTTTTCGCTGGACATCGACGACCCGGTCGCGGTGATGACCCAGTGCGCCACCTGCCATTCCCGGCGGGAGGCCCATCTTCCCGGCAGCCCGCCGCCCGGGACGCCCTATGACGATGCCTACAACCTCGCGTTGTTTAGGCCGGGGCTCTACCACGCCGACGGCCAAATCCAGGACGAAGTCTACGTCTGGGGCTCGTTCCTGCAGTCGAAGATGCACGGTCGCGGCGTGACCTGCGCAAACTGCCACGAGCCCCACGCCGCCGATCTCGTGGCCGACGGCAACGCGGTCTGCGGCCAATGTCATTCGCCGGCCGGGAACGAGGCGTTCCCGACGCTGACACCTGCGCTCTACGACGATCCCTCGCATCACCACCACGAGACGGGCAGCGCCGGCGCGCAATGCAAATCCTGCCACATGATCGAGCGCACCTATATGGGCGTCGACGGCCGGCGGGATCATTCCTTCCGCGTGCCGCGCCCGGACCTCGCGGCCGAGACCGGCGCGCCCGACGCCTGCACCGATTGCCACGCCGGCCGGTCTCCGGGCTGGGCGGCCGAGCGGATCGCCGAATGGTATCCGAAAAGCGATCACCGGGGTCCGCATTACGGCAGCGTCCTCGCCCGGGCGCGGCAGGATCCGGTGGCCGCGGCCGGCGACCTCGAGCGGCTCGCGCGCGACCGGGACCGGCCGGGGATCGTGCGGGCGACGGCGCTCTGGCTGCTTCGCCAGTCGGAGAGCCCGGAGGCGGCCGCGCGCCTCGCGGACCTGGTCGATGACGACGACCCGCTCGTGCGCTCCTCGGCGGTGGGCCTCCAGGGCGCGACCCGGACGCAGGACAGCGTCCTGTCCCTCGTCGACGCGCTCGACGACCCGGCGCGGAACGTGCGCATGTCGGCGGCGGTTGCGCTCGCCAACGCGCCGGTCGCGCGCTTCCCTCCCCGGATCGCGGACGACCTGCGTCTGGCGCTTGGAGAATGGCAGGCATCGATGACGGGCCGCTTGGATTTTCCCGAGACGCATCTCCAGCTCGCCGGATGGGCGCTGACCGCACGGAATTTCCCGGCGGCCGCGGCGGGGTTCCGCGAAACCGTCGAGATGGATCCGCAGCGCGTCGACGCCTGGGTGATGCTGGCCCGGATCGCCGCGGCGACCGAGGGAGAGGCAGCCGCCCGTGCCGTGCTCGAAGAGGCATTGCAGTCGAATTCCGACGACCTCACCCTTCTGGACCTGCGCGCGGAACTCGACGGGCAGCCGATCGACGGCCGGGATCTCCTTCCGCCGGCGGAGTAGCCCAGGAATTCCGCAGAGACGGTTTCTTCCGGCTCGACGAGCATTGCGAGACCGGCGAATGCGCACGGCTCGAACAGCCTGTCCGGGGACGGCAGCCTGCGGACGTCCTTCGGGTGATGCCTCTCCAAGCCCGGCAGGCCCGGACCTCCGCCGGCCCCAGGGCGCACGAACGGTGCCCGCGGGGTCCGCCATCGGGGCTCGGCCGTGGGATGCGGTGCAATATCGGGCGAGAGCGGCATCATCGTCTTGCACCGCGAGGGAAAACGGGTGCAAACGCCCCCCAAAGCGAGAAAGACGGACATGATGGCAGGACAGCCTAAGTCAGAAAAGCTGGGGAGCCCCGACCTTCGGACAGCCGCGCGCCTCGCCGTGGCGCCGATGATGGACTGGACGGACCGCCATTGCCGGGCCTTCCACCGGGTCCTCTCGGCGCGGACGCTCCTCTACACGGAAATGGTCACGGCGCCGGCGCTCGTGCGCGGCGGGGCGCGGCACCTGCTGCGCTTCGATCCCGCCGAGCATCCGGTCGCGCTGCAGCTCGGCGGCTCCGACCCGGCGGAGCTCGCAGAAGCCGCCCGCATCGGCGCCGGGGAGGGCTACGACGAGATCGACCTCAATGTCGGCTGCCCCTCGGACCGGGTGCAGTCCGGCGCCTTCGGCGCGGTGCTGATGCGCGAGCCTGATCTGGTGGCCGAATGCTGCGCCGCGATGATCGCCGCGCAGCCCCGGGAGGTGACGGTGAAGTGCCGCCTCGGCGTCGACGAGCAGGTGGCGGGAGAGGTGCTGCCGGCCTTTCTCGAGACGCTGCAGGCCGCGGGCGTGCGCCGGGTGATCGTCCATGCGCGCAAGGCCTGGCTCCGGGGGCTCAGCCCGAAGGAGAACCGCGACGTGCCGCCGCTCGATTACGGCATCGTCCACCGGATGAAGGCCGCCTTCCCGGACCTGCATCTCTCGCTGAACGGCGGCGTCGCCGATCTCGACGCGGTGGAGGCGCATCTCGCCGCGGGCATGGACGGGGTGATGCTTGGCCGCGCGGCCTATCACGATCCCGCGCTGCTGCTCGATGCCGACCGGCGCATTTTCGGCGACCTTCGGCGGCCGCGGACGCGGGAGGAGGCGGCGCTCGCCATGATCCCCCATGTCGAGCGCCACCTGGCAGGCGGCGGCCGGCTCCACCAGGTGACGCGCCACATGCTCGGCCTCTTCGCCGGACGGCCCGGGGCGCGGGCCTGGCGGCGGATCCTGTCCGAAGGGGCCGCGCGCCCCGGCGCCGGGGCGGGCCTCGTCCGCGAGGCGCTGGACCGGGTGGTCGCGCGCGCCGCCTGACGATGTCCGTTTCCGGTCGGACCGCGCGGGCGCGCCGAGGGAGTCGCGGAGGGAGGCTAGGGGGAGCGCGCCGCACGGAAGTCGCGCCAGGCGGGATCCCGGCGGGGATTCCCCCGCGCGGCGGTCGGGACGGCCCCGGCGCTAAAGCGGTTTGCCTCTAATCTGAATCGTTGGGGATTGAACGAAGCCGCTGCGCGGCAGGAGCCTGCTTCGCGGGCGGTGCTTCTGACTGGAAGGATTGGGTTGCTGAGACCCCTTCCAGACAGGAGCTTTCCGATGACCGATATCAGCCCTCTGCGCCGCCGCATGATCGAGGACATGACGGTCCGCAACCTCTCGCCGGCGACGCAACGATCCTACGTGCATGCGGTGTCGAAGTTCAGCCGGTTTTTCGGACGGTCGCCCGACACGCTGACGCTGGAGGACGTGCGCACCTTTCAGGTCCACCTCGCCTCGAAGGGTGTGGCGTGGTCGAGCCTGAACCAGACGGTGGCTGCGCTTCGGTTCTTCTACGGCGTCACGCTCGGGATGGCGGAGATCCCCGAGCGGATCGCCTACGCCCGCGAGCCACGTCGCCTGCCGGTGGTGCTGAGCGCCGACGAGGTGGTGCGGTTCCTTGAGGCCGTGCCCAGCCTGAAGGCCCGCGCCGCGCTGACCACCGCCTATGCCGCCGGGTTGCGGGTCTCGGAGGTCACGAACCTGAGGGTCGCCGACATCGACAGCGACCGGATGATCATCCGCATCGAGCACGGCAAGGGCGGCAAGGAGCGCTACGTGATGCTGTCGGCGCAGCTCCTGGCGATCCTGCGCACCTACTGGCGGCTGGCGCGTCCCGAGCACTGGCTGTTTCCGGGGCGCGACGCCGACCACCCGATCGAGCCGACGACGCTGCACGCGGCTTGCCGGTCGGCGCGGGCGGCGGCGGAGATCGGCAAGAAGGTGACCGTCCACATCCTGCGCCACAGCTTCGCCACCCATCTGCTGGAGAGCGGCGTCGACATCCGGGTGATCCAGGTGCTGCTGGGCCACGCGCACCTGTCGACCACGGCGCGCTACACCCATGTCTCGCAGGGTCTCATCGGCCGGACGACGAGCCCGCTGGAGAAGCTGAGGCTCGAGGTGGTACCGCCGGCCTGAGGCGGCGCGTCATGGCTGGCGGCCTCGAGGTGGCGGACGTCTTCCGCCGCCACGGCCCCGCGTTCCGCGCCACGCGCAGCGAGCACCTCGACCGCGACCAGCGCCGGGTGATGGGCGCGATCGAAGCCTGCCGCACTGCCGCACTCGGCGGGCATGTCCGCCGCTGCGCCGACTGCGGCCACACCGCGATCGCCTACAATTCCTGCCGCAACCGTCACTGTCCCAAGTGCCAAGGTCGGGCTCGGGAAGCCTGGGTCGCCGCACGGCGGGCGGAGCTGCTGCCCGTTCCCTATTTCCACGTGGTCTTCACCCTGCCGGCGCCGGTCGGCGCCATGGCGTTCCAGAACAAGGCAGCGGTCTACGCCATCCTGTTCCGCGCCACCGCCGAGACGCTGCGCCTCATCGCGGCCGACCCGCGCCACCTCGGCGCCGAGATCGGCGGCGTCGCCGTGCTGCACAGCTGGGGTCAGGCGATGCAGCACCATCCGCATGTCCACTGCATCGTGCCGGGCGGCGGCCTCTCGCCCGACCGGACGCGCTGGATCGCCTGCCCACCCGGGTTCTTCCTGTCGGTCAAGGTGCTCGGGCGGCTGTTCCGACGGCTCTTTCTCGAACGTCTCGCCGCCGCCTTCGCCGATGGCGGACTGCGCTTCTTCGGCGAGCTCGCTCCGCTCGCCGGGCCTCGCGCCTTCGCCGCCCACTGCGCGGCGTTGCGCCGGATCAACTGGGTGGTCTACGCCAAACCGCCATTCGGCGGCCCCAAGCAGGTGCTGGCCTATCTCGGCCGCTACACCCATCGCGTCGCCATCGCCAACAGCCGGCTCGTCGCCATGACCGACGACGCCGTCAGTTTCCGCTGGAAGGACTATCGGCAGGAAGGCCGCCACAAGGTGATGACGCTCGAGCCGGCTGAGTTTATCCGCCGGTTCCTGTTGCACGTCCTTCCGACCGGCTTCCATCGCATCCGCCACTTCGGCTTCCTGGCCAACAGCCATCGCGCAGCCCGGCTCGCGCTCTGCCGCCAACTGCTGGCCCAGCCCGCCCACCCTCAGCAGGGCGAACGCGACACTGAGGCAGACGACCGCCGGTGCGCCCCGTCATGGCGGCATGGGCCGGAGCCCGCCACCTGCCCCTGCTGCGGCAGCCTCTCGCTGATCCTGTCGACGCTGCCTCGCGCACCACCTTATGCGACCCCGTCCCACCCATGATGATCGCGGTCCAGATCATCTCCGGCATTCTCACGGCGCCCGCACTCGCGGCGCGCGCCAAAGTGGCCGTGCACCCGGGTCAGTCAGCACGATCATCAACCGTAGATCACGGCGCTGTCGATCACGTCCGACGGCCTCCACACGGCGCTTCTTGCCCCGGCGCAACCGGGATCATTGCCCCCCGACCGCGCCCAGCCCGTCAGATCACCCCCCGGGATCAGCGTCGTACCCACCGCCCCGCGATACTCCGCCCATAGCGCGGAACCCACCGCGGCTTCGTTCAATCCGGCTTCAATGAGGCGCCAACCAGCGTCGCGCCCGCTGCCAACGTCATGCCGCGCCTCACAGAACCCTCCAGATTCCCTTGGGATCATCGGTCTGATTCACTTCCGGAAGGAGGTGGACGGATGGGCAAACCCTACTCGATGGACCTTCGCGAACGGATCTGGCGCTACATCGCCGCGGGTCATTCGCGACGGGCCGCCGCGCAAGTCTTCGGTGTGAGTGCCAGCACGGCGATCCGGTTGGCGGCCGCTCATCGCGACCGGGGTGTGATAACGCCGAAGCGGCAGGGCCGCGCAGCGGGGACCGCCGGCAAGCTTGCGCCGCATATGGCGTTCCTGACCGGGATCGTCCGTGCGGAGCCGGACATCACCCTGAAGGAATTGGCCGGATGTAGCGCGACAATCTCGGTGAGATGCGCATTGCCTCGCCAGGAATGCTCCCGGATGTTGAGCCGTTGCCTCACCTGAAATGCTCCCCTGCTCGTGGTTGGCGGGGAGAGCGGGATGGGGTGGGTGAGCATGGAGACGCGTAGTGAGTTGGTGGCTGCGATCAGCGGCCGGTACGCGCGGAGCCGACGCGATGAGAAGGCGCGCATACTCGACGAGTTCGTGGCGGTGACGGGGTTCCACCGCAAGCACGCCATGCGGCTGTTGCGCAGCGGCGGACCGACAGCGGGGGCGGGCCCGCGGCCGGGGCGCCGCATCTACGGCGAAGCGGTGCGGACCGCGCTGCTGGTGGTCTGGGAGGCGTCCGACCGGGTTTGCGGCAAGCGGCTTCGGGCGATCCTGCCGGTGCTGGTCGAGGCGATGGAGCGGCATGGACACCTTGCGCTCGATGCCGAGGTGCGCCGGCTTCTGCTGGCGATGAGCGCGGCGACGATCGACCGCGCCTTGCGGGATGCGAAGGGCGATGGCCTGCGAAGGCACCAGCGGCGCACACCACCGACGATCCGGCGGAGCGTTCCGATCCGGACCTTCTCCGACTGGGACGATCCGCCACCTGGGTTCGTCGAGGCGGACCTGGTCGCGCACAGCGGACCGCGATCGGACGGCAGCTTCGTGCAGACGCTGGTGCTGACCGATATCGCCACCGGCTGGACCGAATGCGCGCCGCTGCTCGTCCGAGAGCAGACGCTGCTGGTCGCGGTGCTGAAGGAACTGCGCCGTCACTTGCCCTTCGAGCTGCTGGGCTTCGACACCGACAACGACACCGTGTTCATGAACGAGACGGTGCGGGATTACTGCTCCGCCGAGGCGATCACGTTCACCCGCTGCCGGCCCTACCGGAAGAACGACCAGGCTTGGGTGGAGCAAAAGAACGGCGCGGTGGTGCGGCGGATCGTTGGCTACCGGAGGTTCGAGGGCTTCACGGCCGCGCACGTGCTGGCCGAACTTTATGCCGCGGTCAGGCTCCACGTGAACTTCTTCCAGCCGTCGTTCAAGCTGGCGGAGAAGCATCGCGATGGCGCTCGGGTCCACAAGCGCTACCACGCGCCGGCGACGCCTTGCCAGCGGCTGCTGGCGGACCCGCGAACACCCGACGCGGTCCGTGAGCGGCTCGAGGCGGTCTTCGCGACGTTGGACCCGCTCCGCCTTCTGAGGGACATACGGGCGGCCCAGCAGCGGCTGGTCGATATCGCCGACATGCCCGGCGCGGCTTCCGAGCCGCCGCCGTCGCTCGACACGTTCCTCTCCGCGCTGCGGACGGCATGGCGGTCGGGAGACGTGCGTCCAACCGCACAGCCGAAGCCCAGGCCGAAACGCGGACGCCGGCGACCGGACCCGCTCGCGGCAGTGACCGAGGAGCTACGCGCATGGTTCGACGAGGAGCCATGGCGCACCAGCCGGGAGTTCCTCGACAAGCTGCAGAGCGAGCATCCGGGCCAGTATCCCGACGGACTTCTGCGGACCGTGCAGCGGCGGCTCAAGATATGGTGATCAGCGACAACCGCCCTGTCCGACGCCGACAGCCATGTTGGCCGCTGTCTCCAGCCGGAGGTCGGGCGTAGCCCGGCCGTAGGCTGGAGACAGCGGCGCGCTCGTCTTCCTGGTGGGGACGTGGTGCGGGTGCTGGCCGCTGCGGGCCAGTACGACAGGGATTCTCTGTGACCAAACGGAGGCCCCTGCCGTGCCGGGCAAACCCGTCACCGACCAGCAAGTGAGATTGTACATGCAAGACCGCCATCGTCACAGCCAACGCGCCGCTGCCGCCCGAGCCGGGTTCAGCGAGCGCACCGCACGCCGGATCGACGCCGATCCCCGCCTGCCGTCCCAGCGCCAGCCCGAGCGCGGGCGCACCGTCGCCGATCCGCTCGAGGCGGTATGGGAGGCGGTGCTGCTGCCGATCCTCGAGCGCGACCCCGCCGTGCAGGCGGTGACGCTGCTGCGCCATCTGCAGATGACCGACCCCGACGCCTTTCCCGACGACCGCGTCCGCCGGACGCTGGAGCGGCGGGTGCGCGACTGGCGCGCGCTCCACGGCGCGGCACACGACGTGATCTTCCGGCAGACGCCCGAGCCGGGCCGCATGGCGCTGTCGGACTTCACCGACGCCACGGAACTCGGCGTCACCATCGCCGGTGCGCCGTTCGCGCACCGGCTCTTCCACTTCGTTCTCGCCTACAGCGGCTGGGAGCACGCCGCCGTCGTGCTCGGCGGCGAGAGCTACACCGCGCTCGCCGAGAACCTCCAGAATGCGCTCTGGACCCTCGGCGGCGCGCCGCGCGAGCACCGCACCGACAGCCTCTCCGCAGCCTATCGCAACCTCGACAAGGAAGCGGCGAAGGACGTCACCAGGCGCTACGACGACTTCTGCGCGCACTACGGCCTGCTCGCCAGCCGTTGCAATCCCGGCGAGCCGCACGAGAACGGGTCGGTGGAATTGCACAACCGCCACCTCAAGACCGCGCTCGACCAGGCGCTGATCCTGCGCGGCTCGCGCGACTTCGACGCGCTCGCCGACTGGCGGCGCTTCGTCGACCAGGTCGTCGGCCGCCGCAATCGCCGCCGCGAGAACGCCGTCAGGATCGAGGCCGCCGTCCTGCGCCCGTTGCCCGTCCGCCGGACCACCGACTTCACCGAAACCGTCGTGCGCGTCACCAGGACCGGCGGCTTCCTGGCGCACAGCGTCTTCTACAGCGCGCCCTCGCGCCTGATCGGCCAGCGCTTGAGGGTCCATGTCTACGACGACCGGATCGAGGCCTTCCTCGGCGCCACCCGTGTCGTCAGCCATCCCAGACGACGCGGCAAGGACAACGGCGCCCGCGTCCATCAGGTGGACTATCGCCATCTCATCCACGCCCTGCGCCGCAAGCCTCAGGCGCTGGCCGGGTCGGTCTATCGCGACGGCCTGTTCCCGCGCACGGAGTACGCCGCGGCCTGGAGCGCCCTGTCGGCGACGCTGCCCCAGCGCGACGCCTGCCGCCGCATGGTCGATCTGCTGTGGCTCGCCCATGACGAGACCTGCGAGGCCGAACTCGCCGCGCTGATCGCCGAGGACCTCGCGGCGGACCGCCTGCCGGAGGCGGAGACCCTCAAGCCGCGCCTCGAGCCGAAACGACGATCGCTGCCGGCCGACACCCCGGTCGCGCTCACCACGCTCGCCAGCTTCGACGCCCTGCTCGAGGTCCGCCCATGACCGCGTCCGACACCCGCGCCGTGGATGTCCATGCGCTGCCCGCCATGCTGACCGCCCTGCGCCTGCCCAGCATCCATCGCCACTGGTCCACGCTCGCTGAACGCGCCGACAAGGAGGGATGGCCCGCCGGCCGCTTTCTCGCCGTCCTCGCCGAGCTCGAACTCGCCGAGCGAGAGACCCGCCGCATCCGCCGCCACCTGATCGAGTTCCACCTGCCCGGCGGAAAGACCCTGGCCACTTTCGACTTCAAGGCGTTGCCAGGCGTCCCGCGCGCCCGCGTCGAGGCGCTCGCCGCCGGCGACTGGGTCGAGACCGGCGCCAACCTCATCGCCAAAGGCGTCGCCGGCGCGTGGTAGCGCTTGTGGACCCGAGCGCCATCGCGATGCTTCTCCGCCAGCTTGAACGACGGCTGGAAGAAGTTCACGTGGAGCCTGACCGCGGCATAAAGTTCGGCCAGCACGTGCGCGGCCGTGAAGCCCTCGAACCTCCGGTAGCCAACGATCCGCCGCACCACCGCGCCGTTCTTTTGCTCCACCCAAGCCTGGTCGTTCTTCCGGTAGGGCCGGCAGCGGGTGAACGTGATCGCCTCGGCGGAGCAGTAATCCCGCACCGTCTCGTTCATGAACACGGTGTCGTTGTCGGTGTCGAAGCCCAGCAGCTCGAAGGGCAAGTGACGGCGCAGTTCCTTCAGCACCGCGACCAGCAGCGTCTGCTCTCGGACGAGCAGCGGCGCGCATTCGGTCCAGCCGGTGGCGATATCGGTCAGCACCAGCGTCTGCACGAAGCTGCCGTCCGATCGCGGTCCGCTGTGCGCGACCAGGTCCGCCTCGACGAACCCAGGTGGCGGATCGTCCCAGTCGGAGAAGGTCCGGATCGGAACGCTCCGCCGGATCGTCGGTGGTGTGCGCCGCTGGTGCCTTCGCAGGCCATCGCCCTTCGCATCCCGCAAGGCGCGGTCGATCGTCGCCGCGCTCATCGCCAGCAGAAGCCGGCGCACCTCGGCATCGAGCGCAAGGTGTCCATGCCGCTCCATCGCCTCGACCAGCACCGGCAGGATCGCCCGAAGCCGCTTGCCGCAAACCCGGTCGGACGCCTCCCAGACCACCAGCAGCGCGGTCCGCACCGCTTCGCCGTAGATGCGGCGCCCCGGCCGCGGGCCCGCCCCCGCTGTCGGTCCGCCGCTGCGCAACAGCCGCATGGCGTGCTTGCGGTGGAACCCCGTCACCGCCACGAACTCGTCGAGTATGCGCGCCTTCTCATCGCGTCGGCTCCGCGCGTACCGGCCGCTGATCGCAGCCACCAACTCACTACGCGTCTCCATGCTCACCCACCCCATCCCGCTCTCCCCGCCAACCACGAGCAGGGGAGCATTTCAGGTGAGGCAACGGCTCAACATCCGGGAGCATTCCTGGCGAGGCAATGCGGATTCTCATCCTGATCGACGCGCTTCACCGGGGCGCTGGAGGAGACGCATGGCGTGTCGGTGCAGCTCTCGTCGATCCACCGGGCCCTGATCAGGGCGGGGTTCTCATATGAAAAAAGGCCTGATCGCTCAGGAACGCGACCGGGCGGATATCAGGCTGGCCCGGCATGACCGGACCGTCCGCCGGCAGCCCTTCATGCGGGACAGGGTGCATCGGCTGGTCTTCCTCGATGAAACGTCGGTGAAGGCGAACATGACCCGCCTGCGGGGCAGGAGTGCCGTCGGCGAACGTCTTTTCGGCACGACCCCGTTCGGTCGCTGGAAGACGCAGACATTCATCGCCGGGCTCACCTGCGACGCGCTGATCGCGCCCCGGGTGATCGAGGGCGTGATGAACCGGCCGCTTTCGACATCCACGTCGAGACCCGGCTCGCCCCGGCCCTGTCACCAGGCACCGTGTGCGTCGGGGACTTGATCCACTGGACCAAATCCTTCTCCTCCTCACCCCTCGACACCCTCTCGACCCACAGGAGCCCGAAAGCCGCCGGGATCCTGAACGCCCATGGCTGCTGGTTCCGTTCTCGGGGAAAGACGTCCACTGGACGCCTTTCGATCCCTCAAACCTGCCGGCCTACTCGCCCGACCTGAACCCGATCGAGATGGCCTTCTCCAAGCTGAAAGCCCACCTCCGCCGCATCGGCGCGCGGACCTACGATACGCTCATCCGGGCGCTCGGCGACATCTGCGATCTCTTCGAGCCCGAGGAGTGCTGGAGCTTCTTCAGAGCAGCGGGATACGCGTCGTATTAAAAGCAAACCGCTTTAATACTACCGTTGCGCATCGTGCCGTATCTTCCGATGGCTGATTGCCGCTGCGGCCTGATGCTCGCGTCGCCACCGGGACCAGGCCCAGACGAAGGCGGGGTGCGTGCGCGGCGCCATCAGCAGCCTGGCGATCAGCCTGCGGGTCTCCGGCATCGTCGGAAGCTTTGCGAGCGCGGCCGTCATGCTGCCTGCCGGGTGTCTGGACTCGTTTTGTCCCCGAGGGCTTTGCCGAAAGCCAGCCGGCGCTGCGCGGCGGCGAGGTGGGCGAGGAAGGCCTGGGCCGCCATGACGAGGCTCGTGTGACGGTGCCAGCCGTGCCAGGAGCGGGCCTCGCAGTGGTCGAGGCCGAGGTCGTCCTTGGCGCGCGCGAAGCACTCCTCGATTGCCCAGCGGGAGCCGGCCGCGGCGGCGAGCTCGGGCAGCGAGGTGCCTTCGCGCGCGTAGGCGAAGGCGTAGGCGAGCGCATCGCGGCGCCGGCTGCGCCGGATCAGCAGCCAGCGCTCGAAGCCCGCCCCGCGGTCCCAGGAGAGCGGCACGCGTGCCCAGTCGCAGAGCCGCGGCCCCTTCGCACCCTCGCCGGCGGTGAGCGAGGCCCAGTCCCCGTCGTCCAGCTCGGCCGCGACCGTGGCGGGGTCAGTCTGCACCAGACCCCAGTCCTCGGCGAGGAAGCGTATGCTCTGGTTCGAGCGCACAGCGAGCACGTAGGGCTGCCCGCGGCCCTCGAGCAGGCGCCGCAGCTGGTAGTCCGAGCCGTAGAGCGCGTCGGCCAGCACCCAGGCGCAGGGCAGCCCCGCATCGAGAAGGCGGGCGATCATCGCCCGCGCCATCGTCGGCCTGGTGGCAAAGGCGACGTCGTCGGGAACGCGGGCCTTGCGCCGCCGCGCCTCGTCCTCCGCCCAGTCCTTGGGCAGGTATAGCTGACGGTCGACGAGCGCGTGGCCCCAACGGCTGGCATAGGCCGCGAAGACCCCCACCTGGCAGTTCTCGATCCGCCCCGCCGTGCCGGAATACTGCCGCCCCACGCCCACCGAGTGCCGGCCCTTCTTGAGGAACCCGGTCTCGTCCAGAACCAGCACCCCACCCGGATCTCTCAACGCTTCGACCGCATAGTCCCGCACCAGGTCACGAAGCCGGTCCGCCGACCAAGAGCTGCGCCCGAGCAGGGACTGCACGCGGTAGGGCTTCGCCAGCCCCGCTTGCTCCGCCAGCATCCAGCCCGTCTTGCGCTCTGCCCCGGACAGCAGCCCCTCGACGAACGCTCCCGCCGTCTCGCGCTGCTCGGAGCGCTTGAACGCAAACGCAATCCTTCCCTTCAGCCGCTCAAGCTCGGCCCGCCAGTCGATCAGCGCACCCGTCCACTCCGCCACAGCCATGACCACTCCCGCGCCCTCAACAGACAAACACGATCACAGCATCAACTCATCCGCAACTGTAGTATTAGCGCTTCTGCCGCCCCGCGCGCCCGCCGCGGCGGATCCGCAACTGCCCGGCGCGCCCCGGCAGCTCGTCCATGATCCGGCGCCGCTCCTCGGGATCCATCCGCGTCCAGCGGGCGATCTCGTCCACGCTGCGCAGGCAGCCGGCGCAGAGACCGGCATCGGGATGGATCATGCAGATGCTGACACAGGGGCTCTCGATGCCGTCGCGCCGCCAAGATTTGTCGCTCATCCCGTCCTCACATCCGTCCCAGCCGGTCGAGCGCCCCCTGCAGGATGTAGGCGGCCGCGACCTGGTCGATGACCGCCGCCCGCTTCGGCCGGGAGGCATCCGCTTCGAGAAGCGCCCGCTCCGCGGCCACCGTCGAGAGCCGCTCGTCCCAGAATACCAGCGGCAGGTCAACGATCCGTTGCAGGTTCCGCGCGAAGGCCCGTGCGGACTGGGCGCGGGGGCCCTCGCTGCCGTCCATGTTCCGCGGCAGGCCGAGGACGAGGCCGCCGATCTCCCGGCCCCCGGCGATCTCGGCCAGGCGGGCGGCGTCGAGGGTGAACTTCCGCCGCCGCACCACCTCGAGCGGCGAGGCGACGGTCCGCATCCGGTCGGAGACCGCGACGCCGATCGTCTTGGTGCCGAGGTCGAGTCCCATCAGCCCGGCCATCGGCGGCAGCAGGGCGGCGAAGGCGGCGATGTCGTCGTGGTTCGCCGCGCCGCCGGTCGGGGGCGGGCCGGGCGCTCAATTCAGCACCCCCGCCGCGCGGGCCGCGTCCTCAAGCGCGGCGATGTCGTCGGGCTGGTTGGCGAAGACCTGGCGGCTCTCCGAGAAGATCGCCTGCGCCCGCCCGCGCTCGCCGAGCACGCCCAGCGCGCGGATCAGCCGCGCCCAGTCCGGCGCCGGCCCGCCCTCGGTGGCCAGCCGCTCGCCCAGCCGCTCGACCATGTCCGCGGATCATCTCCTGGCGCGCCTCGGGGTCCATGTCGCCCGCCGCCGCCATGTCCGCGGCGGACGGTCCGGGACCGCCGGCGCCGGGGGCCTCGGGCGGCGTTCGTAGTCGATCCCGCGCCAGCGCCGCGACCTCGGCCGATGCTGGGCGCGGACCGGCGCGATCCAGGGCGCGTCCGGCGGCGCGGTCTCCAGCAGCGGCCGCCAGATGCGGAAGGCGAGATCCGGTCGCCCGGTCTGCGCGTAGGTCAGCCCCTTGTAGTAGAGCGCGCCGCCCGTCGCCGGCGTCGCGCGCCAGCGCCGCGTCGAACGCCGCCTCCGCCTCGGGCGTGACGAACCCGCCCGCGGCGAGGACCAGCAGCTCGGCCAGGAACGGCCGCTCCTCGCGCAGAGGCGTCCTCGCCCAGGAGCGCCACCAGCCGCTCCTGCGCCCGCGCGCGCGGCCGGGTAGTTGCCCAGCCGCGCCTCGTTGCGGGCCAGCAGCCGCCAGCCCTGCGGGTCGTCGCGCGGCTCGTCCATCGCCGTCGCGCAGCCGCGTCCATCAGGGCGGCGAACTCGGGATCGGGCTCCGCCGGCGGCGGGCAGGGCGTCCTGCGCGCTGCGCCTCCGCCTCGGCCTGGTCCGGGCGGCTCGCGCGCCGCTCCGCGGCCTCGCGCCAGCCGCTTCTCGATCGGCAGGTCGGGATAGCCCGGCGCGCCGAGCCAGACATAGAGCCCGACCGCGCCGGCCAGAGGCCAGCGACCAGCGCCGCCGCGCCGCCCGCGCGCCGCGTCGCCCGCGGCGCCTCGCGTGCCGGCGCGCGGCGCGGCGCGGTCGGCGGCCAGGAGCCGGCGCGACACCTCGGCCCGCGTGCGCTCGGCCTCGTCGCCGGCGAGCGATGCCGCGGGCGATGTCGCGGTCGATCTCGGCGAGCTGGTCGCGATAGACCCCGAGTTCCGGCGCCGCGTCGCCGCGCTCCCGCCCGCGCCACAGCGTGAGCACGACCGGCAGGACGCCGAGGGCGGCGAGAACGAGACCGATGAGCCAGAACGTCACCGTCGGCCGTCTCCTACCGGCTCGCGCGGCCGGGGGAAAGCGGCCGGGTCAGGCTGCCGCACCGCCCATGTCGCAAAATCTGTTGAACCTGCCGCGCGCGCGCATCACCGCCGCCGGGCGCTTTCCTATGACGGGCGCGAACCGATATCCGGGGGCCGCCTGAGATGACCCGTCGCTATTCCGCCTTTGCCATCGCCCGGGAGGCCCTGCGCAACCACAGCGGCTGGACCCGCGCCTGGGCCAGCGCCGCGCCCCGAAGTCGCGCTACGACGTGGTGATCGTCGGCGCCGGCGGCCACGGGCTCGCCACCGCCTACTGGCTGGGCCGGAACCACGGCATCACCAATGTCGCGGTGATCGAGAAGGGCTGGCTCGGCGGCGGCAATACCGGCCGCAACACCACCATCATCCGCTCGAACTACCTCCAGGATCCGCTCCGCCGCGCTCTACGAGAAGTCGCGCTCGCTCTACGAGACGCATGAGCCAGGACCTGAACTACAACGTCATGTTCAGCCCCCGCGGCGTGATGATGCTGGCCCAGACCGAGCACGAGGTGCGCGGCTACCTGCGCACCGCCCATGCCAACGCGCTGCAGGGCGTCGACGACCGAGTTCATCGGCCCGGAGCGGGTCAAGGAGCTGTGCCCGATCATCAACATCGACGGGCCGCGCTACCCGGTGCTCGGCGGGCTCTGGCAGCCCCGCGCCGGCACCGCGCGCCACGACGCCGTGGCCTGGGGCTACGCGCGCGCCTGCTCCGACATGGGCATGGACATCATCGAGCAATGCGAGGTCACCGGCGTCGATCCGCGACGGCGGCCGCGTCACCGGCGTCGAGACCACCCGCGGCGCCGATCGACTGCGGCAAGCTCGGCATCGTCGTCGCCGGCCATTCCGGCGCGCCTGGCCGACATGGCGGGCTTCCGCCTGCCGATCGAGAGCGTGCCGCTGCAGGCGCTCGTCTCCGAGCCGATCAAGCCCTGCATGGACATCGTCGTGATGGCCAACACCGTGCACGGCTACATGAGCCAGTCCGACAAGGGCGAGATGGTGATCGGCGGCGGCACCGACGGCTACAACGCCTACACCCAGCGCGGCTCCTTCCACCACATCGAGGAAACCGTGCGCGCGCTGGTCGAGACCTTCCCGATGATCTCCCGCCTCAAGATGCTGCGGCAATGGGGCGGCATCGTGGACATGACCGGCGACCGCTCGCCGATCCTGTCGAAGACGCCGGTGGAGGGCATCTTCGTCAATTGCGGCTGGGGCACCGGCGGGTTCAAGGCGATCGCCGGGCTCGGGCTGGGCCTTCGCCGAACTGATGGCCACGGGCCACTCGCCGCTCGCCGACGCCATTTCGGTCTGGAACGCTTCCGCGAGGGCCGCTTCATCGACGAAAGCGTCGCCGCGGGGGTGGCGCATTGATGGCCCCCGTTCGGAGCCGTCCGGAGCAGATGCGCGCGGACCGGGCCGCGCTCTGGAGAGGCCCCGTATCGCCCGCCCGACGACCGGCCCCGCCGCGCTCCCGCCCGGTGGCCGCGGAGGGCGCCCTGCGCCGGCGCCCCACGGCGATCGCCAACGCCCCGAGCCTGCCCCCGAAGGAGCCCGCATGAGCCGCCGCCGCACCGCACCGCCGCACCGTGTCGCCGCGACCCGTCCCGCCGGGTGCGGCACGGCGAAGGCCAGAACGTTCTTGACGGAAGGGAACCCTCTGGTCACAACTTTCGATTGTGCGCCGCCCGCACGCGGAGAGGGTCCGCCAGCGCTGGCGGCGAAGAGAGGTCCGCGGCGGATCGGGGGGCGGCGAGAGCCAGAACTGACCGCCCGATCCGCCCGACACCGGCGTCGGCCGCGCAGAACGCCCGGCCGCGCCCCGCGCGCGCCCTCCGGCAGGAGGCCGCGCCATGCTGATCCTCGACTGTCCCTATTGCGGCGCATCGCTGCGACGAAACCGAACTCCGCCCGGCGGCGAGGCGCATCTGACGCGCCACGGCCCCGGCTCCGACGCGAGCGGATTTCGAGGCCTATCTCTTCGCGCGCCGAAACCCGCGGGCGTCCATTTCGAGCGCTGGCGCCATGCCCATGGCTGCGGCAAGTGGTTCCACGCCGCCCGCGCACACCGTGACCATGCAGGTCTTCGGCACCTATCCCGCGCAGAGTCACGGAACCGCCGCCGAATCGGACGATCCTCGACCGCGACTCGCCGGCGGCGCGATCCGGACCTGTCGCGCCGAGCCCGCCGACACCGCGATGCGAGACTGAACATGAGCGCACCGTCTGGCTACCGGCGGCCGCCTGATCGACCGCCGCGGCGGCTCAGCTTCACCTTCGACGGCGCGCATCGACGCGGCTATGCGGGCGACACGCTGGCCTCGGCGCTGCTCGGCGCGGCCAGCTGCTGATGGGCCGCTCGTTCAAGTATCACCGTCCGCGCGGTCTCGTGGCCAGCGGCGCCGGAAGAGCCGAACGCGCTGATCGGCCTGGGGCAGGGCGACCGGTTCGAGCCGAACCAGCGCGCCACGACCACCGCCGCTCTTCGAGGGGCTGACGCGCGACCTCGCAGAACCACTGGCCGATCGCTCGACTGCGACGTCGGCGCGGTCAACACGGCGCTCTCGCGCTTCCTGCCGGCGGGCTTCTACTACAAGATGTTCATCTGGCCGCGCGCGCTCTGGAAGCACGTCTACGAGCCCTTCATCCGCCGCTCTGCCGGGCTCGGCCGGCCGCCGGACGGAGCCCGCGACGCCGACCGCTACGAGCATTTCTACCTGCATTGCGACGTGCTGATCGTCGGCGGCGGCATCGCGGGTCTCGCCGCGGCGCTGGCGGCGGGCGGGCCGGGCGCCGGGTGCTGCTGATGGAGCAGACACCGCATTGGGGCGGCCGCGCCGCCGGTCGACGGCGGTCGAGATCGACGGCCTGCGACGCCGGAGGCCTGGGTGCCGACGCGCCGTCGCCGAACTCGAGGCGATGCCGAACGTACGCCTGCGCACCCGCACCATGGGCGCGGGCGTCTACGACCACGGCTACGCTGCTCGCCTACGAGCGGATGGCCGATCACCAGCCCGGCGACCGAAGCGCCGCGCCACCGGCTCTGGCGGATCCGCGCAGGCCAGATCGTCACGGCGACCGGCGCGCATCGAGCGTCCGCTCGCCTTCGCCGGCAACGACGTGCCGGGCGTGATGCTCGCCTCCGCGGTGCGCGACTACGTCGTGAACTACGCGCGTCGCGCCCGGGCAGCGGACCGTGGTCGTCACCAACAACGACGACGCCTACCGCACCGCGCTGGCGCTGCCGACGCGGGCGTCGAGGTTCCGGCGATCGTCGACGCCCGCCCCGAGGGCGGCGGCGCGCTGATGGCCGAGCGGCCCGCGAGCGCGGCATCGAGGTCTGACCGGCCGCGGCATCGCCAAGGTCAAGGGCGGCAAGCGGGTCGAGCGGGTCGCGATCTGCAACCAGCAGCGGCGAGCGGCACGTGCCGACGCGCCAGGTCGCCTGCGACGCGGTCGCGATGTCGGGCGGCTGGTCGCCGGTCGTGCATCTCTGGTCGCATGCGGCGGCAAGCTGACCTGGGACGAGGAGCGCGGCTTCTTCGCCCCGACTCCCGAGCGCCCGCCACCGGCGCGGACGGAACGGGCGTTGGTCTCCGCCGTCGGCGCGGCCGCCGGACATGCTCAGCGATGTCTGGCGCGAGCTGCGACTCCGGCGCGCAGGCGTCGGACAGGGGACGTCCGCCGCGACTCCGGGGCACAGCGCGCGACGAGGCGCCCGATCGCGCCCGGTCTGGATGATGCCGGCAGCGCGCGGGCCGGAGCTCCGCGCCAAGATGTTGCTCGACTTCCAGAACGACGTGAAGGTGTCGGACGTCCAGCTCGCCGCGCAGGAGGGCTTCGTCAGCGTCGAGCACACCAAGCGCTACACCACGCTCGGCATGGCCACAGATCAGGGGAAGCTCAGCAACATCAACGGCCTGGCGATCTTGTCTCAGGCACTCGGGCGAAGCCGATCCCGCAGGTCGGCACCACCACCTTCCGCCCGCCCTACACGCCGATCTCGATGGGCTCCATCGCCGGCGAGGCGCGGGCGGGATCTGTTCCAGCCGATCCGCCGCACGCCGCTGCACGACTGGCACGAGGAGAACGGCGCCACCTGGGAACCGGTCGGCCACTGGCGACGGCCCTACTGCTACCCGAGCGCCGGCGAGAGCAAGGAGGACGCCGTGATCCGCGAGGTCGCTGAACGTCCGCGACATCGTCGGGCTGCTCGACGCCTCGACCCTCGGCAAGATCATCGTGAAGGGCCCGGATGCCGGCGCGCTTCCTCGACATGCTCTACACCAACATGATGTCGACGCTGAAGGTCGGCGCGCTGCCGCTACGGGCTGATGTGCTCCGAGAACGGCTTCCTGATGGATGACGGGGTCGTGGCGCGGCTCTCGGAGGACACGTTCCTCTGCCACACCACCACCGGCGGCGCCGACCGCATCCACGCCCACATGGAGGAATGGCTCCAGACCGAATGGTGGGACTGGAAGGTCTTCACCGTCGAACGTCACCGAGCAATAGGCGCAGATCGCCGTCGTCGGCCCGAAAGCGCGGAAGGTGCTGGAGAAGCTCGGCGGCATGGACGTGTCGAAGGACGCCCTGCCGTTCATGGGCTGGACCGAGGGCGAGCTCGCCGGCATCCCGGCGCGCGTCTTCCGCATCTCGTTCTCGGGCGAGCTTAGCTTCGAGATCGCGGTGCCTGCGAACCGGGGCCGCGCGCTCTGGGACAGGCTGATCGAGGCCGGCGCCGTGTACGGCGTCACGCCCTACGGCACCGAGGCGCTGCACGTCCTGCGCGCCGAGAAGGGCTTCATCATGATCGGCGACGAGACCGACGGCACCGTGATCCCGCAGGACCTGGGCCTGCACTGGGCGATCTCGAAGAAGAAGGACGACTACATCGGCAAGCGCGCGCAGGAGCGCGAGCCACATGGCCGACCCCGACCGCTGGAAGCTGGTCGGCCTCGAGACGCTGGACGGCTCGGTGCTGCCCGACGGCGCCTACGCCGTGGCCGAGGGCATGAACGCCAACGGCCAGCGCAACACGCAGGGGCGGGTGACCTCGACCTATTATTCGCCGACGCTGAAGACGCGGGATCGCCATGGGTCTCGTGCTGCACGGGCCCGAGCGGATGGGCGAGGTGCTGGACTTTCCGGGCATCGACGGACGCGTGACCCGCGCCCGGATCATCGATCCGGTCTTCTACGACCCCGAAGGGGCCAAGCAGGATGCCTGAGCCCACGACACCGCTCCGCGGCGCGAGCTTCCGCGGCTACGTCACCGTCTTCGAGGACAGGCCCCGCGGCATGGTCCAGCTCAAGGGAGACCTCGCCTCGGACGCCCTCCGCGGCGCCGTGCGGGACATCACCGGCGCCGAGCTTCCGGGCGCCCTCCGCATCGCCGGCGGTGAGCGCGGCGGGGTGGCCTGGATGGCGCCCGACGAGCTTCTCCTGCTCCTGCCGCCGGGGGAGGCAACGGGTGCCCTCGCACGGTTTTCGGAGGCGCTCGCCGGGACGCCCCATCTCGCGCTCGACGTCTCCGACATGCGCGCGGGCGATTCCGGCTCGAGGGCGCCGGAATCCACGAGGTTCTGGCCAAGGTCACGCCCGCCGACATGGCCCCCGGGGCGTTCGAGCCGGGCGCGTTCCGGCGCACGCGCCTGGCGCAGATCGCCGCCGCCATCTGGCTGACGGGGCCCGAGACGGCGCATGTCCTCTGCTTCCGTTCGGTGGCCCGCTACGCCTTCGACGTGCTCGCCGCGGGGGCGCGGGAGGGCGGCGAAGTCGGCGTCTTCCAGCCTTTCCGGAGCTTTCCCGCGGCCTAGGTCGTGGCGGGCGGACGAGACGGCGACGCCGCACCCGCCCGAGAGATTCATGCGACCGAAAGGACATCCGATGGCTTTCGAACTCCCCGATCTGCCCTATGCCCACGACGCGCTGGCGAGCAAGGGCATGAGCCGCGAGACGCTGGAATACCACCACGACATCCACCACAAGGCCTATGCCGACAAGACCCAGGACATGACCAAGGGCACCGAGTGGGAGGGCAAGCCGATCGAGGAGATCGTGCGCGGCACCTACGACAAGAACGCGGTCGCCCAGTCGGGCCTGTTCAACAACGCCTCGCAATACTGGAACCACTGCCAGTTCTGGGAGATGATGGCGCCCGACGGCAAGGGCATGCCCTCCGAGCTCGAGTCGGCGCTGACCGACAGCTTCGGCTCCGTGGACAAGTTCAAGGACGAATTCGCCAGTGCCGGCGGCGGCCAGTTCGGCTCCGGCTGGGCCTGGTTGGTCAAGGACACCGATGGCGGTCTCAAGGTCACCTCGACCGAAAACGGCGTGAACCCGCTCTGCTTCGGCCAGACCGCGCTTCTGGGTTGCGACGTGTGGGAGCATTCCTACTACATCGACTTCCGCAACAAGCGCCCGGCCTATCTGCAGAACTTCCTCGACAACCTCGTGGACTGGGAGAACGTGGCAAGCCGCATGTGATCGTCAGCCTTTCGCGCGTTCCGAAGGGCCGGCCGTCGCGCCGGCCCTTGCTGCATCCGGAGGATCGATGCTGATCTCGATGGAACCCCTGACCGCCGAGACAGTGGCGCTGCTGCGCGCGCCGATGGAGATGCCCGCTGGCATGGGCTTCCAGCCAATCTCCATGGAGGCCGCGCTCGACGAGAACGAGGGCCATCGTCTCGTCGCGACCCTGGCTCTCGCCGATCATGCCGACAGTGCGGCGGCGGCGGCGTGGATCTGGGAGCGGATCGAGGACGAGGCGCCGCTCGTCGTCACCGTCGCCGGCACGAAGGCCCGTGTCGGAGAGGCCGCCGCGATCGCCTGGCTCATCGACCGCGGCCGCGCCGAGGGGTGAGGAACCACCCCCCGGCCGGGCTCGTTCCCGATCCGACAGCAGACGGAAAGGAGCCGGACATGGCCGAGCGCAAGAGATCGAACGACGCGGGCAGCGAAGTGGAGGAGTATCTCGACGACGCCGTTGAGGCGCCCGGACATTCCGGCCGCGCGGGCGGCGAGCTCGAGCGAAAGGTCGGGTCCCGCGACGAGGAGCGCCAGAGCAAGAACCACGAGGGCCCGACCCGCGTCACGAAGGACGACGAGAAGGGCGAGGGCAATCTCGGCGGCCTCCACGGCACCGGAGACGAGGACGGAAAGGGAAGCTGAAAATGGGCGCGAAGCTGAGCAAGGGAACCTGGGTCCTGATCGCGGACGGCGAGAAGGCGCTGGTGCTCGAGAACCAGACCGACCACGAGGACCCCTACCTCACCGTCCTGAGCAAGGAGGAGCAGGAGAATCCCCCCGACCGCGAGCAATCGGCCAATCGGCGCGGCCGGTTCAACGACGGCAGCGGCATGCACCGTTCCGCGGTCGAGGACACGGACTGGCACCAGCTCGCCAAGGACCGCTTCGCCGACGAGCTGGCCGACATGCTCTACAAGCGCGCTCACCGGAACGCCTTCAGGGAGATCGTCATCGTGGCCGCGCCGGGCGTGCTCGGCGAACTTCGCCGGAAGATGCACCAGGAAGTCGAGAGCCGGGTGATCGGAGAGGTTCCGAAGACGCTCACCAATCACGGGCTCGACGACATCGAGCGGATCGTCCGCGACGAGCTGGAAGCCGCGTAGGGGCCTTCAGTCCCGGCCGCGATAGGGGGGCACGTATTGCATCGCCATGTCCCAGGGGAAGAAGATCCAGGTGTCCTGGCTCACCTCGGTGACGAATGTGTCCACCTGCCCCCGGCCCTTGGGCTTGGCATAGACGGTGGCGAAATGCGCGGCCGGGTAGAGCGCGCGGACGAGTTCCAGCGTGCGCCCCGAATCGACCAGGTCGTCGACGATCAGCACGCCCCGCCCGTCGCCCATCGTCCCCGTGTCCGGCGCCTTCAGGACGCGGGCCTCCGACTGCGTCTGGTGGTCGTAGGACTTCACGCTGATCGTGTCCACGACCCGGATGTCGAGCTCCCGCGCGACGATCATCGCCGGCGCCATGCCGCCCCGGGTGATCGCCACCACCGCGCGCCAACCGCCGCCCGGCGCGCCGGGCCCCGCCTCCGGGCCCATCCCGTCGAGCCGCCAGGCGAGCGCGCGGGCGTCGCGGTGAAGCTGGTCCCAGCTGACGTGGAACCCCTTCTCGTGCGGCAGGCGGTCGGTCATCGCGGCTCTCCTTTCAGCTCAGGGCCACCTTCAGGCCGAGCGATCCGAGCAGGGCTCCCATGATCCGGTCGAGCCAGCCCTTCGCCCGGCCATAGGCGCGCCGCGCCCGGTCGAGGGAGAAGGCCCGCGCCACCACCAGGTACCAGGCGGCCTCGACCCAGAGGATGTTGACGATCACGATCGCGCGGTCGCCTGCATCCGCCGTCGACGGCACGAGGCCGATGAAGACGGCGCCGAAGAAGATCGCGGGCTTGGGATTGGCGAGCTGCGCGGCGAGGCCCAGCCGCATCGCCGCGCCGAGCCCCCGCGGCGCGGCCTCCGGCGCGACCTCCGGCATCGGCTCGCGCGCATGGCGCCACATGGCGACACCGATCCCGACGAGCACCAGCCCGCCGCCGACCTTCAGCGCCACGAAGAGCGGCGGCACGATCTCGAAGAGGAGCGCGAGACCGGCCAGCGCGGCCGTCGCCCAGAGTGCGGCGCCGAGGCCGAAGCCCGCCGCCAGCCCGGCCGCCGGGCGGAACCCCTCCGTCGCCGCGGTGCGCACGGACAGGACGAAGGCCGGGCCGGGCGAGATCGCGGCCATGAGATGCGCCACGGCGACCCCGAGGAAGGCCGCGGGGCTCATGCCGGTGCGCCGCGCCGGGCAGCGGCGCGGGAGGGCAGGGCGCGCGCGCCCATCTCAGTCGCGCTCGAGGGCCGGCGCGTCGACCGCCTTCATGCCGACCACGTGGTAGCCGGCATCCACGTGCAGCACCTCGCCGGTCACCGCGGAGCCCAGATCGCTCAGGAGGTAGAGGGCGGACTTGCCCACCTCCTCCTGGGTCACGTTTCGCCTCAGTGGCGAATTGTGCTCGTTCCACTTCATTATGTAGCGGAAATCGCCGATCCCGCTCGCCGCCAGTGTCTTGATCGTGCCGGCGCTGATCGCGTTCACTCGGATGCCGTCGCGGCCCAGATCCTCGGCGAGATAGCGCACCGAGGCCTCGAGCGCCGCCTTCGCCACGCCCATCACGTTGTAGTGCGGCATGACCTTCTCGGCGCCGTAATAGGTGAGCGTCAGCGCCGCGCCGCCCGGCCCCATCAGCTTCTCGGCGCGCTGCATCACGGCGGTGAAGGAATAGCAGGAGATATCGAGCGAGCGCCGGAAATTCTCGCGGCTGGTATCGACGTAGCGTCCGCGAAGCTCGGTCTTGTCGGAGAAGCCGATCGCATGGACCACGAAGTCGAGCCCGCCCCAAGTCTCGCGGAGCGTGCCGAAGAGCGCGTCGAGCGAGCCCATGTCGTCCACGTTGCACTCGATCAGCAGGTCCGAACCCAGCGACCCGGCGAGCGGCCCGACGCGCTTCTTCAGCGCCTCGCCCTGATAGGAGAAGGCAAGGTCCGCGCCGGCCTCGGCGAGCGCCCTGGCGACCCCCCAGGCGATGGACTTGTCGTTGGCGAGGCCCATGATCAGGCCGCGCTTGCCCGCCATCAAATTATCCGCCATGTGCCGCCCCACGCTGCCTGCCCTCGCGGCAGGCAATAGGACAACGACCCAGCGGCATCAAGACCCGGAGAAAGAGCGCAAATGTCCGTGAATTCCAGCATTTTCGGAACCGCCCACCCGGTCGCGCTGATCGCCGACTGGCTGGCCGAGGCGGCGGAAAGCGAACCCAACGACCCGAACGCCATCGCCCTCGCCACCGTCGATCCCGACGGTCTGCCGAACGTCCGCATCGTGCTGCTGAAGGAGATCGAGGCCGACGCCTTCGTCTTCTACACCAACTACGAGAGCGCCAAGGGGCGCGAGATCGAGGCCGGCGGCGGCGCCGCCTTCTGCCTGCACTGGAAGACCCTGCGCCGCCAGGTCCGGGTCCGGGGGCCGGTCGCCCGTGAGGAGGGGGCGCAGGCGGACGCCTACTACCGCTCCCGCGGTCTCGGGTCGCGTCTCGGCGCCTGGGCCTCCGCCCAGTCGCGTCCGCTGCCGGATCGCCAGACCCTTCTCGACCGCGTGGCCGAGGCCCGGGCCCGCCACGGCACCGATCCGGAACGGCCTCCCTTCTGGGGCGGCTACCGTCTCCGCCCCGTCGAGATCGAGCTCTGGCAGGACGGTGCGGACCGCCTGCACGACCGCGAGCGCTGGTCCCGGAAGGGGCCTTCCGACGATTGGTATGTAAAAAGACTTTTTCCGTGACGTGATACTGCGTAAGGGACATGGTTAAACTGTGTTCGGGCGATATGGGCGCCCGGAACCGGGAAGTGTGTCGGTTGAACGGGGAGTCGCGGTCCGCGAACCGCCGAAGGGGGCGAAGATGTCGGAGGGAGAATCGCATCACGGCCGGAAGGTGGCCGGAAGGGTCAAGTGGTTCGACGGGACCAAGGGATACGGCTTCGTCGTATCGGACGAGATTCCGCGCGATATCCTCCTCCATGCGAACGTGTTGCGCAACTTCGGCCAAAACAGCGTCGCCGACAACAGCCTGCTCACCATCCGCGTCATCGAGACCGAGCGCGGCGTGCAGGCCCAGGAGGTGATCGGGATCGACCCTCCCGAACCCGAATCGCTTCCCGAACCCGGCGACCGGCCGCGTCCGTTCGAGGAAATCCCCGAGGGCGGGCCCCTGGAGCCCGCCCGCGTGAAGTGGTTCGACCGCGCGAAGGGATTCGGCTTCGCCAACGTCTTCGGCGACGGCGACGACGTGTTCATCCATATCGACGTTCTGCGCCGCTCCTCGCTGGCCGACCTGGAACCGGGCGAGGCGATCGCACTCCGGGTGGCCGAGGGCGCGCGGGGCAAGCTCGCGACACAGGTATCCGTATGGGAATCCGCGATCTCGCGCATCGAGGACGAGGCGTGGCAGGGCAAGGAGGCGGCCGAGTAGCCCTCGCCGCGCTGTTTCTGGCGCTGGCCGGCCCGGCCGCTGCCGCCGCCTGCGATCCCGGCGCCGCCGATCTGCGCGGCGAGTGGGGCTCTGTGCGCTTCCGCGTCGCCCTGGCTGACGATCCGGCCGAGCGCGCGCAGGGTCTGATGAATGTCGAAGACCTGCCGACGATGGCGGGAATGCTCTTCCTCTACGAGCGCCCCCAGCCGGCGAGCTTCTGGATGCGTAACACGCTCATCCCGCTCGACATGATCTTCCTGGACGAGACCGGCACGGTGATCCGCGTGCACGAGAACGCGGTGCCCCTCGACGAGACGCCGATTTCCGGAGGCGACGAGGTGCGCGCCGTCCTCGAGGTCAACGGCGGCATGGCCGACCGGCTCGGCATCGCTAGGGGCACGGAACTCCGCCATCCCGCTCTGCCGCAGGACGAGGCCGCCTGGCCCTGCGAGTGAGGGTGACGGCACCGCCCGCAGCCACGATGCCGCTTTCCAGACGCGACCCGATTGTCTAGAGAGACCCCCGTCGGGGCGTAGCGCAGCCTGGTAGCGCATCTGCTTTGGGAGCAGAGGGTCGGAGGTTCGAATCCTCTCGCCCCGACCATCCCGGAAGCCTGAGCGCCCGCCGCCGGCGCGTCGCCCGCTAGCGCTCCGGCGACCCGCCGCGACGCGCCGCCTCGATCCCGGCGATGTCGATCTTGCGCATCTCCATCATCGCCGCCTGCGCGCGCGACGCGGCGGCGCGGTCGGGGTCGGCGATCGCCCGCATTAGCGCCCGGGGCGTGATCTGCCAGCGATAGCCCCAGCGATCCCGGCACCAGCCGCACATGATTTCCTCCCCACCCCCGCCGACGATCGCCTCCCAGAGCCGGTCCGTCTCGGCCTGGTCCTCGGTATAGATCTGGAGCGAGTAGGCATCGTTGGGCCGGACCCCCGGCCCGGCATTGAGCAGGACGTAGGGCAGGCCGCACAGCGTCATCTCGACGAGCAGCGCGGCGCCCGGCCCTGCGTTCGGCGCGTCATCGGGCGGATGCAGTACCGCGCCGACCGAGGAGCTCGGAAAGGTCGCGGCGTAGAAGCGCGCCGCCTCCTCCGCCTCCCCGTCGAACCAGAGATAGACCGCCGCCTTGCGCTCTTCCATCCCGTCACCCCGCCCGCTTGCCGATCAGCGAGAACGCCGCCCCCTGGGGGTCGGTGGCGTTCAGGGCGAACTCGCCGCCGGGTATCTCCTGTGGCGCGCCCCTTACCGTGCCGCCCTCGGCTCCGATGCAATGCAGGGCGGCGTCGATATCCGGCACGCGGAAGTAGAAATGCCAGATCGGCGGCGGCCCGTCCTCTCGGGCCCGCATCACCGCGCCGAGAAGGCTCTCGTGCGGCGGGTTGCGGAGCATCTCGTAGGACCCCATCGATCCCATATCCATGCTGTCGACCACCTCCCAGCCGAAGCAGGCGCGGTAGAACGTCAGCGCCGCGCCCGGATCGGTGGAATGCAGCTCGTTCCAGGCGCAATGCCCCTCTCGCGGTTCGTCCTGCGCGAAGGCGTGGCTTTCTTCCTGCGAAGCGCCGCGCATGATGTAGAAGGGCGCGCCCAGCGGATCGCGCACGAAGGCCATCCGGCCGACCCCCTCGATGGTGGTCGGATCCATGAGGATCGCACCGCCCGTCCGTGTCAGAAGCCGCGCCGTCTCGTCCACGTCGTCGACGCCGACATAGCCGGCCCAAATCGGCCGCGCGCCGCCGGCCCGCATGTTCGCGGTGAGTTCCATCAGACCTCCGGCCTCGGGTCCCTGCCGTCCCTGCCGGGAGATGAGCCGGTACGACGATCCGCCCGCGGCAGCGGCCGGCCGGAACGACCAGCCGAGAAGTCCGCCGTAGAACGCCTCGGCCGCATCGGCGTCGGTCGTCATCAGCTCGTACCAGATGAAGTCGCCGTGGCGAATGCCCATGCTCTCGTCCCCCCTCGGATGCCCGGCCGCCGGCGGCGAGCCGACGGCCCTCGGCCGGTCAGGCCCTGGCCTCGAAGACCGGCGTGAAGCTGCCCCAGATCATGCGCTTGCCGTCGAAGGGCATGTCCTCGCCCATCTCCCGCCAGCGGGGATCGGTCCCCATGCTCGCCTCGCACCGCTTGTAGGTTTGCTTGTCGGGCCAGAGCATCCAGCTGAAGCAGACGGTCTCGCCCGGCTCTAGGTCGACCGCCCGGCGGAAATCGGTCTGTTTGCCCGCGGGCACCTCGTCGCCCCAAGCCTCCATGACCTCGATCGCGCCGTAATCGCGGAAGATCTCCCAGGCCTTCCGGGCGCTCTCCACGTATGCGTCCCTCCTGTCGTCCGGGACGGGCAGCAGGAATCCGGCAACGTAGGTCATGCGAGTTCTCCTTTCCTGGCTTCCATCTTCGACAGCCACTCGGCGAATCCGGGCGGCGGGTCGCCGGTGAACCCGGCCATGTGGTCCTCGAGCGCCCGGACGAAGGCCGGCCGCGCCGTGCCCCGCGCCACGTAGGCGGCGAGGGCGGGCTCGGCCGCGAGGAGATCGGTGCCATCGAGCATCCGCAGGACCGAGATCATCATCAGGTCGCCGGCGCTGAACGGGCCGGCGTACCACTCCCTGTCGCCGAGCCGGTCCGAGGCCTCCTTCAGCCGTTCTCCGATCCGCGTCTCGATCGCCGGCAGGCGCGGCGCGGACCAGGGCTTGCCCGCCTCGAAGATCGTCGCCGTCACCCGGTCCATGATCGGCGGCTCCAGCGTGTTCAGCGCCGCGAAGATCCATTCGAGCGCCTTCGCCCGGCCGTCGGCGTCCTCCGGCATGAGGCCCGGAAACCGTTCGGCGACGTGCCAGACGATGGCGCCGCTCTCGAAGAGGGTCAGATCCCCTTCCTCGTAGGTCGGCACCTGGCCGAAGGGCTGGCGGGCGCGGTGCGCCGCCTCCTTCTGCTGCCCCTGCGCGAGCGGGCGGACCGCGTAGGGCTGCCCGACCTCCTCGAGCGCCCAGCGCACGCGCAGGTCGCGGACCCGGCCCTTGGCGAAGTCGGGCACCCAGTCGTAGGCCGTGACGGTGATCGGGGCAGTCGGATCAATCGGCATCGGACATCTCCATCGGCCCCTTCTCCACCGCCTCGGCGCTCATCCACATCGGCTCCCAGACATGCCCGTCCGGGTCCTCGAAGCTGCGGCCATACATGAATCCGTGATCCTGCGTCGGGCCGGGATCGGCCCTGCCGCCCGCGCCCGCCGCCGCCTCGGTGATCGCGTCCACCGAATCCCGGTCCTCGCGGCTGATGCAGAGCAGTACCTGCGCCTCCGTTGCCGGATCGACGCGCCGCTTCGAGGTGAAACCCGCCCAGAAGTCGTAGGTCAGCAGCATCACCACGATGGTGTCCGACAGGACCATGGCCGCCGCCTGTTCATTAGTGAATTTCGGCTCGTTGACGAACCCGATCGCTTCGTAGAACGCCTTCGAACGCGCAAGGTCGGCGACCGGCAGGTTGACGAAGATCATCTGGGGCATTGCGCATTCCTCCCGAGTCGCGCCTCCGATATGGACAGGGTAGGTCGCTTGCATTACAAAAAGCAACTATGAAATCACATAAAGTAACGAACCCGGCGGAAAGTCCCCACGGCAGGTGGTACGACGATGCCTGCGGCACGGCGTTCGGCCTCGAGCTCCTGGGCGAGCGCTGGTCGCTTCTCGTCGTCCGCGAACTGATGTTCGGCCCGCGGCGCTTCTCCGACCTTCGCGCGAGCCTCCCCGGCATCAGCGCCAAGGTCCTGACCGAGCGGCTCGCGGGGCTCGAGGTCCACGGAGTGCTCCGCCGCCGCCAGGTCACCGATCCCGTGCCGGCGCGGCTCTACGAGCTGACCGCCTGGGGCTACGCGGCCGAGCCGATCCTCCGGGAGATCGGCCGCTGGGCCGCGGCCTCGCCGCTCCACGACCCGACCCTGCCGCTCTCCCCGGTCTCCTTCATGCTCTCGCTCCGCACGATGCTGGACGGTTCCGCGGCGCGCGACATGGAGGCGGTCGCGGTCTTCGCCATCGGCCCGGCCCTGTTCACGGCCCGGCTCGCCGGGGGGTGCCTGCCGGTGGAGCGCGGGGCGGCCGACGCGCCCGACCTGAGGTTCGAGGCAGAGACCGCCCCGGCGCTCGCCGCCCTGGTCTACGGCAAGGTCGCGCCCGAAGCCGCCGGCGTGACCGTCGCCGGCAATTCCGCCCTGGCCCGCCGCTTCCTCGGTCTCTTCTCCCTCCCGGCGAAATCGCCGGCGCCGTGACGGCGGCCGCGACCTTTGTCGCGATCGGCGGAGACCGCCTTCCGCAGCCGGTTCCGATTGGCTAGGTTCCGCTCGGGAAGAGATGGTCGCCGAGACCGACCGAGCGAGGGAGACGTATGACCGACACGATTGCAAGCCTCATCGAGCCCCACCCGCAGGACGCGCCGGCGATCGGCGCGCCGGGGCGCGACTGGATGACCTACGGTGCGCTCGCGGCGCAGACCGCCGAGGTGCGCGCCGCGCTCCGCAAGGCCGGAATTGCCGCGACGGACCGCGTGGCCATCGTCCTGCCGAACGGCCCGGAGATGGCGGCCGCCTTCGTCACGCTGGCCCAGAACGCCACCACCGCGCCCCTGAACCCCGCCTATCGCGAGGAGGAGTTCGCCTTCTATCTCGAGGATCTGAAGGCGAAAGCCATCGTCGTCGCCGACGATTACGACGGCCCGGCGCTGGCGGCGGCGGCGCGCTTCCACCTGACGGTGCTGCGCCTCTCGGTCGACCGGGACGCCCAAGCGGGACGCTTCACCCTCGCCCCCGAGGGCAAGGCGGGGGACGAGGTGGAAGACGGCCGGCCGGGTCCGGACGACGTGGCGCTGATCCTGCACACGTCGGGCACAACCTCCCGCCCGAAGATCGTGCCGCTGCTGCAATCGAACATCGCCGCCTCGGCGGGCAGCATCGCCAGATCCCTCGAGTTGACGCCGGAGGATCGCTGCCTCAACGTGATGCCGCTCTTCCACATCCACGGTCTCCTGGCGGCGGTCTCCTCCACCCTGGCCTCCGGCGGCTCCATCGCCTGCAGCCCCGGCTTCGACGCGCTGAAATTCTTCGGCTGGCTCTCGGAGACCCGGCCGACCTGGTACACGGCCGTCCCGACCATGCACCAGGCGATCCTGGCGCGCGCGCCCCGCAACGCGGAGGCCATCGCGACGGCGAATCTGCGCTTCCTGCGCTCCTCCTCGTCGTCCCTGCCGGGGCCGGTGATGACGAAGCTCGCCGAGACCTTCGGCGCGCCGGTGGTGGAGGCCTACGGCATGACCGAGGCGGCGCACCAGATGTGCTCGAACCCGCTCGGGCAGGGGAGGCAGAAGCCCGGTGCCGTCGGGCTGCCGGCGGGACCCGAGGTCCGCATCGCCCACGAGAGCGAGAACCGCCTCGTCGACGGCGTGGGCGAGGTCTCCATTTCCGGCCCGAACGTGACGCCGGGCTACGAGAACAATCCCGAGGCCAACGCCAAGAACTTCTTCGATGCGGAGGGCAAGCGCTGGTTCCGCACCGGCGACCAGGGCCAGTTCGACGCCGACGGCTTCCTGACCCTGACCGGGCGGCTCAAGGAGATCATCAACCGCGGCGGCGAGAAGATCAGCCCGCTCGAGGTCGACGGCGTGCTCTCCGAGCACCCGGCGGTGGCGCAGGCGGTGACCTTCGCCATCCCGCATCCGAAGCTGGGAGAGGAGGTCGGCGCGGCGATCGTCCTGGCCGAAGGCAAGGCGGCGACCGACCGGGAGATCCGCGACTTCGCCGCCGAGCGGCTCGCCGATTTCAAGGTGCCCCGCAAGCTCCTGATCCTCGAGGAGATCCCGAAGGGCGCGACCGGCAAGCTTCAGCGCATCGGCCTCGCCGAGAAGCTGGGCCTCGCCGAGGAGGCCTGACCCGCGAGACCCGGAAGACCATCAAGGGGCGGACGCGGCGCGCGTCCGGGAAGCGACGTGAAGATTTGCGTGTTCGGCGCCGGCGCGATCGGCGGATACATGGGGGCGAAGCTCGCCCAGGCGGGCGCCGAGGTCAGCCTCGTCGCCCGCGGCCCGCATCTGGCGGCGATGCAGGAGCGGGGCCTGCGCCTGATCGAGGAGGGCGAGGAGACCACGATCCCGGTGACTGCCGAGGAGGATCCCGCGAAGCTCGGGCCGCAGGACTACGTGATCGTCACGCTCAAGGCGCATTCCGTGCCCGGCGTGGTCGGAAAGATGCAGCCGCTCATCGACGAGGGGACCACGATCGTCTCCGGCGTCAACGGCGTGCCCTGGTGGTATTTCCACGGGCTCGAGGGACCCTACGAGGGGACCCGGCTGGAGAGTGTCGATCCCGGCAACGCGCAGTGGGACGGGTTCGGGCCAGACCGGGTGCTGGGCTGCGTCGTCTATCCGGCAGCGGAGGTGGGGGAACCGGGCCTCGTCAAGCACGTGGAGGGCAACCGCTTCTCCCTCGGCGAGCCCGACGGCTCGAAATCCGAGCGCGCCCAGGCGCTGTCGAAGGCTCTGACCGCGGCCGGGCTGAAGGCGCCGGTGCGCCCGAGGCTCCGCGACGAGATCTGGGTGAAGCTCTGGGGCAACCTGTCCTTCAACCCGATCTCGGTCCTGACCCATGCCACGCTCGACGTGCTCTGCACCGACGAGGGCACCCGCAAGGTGGCGCGCGACATGATGCTCGAGGCGCAGGAGATCGCCGAGACGCTCGGCGTGAAGTTCCCCATCGACGTGGACCGCCGCATCAGGGGCGGCGCCGAAGTCGGCGCGCACCGCACCTCGATGCTGCAGGATCTCGACCAGGGCCGGCCGATGGAGATCGACGCGCTCCTCGGCTCGGTGCAGGAGCTCGGCCGGATCACCGGCACGCCGACGCCCACCATCGACACGGTGCTGGCGCTGGTGAAGCTCCGCGCCCGGGTCGCGGGGCTCTACGGCTGAACCTCATTCCGCGGGCGCGCTCCGGCGCTTCCGGAGCAGCTTCAGCGCCGGCAGGAAGATGAGGATCAGGGCGGCCACGGTGATCGGCCCGGCGATCGGCCGGGTCAGGAAGATCATCGGGTCGCCCGAGGAGAGCAGGAGCGATTGCCGGAGCGTCGGCTCGGCGATCGGGCCGAGCACGATCGCCAGCACCGCCGGCGCCAGCGGATAGTCGAACTTGCGCAGGAAGAAGGCGCCGAGGCCGAAGATCACGATCAGCCAGATGTCGTGCATGTCCCGCGTCGCCGCGTAGCCGCCGGCGATCGACAGCACGAAGATCATCGGCGCGAGGATGGTGAAAGGCATCCGCAGCATCCAGATGAACAGCGGGATGAAGGCGAGGTTGATGAGCAGCGCCGCCAGGTTCGAGACGTAGAAGGACCCGATCAGGCCCCAGACGAACTCGGTCTCGTTGACGAACAGCCGCGGCCCCGGCACCAGCCCCCAGATCACCATGCCGCCGAGCAGGATCGCCGTCGTCGGCGAGCCGGGGATGCCGAGCGTCAGCATCGGCAGCATCGCCCCCGTCGAGGCCGAGTTGTTCGCCGCCTCCGGCGCGGCCACGCCGTCCGCATGGCCCTTGCCGAACTTCTCCGGCGTCCTCGAGACCATCTTCGCCACGCCGTAAGACATCAGCGATCCCGGCGTCGCGCCGGCCGCCGGCAGCACGCCCACGAAGAAGCCGAGGAACGACCCGATGGACATGCCCTTCCAGCCCTCCCGGAAGGCCTGCCGCGTATCCGAGACGAGTGTGGCGAAGCTCATCTTCGCGGTGGTGGTCGTCACCTCGCCCCGGGTCTGCTCGATGGTCCAGAGCATCTCGCCGATCCCGTAGACGCCGATCGCCAGGACGAGGAAGCCGATGCCGTGCAGGAAGCCCGGGATGTCGAAGAGGATCAGCCGCGGCGCGCCCGAGATCTGGTCGAACCCGACCGAGGCGAGGACGAGGCCGAAGCAGATCGAGAACACCGTCTTGGCGATATCGTCGCCGCCGAGCCCGACGAAGGTGGCGAAGGCGAGGAGCATCAGCGCGAAGATCTCCGGCGGCCCGAAGGACAGCGCCATCGTCGCGAGGATCGGCGCGAACAGGGTGAAGAGCACGTTGGCGACCGTGCCGCCGACGAAGGAGGCGATGGCGGCGGTGACGAGCGCCAGGCTCGCCTTGCCCTGCAGCGCCAGCGGCCGCCCGTCGAAGGTCGTCGCCACCGCCGTCGAGGCGCCGGGAATGCCGAGCGTCACCGACGAGATCGCGCCCCCGTACATCGCCCCGTAATAGATTGCCGCGAGGAAGATGATCGCCGAGCCGGGCGGCACGAGGAAGGTGATCGGCAGCAGGATCGCGACGCCGTTCACCGATCCGAGACCCGGCATCGCGCCGATGAATAGGCCGACCGACACCCCGATCAGGATGAGGGCCAGGTTCAGCGGCTGCAGCGCCGCCAGCACGCCGTCGGACAGGAACCCCAGAACTTCCATCGCTCTCCCTCGAAGCCCCGGCGGGCGCTAGTAGATGATCTCGTAGAGCACGTCGAAGACGGGCTGGGTGAAGGCCATGCCCTGCGGCATGGTGATCTGCATCGCGCCCTCGAAGAAGAAGAACATCGCCACCGGGGTGATCAGCGCGATGGCCAGCGTCAGCGCCCAGGAATGCCGCCCGAGGAACCGCATGTAGTAGAGCAGGAACACCCCGATCGCGCCGTACATCGAGAGCACCTTGATGAGCGCCACGAAGCCGACGATGCCGCCGCCGACGAGCAGCAGGGTGCGCCAGCCATAGCCGTCGAGCAGCGGCTCGTCCGATTGCGAGGGCGGGCTCGTCCGCCGCCACCAGTTGATCGCGATCGCCCCGCAACACAGCAGCATGATCGCCGAGAGCCAGAACGGCCAGGCGCCGCCGCCCGGCCCCTCGCCCCGGATGTAGCCGATGGGCAGATCCGTGCTCTTCCACATCAGGTAGAGCGAGAACAGGGCGAGGAGTCCCGCCGTCGCGATTTCGCCTCTGCGCATCCTCGCCCCCCGATCCCGCTCTCGACCCCGGATCCCCGCTCAGCCGTCCATCCGGGCCAGCAGGTCGCGATGGTTCTCGATCTGCTTGGCCCAGTAGGCGCGCTGCTCGTCGGCATCCATCCAGAGTGGCGACAGGCTCTCGGAGACGAGGTAGTTCTGCCATTCCTCGCTCTCGTAGACGCGGGTGAAGAGATCGCGGTAATAGGCCGCCGCCTCGTCCGACATGCCCGGCGGGCCGACCACCGCGCGCTGGTTGTAGTAGGAGAAGTCGTTGCCCATCTCGATCATCGTCGGCACCTCCGGATAGGCGTCGAGCCGTTCGTCGGAGAAGGCGAGGAGCGGCACGAAATCGCCCGATTCGTAGAAGCCCTTGGCCTCGGCGGGATTGTTGACGCTCGCCATGATCTGCTTGCCGGCGAGGTCCTTGGCCACCGAGCCGCCGCCGTCATAGGGGATGTACTTGATGTCCAGGTCGTAGGCGCCGGCCATGTAGGCGATGACGATGGAATCCTCCTGGCCCTTGCCAGTGCCGCCCATGACGAAATCGCCGTCGGCGGCCTTCGCCGCCTCGACGAAGCCCTCGAACGTGGTGATGCCGGAATCCTTGTGCACCCAGAGCACGAAGGGATCGACGCCCATCATCGCGATCGGCGTGAAGGTCTCGATGTCGACGCCGAGCCCCTCCTGCCGGAGCGGCGTGGTGAAGAAGGAGTTCAGCGTCACGAGAAGCGTGTGGTCCGGGTCGCGCGCGGTGTTGAGCTGCAGGAGCGCCTCGGCGCCCGATCCGCCGCCCTTGTTGTTCGGCACCAGCGGGCGGTTCGTCATGTCGTTCTTCTCGACCACCGACTGGATGAACCGCGCGATCTGGTCGGCGCCGCCACCGGGTCCCGCCATGATCACGAAGTCGATCGGGCGGGTCGGCTGCCAGTCCTGCGCCAGGACGGGCAGGGGCAGGGCCGCCATGATCGCGCCGGCCGCCAGTCCCAGAACGCCTCTCTTGGTAATCCGCATCATTTCCTCCTCTGTTGTCGGGCCCGGTCCGCAGGCCAGAGCGACACTATATTGCGCAAACGGCCCCGAAGTTAAGAATAACCGGTCCCCGACGATAGTCTCAGTGGACGAGCACGACCGGAATCTCCGCCCGGTCCACGACCGTCTGCGTGTTTCCGCCGAACAGCGTCTCGCGCTCGTGGCTGTGGCTGTAGGCGCCCATCACCAGAAGGTCGGCGCCGATCTCGGCGGTCTTCTCGAGCAGCGCCGCGCCCGGGTGGCGGGCCTCGAACCGCACCGTCCCGGCGCCGACGCCGCGCAGCCGGTAGTATTCCTCCAGCTCGTCGGTGGTCGCGCCGTGCGGCTCGCCCCTGCCGCCGGCGAGGATCGTCACCGTCTCGGCCGCCGCCACCAGGTCGAGGGTGAGGGCGACGGCCCGCGCCGCCTCCACCGATCCGTTCCAGCCGATGGCGACGTGCCGTCCGAGTCCCGGCGCCGGCACGCCGTGGCCCGGACACATCAGCACCGGCCGCCCGGTGTCGTAGAGCCCCGCCTTCAGCGAATTGTATCCGATGTTGCGGTCGCGGTCGGGCTTGGCGACCACGATCAGGTCCGCGAGGCGGCCGTTATGCTTGATGACGTCGGCCATGCGGGCGTTCTCCTCCACGAATTCGCAGGTGCCCGCCTCGCCCGGCCGGGCCGCGCCCTCCGCCAGCCCGAGATCGCCGGCCAGCCGGTGCAGGATTTTGCGCACGTGCTCCTCCTGCCGGTCGGCGAGTTCCTGGGCCTGCTGGAGAAAGGTCTCGCGGGCGAATTTCGGCAGCGGCACCCCGAAGGGCAGCATGTCGGAGGCCTGCGCCCGGCAATGGGCCACCACCACATGCGCCCCGTGCCGCTTGGCCAGTTCCGCGGCGTGGCCGACGACCGTGCCGACCATCCCGTCGCCGCGCACCGGCACCAGTATCTTGCTCAGCATCGGCCTCCTCCTATCGGCTCCTTTCGCGTCGCGGCGCGCGTCGGACGCGCGCCGGCCCGCCGGCCACCATATCCGATTGCGGCGCGCCGCCATCCGGAAATTGGTCTTAGGCCGGCTTTTCCGCGCCGCCGCGAATCGCTTCGGCGCGAATCTATATCTGGTAAACGATAATAGTTAACACACAAGATGCGGCTCATACACACGTTAAAATTGTGTAAAGCATTTCGTATTTCCGCTACGACGCTTGAACCATTGCGTTTTTCCGCCGCGCCACAGGGACTAGGCGGCGAGGCGGCCACGGCAAGGAATTTTTGCTGTGGAGAAACCCGGAAAGTCCGTTGACCGGCCCCCCCTCGGAGGCGCAGCTTGTGGGGGCAACAATGCGATCCACCAAATCTGGTGCAGGGCACTAGCCGCTCCGGCGGCCCGCTTTCCCTGTGCCCGATCTTGGCCTCGGATCGCGCCACGACCAAAGGGGCCAGAGAGATGAAGATCGCGCGCAAGTTCACGACGGCCGGGCACGACGCCTATTCCGGGATCGAGTTCACCACCACCGTGAGCGAGATCCGCAACCCGGACGGCACGATCGTCTTCCGCAACGACGCCGTCGAGGTGCCGGCCTCCTGGTCCCAGGTCGCCTCCGACGTCATCGCCCAGAAATACTTCCGCAAGGCCGGCGTGCCGTCCCGCATCGAGCGGGTGAAGGAGAAGGACGTGCCCGAGTTCCTGTGGCGCTCGCGGCCGGCCGGCGACTGCGCCCTCGGTGGCGAGACCTCCGCCAAGCAGGTCTTCGACCGCATGGCCGGCGCCTGGACCTACTGGGGCTGGAAGGGCGGCTACTTCACCACCGAGGAGGACGCCTCCGCCTATTACGACGAGATGCGCTACATGCTGGCCGCCCAGATGGGCGCGCCGAACAGCCCGCAATGGTTCAACACCGGCCTGCACTGGGCCTACGGCATCGACGGACCCTCCCAGGGCCATTACTACGTCGACTGGAAGACCGCGAAGCTCGTCAAGTCCGAGAGCGCCTACGAGCATCCCCAGCCGCATGCCTGCTTCATCCAGTCCGTCGCCGACGACCTGGTGAATGACGGCGGCATCATGGATCTCTGGGTCCGCGAAGCGCGGCTCTTCAAGTACGGCTCCGGCACCGGCTCCAACTTCTCCGACCTGCGCGGCGAAGGCGAGCCCCTGTCGGGCGGCGGCCGCTCGAGCGGATTGATGGGCTTCCTGAAGATCGGCGACCGCGCCGCCGGCGCCATCAAGTCCGGCGGCACCACCCGCCGCGCCGCCAAGATGGTGATCTGCGACGCCGACCATCCCGACATCGAGTCCTTCATCAACTGGAAGGTCATCGAGGAGCAGAAGGTGGCGAGCCTCGTCGCCGGCTCGAAGATGCACGAGCGCGAGCTGAACGGCATCTTCGCCGCCGTTCGCGCCTGGGACGGCGACCTCGCCGCGGCCACCGACCCCGAGGCGAACGACGCCCTGAAGGCGGCCGTGAAGTCCGCCAGGCGCTCCTCGATCCCCGACACCTACGTCAAGCGCGTGCTCGACTATGCGCGGCAGGGCTACGGTTCGATCGAGTTCCCCACCTACGACACCGACTGGGACAGCGAGGCCTATTCCTCCGTCTCCGGGCAGAACTCCAACAACTCGATCCGCGTCACCGACGCCTTCCTGAAGGCCGTCTCGGAGGATGCCGACTGGGAGCTCGTCCGCCGCACCGACGGCACGATCGCCAAGACCGTGAAGGCCCGCGACCTCTGGGAGCAGGTCGGCCACGCCGCCTGGGCCTGCGCCGATCCCGGCATCCAGTTCCACGACACGGTGAACGCCTGGCATACCTGTCCCGAGGACGGCGCCATCCGCGGCTCCAATCCCTGCTCGGAATACATGTTCCTCGACGACACCGCCTGCAACCTGGCGTCGATGAACCTCCTGACCTTCCTGCAGGACGGCGCCTTCGACGCGGAGAGCTACGTCCACGCCACGCGGCTCTGGACCGTCACGCTCGAGATTTCCGTGATGATGGCGCAGTTCCCGTCGAAGGAGATCGCACAGCGGAGCTTCGACTTCCGCACCCTCGGGCTCGGCTACGCCAATATCGGCGGCCTGCTGATGACGATGGGCTGGAGCTACGACAGCGCCGAGGGCCGCGCCCTCTGCGGCGCGCTGACCGCTCTGATGACCGGCGTCTCCTACGCCACCTCCGCCGAGATGGCCGGCGAGCTCGGCGCCTTCGCGGGCTACGAGCGCAACGCCGACCACATGCTCCGCGTCATCCGCAACCATCGCCGCGCGGCGCACGGGGCTGGGGGCTACGAAGGGGTCAACGTGGAGCCCGTCGCCCTCGACGTCGCCTCCTGCCCCGATGCCGGGCTCGCCGGGGCCGCGAAGGCCGCCTGGGACGAGGCCCTGGCCCTCGGCGAGGCCCACGGCTACCGCAACGCCCAGGTCTCCGTGGTCGCGCCCACCGGCACGATCGGCCTCGTCATGGATTGCGACACCACCGGCATCGAACCCGACTTCGCGCTGGTGAAGTTCAAGAAGCTCGCCGGCGGCGGCTACTTCAAGATCATCAACCGCTCGGTCCCGGCCGCGCTCGAGACGCTGGGCTACGGCCCCGCCCAGATCGAGGAGATCGTCGCCTACGCGGTGGGCCACGGCTCCCTCGGCAACGCGCCCGGCATCACCACCACGGCGCTTCTCGGCCACGGCTTCGGCGCCGCCGAGATCGAGAAGATCGAGGCGGCGCTGCCCACCGCCTTCGACATCCGCTTCGTCTTCAACCAGTGGACGCTCGGCGAGGCGTTCTGCCGCCAGACCCTCGGCATCCCCGCCGAGAAACTCGCCGACCCCGCCTTCGACCTGCTGCGCCACCTGGGCTTCTCGAAGCGCGATGTCGAGCAGGCCAACCTCCATGTCTGCGGCGCCATGACCCTCGAGGGCGCGCCGCATCTCTCGCCCGACCACTACCCGGTCTTCGACTGCGCCAATGCCTGCGGCAAGACCGGCCGGCGCTACCTCTCGGTGGAGAGTCACATCCGCATGATGGCCGCGGCGCAGAGCTTCATCTCCGGCGCCATCTCGAAGACCATCAACATGCCGAACACCGCCACCGTCGCGGATTGCCAGCGCGCCTACGAGCTCTCCTGGTCGCTCGGCACTAAGGCCAACGCGCTCTACCGCGACGGCTCGAAGCTCAGCCAGCCGCTCGCCGCCGCGCTGATCGAGGACGACGAGGAGGCCGAGGAGGCGCTGGCCAACGGCTCGCCCGACCGGAAGGCGCAGGTGCTGGCCGAGAAGGTCGTCGAGAAGGTGATCGTCAAGGAGATCGCCCAGGCCCGCGAGCGGCTGCCCGAGCGGCGGCGCGGCTACACCCAGAAGGCCATCGTCGGCGGCCACAAGGTCTATCTCCGCACCGGCGAGTATCGCGACGGCA
>CAVZOA010000026.1:0-94004 GCA_963776705.1 uncultured Alphaproteobacteria bacterium
CAGGATGGCGGCAAGACCGAGTTGATGTCTTTGGCCCGGCGTCAGGGAAAGACCGGGTACCTTCACGTCACTTCCGCCGACCAGTCACCATCCCCCGCACCAGGTTGCGGCCTAGAGCGCGGCTTTCGACGACAACGCCCGCGACGTGGAGCATCGCAAGAAGCAGCATCAGGTTCGCCACGATCTCATGTACCTCTTCCGCGGTGTCGCCAAGGCCGCCGTCATCGTGCTCCTCTTTTCCGTCTTCGTCGACAAGAACCGACCAGTCGCCCGCGGTCACGGCGGCCTTCTCCTCGGCGATGGTAACGGGGCTCCGGAAGTCGGTCATGGCGAGACCGGTCGCGATGACGACGGCAAGGCAGGCCCAGAGCGCATAGGCCATCAGCGCGCCCGCGGGGTTGTGCGAGGCATGGTCACGTGGCCGGCCGCGCACGAGATCTAAAAGGTGACCGATCGCCGCCCGGGGATCGGGCAGGAACGAGGTGAAGCGCGCCTCGGGCGGGCCGATCAATCCCCAGAGAAGGCGCAGCGCCAGCACGGCGAGGGCAGCCCATCCGATCCAGACATGGACCGTGCCACCGGGCTTGGTCAGAAGACCGTTGGCAATGACCGCTGCGGCGAGGGTCCAGTGGGTCAGTCGCACCACCGGGTCCCATGGCCGGGCGGTGTCGGGCGCCGCGTGGGCGCCCGTGTGAGCCTGGTCCGTCATCGGATCAGTCCTCGGCCTTGATCTTGGTGACCGCGCCCGAGCTGGGGTCGATGTAGACCTCGTAGTGCCTGGCATCGGCATCACGGCACTTGGCCTCGATCTGGCCGCCTTCGGCCTCGAACGCGTCGACGGTGCATCCAGCCGCGGCCAAAGCGGTGCTCGCATCGGCGGGGTTCGTGCCGACCACGTCGCCGACCGAGGGCATGGCCTGGGCAAAGGCCGGCGCGAGGGTGAGCGACAGGGCGCACGCGAGGGCGATCGGCTTGGTCATGTCATGTCCTTTCGAGGAAACTGTCGCGACCGAGCTGGCCGCGGGACCGACATGACCGCCGGAGCACCGCGATTTCGATTGGCGGTCCGCTGACGGGAGGCAGAATAAGCGGCCGCTTACGGTAGCCGGCGCGCGCTCCGCATCGCTGTCGTGGCGTCGCATGGCCGGTACTCGCGGATCGAGGGGCGCGCCGGCAGCTTGCCTCGGTTCTGTCCCGATGCCGGGGCAACGTCACGAAACTTGCGGGATCGGCCGGCCAGGCGGATCACATCCCTGATTATCCCGAGCCGATCAGGATGCCGGCCCCGAGCACCAGTGCGCCGCCGATCACGACCTGGACCACGGCCCGCAGGAACGGGGTGGCCATGTATTTCTTCTGGATCCAGGCGATGGCCCACAGTTCCAGGAAGACCACGACGAAGGCGATGCTCGTCGCCGTCCAGAAATGCGGGATCAGGTAGGGGAGCGCGTGCCCCAGACCGCCCAAGGCCGTCATGATCCCGGAGGCGACGCCGCGCTTCCAGGGGGACCCCCGGCCCGAGATGGCGCCATCGTCCGATGCCGCCTCGGTGAAACCCATGGAGATGCCGGCCCCGACGGAGGCGGCGAGTCCGACGAGGAAGGTGGTCCAGGGATCCTGCGTGGCGAAGGCGGTGGCGAAGATCGGCGCCAGCGTGGAGACCGACCCGTCCATCAGGCCGGCGAGGCCGGGCTGGACCCAGGTGAGGACGAACTGCCGATGCTCGGTCCGGGCCTCGGCATCGCGCGCCTCGTCGCTCAGATGCACGTCGCTGCAGCGTGGCCGCCTCCGTCTCGTGACCGGCTTCGGCGGCCGCGAGGTCGTTCAGCAGGGCCCGGGTGTCGGCATCCGTCGACCGGCGCGCGGCGGCCTCGTAGAACCGCTGCGCCTCCCGTTCCATGGTCTGGGCCTGGGCGCGGATCTCGGCGAGCGACAGGGTATCCATCAGCCAGACCGGCCGCCGCCTGTAGAAATCGGCGACATGCTCGCGCCGGATGAGCGGGATGGTCTCTCCGAACCTCTCCTTGTGGCGGGCGATCAGCCGTTGCTGGTGATCCGCCTCCTCGCGCGCCATCCCGTCGAAGAGATCCGCGCTCGCCGGATAATCCTCGCGCAACCGAGCGGCGTATCCCCGGTAGATCCGCCCGTCGTCCTCCTCCGCCGATATGGCAAGCGCCAGGATCTCCTGCTCGCCCAGTTGCGAGAAGCGTCGCCTGCCCGGAAGGAACGGGGCCATCGTTTGGATCCTTTGAACCGGGCCGATGTTGGCGAGACTATCCGCCCGATTGCCCAAGACAAGCGCAGGGGTGGAAGACAGGCGCGCTCCTCTGCCCGAACGGAGGTTCGGCCGCAGTGCTTTGCCCGCTGATCTTGGATCTCGAGTCGGGGCGGGTCAGGATACTCGCCTTCGTCCGCATTCACCAGAACGGATCCGGTTGAGGCAGATCGGCCTCCGAGTTCTTTTGTGGTGGAACGCTTGCCAATCCAGCTCGCCGTTTGGAAGCCCTCTCGCCTGCAGCAGCGGCGGGGTTGATAGCACAGCGCGGGTAGCCTGACCGCCGGCGAGGGTCGCCGGCGGCCTGAACCCAATTGTCAGCTCGGCCGGTCGTCGGAGCGGTCCGATTCCATGACCTTGGCCCACGCAGCGATGAAATCGTCGACGAGGCGCTGCTCGCCATCGTCGGAGCCGTAGACCTCCGCGACAGCCCGCAACTCGGCGTTCGCACCGAAGACGAGATCGACGGGGGTCGCGCGCCACTTGGCCTCGCCTGTCGCCCGATCGCGGCCCTCGTAGAGTCCGTCCTGCCCCGGGACTTCCTCCCAGACCGTCGACATGCCGAGCAGGTTGACGAAGAAATCGTTGCTTAGCGTGCCGGGCCGGTCGGTGAACACGCCGGCCTGGTTGTGGTCCATATTGGTGTCGAGGACCCGCATTCCGCCGACCAGCGCCGTCATCTCGGGCACGGTCAGGTCCAGCAGGCTCGCCCGATCCACCAGCATGGCCGCAGGAGAGCGTCCTGCGGCGGGATCGTAGTAATTGCGGAAGCCGTCGGCCTCGGGCTCGAGATAGGAGAACGCCTCCACGTCAGTCATCTCCTGCGTTGCGTCGCCCCGCCCCGGACGGAACGGCACCTCCACGTCGTAACCGGCGTCCTTCGCCGCCGCCTCGATGGCCGCCGCGCCGGCCAGGACGATCGTGTCCGCCATGGAGACTTCCTTCCCGCCGTCCAGCCCGGCGTTGAACTCGGTCCGCACAGCGTCGAGCCGCGCCAGGATATCGGCCAGTTCGTCGGGATCGTTCACCGCCCAGCTCTTCTGGGGTTCCAGCCGCAGGCGGGCCCCGTTTGCACCGCCACGCATGTCCGAGGCGCGGAAGCTCGAGGCCGATGCCCAGGCGGTCCGGACCAGGGATGGCCGGTCGATGCCGGCCGCGAGGATCTCGGCCTTCAGGGCCTCGACGTCGTCAGGATCGATCAGGGCGTGGCTGACCGCAGGCACCGGATCCTGCCACAGCAGGACCTCCTCGGGCACGTCCGGACCGAGATAGCGTGACGCCGGCCCCATGTCGCGATGCGTGAGTTTGAACCATGCCTGCGCGAAGGCGTCCTCGAACTCCTGCGGGTTGTCCCGGAACCGGATGGCGATTTCCCGGTATGCGGGATCTTCCTTCAAGGCGAGATCGGTCGTGAACATCATCGGTGCATGGGTGACCCCTGCCAGGTGGGCGTCCGGCACTGTGCCTTCTGCGGCGCCGCCCGCGGGCTTCCACTGGACGGCCCCGGCCGGGCTCTCGGTCATCTCCCAGTCATGGGAAAACAGGTTGTCGAGATACATCATGCTGAAGGCCGTGGGTGTCGCGACCCAGGCCCCCTCGAGGCCACTCGTGAACGAGTCTTCGGCAATGCCTTTGCCGCAAGTATTGATCCAGCCGAGCCCCTGTTTCCCGAGGCCCTCCGCGGCCGGTTCGGGGCCGATGCAGTCCTCGTTTCTCATGGCGCCATGCGCCTTGCCGAAGGAGTGGCCACCGGCAATCAGGGCGACGGTCTCTTCATCGTTCATGGCCATGCGCCCGAACGCCTCGCGGATCGCCTGGGCGGCGGCGAGTGGATCGGGATCACCCTGAGGACCCTCGGGATTGACATAGATCAGGCCCATCTGCGTTGCGGCCAGGTCGCGTTGCAAATTGCCGGGGCCGTTCTGACGTTCGGCCCCGAGCCAGACGCTTTCCGGACCCCAGTAGACCATTTCGGGCTGCCAGTCGTCTTCGCGGCCGGCCGCAAACCCAAGGGTCTTGAAGCCCATGTTCTCCATGGCGACGGTTCCGGTCAGGACCAGCAGGTCCGACCATGAGAGTGCGGCAGCCGTATTTCTGCTTGATGGGCCAGAGGAGGCGCCGCGCCTTGTCGAGATTTGCGTTGTCGGGCCAGGAGTTCAGCGGCTCGAACCGCTGTTGGCCGCCGTCGGCGCCGCCCCGGCCGTCCATCAGGCGGTAGGTTCCGGCCGAGTGCCAGGCCATACGGATGAAGAAAGGACCGTAGTTGCCGTAATCAGCTGGCCACCACTCCTGCGAGGTCGTCAGCAGATCGTCGATGTCCGCCTTGAGTTGTGCGTAGTCAAGCGTGGCAAAGGCAGCCGCATAGTCGAACTCTTCTCCGAGCGGGTTCGATCTCGGATCGTTGGCACGCAGCGGGCTCAAATCGAGCAGGTCGGGCCACCAGAACTGGTTGCTCTGCGGCGCACCGGACATCGGCATGTCCTCAGCAAGGGCTGGGGGTGATGCGAGGGCGATATTCAACACGGCGCAGGTGACGCCGCTCATCAAGATGGCTCTCAGCTTCATGTCATCGTCCTTTCGGGAAGGCAGCCTCTGCGACCGAAGGGGGCGCGGAGCCGACATGACAGACGAGAACGCCCGGCTTCTATTGGCCGATGCGCTGACACGGGCGGGCATAAGCGAATGCTTACGGCAGAGGCAGCGTCCGCCCCGGCTCCGGCATCGACCGCCATTAAGGAGTGAACGCGGAATGACGACGCGGTCGTAAACACGGGAGGACAGCGCTTGAGCGAGTGCGGGGTAGCGCCGTCCGCAGCGGAGGCGCGTGGAAACCGGCCTCGGGCTTGTGGCTGATCACGGTCCCCGCAGCCGCCAAGTCTGCACCGGAAGGGCGCCATGCACCTTCGGGATAGGAGGACACCGACATGAAAACTGCGCCAACGTCCCTCGCGAGGAGGGTCGCCTTGCCAGACAAGGTTTTCACTGGCGCATGGCTGGAAACGCGGCAAGGAGGGTAGCCGCCTGGACGGAACTTCGGGCCGACGTGCCGGTCCCCGGACATACGGCTTCACTCTGCCGCGACATCGAGCGGCTCAGGCTTTGCGAGCCATTCCCGCCCGCGGAGCATCGCCTTCCAGTAGATCGAGCGGGAGGAACCGCTCCTTCAGCAGCCAGGCCGCGCGGCTCGGCTGCGTTCCGTCTATGAGCCAGGGCGGGAAGGACGGCTTCAGGACTCCACCATAGCCGAACTCGGCCAGGACGATCTTGCCGCGCTCGACGGTCAGCGGGCAGGAGCCGTAGCCATCGTACTGCGCCACGGCCGGTCGGCCGGCGAGATCGGCGAGGAGGTTCTCCGCCACCACGGGGGCCTGCTTGCGCGCGGCCGCGGCCGTCTTCGCGTTCGGCGCGTTCATCACGTCGCCCAGCGACCAGATGTTGCCGAAGCTCTTGTGGCGCAGGGTGGACTGATCGACATCGACCCAGCCCGCGGCATCGGCGAGCGGCGAGACCCGGATGAAGTCCGGCGCGGTCTGCGGCGGGCAGACATGGATCATGTCGAAGGCGACCTCGACGCGGCGGGGCTCCCGGTCGGGCTCCCTCACCTCGAAGGTCGCGCGCCTGGCGGGGCCGTCGATGGCGACGAGGTTGTGGAAGAAATCCAGCGCCGCGCCGTATTTCTCGACGTATCGCATCAGCGCCGGGACGTAGTCCTTCACGCCGAACAGCACCCCGCCGGCATTCATGAAGTGGATGTCGATGTCCTTCAGGACCCCGCGGCGGAACCAGGCATCGCCCGAGAGGTAGAGCGCCTTCTGCGGCGCGCCGGCGCATTTGATGGGCATCGGCGGCTGGGTGAAGAGCGCCGTTCCCGACCGCATGGTCTGGACCAGCTCCCAGGTATACGGCGCGAGGTCGTAGCGGTAGTTCGAGGTGACGCCGTTGCGGCCGAGCGTCTCGGGCAGACCTTCGACCGCGGCCCAGTCGAGCTTCAGTCCCGGGCAGACGACGAGGCGGTCGTATTTCACCACGCGGCACCCGTCGAGGATCACGGCGTCGTTTGTCGGCTCGAAGGCGGCGACGGCGGCCTTGATCCAGTGGACGTTGCGCGGGATCAGGCTGCCCATGGTCTTCGCGGTCCGGTCGGCAGTGAAGATGCCGCCGCCGACCATGGTCCAGCCGGGCTGGTAGTAGTGGATGTCGGCGGGGTCGATGATCGCGATCTCGAGCTCGTTTCGCCGCGCCTTCAAGCTCGCCGCCAGGGCGACGCCGGCGGCCCCCGCGCCGACGATCACCACCTCGTAATGCGCATCGCCGGTTTCGGTGGGCGTCCGGCCGCCATTGGCGAGGCGTCGCGCAACGCCGGTCATGTCGTAGCCGGCGGCCCTGGTCCGCTCGAGGATCTCCGGCAGCGGGCGATGCGGCGCCTCGCTCATCGACCAGAGCGTCGCCGACCGCGTGCCCGTGCGGCAATAGGCGAAGACCGGGCCCGGGAGCTCCCGCAGCGCCCTGCCGAACGCCTCGGCATCGGCATCGGTGACCGTGCCCGTGGTCACCGGCAGGTAGCGAAAGGCCAGACCCTCGCGCTCGGCCGCCGCGGCGATCTCCTCGTGGCCGGGCTGGTCGGCGCCCTCGGCGTCGGGGCGGTTGCAGATGATCGAGCGAAACCCGGCCGCCCCGATCTCCGGGACGTCGGCAACCGTGATCTGGGGCCCGACGCTCAGTTTCTCGTCTATTTCGTGCCTGTCCATGGTCTTTCTCCCGGCGACCGGCGGTGGGCGGGCCGATCGCGCCGGCCCGCCCGCAGCCTCGCCTCAGAGGGCATCGATCGGAACCTTCAGGTACCGCTTGCCGTCGGGCTCGGCCGGCGGCAACTCGCCGCCGCGCATGTTCACCTGGAGCGACGGGATGATCAGCTTCGGCATGCCGAGCTGGGCGTCGCGCTCGGTGCGGAACCTGACGAACTCCTCCTTCGACTTGCCCTGACCAACGTGGATGTTGTGCGCCTTCTCCTCGCCGACGGTCGTCTCCCAGCGGATCTCGCGGCCGTCCGGGCCATAATCGTGGCACATGAAGAGCCGGGTTTCGTCCGGCAGGCTCAGCACCTTCTGGATCGAGTCATAGAGCTGGCCCGCATCGCCGCCCGGAAAGTCGGCGCGCGCGGACCCGGCATCAGGCATGAAGAGCGTGTCGCCGACGAAGGCCGCGTCGCCCATCACATGGGTCATGCAGGCCGGCGTATGGCCCGGGGTGTGGATCGCGAGGCAGGATATCCCGCCCACCGAGTAGGTATCTCCGTCGTCGAACAGGCGGTCGAACTGCGACCCGTCGCGCTGGAACTCGGTGCCCTCGTTGAAGATCTTCCCGAACGTCTCCTGCACCACGGTGATGTTGCGCCCGATGCCGAGCTTGCCGCCCAGCTTGCCCTGGATGTAGGGCGCAGCCGAGAGGTGGTCGGCATGGACATGGGTCTCGATCAGCCATTCGACCCTCAGGCCGTTCTCCCGAACATGGGCGATGATCTCGTCGGCATGACCGTAGCTGATGCGGCCGGCGGCGTAATCGATGTCCATCACACTGTCGACGATGGCGCAGGCGTTTGAATTCGGGTCCTTCACCACATACGAGATCGTGTTGGTCGCCGGGTCGAAGAACCCCTTCATCTGCGGCTTGACGGTGATGTCGGTGACGTAATCTTTCATTCTTGGCGCCCTCCAGTGCCGTCACGGGGTCTTGCAGGTCTTCACGCCGAGTATGCTGTAAAGCGGGCAAGTTCCCATGATCGCGGTCAATGCGAAGATCACGGCCACAAGGAGCGCGACCCAATGCAGCACGCCGCTGGCCGCGAAAGCGGTGCCGAAGGCAAGCCATAGCAGGACCATCGCAACCACGAGCCGGGCGGCGCGATCCAGGGTTCCCATGTTGCGTGTCATCCCGTCCTCCCGATGAATCGCTGATGACGCGTCATCGCACGGGGACGGAGGATCCGACGGTGACTTCGTCACAGAACGAGCGCTGCCTCAACGCTCCCCCGGGGACCGGGCGAACCGCTCCAGATTCTCGCGTCCGACGAGCCGCACCTCGCCCCGCGCCTGCTCGATCCAACCGCGGCGATGGAACTCGGACAGCGTCCGACTGATCACTTCCCGGGCGGTGCCGAGTTCGCTGCCGAGCTGCTGGTGGGTGGAATGCACGACACCGTCCTGTTCCAGTTCCAGCAACTTCGATGCCAGGCGCACGTCCATTCGCCTGAAGACAATGTCGTCGATCAGGGTGAAGAGGTCGATGATCCGCCGCGAATACGCGGCGAAGACGAAGCGCCGGAAGTTCGGCGACCGGGCTACGACGTCGTCAAATGTCCTGCGCGGAATGGCGACTGCCACGATATCCGTCTCGGCAATGCCGTCAGCGGCGTAATCCTCGTAGGCCAGCATGCACGCGGTGGTGAGCACGCAGCTTTCTCCGGCATGAACGCGGTAGAGAAAGACCTCGCGCCCGGTCTCGGATTGCTGCTGCACCCGCACCGTCCCTTCGAGCAGCAGGAGTAGATTGTCCGCGGACTGCCCCGGCGCGAAGATCTGTGTGCCCGCAGGCACCGAGATCACACAGCTTCCCTGTATCATCTGTTGACGCTCATCGCCGGACAGTCCTCTCAGGCCCTCGAACCTGTCGATCCAGTCCGCCGTCGTCTCCGTCATCGCCCCGCTCCGCAGGCTGCACCGGGGAAACGGCCCGTATCAGCCAAGGCCAGCCGGTCACTTTCCGCGGCCGAGCTTATCATGACACCGGGTCACCCCAATCGGATTCGAGGCGGCAGAACTTACGGAGCGTCACGGAATTGCTGCATATGCCTTCCAACAAGTACTTTTCCCCTGCAGGATTGAAGTTCGGCCTCCTGTCCAACCAGCTTTCAAATCGCCATTCCCAACGGAGCTTCGCTGGTCCCTCTCGAACGAATATATCGACCCGGACGGGAGCTTTCCGGTCGGACTACGGCGCCCGCGAGGCGCTTGTTTGGATCAGGCACCCGGCAGGCGGGACCGGTGGATGCCCGCTCTCGGAACGCCAGACTCTTGGCGCGGCGCAAGGCCCCAGGTCTGCTTCCCATGCTTCCCATGCTTCCCATGCTTCCCATGCTTCCCATGCTTCCCATGCTTCCCATGTGGACCCCCCGCGCGGCCGCGGCAGAAATTGAGCACCTGCCGCGAAGGTCCGGAAGGTCCCGCTAAGCTGACGTCAAGCGCAGACGGTTCACGAAGATTTCCTCGCGAGCCGTTGTGGGACATGGCGTCATGACTGCAAGAAGTTCGAGCTCAAACTGCAACACGAAATGCAAAGGGCTGGCTCTCGGCGACCCCTGTGGTCTTCAGTCTTGGTCAGCTTGCCCAAAGCCATCTCAGCCACGAAAGGCTGATCGAGACCTTGAGGCGAACAGACCCGCCCTTCGGACCACTGGCTTGGAGAAAGAAGGATGCCGCCATTGCGGTGCCTCCCATCTCAAATGTGCGGGGAGCCCCTATAGTAGACGGCACCGCAGACAAGGCCAGCTTGCCGCGACTTATTCTAGTCATCTCGCTCGCGGCCTGCCCCGACTATTCCGTGGAGAAAATCGAACAATCGACCGATCTTCTCGACAGCGTCGAGATGTGCTTCGGATTTGGAGTTCAAAAGTAGTTCCGACAAGATTTCGGATTTTTGCGGCTCGCTGGCTCTCCAGCCCCCGCTTCCCCTCCGACCGCCCCTGCGCTACTCCCCACCCGCGATACCAAGGGGGCCACCGATGAAATTCACCCTGTCCTGGCTCGGGGACCATCTCGACACCGACGCCACCGTCGAGGAGATCGCCGAGGCGCTCACCGATCTCGGCCTCGAGGTGGAGTCGGTCACCGACCCCGCCGCCAAGCTCGCGGGCTTCACCCTGGGATACGTGGAGGCCGCCGAGCCACACCCGGATGCCGACCGGCTGAAGGTCTGCCGCGTGCGGACGGCGGCGGGCGAGACGCAGATCATCTGCGGCGCCCCGAATGCCCGCGCGGGAATCACCGTCGTGGTGGCCTCGCCCGGCACCTACGTCCCCGGCATCGACAGCACGATCCAGGTCGGCAGGATCCGCGGCGTCGAAAGCCACGGCATGATGGCCTCCGAGCGCGAGATGGATCTCTCGGACGAACATTCCGGCATCATCGAGCTGCCCTCTGGCGAGGTTGGCCAGTCCTTCGCCGACTGGCTGCGCGCCAACGACCCCGGACGCGTCGATCCCGTCATCGAGATCGCCATCACCCCCAACCGCCCCGACGCGCTCGGCATCCGCGGCATCGCCCGCGACCTCGCCGCCCGGGGCATGGGAACCCTGAAGCCGATGGAGCGGGCGGACATCGACGGCACCTTCCCCTGCCCGATCGGCGTCTCCATCGCCGCCGACGCGCTGGCCGACGCGCCGCACTTCACCGGCCGCCTCATCCGCGGCGTGACCAACGGCCCCTCCCCGGAGTGGCTTCAGAGCCGGCTCCGGGCCATCGGCCTGCGCCCGATCTCGGCACTCGTGGACATCACCAACTTCTTCACCTTCGACCGCAACCGCCCGCTCCATGTCTTCGACGCCGCCCGCGTCGCCGGCGATCTCCGCATCCACCTCGCGCAAGGCGGCGAGACGCTGGAGGCGCTCGACGAGCGGAGCTACACCCTCGCCCCCGGCATGGTCGCCATCTCCGATGACGAGGGCCCGGAAAGCATCGCCGGCATCATGGGCGGCGCGCCCACCGGCGTCGAGGAGACCACCACCGACGTCTTCCTCGAATCCGCCTGGTGGGATCCGGTCGCCATCGCCCGCACCGGCCGCGCGCTGAAGATCAGCTCCGACGCCCGCTACCGCTTCGAGCGCGGCGTCGATCCGGCCTATACCCGCCCCGGCCTCGAGGACGCGACGGCGATGATCCTGGCCCTCTGCGGCGGCGAGCCCTCCGAGGTGGTGGAGGCCGGCAGCCCGCCGGACCATGCCCGCGCCTACCGGCTCGACACCGACCGCGCCGCCTCCCTCGTCGGCATGGACATCCCCGCCAGCCGGCAGCGCGAGACGCTGGAGGCGCTGGGCTTCCGCCTCGAGGGCGACAGCGCGCATGTCCCCTCCTGGCGCCCGGACGTCCGGGGCGAGGCCGATCTCGTGGAGGAGGTCGCGCGCATCGCCTCCCTCACCCATCTCGCCCCCGTGCCGATGCCGCGCGCGGAAGCGGGCGTGCCGAAGCCGATCCTCACGGAGGGCCAGCGCCGCCAGCAGGCCGCCCGCCGCGCCTGCGCCGCGCTGGGCCTCAACGAGGCCGTCACCTATTCCTTCATCGACAGCACCTCCGCCGCGCTCTTCGGCGGCGGCACCGATGCCGCGATGCTGGAGAACCCGATCTCCTCGGAGATGTCGCATCTCCGCCCCGACCTCCTGCCCGGCCTCCTGCAGGCCGCCGCCCGCAACCAGGCGCGAGGCCTTTCCGACATCGCCCTCTTCGAGGTCGGGGCCGCCTTCGCCGGCGGCGAGCCCGGCGAGGAACACGTCCAGGTCGCCGGCCTCCTCGTCGGCCGAACGCGTCCGAAGGACGTCCACGGCGCGGCCCGGCCGCTCGACGTCTTCGACGCCAGGGCCGGGGCCGACGCCGTCCTCGCCGCCCTCGGCGCGCCCTCCGGCGCCCGCATCTTCCGCGACGGGCCTGACTGGTGGCATCCCGGACGCCACGGCCGCATCTGCCTCGGCCCGAAGAAGACCCTCGCCGACTTCGGCGAGATCCACCCGAAGGTCCTCCGCCTGATGGGCGTCAAGGGCCCAGCGGTCGGGTTCACCGTCTGGCCCGATGCCGTCCCCGCCCCGCGCAGGACCGGGTCCGCCCGCCCGGCCCTCGCGCTGCCGGAGTTCCAGGCGGTGGAGCGCGACTTCGCCTTCGTCGTCGGCGCGCGCGTCGAGGCGCAGGACGTGGTCGCCGCCGCCAGCGGCGCCGACAAGGCCCTGGTCGAGGAGGTCCGCGTCTTCGACCTCTTCGCCGGCGGCAGCCTCGGGGAGGGCCGGAAGTCGCTCGCCATCACCGTGCGCCTGCAGCCCAGGGAGCGCACCCTCACCGACGCCGAGATCGACGCCGTGGCCGCAGAGGTGGTTAAGAAGGTCGAGAGCGCCACCGGCGGCACGCTCCGAAGCTAGGCCCCGGCCGCTGCTCACTTCATGCTCGACCAGCGCCGCTGGACGTCCTCGGCCACCTCCTCGGCCGGGGCGCCGGTCTGGTAGTCGACCATCGCGCTCCAGAAGGCGGAGGTGCCGATCTCGCCCGGCATCAGGTCCGACCCGTCGAAGCGGAAGGTCGAGGCGTCGGTCAGGATCTCGGCCCTGCGCCGCCTGCGTCTCGGTCGCGTAGGCTTCGGTGTTGGCCCCCAGATGCGGGGTCAGGAACTGGCCCTGGCTGATCTGCATCTCGTGCGCGAAGGGGGTCTTCAGGAACTCGATGAAGGCCAGCGTCGATGTCGCGGTCCGAGTCATCGGCGAGATCACGCCGCCAGAGCCCAGCACCGGCTGGCCCAGATCCTTGTCGGCATAGGCGGGGAAGTAGAAGAAATCCGCGTCCCTGCCGACCTCGATCTCCGGCGGGAAGAAGTTCGGGATGAACGACGCCTGCCGGTGCATTAGCATTCGGGCGGAAAGGTGAAGAGGCCGGCGGGGCTGTCGCGGAAATCCGTCGTCGCGACCGCGTCGGCGCCGCCGGCGACGAAGTCGTCGTTGCGCGCGAAGAAGCCCGTATTCCTCGATCGCCGCGACGATGCGCGGATCGTCGAAGGGGATCTCGTTGGTCGACCCACTGGTCGTAGACCTCGGGCGGCTGGGTGCGCAGCACGAACTCCTCGACCCAGTCGGTCGCCGGCCAGCCGGTGGCGGCGCCGGCGCCGAGGCCGATGCACCACGGCGTCCGCCCGTCCTCGGCGATCGGCTGCGGTCAGAGCCTTGAGCTCCTCCATCGTCTCGGGGGTCTCGTAGCCGCATCTCGTCGAAGGCTCGGGCGAGTACCAGACCAGCGACTTGACGTCGGCGCCGAAGATCGTGCCGTAGATATGCGCCTCGCCGTCGGGCCTTCGGATAGGTCACCAGATCGGCCCAGGACGACCCGGCGGCGAAGTTTTCCTCGAACCACTGCCGCTCGGCTGTCGGGCAGCGCCACCAGCGCGCCCCGCGCGGCCATGTCGGCGGCCAGGCCCGGCTGCGGGAACATCGCGATGTCGGGCAGCGAGCTGGACTGCGCGGCGATGACGATGTCCTGCTCGAAGCTGTCGGAGCCGGACAGGTTCACGCTCGCGCCGGTGGCGGCCTCGAAATAGTCGAAGAGGTTCTCGAGCTTGTCCTTGTCGCTGCCGGTGGAGGCGCCGAGGATGTCGAGCGTCTCGCCCGAGAAGTCGTGCGCCTCGGCGAAGGCCTGCGTAGGCGTCCCAGCTGAACGGGCCCTCGCCGACCGGGTGGATCAGGTCCTGCGCGCGCCGCCGGCGCGGCGAGGATGGCGGTGATGGCAGCCGAGAATTGTGCGTCTTTCCTGTCATGGTCCCCTCCCAGAGGCATCCGAAACGTTTCGGATACCCTGCACACCGCGGCGCCGCCTGTCAAGCGGCGGGATCGGCCTCAGCCCTCCTCGTGCAATCGGTGGTCGAGGATCACCTGGCTGGCCCGCCCGGCGATCGCCGCCAGAGCCCGTCGCAGAGCGGCACCCAGGCGTCCGACGAGCGGCGCCAGGGTCCGGACCAGCGGCGGGCCGACCGTCTCCGGCGCCGTGCTGGCGGCATGCCGTCGTCATGCGCGGCGAGCGGCACCGGCCCCATCGCCGCCCGGAGCCCGGCGCCAGCATCATGTTGCCGGCGATCGATCCCGTCCGCGTCGGCCCGGCCCGCCTCCGCCTGGCGCCCGCGCCGTTCGATCATCGGCCCCGGGCCGGATTCGGCCCGGATCGAGCGCTCAGCCCCGCCGCCTGCCAGCACCTCGGCCGCCCCCTCCCGCCGGCAGCGCCGAATAGGGCCGGTCGGCGGGGCCGTCCGACCAGCGCGATCCGCCGGCAGCCCCGCGCCACCAGAGCCCGCGCCAGAGCCGCCCCCACCGCCCGGTGGTCGATGTCGACGAAGGGATAGGCGGCGTCCGGTCGGTCGCGGCCGTGGACGACGAAGGGCGTCCCCGCCTCGGCAGCACCGCGATGCGCGGGTCGTCAATCACCGGATCGGTCACCACGATCCCGTCGATCGACCCGCCCCGGACCAGCCGCGCATGGGCCTCGGCCGCGTCCTCCCGTCCGACAGGACATGCAGGACGAACTGCAGCCCCCGGCGCGAGAACTCCGCCGAGAGCCCCATGACGCTCTCCATCAGCAGCTCGATCTCCACCGTCTCCGAGCGTCCCGGCACGATCATCGCGACGATGCCCGACCGGCCCGATTTCAGCTTGCGCGCCGTGAGGTTCGGGCGGTAGCCGAGCTCCCGCGCCCCCTCGCGAACCCGCGCCTTGGTCGCGCGGCTGACATCGGCATGGTCGTTCAGCGCCCGGCTGACCTGCGTCACCGAGAGGCTCAGATGCCGGGCGAGATATCCTTCAGCGTCGCCATCCCTTCCCCTTTTTGCCTGCCTCGGGGCTTGCGCGACCGAAACGATTGGGTCAACTGCGGTGCGAATCCCGAAACGTTTCGGAGATGGAGATTCGCCATGAAACAGGACGATTGGTGGCGCGGCTCGGTCACCTACCAGATCTACCCGCGGAGCTTCCAGGACGACGATGGCGACGGCATGGGCGACCTGCGCGGCATCACCCGGCGTCTGCCCCACGTCGCCGATCTCGGCGTGGACGCGATCTGGCTGTCGCCCGATCTTCACCTCGCCGATGGCCGACATGGGCTACGACGTCTCCGACCATCGCGGCATCGACCCGACCTTCGGCACCATGGCCGATTTCGAGGCGCTGGTGGCCCGCGCCCACGATCTGGGCCTGAAGGTCATCATCGACCAGGTGCTGTCCCATTCCTCGGACCGGCACCCGTTCTTCGTCGAAAGCCGGTCGTCGCGGACGAACCCCAGGGCCGACTGGTATGTCTGGGCCGACGCCCGGCCCGGAGGGTCGCCCGCCCAACAACTGGCAGTCGATCTTCGGCGGCCCGGCCTGGACCTGGGACGTGCGCCGCCGGCAGTATTACTTCCACCAGTTCCTGCGCGAGCAGCCGGACCTCAATTTCCACAACCCGGAGGTGCAGGACTGGGCGCTCGACACGCTGCGGTTCTGGCTGGACAAGGGCGTGGACGGGTTCCGGCTCGACGCGGTCAACCACTACGTCCACGACGCCGAGCTGCGCGACAACCCGCCCGACATCCGCGCGAAGTCCGAGCCGGACTACAAGACCTTCGAGATGCAGTACCCGATCCACTCGAAGAACCGGCCCGAGAACCTCGCCTTCATGGAGCGGGTCCGCGCCCTCACCGACAGCCTACGAGCGCCCGCACCCTGATCGGCGAGATCGGCGAGGCGCATCACCCGGTCGAGCGGCTGCAGGACTATACCGGCGCCCGGCCGCCTGCATCAGGCCTATCACACCGCGCTGATGCACAAGCCCTACGGCGCCGCGTTCTTCCGCGACCAGCTCGAGACGATGTTCCGGGGCGGCTACGACGGGCTGCCCGAACTGGGCCTTCTCCAGCCACGACGTGCCGCGCCACGTCTCGCCGCTGGGGCGACCACTGGAGCCGACCGCGACGCCTTCGCGAAGATGACCTGCGCGCTGCTGCTGTCGATCCGCGGCTCGGCCTGCCTCTACCAGGGCGAGGAGCTGGGGCTGGACCCAGACCGAGCTCGCCTACGACGAGCTCGTCGATCCCGAGGGCCGCACCTTCTTCCCCGACAATCCGGGCCGCGACGGCTGCCGCACGCCGATGCCCTGGGAGCGGGACGCGAAACACGCCGGCTTCTCCGCGGCCGATGCGACCTGGCTCCCGGTGAAGCCGCCGCAGGCCGACCGCGCGCGGTCGACACCGCAGGAGGACGATCCCGACAGCGTGCTCTCCGTTCTACCGCGAGATGCTGGCGCTCCGGCGGGCGCGCGCGAGCCTCTGCACCGGCGGCATGGCCTTCCTCGACGCGCCCGAGGGCGTCCTCGCCTTCCGCCGCGGGCCGGACACGCTCTGCGTCTTCAACATGGGCGACGGCGCCGCGGAATGGCAGATCCCCGCCGGCGAGACGCTCCTGCACCAAGGCGCGACCCGCGAGGCCGAGGCGCTGCACCTCGCCCCGACCGGGTTCCTGATCGCCGCGACCGGGTGAGCCCGGCCGGGCGGCGGCGCCCGACCTGCGCCACCGCCCGCGCCCGGATGCGTCCGGGCGCCCCATTGCGCCCCGCGCCCCCCGGCCGGATACTCGAGACCGGAACCGACCCCGAGGCGGAGACCGATCATGGCCCGACGCGCCTGGCTCACCGCGACCTGCGCCGCCGGCCTCTCCGCGCTCGCGGCCGCCGCCTTCCTCCTCGTCCCCGACAGTCCTCCGCCCGCGGACGCCGCCCCCCGGAACGCCACCGCCGCCCTGCTCGAGGAGGTCGCCCTGATCTCGGAGGCGGCGGCCTTCGACAGCCCCTCGGGCCCCTGGACCCTCTCCCTCCCCGCCGATCACGGCGGCCACGCCGACGCCCGCGCCGAGAACTGGGTCGTCGCCGCCCATCTCGAGGACGGGACCGGCGCCCCCGTCGCGCTCCACTTCGCCCTCTCCCGCTTCGGCCTCAGCGCCGACGACGGCGACCCGGAGGCGGACCCCTGGGCGCTGCGCTCGCTCTATGCCGCGCGCACCGTCCTGATCCGCGACGGCGGCACCGGTCCGCTCGGCGAGGACCGCCTCAGCCGCGGCGGCGGCGTGGCCGGCGACGACCCCGCCGCGCAGGAGGTCTGGCTCGACCACTGGCGGCTCGGCCACGGCGGCGGCCCCGGCGGCCGCGGCTTCGACCTCGCCGCCAGCGTGGAGGGCGTTCCGGTGCGCCTTTCCCTGACCCCGGAGAAGCCCGCAAGGGCGCTCGACCCGGAAGGATCGGCGCCGATGCGGGGGGTCCTCCTGTCGCGCCTGCGCGTCACCGGCGAGATCGGCACCGGCGCGGAGGAAATCCCCGTGACCGGGCTCGCCTGGCTCGGGCATCTCTGGGGCGAGCTGCCGCTGCCCGGCGGCCCCCTGGCGCAGGACCGGCTCCTGCTGCAGCTCGACGACGGGACGGATTTGTCGCTGCAGCGCAGCCGCCGCCGCGACGGCGGCGGCGGGGCGACGGTGGACGGGCTGATCCTCGACGCCGCCGGCACCCCCCGCGCCGTCTCCGGCGACGCGCTCGAGATGGTCCCGACGGCGGAGCGCCAGGCCCCGGGCGGCGGCGCCTATCCCGTCGCCTGGCACGTCACCGGCCGGGATCTCGACCTCCGCGTCACGCCGCTCCTCGAGGCGGCGGGCGAGGGCACCGCGATCTCCGGCCGGATCGTCCCGGTGCGGGCGGAAGGCACGCTCGGGAATGTCGCCGTCGCGGGGCCGGGCACCCTTCAGCTCGACGGATACGCGGAATGAACCGCCCCGCCGGCAGCGCCGCCCTCCTCCTCGCCGCGCTGGCGCTCGCCGCCTGCCAGAAGGAGGAGGCCGCCGACCATCGCTCCGAGACCGGCGTGGTCGCCGCCTCTCCCCAGCGCCCCGGCGACCCGGAGGAAGGCTACCGCGCGCTCGTCAACGAACCCTACGTCTCCTGCGGCATGCCCGCCGCCGCCTGGGATCGCGTCGCGCCGGAGACCGATCCCGGAACCCTGCTCCCCGGCCGCGAGGGCCGCAACGCCGAGCTGCCCTACGCGCTGACCGCCCACGAGACCGCCGACGGCGTCGAGATCGTCTCCAACAACTGCCTGACCTGCCACGCCCAGCGCATCGAGGGCGAACTCGTCGTCGGGCTCGGCAACGCCTTCGGCGACTTCACCGACGATCCCATGAGCCGGGTGCTGCAGGTCGGCAATTACGTGCGCGGAGAGGCCGAGACGGAGGCTTGGGAGCGATGGGCCGACCGGATCGAGGGCATCGCCCCCTATATCCAGACCCGCACCCGCGGCGTGAACCCGGCCCCGAACCTCACCTGGGCGCTGATGGCCCACCGCGACCCCGAAACGCTGGCCTGGTCCGACACGCCGCTCCTCGACCCGCCCCCCGAGGAGCCGCTGCCGATCAGCGTGCCGCCCTGGTGGGGCATGGGCAAGAAGGCGGCGATGTTCTACACCACGATCGGCCGCGGCGACCAGGCGCATTTCATGCTGCTGGCCTCAATGCTCTGCGTCGAGAGCCCCGAAGAGCTCGACACGATCGACGAATACGCCCCCGACATCCGCGCCTATATCGCCTCCCTCGAGGCCCCGGCCTTCCCCTACCCGGTCGATGCCGCGCTCGCGGCCGAGGGCGAGGCGGTCTTCGAGCGGGAATGCAGCGCCTGCCACGGCACCTACGGCGCGGAGGAGTCGTTTCCGAACCGCGTCTACCCCCTCGACGAGATCGGCACCGACCCGGCCTACGCGACCGCCGCGACAGATGGCTCGCGCGACCGCTTCTACGAGTGGCTCGCCCGCTCCCCGTACGGCGAGGGCGAGACCGAGAGCGCCGCCCCGGCGCCTGGCTACATCGCGCCGCCGCTCGACGGCGTATGGGCGACCGCCCCCTATCTCCACAACGGCTCGGTGCCCGACATGGCGACGCTGCTGAGCGCCGAGCGACCGGCCTACTGGCGGCACCGGAGCGATCCGCGGCGCTTCGAACCCGCCGTCCTCGGCTGGCGCTGGGAGGCCCTCGGGGCCGGCCAGTCGGCCGAGGCCGATCCCGAGGCGCGGGCGTCGATCTACGACACCACGCTTCCGGGCTACGGCAATGGCGGCCATGCCTACGGCACCGGCCTCGACGCCGCCGACCGCGCCGCGCTGATCGAATACCTCAAGACACTGTGATGGGCCGGGCCCGCACGAACACGTGTCGCCACGTCCGGAGCCGGTCTGATAGGGTCCCGTCCATGCTGCGCGCCCTTCTCCTCTGTCTCCTGGCGGTGGCCGCCCCGGCCTCCGCGGCGGACTGGTCGCTGTCCCCCGAGACCCGGATCGAGGTGCTGGTGCCCTGGCGCGGCCTGACCGTCCGGCTGTCCTTCCCGCGCTACGGCGGCGCCATCGACTTCGACGACCGGAATCCCGAGGCGACGACCGCCCGGATCGACGTCGACGCAGCCGCGGTCCGGACCGGGCTGGCGCCCGCCGACCGCATGGCGCGCGCGGAGGACTTCCTCGCCGTGGACCGCTACCCGACCATCCGCTTCGACCTCGACCGGCTCGACCAGACCTCGCGATCGACGGCCGACATCCAGGGCCGGATCACCTTCCGCGGCGTGACCCGGCCGATCCTCTTCAAGGCGACGGTCGTGCGCTACGACCCGGACGCGGCCGCGTTCGATCTCGAGGGCGCCATCGACCGGACCGAGTTCGGGGCCATCGGGACGCCGGGGGAGGTGCCCGCCGTCCTGCCGATCGAGATCCGGCTCGTCATGTCGGCGCAGTGACCGGATCATGGGGTGGCGGGACGACGAGGCGCGCTGGGGCCGGGTCACCCGGTTCCTGCACTGGACGACCGCCGCGCTGATCTTCCTGCAGCTCGGCCTCGCCGCCTACATCCTGTCGGTGGACGATCTGGTCCGGCGCTTCGAGGCCGACCAGCTCCACAAGAGCTGGGGCACGGTGATCTTCTGCCTCGCCGTCTCGCGCGCCCTGTGGCGCCTCTCGCAGCGCGTCTCGCCGCGGATGCCGCCCGCCATGTCCGCCTGGCGGGCGCGTGCCGCCCGGTCGAGCCACCTGGCGCTCTACGCGCTGCTCTTCGTCCTGCCGCTCTCGGGCTGGATCTACGCCTCGGCCTCGCCGCTCCAGACGCTCCTCGGCATCGAGAACCGCGTCTTCGACACCCTCGTCCTGCCCGATCCCTGGCCGGAGGGCGACGAGCGGATCGCCGATATCGCCTGGCTCGTCCACCGCGCCGGCGCCCTGCTCCTCCTCGGGCTGCTGTCGGCCCACATCGCCGCGGCCCTGAAGCATCATTTCGTCGACCGCGACGGGATCCTGTCGCGCATGCTGCCGCGGTGGACCGGCCGGCGGTGAGCCGGGGCCCCGCCGCGGATCCGTCGCCGTTGCGTCCTTTCGTTGACGCGCCCCCTCCGCCGCGGACTCCGACGGAAATCCGACAGGAATCCGACGGGATTCCGACATGGCGAAATCGCGGCTCAGGCGCTTTCCCGAACGCCGCGTCCGGTCCAGCCGGCCTCCGCCATCAGCTCGTCCGACCGCTCCTCCACCGCCTCGCGGAGCCGGGAGACGAAGGCGGTCTTGCCGAGCCCCGACGGGATCGGTTCGAGGAACTCGATCACCGCGTGGCCGGGTCTCTTGTTGGCGAGGCCCTCCTTCGGCCAGAACAGCCCCACATTCACCGCCACCGGCACGCAACCCTGGCCAAGTTGTTGATAGAGAACGGCCGTTCCGGTCTTGTAGGGCAGTTCGACACCCGGCGCGACGCGGGTTCCCTGCGGATAGATGATGAGCTGCCCCGGCCGCGCCCGGCCCTTCTCCACGTCCGCGACCATCTTGGCGATGGCCTGTCCCTTCTTGCCCCGGTCCACCGGCACGCAGCCGATCTTCAGGGCGAACCAGCCCAGCACGGGCATCCGCGTCAGCTCCTGCTTCATGATGAACTTGGGCGCCGGCAGCACCGAGCACAGCAGGATGATATCAAAGAAACTCTGATGCTTGGCCGCCACCATGACCTCGCCCTCGGGGACCGTCCCGCGCACTTCCGAGCTCAGTCCGAGGAGCTTCTCCGCCGACCAGACGACGTAGCGGCAATAGGCGCGGATGGCGCGATGCGCCCCGTCCGGGCGCCGCATCGCCACCGGCGCAAACCACAGCCCCATCAGCGCCATCGCGGCGTAGATGTGCAGGGTGAAGAGGGTCGAGCGGATCTGGGGCATCGTGGGGGCCGTTCTGCCGCAGCCCCGCCGCCGTTTCAATCGCCCGTCCGCGACAAACGCTTTGAAAGCCCCGTGGCCCTTGATAACAGGTCGCGAAGCTGAAGAGCGGGACTCGAGGATGCGGATCACCTGCCCGGAATGCGGCACCCAGTACGAGATCGAACCGGACCTCGTCCCTCCGGCCGGGCGGGACGTGCAATGCTCCGCCTGCGAGACGATCTGGACCGTCCACCCCGACCAAGACCAACCGGCAGCCCCCGAAACCGCCTCCGCGCCCGGTGCGGACGACGGGGAGGACGACGGCGAGGACGCGCCCGCCGCCCCGCCCGCCGGCGCCCGGCCGCGCCCGAAGGTCGACGAGAACACCCGCCGGATCCTTCTGGAGGAGGCCCGGCGGGAGGCTCAGGAACGGCGGCGGCGGGAAGCGGGCGCGCCCGCCGACAAGGCCCCCGCCGATGCCGCTCCGACGCCCGGTAGCGATGCCGCTCCCGAGCCGGAGGAGCAGGAGCAGGAGCAGGAGCAGGAGCAGGAGGACGCGCCTTCCGATCCCCCGCCGCAACCCTCCGCGGTGCCGGTGGCCGGGCTGCGCGAGGATCGGTCCCCGGGCCATACCGCCTCCTTCGGCGGCGCGGGCCCGTCGCTCGGACCCGCCGTGCCCGTCGGGGAGCGGCAGGAGCCCGCACGCCCGCGCACCGATCTCCTGCCGGATGTCGAGGAGAGCGGCGCGACGCTCATCCGGCCCGGCGCAGCCCGGCGATCCCCCGATCCGGTCCCCCCGGAACCGCAACGCGGCGCGACGGGCAGCTTCCTTTCGGGCTTCACCTTCGTCCTCGTCCTCGCCTTCCTGATCGTCGGGATTGATCTCGCCGCCCCGAGCCTGGCGCAGCGCATCCCCGCCATCGAGGACGAGCTCGCGGCCTTCGTCGGTCTCGTCAACGACTTGCGCGTGCAGGTCGACCTGACGCTGCAATCCCTCGCCCGCGCCGTCTCGGGAACCGGCGCCTAGCCGAGCCCGAAGCCGGCGAAGGGCAGGAAGCGCACCGGGTCCCCGGGACCGATCTCCGCCGCCTCCTCGCCGAGCTCCACGAGACCGTCGGCCCAGCTCAGCCCCGATATCCGCCCCGACCCCTCGGAGGCGAAGGCCTCGACGCCCTCGGCCCCGAGCCGGGCGCGGAGGTATTCGCGGCGCCCGCCCTTCTTGCGCTTGGAGAACGCCGCCGGACACGTCATCGCCAGCGGCTCGATCCAGCCGCCGCCGGCGAGGACGGAGAGCGCCGGCCGCGCGAAGATCAGCGCGCAGACGAGGCTCGCCACCGGATTGCCCGGCAGGCCGAGGACCGGCACGCCGCCCCGCATCCCCAGCGCCAGCGGCCGCCCCGGCTTCAGCGCGATCCGCCAGGCGGCGAGGGCCCCCTCCTCCTTCATTAGCGCGGAGACGTGGTCCTCGTCGCCCGCCGAGGCGCCGCCCGAGGTCAGGATCACGTCCGCTACAGCGCCGTCGAGCGCTGCGCGGAGCGCCGCCCGGTCGTCCCCGACCCGGCCGAGATCCACCGCTTCGTGACCCCACCGCGCGGCGAGCGCCAGCAGCATCGGCCGGTTCGCGTCATAGGTCCGCCCCGGATCGTCGGTCTCCCCCGGGCGGGCGAGCTCGTCGCCGGTGGAGAGCACGCCGACACGGAGCCGCCGCCGGACCGCAACCTCCCCCACCCCGGTCGCCGAGAGCAGCGCGAGGTCGGTCGGTCGGAGCCGCCGCCCGGCCTCCAGCAGGGTCGCCCCCGCCGCCACGTCCTCCCCGGCCTCGCGGGTATTGGCGCCGCGCTTCACCGGCCCGCGGAAGGCAACCGCCCCGTCCTCGACGCGCGTGTCCTCCTCCAGCACCACGGTGTCGACCCCCTCGGGCAGGAGCGCCCCGGTCAGGATGCGGATCGCGCGCCCCGGCGGAACCGCGCCGCGATGGGGCGCTCCCGCCGCGGCCCGGCCGTCGATCAGTTCCAGCCGCTGCGGCCCCTCTCCCGTCGCGGCATGGGCGAAGCCGTACCCGTCCACCGCCGCGTTCGCCCCCGGCGGATTGGCGCGCCGGGCGCGGACCTCCCGCGCCAGAATGCGGCCATCCGCCGCCCCGGTCGCGACGCTCACGATGCCCGTGACGGCCGCGAGCCGGTCGCGCAGCAGGCCGAGCGCGGTCTCCACCGGCGTCCACTCCACCCCCGCGGGCAGCGCGAAGCAGTCGTTCGAGAGCGGCGGCGCCGGCGCGGCCTCGAAGGCGAGCGCGGCCAGCCGGGCGCCATGGCCGGCGCCGAGGATCCAGCCCTCCTCCGGCGCCTCCACCTCCATCATCGCGGCCAGCTCCTCGGTCGGTAGCCGGGCGAGGGCGCGCGCGAGGAGCTGGACCTGGTGGGCGTCGCGGATCCCCGGCCCGGCGGTCTTCACTGCCGGCTCGATCAGGCCCGGCCAGATCTCGACGAGCACCGCCCGCGCGTCGCGCCACGCCTCGAGGGGCCACGCGGCGACGCCCTCGATCCGCCGCAGCCGCGAGAGCATCGGCAGGCCCATCAGCGCCTGGCTTCCGACCGTGGGATTGAAGAACAGCTGCCACACGCTGGAGGAGGTCTTCGCGGCGACATCGCAGGCGCGCTTCTCGGCCATGCCGTGCCCGGCCCGCCCGGTGCCGCGATAGGGGATCTCCGGATGATCGCCCTCGCGCGGCTTGCCCCAGAAGGGGCCGATACCCTCGAACAGCCCGTTCAGCTCGGCGGCGACGGCGAAGCGGTTGTTCCGCCCCGTGGCGTCGTCCTCGATCCTGTCCGCGAGCCAGTCCCACAGGACGCGCGGATCGTCAGAGCCCGTCACCCGGCGGGCGAAGCCCTCCGGATAGCCGAAGGGAAAGTCGAACGCCGCCATCACCCGCCGTCCGGCGGCGATCTCGGCGCCGAGGCGCGCGGCGAGCCAGGCCTCCGCCTCCGTTCGCGTCGGCATGTGGACGGGATCGCGCTCCGCGCCGCGTTCCGAGACGCCGATCCAGATCGCGTCCTTCTCCGCCCGACGCCTGCCTTCCGCCGCCGACCAGTCCACGACGAGGATCGTGTCGAACCCTCTCACAGGTCCACCTCGTCGGTGATGAAGTCGGCGATGGCTGCGGTGTCGTCCAGGTCGAAGACCGGCCGGTCGCGGATTCCCGGATCCCCCTTCGCCGCCACGGCGCGGATCGTCGCGTCTCCCGGCGCGATCAGCTCCTGCCCCGTCTCGGCGCGCCAGGCCTCGATCTTGGGGTGCCGGCCGTGCTTCCAGCCCTCGATCAGCACCAGGTCCACCGGGGTCATCTTGCCGAGCAGCGCCTCGAGCGTGGGCTCCCCGAGCGGCCCGAGCTCGGTCATCAGCGCCCAGCGCCGCTCCGAGGACAGGAGCACCTGATAGGCGCCGGCCTCCCGGTGGCGGCGGCTGTCCGTGCCCTCCTGGTCCACGTCGAAGGAATGATGCGCGTGCTTCAGGGTGGAGACGGTGCGATGGCGGGCGCGGAACTCGGTGAGGAGCCGCACCATGAGCCCGGTCTTGCCGGAATTCTTCCATCCCGTCACGCCGAAGACCCTCATGCCACCAGCTCTTCGGCGCGCGCCAGGTCCTCCGGCGTGTTCACGTTGAAGAACGGGTCGAAGCGGTCCACCGGAAAGGTCGCGAGCGCCGTGCCGTGCCGGTCGGTCCAGGCCACGACCTTGCGCACCCCCTCGTCCAGCGCGGCGCGCAGATCCTCCCGCAGGTCCACCGGCCAGAGCCCGAAGGTCGGGTGGCGCGCGATGCCGCGCTCGAGATCCGGCGTCGCGGCCAGCGCGATGGGCCGACCCTGCGCCTCCGCCGCGAGGAGGAGCTGCGGCACCAGATCGCCGGGGAAGAAGGGCGTGTCGGCGGCGACGGTGACGATGTGGGTCGCGCCGTACGCCGCCGCCCAGTCGAGCCCGGCGAGCACGCCCGCCAGAGGCCCGGGCCGGTCCCGCCCCGCATCGGCGATCACCGGCAGGCCGAGATCGCAGAACCGCGCCGGATCGCCGTTGGCGTTGAGCGCGAGGCCGCCCACCTGCGGCGCGATCCGCTCCACCACCCGCGCGAGGATCGTCCGCCCGCCGAGCGGCAGCAGCCCCTTGTCGCCGCCGCCCATCCGCGTGGCGCGCCCGCCCGCCAGGATCACGCCCGACGGCGCGATCATCCCGCGCTCCGGCGCGGCCGGTCGGCCGCCGCCCCGCGCGGATCGGCGTCGCGCAGGAGCCGCGCCTCTCCCGAGAGGCAGACGAAGCGCCGGCCGCGGAGCCGGCCGACCAGCGTCAGCCCGACCTGATCGGCGATCTCCACCCCCCAGGCGGTGAAGCCGGAGCGAGAGACGAGGGCGGGGATGCCCATATGGGCACACTTGATCACCATCTCCGAGGTCAGCCGCCCGGTCGTGTAGAGGATCTTGTCGGCCGGGTCGGCCCGGTGCCGGAGCATCCAGCCCGCCACCTTGTCGACCGCGTTGTGCCGCCCGACATCCTCCATGTAGACGAGCGGCCGGTCGCGGCGGCAGAGCACCGTGCCGTGGATCGCGCCCGCCTCGAGATAGAGCGAGGGCGTGGTGTTGATCCGCTCCGAGAGCGCGTAGAGCCAGCTCGTCCTGATCTCCGCCGGCGGCAGGGTCAGCCCCGCGAGCCCCTCCATCATGTCCCCGAAGACGGTGCCGACGGCGCAGCCGGAGGTCCGCGTCTTGCGCTTCAGCTTCTCCTCGTGGTCCGTCGGCCGGTCGGTGCGGACGACGACGACGCCCAGCTCCTCGTCGTGGTCCACCCCGGTCACCGTCTCGCCGTCGCGCAGCATCCCCTGGTTCCTCAGGAACCCCAGCGCCAGGTAGTCGGGGTAATCCCCGATCGTCATCGCGGTCACGATCTCCTGCCCGTTGAGATAGATCGTCAGCGGCCGCTCCTCGACCACGGCGATCTCCTGCCGCGCGCCCTCCTGGTCGGTGCCCGCGACGCGGCGGGTCAGGCCGGGGCGGCCGGGATCGGGCGCCAGGAGATAGTCGTCATCACGAGATTGCATTTGCACATCCTGGGGGGCTCGGGCAGGCAGGCGTGGTTCGCCGACAGTAGAGCGCATCGATGCCGTCCTCCACCGTGAATTCGAGCTTCCGGGCGGGCTTCGCCCAGGGCCTGCCCTTCGTCTTCGTGATCGCGCCCTTCGGCGCGCTGTTCGGCGTCGTCGGCACCGAGGCCGGGCTCGGCATCGCCGAGGTCATGGGCTTCACCGTGCTGGTCATCGCCGGCGCGGCGCAGTTCACCGCCGTCCAGCTGATGAGCGACAACGCGCCCCTGATCCTGATCCTCGCCGCGGCGCTGATGGTGAATCTCCGCATGGCGATGTATTCCGCCTCGCTGGTGCCCTATCTCGGCGCCGCCCCGCTCTGGCAGCGCGCGCTCGTGGCGTATTTCAACGTCGACCAGTGCTATGCCTGCTCCATCGCCCGCTACCAGACGCGGCCCGAGATGTCCGTGCCCGAGCGCATCGCGTTCTTCTTCGGCGTCGCCGCGCCGGTGGCCCCGCTCTGGTACGCCGCCACCTGGGTCGGCGCCGCGCTCGGCGCGCGGGTGCCGGAGGAGGCGGCGCTCGACTTCGCCCTGCCGATCACCTTCATCGCGCTTCTCGGCCCGATGCTGCGGACCCTGCCGCAGGTCGCCGCCGCCCTCGTCTCGGCGGCGATGTCGCTCCTGCTCATGGGCCTGCCCCCCGGCGTCGGACTGATGATCGCGGCGATGATCGCGCTCGTCACCGGGGCGCTCGTCGAGGTCTGGACGGAGCGCCGCCGATGAGCATGCCGAGCCCGACGATCTGGGGGATCATCCTCGCCCTCGGCGTCGGCACCTTCCTCTTGCGCTTCTCCTTCCTCGGCCTTCTGGGCGACCGCCCCCTGCCGCCCTGGATCCTGCGGCTCCTGCGCTACACGCCGGTGGCGGTCTTCCCCGCGATCATCGCGCCCCTGGTGGTCTTCCCGGCCGCCGCGGAGGGCCAGCTCGACATGCCGCGCCTCTCCGCCGCCGCGGTGGCGCTCGCTCTCGCCGTCACCCTGCGCTCGGTGCTGGCCTCGATCGCGGGCGGCGCGGCGACGCTCTACCTCCTGCTCTGGCTCGCCGGCTGAGGCCCCCGGACCCGAATCGCCCGTCGCCGCGAAACAATCCCGCATGCCCGCCGCGTCCTGCCGCATTTCCCGCACGGATACCCGCACCGATTGACACCGGCCCGCCCGGCGGCCTTTAAGCCCGCGACGCCGGATCGCAGAAGGAGACATCGATGAAGATCGCCATGATCGGCACGGGCTATGTGGGCCTCGTCTCCGGGGTCTGCTTCTCCGATTTCGGCCACGACGTGGTCTGCGTCGACACCAATGCCGAGAAGATCGCCCGTCTCGAGCAGGGCGAGGTGCCGATCTACGAGCCCGGCCTCGAGGCGCTCATGGCGCGCAACGTGGCGGCCGGCCGGCTCGCCTTCACCACCGATCTCGCCGCCGCCCTGAAGGGCGCGCAGGCGGTGTTCATCGCCGTCGGCACGCCGACCCGCCGCGGCGACGGCCATGCCGACCTCACCTATGTCATGGCCGCCGCCGAGGAGGTCGCCGGGGTCGCCGAGCCCGGCGTCGTCATCGTCACCAAGTCCACCGTCCCCGTCGGCACCAACCGCAAGGTCGCCGAGACCGTGCGCGCCGCGAACCCCGACCTCGAGTTCGACGTCGCCTCGAACCCCGAATTCCTGCGCGAGGGCGCGGCGATCGACGATTTCATGCGCCCCGACCGGGTGGTGGTGGGCGTCCAGTCCGACCACGGCGCACGGATCATGTCCGACATCTACCGCCCGCTCTTCCTCCGCGAGTTCCCGATCGTCGTCACCGACCTCGAATTCGGCGGAAATGATCAAGTATGCGGCGAACGCCTTCCTCGCCACCAAGATCACCTTCGTCAACGAGATCGCCGCGCTCTGCGAGCGCGTCGGCGCCGACATCAAGCAGGTCAGCCGCGGCATGGGTCTCGACGGGCGCATCGGCAACAAGTTCCTCCATGCCGGGCCCGGCTACGGCGGATCCTGCTTCCCCAAGGACACCCGCGCGCTGGCCCGCACCGGCCAGGAGCACGGCGCGCCGCTGCGCATCACCGAGCAGGTCATCGAGGTGAACGAGGAGGCCAAGCGCCGGATGATCGGCAAGCTGAAGGACCTCTGCGGCGACAGCTTCAACGGCAAGCGCGTCGCCATCCTCGGCGTCACCTTCAAGCCCAACACCGACGACATGCGCGAGGCGCCCTCGCTCACCATCGTGCCCGCCCTCGTCGGCGGCGGCGCCGAGGTGCGGGTCTGCGATCCGCAAGGCCGGCGCGAGGGCGACCGGCTGCTGCCCGGCGTCACCTGGATCGCCGATCCCTACGAGGCGGCCGAAGGCGCCGACCTGCTCGTCCTCCTCACCGAGTGGAACGAGTTCCGCGCCCTCGACCTCGCGCAGATCGCGGGCACGATGCGGACCGCGCGGATGGCCGACCTGCGCAACGTCTACGGCGCCGACGACGCGCGGGGGGCCGGATTCTCCGCCTATGTCGGAGTCGGCCGCCGCCCCTACGGCCTCGACTGAGGCGACTCAGCCGGGCGGCGGGAGCGGCACGCCGCCCCTGCCGAAGATGACGTTGTGGTTGGTGTCGACGTTTCCCATGTCGATCCGCCGCGTCTCGACGCCCGGCAGGGCGCCGAACTCCCGCATCAGCCGCTTGGGGAACCAGGTGCGGCCCACGTCGAATCCCGCCTGCCGCAGGATCGCGCTGGTCTTCGTCGCGCAGGCGGCCTGCATCGCCCGCCCGCTCGACCGCGCCAGCCGGATCACCTCGTCGGCCTTCGCGCGGCTCACGGGCATCTCCTGCAGGGTCATCCAGTGGGTCGGGCGCACGTGATAGTCGACATAGACCCGCTCGATCGTCGGCGTCACTCCGAAGAGCATGTCGTCGATCTCCGGCACGTCCGGGTGCCGGAACGAGCCCGCCGGGTCGTAGATCACCACCTGCGACCCGCGCAGGATGAGCCCGGTATGGGCGCCGCCGTCGGAGCGCACGTCGCGCACCGTGACGAGGGTGATCGAGGGATCGCGGTCCGGAACGTAGGCGCGCCGCGCGACCTCCGCGCCGGTGGCGTTCGGCGGATTGTCGGCGCAGCCCGCGAGCCCGGCCAGCAGCAGGACCAGCCCCGCGGCGCGAAGAAGGGCCGCGGTCAACCGTTGACGAGGGCCAGGAGGATCAGCGCGAAGACGATGAAGACGACACTGCGCACCACGGTCGCGACGAAACCGTTGAAGGTCTTCTCCTGGGTCTCGATGTCCATCGACCCGTGTGTGTACTTGGCCATGCTTCGCTCCGAACTGTCTGACCCGCCGGCCTGATAGCCCATCCGGCCGGCCCTGTCACCGGCAGATCGCGCCCACTCACACCGCCTCGAAGAGCCAGGTTCCCCCGGCATCGACATGGCGGCGCGCCCGCCCCACCTGCTCCAGATGCAGGCAATGGGCCAGGGCCTCCACGAGCGCGAGCCCGTATTCCTCCCCGCCGACCTCCCGGCGGAACAGCGGCCGGAAGCAGGCGGCGGCCGGACGCGGGGTGGTCAGATGGGCGTGGAGCCGGTTGAGCGCCCCGTGGTGGTTCTCGATCAGCTGTCCGAGCCGCGCGGGCAGGCCGCGGAACGGCCTTCCGTGACCGGGCAGGACGAGCTTGTCCGCCGTGGCGAATCCACGGAGGCGCTCGCAGGCGACGAGCCAGTCGGTCACCGGGTCGGCCTCGGGCTCGGTGGCGTAGACGCCGAGATTGGGCGAGATCGACGGCAGCAGCTGGTCGCCCCCGATCACCAGCCCGCCCGCTTCCTCCCAGAGCGTCGCGTGCTCGGGGGCGTGGCCCGCCCCCATGTGCACGTGCCACCAGCGCCCGCCGAGACGCAGCATCTGCTCGTCGGTCAGCCGCGTGTAGCCGAGCGGCAGCTTCGCCGTCACGTCGGCGAAGTTGAAGGGCCGCTCGCCCATGCGCTTCTCGAGCACGTCCGCGTCCATGCCGGCCGCGCGCCAGAACGCCACCGTCTCCTTCGGCGGCCGCTCCTGCTCGTCGAGCTGCAGCATCCGCGCCATCAGCCAAGAGGTCCGCGAAGCGAGAAGCTCGGCCCCGTGCTCGGCCTGGAACCAGCCGGCAAGGCCGATATGGTCGGGATGGTGATGGGTGGCCAGCACCCTGGCGACCCGTCGGCCGGCCAGCGCCTCGGTCCACAGCGCGCGGGTGCGGCGGGTGTCGAAGCCGGTATCGACGATCGCGACGCCGTCCTCCTCCTCGAGAATCCAGCAATTCACGTGGTCGAGCCGCATCGGCAACGGCAGGCGCAGCCACTCGATGCCCTCGGCGATCCGGACCGGGCGCCCGACCTCAGGCGGCTCTTCCCACGCGAAGCGCATCGCGCCCTCGGGCGTATCGTTCGAGTCACTTTTCACGATGGGAGAGCTAGCCGCCGCCCCTGGGCTGTCAAAGTATGTCGTTACGCCGCCGCCAGATCGTCGAGGGACAGGGCAAATAGCCCCTCCGCCCCGGCGCGGGCATGGGTCAGCAGCGCCGCGTGCTCCGGCAGCAGCCGCTCGATGTAGAAGGCGGCGAGCGCCCGCCGGCCCTGGTCGCCGGCCACCGCGGCGCGCAGATGCGCCGCCGCGCCGAGCACGCGCCCGAAGCCCCTGAGATAGGGAACCGCCCCCGCGAACCGGTCCTGCATGTCGTCCCGCGCGACCAGCCATTCCGTCGTCTCCCGGAGCGTCTCCGCCGCCGTCCAGACCGCCGGCGCCAGGTCGGGATGCGCCTCCCGCGCCCGCTCTGAATCGCCCTGGATCTCGTCGATGAGCGCGAAGGCCGCCTCGCCCCCGTCGGCCATCTTCCGCGCCACGAGGTCCATGGACTGTATGCCGTTGGTGCCCTCGTAGATCGCCGTGATCCGCACGTCGCGGGCGTATTGCGCCGCGCCCGCCTCCTCGATGAAGCCCATGCCGCCATGGACCTGCACGCCCTCCTGCGCCACGGCCATGCCGATCTCGGTGCCGAAGGCCTTGGTGATCGGCGTCAGGAGCGCCGCCCGCGCCGCCCAGGCCGCCTCGCCGGTGGCGTCGGCCATGTCGATGGCCACCGCGTTCATCATCGCGATCGCCCGCGCCGCGCCGGTCTCGGCCTTCATCGCCGTCAGCATCCGCCGCACGTCGGCGTGCTCGGCGATCGTCCCGGTGCCGCCTGCCTTCCCCTGCCTGCGGTCCATCGCGTAGGCCAGCGCGTGCTGGTAGGCGCCCTCGGCCACGCCCACGCCCTGCACGCCGACGCCGAGGCGGGCGTTGTTCATCATCGTGAACATCGCCGCCATGCCGGCATGCTCGCCGCCGACCAGCCAGCCGGTGGCGCCGTCATACTGCATCACCGCCGTGGGCGAGCCGTGGATGCCGAGCTTCTCCTCGAGGCTGACGACCCTGAGCGCGTTCTGCTCGCCGGGGCTGCCGTCCTCGTCGGGGCAGGTATTTCGGCACCAGGAACAGGCTGATCCCCCTGGTGCCCGGCGCCGCGTCGGGCAGCCGCGCCAGCACCAGATGGACCACGTTGTCGAGGAACTCGGCATCCCCCCAGGTGATGTAGATCTTCTGGCCGGCGATCGCGTAGCTGCCGTCGCCGTTCGGCACCGCCTTCGTCGTCAGCGCCCCCACGTCGGAGCCCGCCTGCGGCTCGGTGAGGTTCATCGTCCCCGACCATTCCCCGCTCGTCAGCTTCGGCAGGTAGAGGTCCTTCAGCGCGTCGGAGGCATGGTGCTCCAGCGCCTCGATCTGCCCCTGGCTCAGCATCGGGCAGAGCTGCAGCGACAGGCAGGCCGAGGCCATCATCTCGTTCACCGCCGTCGCCACCGCCATCGGCAGGCCCATGCCCCCGTGCTCGGGATCGGCGGACATGCCGACCCAGCCGCCCTCGGCGACGGCGCGATAGCCTTCCGCGAAGCCCGGCGGCGTGCGGACCACGCCGTTCTCGAGCCGCGCGGGATGGGTGTCGCCGGCGCGCTGCAGCGGTTCCAGCACCTCCTCGCAGAGCCGCGCGGCCTCGGTCAGGATCTGGTCGACCACGTCCGGCGTCGCCTCGGCGAACTTCTCCGTCGCCGAGACCCGCTCGAACCCGGCCACGTGGTCGAGGAGGAAGCGGAATTCCTTCAGGGGCGCGCGGTACGGCATCTCGTCTCTCCCTCCCATCCCGGTCTCTGCCCCTCGGGGGGCGGTCACCCGCACAGAGGATGGGCCGTCGCCCCCCGCCCGGCAAGAGCAACGCGGCGTAACGGCCCCGCCGCTGGCCAGCCGCCCCGCTCTGGCCTAGAGCGGCGGCCATGACCGAGCGTCTCCCCGCCACCGGAACCGGCATCGACCGCGCCGCCGCGCTTCTCCGCGCCGGCCGGCTCGTCGCCTTCCCGACCGAGACCGTCTACGGCCTCGGCGCCGACGCGCGGAACGACCGGGCGGTGGCCGGCATCTTCGCCGCCAAGGGCCGGCCGCGCTTCAACCCGCTCATCGTCCACGTTGCCGATGCCGCCGCCGCCGAGCGTCTCGTGGAGATGGACGCGACCGCCCGCCTGCTCGCGGCGCGCTTCTGGCCGGGCCCCCTGACCCTCGTCCTGCCGCTCAGGGCCGCGGGCGGCATCGCCCCCCTCGTCGCCGCGGGCCTGCCGACCCTCGCCGTCCGGGTGCCCGCTTCGCAAGTCGCGCGCGCGCTTCTCGCCCGCGCCGGCTGCCCCGTCGCCGCGCCCTCGGCCAATCCCTCGGGCCGCGTCAGCCCGACCAGTGCCGCCCATGTCCTCGCCGGTCTCGGCGGCAGGATCGCGGCGGTGCTTGACGGCGGCGCGGCGGCGGTGGGCCTCGAATCGACCATCCTCGCGCCGACAGCCGAAGGGGTGCGCCTCCTGCGTCCCGGCGGCCTCGCCGCGGAGGAGGTCGAGGCGGTCCTCGGCCAGGCTCTCCTGCCGCCCGAACCCGGCGGCGGTCCGACCTCCCCCGGCCAGCTCGCCTCCCACTACGCGCCCGCGGGCAGCCTGCGGCTCGGCGTCACCGATCCCGAGCCCGGCGAGACGCTGCTCGGCTTCGGCCCGGTCGCGGCGGCGCGCAACCTCTCGCCCGCAGGCGATCTGGTGGAGGCCGCCGCGACCCTCTTCCACCACCTCCAGGCCCTCGACGCCGAGGGCGCGCGCCGCATCGCCGTCTCGCCGATCCCCGAGACCGGCCTCGGCCGCGCCATCAACGACCGCCTCCGCCGCGCCGCCGCCCCCCGCTAGTCGCGCGCCAGCCGGGGCGCGCCGCCGGTGCCCGAGATCTCCAGCACCAGCTTGCGCTTCACCGCCTCGGCGAAGCTCGCCCGGCTCTCCGCGGTGACCATGAAGGCGCCCGGCCCGCCGATGATCCGGTCCTCGTAGGCCGCCTCCAGCCCGCCCTGCGCCCGGCCGGGATCGCCCGCGCGCAGGATCGGCAGCGCGTTGATCGTCACGCCGGCCGCCAGCACCCGCGCCCGCGCCGCCTCGATCGACGGGCCGGAATAGGAGTTCGCGCTGTCGCCGGAGAAGTCGATCACCCGCCGCCAGCCCCGGATGTCGTTCTCCTCCATGAGCCTGAGCCCCTCAAGCAGCGCCGCGCCGATGGCGTTGCGCCCGTAGGCGCGCCGCGGCGTCTCCCGCAGCACCGCCGCGAAGCCGGCGGCATCCTCGGCATCGGCGATCCGCGTCCAGCCGGCCACCACCGCCTGGTCGGCCGCCCATTCGACATAGGTCACGGCGATCTCCCCGTAGGCCGTGCCGGCGATCGCCGCCAGCACCTCCGGGTCGGTGATCGCCTCCGCGTAGCCCTCGCGCTGGAGGGCGATCTCCCGCGTGTCGATGGAGCCCGAGGCGTCGGCCAGGAGCACCAGCTCCAGGTCGCTGTCCTGCGCTGAGAGGAGGGTGGGGAAGAGACAGGCCGCGACGGTCATCCGCATGGCCCGACGCTATCATTCCCGTCCGCGCCCGCGCTCACGTTTCCGGGAACGCCGCGATCCCGCCGGCGTTCGCCGCGAAAGGAGACGCCCATGTGCCAGGCCTGCCTCTCGCGCCGCCGCTTCCTCACCCTCTCGGCGGCCGCGCCCCTGGCGCTCCCGGGCTGCGACGATCCCCCGAACCTCGTCTCCGACGCCCAGGCCGAGGCGATGGGCCTCGAGGCCTGGCGGCAGGTGCGCGAAACCGTCCCCGTCAGCACCGACCGCGGCTACCAGCAGGCCCTCGACCGGGTCTCCACCCGCCTCCTCGAGGCGGCGGGCAGCTCGCGGGAGGGGTGGGACATCATCGTCTTCGCCGATCCGCAGGCCAACGCCTTCGCCCTTCCCGGCGGCCATATCGGCGTCTACGAGGGCATGTTCGAGGTGGTGCGGACCGAGGACCAGCTCGCCGCCATCGTCGGCCACGAGATCGGCCACCTCTCCGCCGAGCACGCCCAGAAGCGGATGAGCGCCCAGATCGCCAAGAATGCCGGGCTCCGGATCGTCGCCTTCTTCCTCAACCTCGGCGACGTGCAATATGCCGGCGAGATCGCCGCCGCCCTCGGCCTCGGCGTCGAGGTCGGCCTGCTGCTGCCCTATTCCCGCGACCAGGAGCTCGAGGCCGACGCGCTGGGCCTCAGGACGATGAGCCGCGCGGGCTTCGACCCCCGCCAGGCGGTCACCCTCTGGGAGCGCATGCAGGCGGCCTCGAAGAACCGCCCGCCCGCCTTCCTCGCCACCCATCCGACGCCGGCGAGCCGCATCCGCGAGATCGAGCAGATCCTGACCACGCTCTGAGCCTCACGCCTCCGCCAGCAGCGCCTCCAGATCGAGCCGCCGCGTCGGCATCTCGATCCCGCCCCCGGCATCGCGCGGCCATTCCTCCCGTTTCCGGTCGCGGTAGAGCTCCACCCCGTTGCCGTCCGGATCGTCGAGATAGACCGCCTCGGAGACCCCGTGATCCGACGCGCCGGTGAGCGGATGACCGGCCTCGAGCACGGCCCGGACCGCGCGCGCCAGCGCCGGGCGGTCGGGAAAGAGGATCGCGGTGTGGAAGAGCCCGGTATGGCCCGGCGGCGGCGGCGTGCCGCCGGCGCTGGTCCAGGTATTGAGCGCGATGTGGTGGTGGTAGCCGCCTGCCGACAGGAACACCGCGCCCGGGCGGCGGTACTGCGCCTCGAAGCCGAGCACGCCGGAATAGAAGGCGAGCGCCCGATCGAGATCGGCGACCTTCAGGTGGACATGGCCGATGCGGGTGGCGGGATCGAGGACGGGTGGCATGGCGGAGCTCCTTTGCCCTCCAGATGGGAGATCGGCGCCGCCGCGCAAAGCCGCCGCGAGCGGCGACAGGCTGTGCGGAAACGCGGGGTCGCGGGTCGAACGGAGACGGAGAGCGAGTCGCGCCCTATCCCGCCCCCTCGGGCGGCCGGTCCAGCTTCGATTCCACCCGCCGCAGGCTGCCGGGCCGGTAGGGCGCCTTCTCGAAGAGGTTCTCCGGCGATTCGAAATACCGGCTCACGGTCGGGACGGCGGCGAGCCCGGCATCCTCGGGCCCGTCCCGGTCCCCCATGCTCAGGCGCGCCAGCGCGTTGACGAGGCCGAACCCGGGCGCGGAGACGTTGCGGAGCGACACCCGGTGGTCGCATTCCGCCGCGAAGGCCGCCAGCCGGCCCTCGTCGAAGTCGAGGCCCTGGGCTTGCGCCCCCTCGGCGATCCACAGCAGCGCGGTGCTCGACAGGCCGACCACGTCGCCGCCGCCGCCGACCGAGCCGTGATCGCCAGGAAACCATTCCTGCCGGTAGCGGCGCTCCTCGCCCGCGGCGGCGCCGTTCAGCTCCGCGATGTTGTCCCAGAGCGTCGGAGGGTAGGCGCGGCGCCGTTCGTCCAGCGACACCGCGTGCCGCGCGGCCTCGACGCTGCGCGAGAGCTGGGTGTCGTGGAACTCGTAGCGCCGGTTCACCAGCCGCGCGAGGCGGGAGAGATAGGAGGGCACGCCGAGCGCGCCCACCGTGTCCCAGACGCCGATATACCGGATCCGGAGCGGGTGCAGGCCTCCGAGCCCCCGCTCCCGCCGCCACTCCGCCTCCGTCCCGCTCGTCACCACCCGCGTGGCGTATTTCGCCCGGAAGGCGAAGCTCTCCTCGCTGTCGGGCTTGGTGGCGGGATCGCGCGAGCGGTAGCGGTCGAGGACCTCGGGGATCGCGCCGACATGGACGGGATCGAGGATCCCGGAGGCCCGGATCATCCCCGCCAGCGACCTTGCGGTATAGGCGCCGCGCGAGAAGCCGAAGAGAAAGATCTCGTCCCCCGGCTCGTAGGCGAAGACGAGGGCCCGGTAGGCGTCGCGGATGTTTTCGGTGAGCCCGGCGCCGAAGGCGCCGCCGAGCAGCCGGTCGAGCGCCTTGCTCGCGCGCCCGAGCCCGGCGCCGGTGCCGACGCCGCGATGATAGAAGACCACCTGCTTGTAGCCGTCGCCCGCCGTCTGTCGGACCGATTGCGCGAGCTTGACAACGTTCGTGGGATGGGGCGCGTCGGACCGGTTCCAGGTCCCGTCGCAGAAGATCGCGATCCGCTTCATCCCGTACCCCCGAAGCCCGTGGCGCGTCCTCCACCCTAGCGAAGGATCGTCCGCCCGGGCAACGGTCGGCGCGGGGGACGAGCCTGCGCCGGCCGGTCACCCCGCCGGATGCACCCGCCGCCCGCCGACCCAGGTGCCGAGCACGCGCCCCTCCATCCGCGCCCCGTCGAAGGGCGTGTTCTTCGACTTCGAGCCCAGCGTCGCCCGGTCGAGCACGAAGGGCGCGTCGGGGTCGAAGAGCACCAGGTCGGCCGGCGCGCCGAGGGCGAGGGTCCCGCCCGCGAGCCCGAGCCGGCGGGCGGGGTTCAGCGACAGCGCGCGCCAGAGCGTCGCGAGGTCCATGTGGCCGCCATGGACGAGCCGCATCGCCGCCGGCAGCATGGTCTCGAGCCCCACCGCGCCGGAGGCCGCCTCCTCGAACGGCAGCCGCTTCGATTCCTCGTCCTGCGGCGTGTGCATCGACGAGATCACGTCGATCACCCCCGACGCCACCGCCTCCACCGCGGCCAGCCGGTCCTCCTCGGAGCGCAGCGGCGGCTTCAGCTTGAAGAAGGTGCGGTAGCCGGAGACGTCGAACTCGTTCAGCGTCAGGTGGTGGATGCCCACCCCCGCCGTCAGGTCGAGCCCGTTGCGCCTGGCGCGCTCCAGCGCCGGCAGCGCCCGGGCGGAGGTGATCTGGTCCACGTGGTAGCGCGCCCCGGTCATCTCCAGCAGCGAGATGTCCCGGTCGAGCCCCATCCGCTCGGCCATCGGGCTCACCGTCGGCAGCCCGGCGAGCGCCGCCAGCTTGCCGCTGGTCGCCGCCGCGCCCCGGCTGAGCCCGGGCTCCTGCACGTGGCCGACGACGAGCGCGCCGAGGCCGGCGGCATAGGTCAGCGCCCGCGACAGGACCCGCGTATCGGCCACCACCCGGTCGCAATCGGTGAAGGCCGCCGCGCCGGCATCCATCAGGAACCCGATCTCCACCATCTCGCGGCCCTGCCTGCCCTTGGTCAGCGCCGCCATCGGCACGACGCGCACGCCCGCATCCGCCTTCGCCCGGCGGGCCACGAATTCGAGCACCTCCGGCGTGTCGATGGCGGGCTCGGTGTCGGGCCGCGTCACCATCGTCGTGACCCCGCCCCGCGCCGCGGCGCGCCCCGCCGAGCGGAAGCTCTCCTTGTGCCGCTCGCCGGGCTCGGAGACCTTCGCGCCGAGATCGACGATGCCGGGCGCGAGGCATCTGCCGCCGCACTCCACGACCTCCGCCCCTGCCGGCGCCGTCTCCGCGATGCGCCCGCCGGCGACCGCGAGGTCGCCCCGCCTCTCGCTGCGGGTCTCGGGGTCGATCAGGCGGGCGTCGCGGAAGATCACGTCCATGGGGCGGAGCGATACGCCGCCGCCGCGCCGCCCGCAACGCCTGCAATCCGGCTCAGGTGGCGATCGCCCAGACCAGAAGTGCGATCCCCAGCGCGATCCCCAGCGCGATCAGCGCCACGATCGCGCTCGCCCACCGGCTCGAGCGGCTCCTCTCCAGCGGCTCGGGGGCAGGCCGGTCTGCAGCCCCTCGGCGGAGGCGGCGCGGATCGGCTCGCCGATGGGTCGCGCCCGCTCCAGCGGCCAGGAGCCCAGATGCGACAGCGGCGCCCGCGCCGCCGGCTCCGCGGTGACCGCGCGCGGCCGCAGCACCACGACCGGGCCGCGGACCGCGTCGAGCCGGCTCTCGTCCGCCAGGATCGCGTCGGCGGAGACCCCCTCCCCCTCCACGAGATATCCCGACAGCCCGAAATCGCCCAGCACGCTGGTGTCGAGCGCCTCGGCCCGGTCGGGCTCCACCTCGATCCCGCCCAGCGCCTCGGAGAGCCGCGCGCCGTCACCCGCAAGCCGCGCCGCCTCCGGCATCGGCAGATCGACGGCAAAGACGTGGACGATCTCGGCATTGCGCGGATCGGTCTCGGGCATCTCGGACATGGGTGGCCTCCTCCTCCCCTCAGCGGGCGAACGCGCCCTGCGGTTCCGCCCGCGCGGCGCGCAGGTTCCGCGCCAGCAGGTCCATCGCCGCCATGCGGACCGCGACGCCCATCTCCACCTGCTCCTGGATCACCGAGCGGTTGATGTCGTCGGCGATCGTGCCGTCGATCTCCACGCCCCGGTTCATCGGGCCGGGATGCATGACGATGGCGTCCGGCTTCGCCCGCGCCAGCTTCTCCGCGTCGAGCCCGTAGCGATGGTAGTATTCCCGCTCCGAGGGGATGAATCCGCCATCCATCCGCTCCTTCTGCAGCCTCAGCATCATCACCACGTCGGCGCCCTCGAGCCCCGCGCCCATGTCGTGCTCGACCTCGACGCCCCAATCCGCGGCGCCCGAGGGGATCAGCGTCGGCGGCCCGACGAGGCGGATGCGGCTCTCCATCTTGTTCAGCAGCCAGATGTTCGACCGCGCCACCCGGGAATGGGCGATGTCGCCGCAGATCGCCACCGTCAGCCGGTGCAGCCGCCCCTTCGCCCGCCTTATCGTCAGCGCGTCGAGCAGCGCCTGGGTCGGGTGCTCGTGGCGCCCGTCGCCGGCGTTCAGCACCGCCGCGTTCACCTTCTCGGCCAGCAGGTTCACCGCGCCCGATTGCGGATGCCGCACCACCAGCAGATCGGGATGCATCGCGTTCAGCGTCAGCGCGGTGTCGATCAGCGTCTCGCCCTTGCGGATGGAGCTCGCCTGCATCGCCATGTTCATCACGTCCGCGCCGAGCCGCTGGCCGGCGATCTCGAAGCTCGCCTGGGTGCGGGTCGAGGTCTCGAAGAACATGTTGATCTGGGTCAGGCCCTGCAGCGCGTCGCCGTGCTTCGCCGCCGAGCGGTTCATCGTCACGTAGCCCTCGGCGAGATCGAGAACGGCGGCGATCTCGTCCGGCGCCAGCGGCTCGATGCCGAGGAGATGTCTCTGGCGGAAGGTCATCGCAAGCGCTCCCTCGCGGCGGCTCGCCCCCGGTCCTAGGCGGGGCGGCGCATCGAGGCAAGCCGGCCGGTCGGCCGGGGGAATCCGGAAAGGCAAAGAAGGGCTGGCGGGGGCGCCGGGCGCCGCGCTAGGCTCGCCCCCGCATGCTCGACCGGGACGAATACGCGGCGGCGCTGGCGGCGCTCGCCTGGCAGGTGGAACTCGGCGCCGACGAGGCGATCGGGGAGGTGCCGGTCGACCGCTACGCCGAGGCGGCGGAGACGGCCCGGCGCGCCGCCGCGGAGCCGGCGCGCCCCGAACCCGCCGCGCCGCCGCCCCCCGCCGCCAGGGCCGACCCGGCCGCCGATGCGGCCCGCGCGGCGCAGGCGGCGCAGAACCTCGCCGGCCTCCGCGCCGCCATGGCCGCCTTCGAGGGCTGCGAGCTGAAGCGCGGCGCCCGCAATCTCGTCTTCTGCGACGGCGACCCGGCCGCGCGGGTGATGATCGTCGGCGAGGCGCCGGGCCGCGACGAGGACCGCGAGGGGCGGCCCTTCGTCGGCCGCGCCGGCCAGCTTCTCGACCGCATGTTCGCCGCCATCGGCCTCTCGCGCCACGAGGGCGGGCTCTACATCACCAACGTCCTGCCTTGGCGCCCGCCGCAGAACCGCGACCCCACGGCGGAGGAGATCGCCATGCTCACGCCCTTTCTCGCACGCCACATCGCGCTGGCCGGGCCCGAGATCCTGGTGATCGTGGGCAACATCTCCGCCCAGGCGCTGCTCGGCCGCCGCGGCATCCTGAAGCTCCGGGGCCGCTGGACGGAAGCCGCCGGCCGCCCCGCCCTGCCGATGACCCATCCCGCCTATCTCCTCCGCAACCCGGCCGCCAAGCGCGAGGCCTGGGCCGATCTCCTCTCGATCAAGGCGCGCCTGAAATGAAGCTCCTCGCCGTCTCCGACCTGCATCTCGACGACGCCGCCGCCGAGGCGCTGCACTCCGCCGCCGGCGCCGCCGACCTGGTGATCGTCGCCGGCGATCTCGCCAACCAGCACGACGGGCTCGAGGAGTACGCCGCCCGGCTCGAGCCGATCGCCGACCGCACGATCATGGTCCCCGGCAACAACGAGAGCCTCGACGCGCTCCGCGCCGCCACCGAGGCGACAATCCTCCACGGCGAGAGCGTGGAGCGCGCCGGGCTGACCGTCGCCGGGATCGGTGGCGGCGTCCCGCCCTTGCCGCCGATGCCCTGGGGGTCCTGGGACCTGACCGAGGCGGAGGCGCGGGCGCTCGCCGACGGCATCGACCGCGCCGACCTGCTGATCTTCCATTCCCCGCCGGCGGGGCTCGGCGACACCCACGCGCAGCTCGGCCATATCGGCTCCGAGGCGCTGAAGGCGGCGATGCTGCGCCTCGCCCCCCGGCTCTGCGTCTTCGGCCACGTCCACGATTGCTGGGGCGAGAGCGGCACGATCGGGCGCACGGACTGGCGCAATCTCGGCCCCGCGCCGGTCTGGTTCGACCTCTAGGGCCGCGACCGACAATCTGGCCCCGGACCCTTGGCGCCGCCCCGCCCCGGCTTACCCTTCGGCGCGACCGAACCCACGCGAGGCGCCATGAGCGAGACCGGATACGAGCCCCCCGAGGTCTGGACCTGGGACGCCGAATCGGGCGGCACGTGGGCGAGCCTGAACCGCCCCATCGCCGGACCGACCCACGACGCGGACCTGCCCCGCGGCGAACACCCGTTCCAGCTCTACTCCCTCGGCACGCCGAACGGCCAGAAGGTGACGATCCTCTTCGAGGAGCTCCTCGGCGCCGGCCACAAGGGCGCCGAATACGATGCCTGGCTCATCGATATCGGCGAGGGCGAGCAGTTCGGCTCCGGCTTCACGGAGATCAATCCGAACTCCAAAATCCCCGCCCTCATGGACTATTCCCACACCACGCCGAAGCGGGTCTTCGAATCGGGCGCGATCCTGCTTCATCTCGCGGAGAAGTTCGAAACCTTCCTCGGCCCCGAGGAGAGCCGCACCGAGATGCTGTCCTGGCTGATGTGGCTGCAGGGCGCGGCGCCCTTCCTCGGCGGCGGGTTCGGCCATTTCTTCGCCTATGCGCCCGAGCCGATGGAATATCCCATCAACCGCTACGCGATGGAAGTGAAACGCCAGCTCGACGTGCTCGACCGCCACCTCGCCGAGAACCGCTTCCTCGGCGGCGAGCACTACACCATCGCCGACATCGCCACCTTCCCCTGGTACGGTCGCACCGTCTTCGGCCAGAGCTACGAGGCCGGCGCCTTCCTCTCGGTCCACGAATACGAGAACGTGATCCGCTGGGCGGAGGAGATCGACGCCCGCCCGGCCGTCAGGCGTGGCAAGATCGTCAACAAGAAGGAGAACGGCCTCCGCGAGCGCCACGCGTCGACCGATTTCGCCAACCTGCCGAAATCCGCCACCCGCTGAGGCCCGATGTCCCGGATCGACGAGTCGCGCGACTTCATTCCCTGCCGCATCGCGATCCTGACGGTCAGCGACACGCGGGACGCGGCGGACGACCGCTCCGGCGACCTCCTCGTCGCGCGGCTGACCGAGGCCGGCCACGTCCTCGCCGACCGGGCGATCCTCCGCGACGAGCGCGCCGCCATCGCCGAGAGGCTCCGCGCCTGGTGCGACGATTCGGGGATCGACGTGGTGATCTCCACCGGCGGCACCGGCCTCACCGGGCGCGACGTCACCGTGGAGGCGCATCGCGACGTCTACGAGAAGGAGATCGACGCCTTCGGCGTGGTCTTCACCCAGGTCTCGATGGGAAAGATCGGCACCTCCGCCGTGCAGTCCCGCGCCACCGGCGGCGTCGCCAACGGCACCTATCTCTTCGCGCTGCCCGGCTCCACCGGCGCCTGCCGCGACGCCTGGGACGACATCCTCGGCTTCCAGCTCGACTACCGCCACCGGCCCTGCAACTTCGTCGAGATCCTGCCCCGGCTCGCCGAGGAGGACCGGCGCAAGTAATCCCGCCCGGACCGACGGATGCGGCACTCGGCCCCGTAACACTCGTGTCAGGCGCGCTTCCGCGCGCGCGCCCCCGCCTGTATGGTCGTCTTGTCCGGGACCGATTGAACCGATGCGATTTTTCACCCGCGCCCTCACGGGGCTGTTCCTCGCCGCGCTCACCCTCGGGCTGCTGGCCTATGCCGGGCTGATCCTGCAGGGCGCGCTCCGGGAGAGCGCGGCCCGCGAGCCCGGCGCCCGGCCGGCCTCCGAGCAGGTGATCGCCGCCAATGTCGTGACCCTCTCGCCGGAGACGATCGCGCCGGTCATCGACACGTTCGGCGAGATCCGCGCCCGCCGCAGCCTCGATCTCCGCGCCGCCGTGCCGGGCCGGATCGTGGCGCTCGGGGAAGACGTCGAGGATGGCGGCCGGGTCGCCGAGGGTCAGCTTCTCGTCGCCATCGACCCCGCAGAGGCCGCGCGCGCGCTCCGGAGCGCCGAGGCCGACCTGGCGGATGCTCGCGCCGAAGTGAAGGATTCCGGCCGCGCCGCCGAGATCGCCACCGACGACCTCGCCGCCGCGCGCGACCAGGCCGATCTGCGCGACCGCGCCCTCTCCCGCCAGCAGGGCCTGCAATCCCGCGGCGTCGCCACCGCCGCCGCCGTCGAGGAGGCCGAGCTCGCCGCCGCCGCCGCCCGCCAGCAAGTGCTCTCCGCCCGCCAGGCCGAGGCCGATTCCAGGGCCCGCATCGCGCGAGGCCGCACCGCGCTGTCGCGGGCGGAGATCGCGGTGGACGAGGCCCGCCGCACCCTCGCCGACACCCGCCTCGCCGCCGCCTTCGCCGGCACCATCTCCGAGCTCGCCGTCACCGAGGGCGGGCTGGTGTCGCAGAACGAGCGCCTCGCCACGCTGATCGACCCCGACCGGCTGGAGATCGCCTTCCGCCTCTCCACCCCCGCCTATGCCCGCCTCCTCGGCGCGGACGGCCGCCTGCCCGCCGCCGAGGCGACCGTCGCGCTCGAGGTCGCCGGCCACGCCATCGCCAGCCCCGCCACCATCACCCGCGAGGCCCCGGCCGTGGCCGAGGGCGAGAGCGGCCGGCTGCTCTATGCCCGGATCGCCGAGCCCGCGGGCTTCCGTCCCGGCGACTTCGCCCGCATCCGCATCGAGGAACCGCCGCTCGAAGGCGTCGCCCGCCTGCCCGCCTCCGCCGTCGCCTCCGACGGCACCGTCCTCGCCCTCGGCGAGGGCGACAGGCTGGAGCTCGCCGCGGTCGAGGTTCTCCGCAGCCAGGGCGACGCGGTCATCGTCCGCGCCGAGGGGCTCGCCGGGCGGGAGGTGGTGGCGGAGCGCTCGCCGCTCCTCGGCCCCGGCATCAAGGTCCGCCCGCTGCGCCAGAGCCGAGGCGCCGTGGCGGCGGAGGAGACCGCCGCGCTGGTGGATCTCACCCCCGAGCACCGCGCCGAGCTCATCGCCATGGTCGAGGCAGACACCGACATGGAAGCCGAGGCCCGCGAGAGGGTGCTGGCGGCGCTGAACCGCCCGCAGGTCCCCGCCGACATCGTCGAGCGCCTCGAGGGGCAGCGGGACGGATGAGGAGCGCGGGCCCGGTCGGCGATCTGCTGTCCTACTTCACCCGCCACCGCACGGCGGCGAACCTGCTGCTGGCGGTGCTGATCGTCCTCGGCCTCGCCGCCCTGCCGCGGATGCGGGCGCAGTTCTTCCCCGACGTGGTCTCCGACGAGATCGACGTCTCGGTGGTCTGGGAGGGCGCCGGATCCGAGGCGGTGGACGAGGGCATCGTCGGCGTGCTCGGCCCGGCGCTGCTCGCCGTCGAGGGCGTGGCCGGGATCGAGAGCGAATCGATCGAGGGCATGGCCGAGATCGAGATCGAGTTCGAGCCCGGCTGGGACATGGCCCGCGCCGCCGACGACGTGGAGGCCGCGATCGACGGCGCCAGCGACCTGCCCGAGGCGGCGGAGGAGCCGGAGATCGAGCGGGGCGGCTGGCGCGACCGGGTGACCGACGTGGTCGTCACCGGCCCGGTCGGCGTCGGCCAGCTCGGCAACATCGCCGACGAGCTCGTCCGCCAGCTCTTCCGCGCCGGCGTCACCCGCACCACGATCCAGGGCATCGCCGCGCCCGAGACAATGGTGGAGGTGCCCTCCCTCGCCCTCGTCCAGCACGACCTGACGCTGGCCGAGATCGCCGCCGCCATCGGCGCGGAGGCCGACGCCGCGCCCGCCGGCGACATCGACGGCACCGCGCGGGTCCGCACCGGCACCGAGCGGCGGAGCGCGGAGGAGATCGCCGCCATCGCGCTCGACGCCCGCACCGACGGGGCGCCGCTCACCGTCGGCGACGTGGCCGCCATCCGGGTCACCGGCCCGGACCGGGAGCGCGCCTACTACGTCGGCGGCGACCCGGCCGTCTCGATCAGCGTCGAGCGCTCGGCGGCCGGCGACGCGCTCGAGATCCAGGCCAGGGTGGAGGAGGTCGTCGCCCGCATGGAGCCCGCCCTGCCGCGGGGCGTGGAGATCGACCTGATCCGCGGCCGCGCCGAATACATCTCCGCCCGGCTCGAGATCCTGCTGAAGAACGGCGCCATGGGCCTCGCCCTCGTGGTCGGGCTGCTGTTCCTGTTCCTCAACGCCCGCATCGCCTTCTGGGTGGCCGCCGGCATCCCCGTCGCCATGACCGCGGCGATCGCGCTGATGTACGCCGCCGGCCTGACCTTCAACATGATCTCGCTCTTCGCGCTGATCATCACCCTCGGCATCGTCGTGGACGACGCCATCGTGGTGGGCGAGCACGCCGATTTCCGCGCCCGCCGCCTCGGGGAGGGGCCGGTCGCGGCGGCGGAGAACGCCGCGCGGCGGATGTTCGCCCCGGTCTTCTCCTCCACGATCACCACGATCATCGCCTTCTTCGGCCTCGTCGCCATCGGCGGCACCTTCGGCACGCTGATCTCCGACATCCCCTTCACGGTCATCGTCGTGCTGCTGGCGAGCCTCGCCGAATGCTTCCTGATCCTGCCGAACCACCTCTCCCACGCGCTCGCCCATACCGGCAGGCGGCACTGGTACGACCTGCCCTCGCGAGTGGTGAACCGCGGCTTCGGCGCCTTCCGGGACCGCGCCTTCCGCCCGCTCATGGGCCTCGTCGTCCGCGCCCGCTATCCGGTCCTTGCCGCCGCCGTTCTGCTCCTGTCCACCCAGGCCGTGCTGTTCGTCTCGGGCGGCGTCCAGTGGCGCTTCTTCGACAGCCCCGAGCGCGGCTCGATCACCGGCAACTTCGCCATGCAGGCGATCGCCGGCCGCGAGGACACGCGCGAACAGCTCACCATGATCCAGGAGGTGCTGGCCGAGATCGGCGCCCGCTACGAGGCGGAATACGGGCGCGACCCGGTGGATTACGCCCTCGCCGAGCTCGGCGGCAATTCGGGCCGCGGCCTGCCCGGCACCGACAACACCGATCCCGACCTCCTCGGCGCCATCTCCATCGAGCTCATCGACCCCGACCTGCGCCCCTATTCGAGCTTCGACTTCGTCGCCGCCCTGCAGGAGGAGGTGCCGCGCCATCCGCTGCTTGAGGAGCTGTCGTTCCGCGGCTGGCATTCGGGGCCGGGCGGGGACGACATCGACGTGCGCCTCACCGGCGGCTCCACCCAGACGCTGAAGGACGCCGCCGAGGAGCTGAAGGCCGAGCTTGGCGGTTTCGGCGAGGTCTCCGCACTCGAGGACAGCCTCGCCTACGACAAGCAGGAATACATCCTCGACCTGACGCCGACGGGCGAGGCGCTGGGCTTCACCATCGACGGCATCGGCCGGGTCCTGCGCGACCGGCTCTCCGGCATCGAGGCGGCGACCTATCCCGACGGCACCCGCTCCGCCGCGATCCGCGTCGAGCTGCCCGAGGCGGAGATGCAGGCCGACTTCCTCGACCGTCTGGTCCTGCCCACGCCCGCGGGCCGCCTCGCGCAGCTCTCCGACATCGTCTCGGTCGAGGTGCGGCAGGGCTTCTCCACCATCCGCCGCGAGAACGGCGTGCGCCAGGTGGACGTGACCGGCGACATCGACGATGCAGATCCCGCGCGCGCCAACGAGATCATGGAGATCCTGTCCGCCGACATCCTGCCGCGGCTGGAGCAGCGCCACGGCATCGAGACCCAGCTCTCCGGTCTTGCCGAGGAGGAGGACGAGTTCCTCGCCGACGCGCTCACGGGCTTGCTGCTCTGCCTCGTCGGCATCTACCTGACGCTGGCCTGGATCTTCGCCAGCTGGACCCGCCCGGTGGTGGTCATGGCCGTCATCCCCTTCGGCCTCGTCGGCGCGATCTGGGGCCACTACGTCTGGGACGTGCCGCTGTCGATGTTCTCCGTCGTCGGCCTGATCGGCATGACCGGCATCATCATCAACGATTCCATCGTCCTCGTCTCCACCATCGACGAACACGCCGAGGCCCGCGGCATCCGCCAGGCCATCGTCTCGGCCACCTGCGACCGCCTGCGCCCGGTGCTCCTGACCACCGCGACCACCGTGCTCGGCCTTGCGCCCCTGCTCTACGAGAGTTCGAGCCAGGCCCAGTTCCTGAAGCCCACCGTCATCACCCTCTGCTACGGGCTCGGCTTCGGCATGGTCCTCGTCCTGCTCGTCGTCCCCGCCCTCGTCGCCCTCCAGGGCGATGCGGGCCGCGCCCTCGGCGCCCTCCGCCGGGCGCTGGCCCCCCGCGCCGGCCCGGTCCGCACCGCCCTCGCCGCCACGGCCCTCGCCCTCGCCGCCCTCTTCGCCGCGACCTTCGGCCCGCTGATCCTCGGCCGCCCGCCCCTGCCCCCGGTCTCGCTCCTGGGCTCCGGCCCGGCCGCCGCCCTCGCCGCCTTCGCCCTGGGCCTCCTCGCCGTCACCGCCCTCGCCGCCCTCCTCGGCGCTGCCCGGCTCGCCCGCCCCCCGGCGCGCGGATAGGCCCCTTCCCTCCGCCCGCCGGACCCCCTACCGTCCGCCGACGGATTCTGCAGCCGAAGGATGATCCATGAGCGGACTGGTCGCCCTCCTCGACGACGTCGCCGCGATCGCCAAGGTCGCCTCGGCCTCGGTGGACGACGTCGTCGGCCAGGCGGTGAAATCCTCCTCCAAGGCCGCCGGCGCGGTGATCGACGACGCCGCGGTGACGCCGAAATACGTCCACGGCTTCGACGCCTCCCGCGAGATCCCGATCGTCGCCAAGATCGCCCGCGGCTCGCTCTTCAACAAGCTCGTCATCCTGCTGCCGGTGGCGCTGCTGCTCGCCGCCTTCGCGCCCTGGCTGATCTCGCCGCTGCTGATGCTCGGCGGCTGCTACCTCTGCTTCGAGGGGGCGGAGAAGGTCTGGCACGTCGTCAACCCCGCCGACCATTCCGCCGAGGACCTGAAGAAGGAGAAGCTCTCCGACGCCCATCTCGAGGAGAAGAAGGTCCGCGGCGCGATCAAGACCGACTTCATCCTGTCGGCCGAGATCATGACCATCGTGCTGAACACCCTGCCCGGCGACGGCCCGATCTGGCAGACCGCGCTGGTCCTCGCCGTCGCCGGCGTGCTCATCACCCTCGCCGTCTACGGCTCCGTCGCGCTGATCGTGAAGGCCGACGACCTCGGCCTGCACATGGCCGCGGAGGGCAATGCCGGCTGGCTGCGCTCCACCGGCAGGGGGATCGTCAAGGCGATGCCCTGGTTCATGCAGGCGCTCGTCGTCGTCGGCACCGCGGCAATGATCTGGGTCGGCGGCTCGATCATCGTCCACGGGCTGCACGAGCTCGGCTGGCATGCCCCCTCCGAGATCATCCACCACGCCGCCGTCGCCGTCGCCGGCGCCGTTCCGGAGGCGCTCCACGGCATCGTCGAATGGCTGGTCACCGCCACGCTCGACGGGGTGATCGGCCTCGCAATCGGCCTTCTCCTCCTGCCCCTCGCCGCCCGGGTGATCGGCCCCGCCGTCGCCGCCATCCGCCCCGGCGCCTGAGACCGGCCCGCTGCGGCCGGGGGAACCTCCGGCCGCCCCCGGCGCTTTCATCCCGATGGTCGGGCACCGCCGCCGGCCCGACACCCCGTGCCCGCCCCTCGGGCCCCAGAGACCGGAGACGCGGACCGCTTGGCCCTCCTCATCGTCATCGCCGTCATCGCCCTGATGCTGCTTCTGAACGCGCTCTTCGTGGCGGCGGAATTCGCCGCCGTCTCCGCGAGCAAGCCGAAGCTCGAATCGCTCGCGGAGGAGGGGAAACCGGGCGCCCGCTACCTCCACGACACCACCACCGACGAGCGCCGGATGGACCGCTACATCGCCGGCGCCCAGGTCGGCATCACCGTGTCGAGCCTGGTCATCGGCTTCTACGGCCAGCGCGCGCTCATGCCCTATCTCTCGCCGCTGATCGAGGCCTGGGCGCCCTCCGGCGTGGCCCTCGCCGCCGATCGGCGCCCCGGCGATCCTGATCTTCCTCACCATCCTGCAGGTGATCTTCGGCGAGCTGTTCCCGAAGAGCATCGCCGTGCGCGCGCCCGAGACCACCGCGCGGATCACCGCCCGGCCGATGCGCTGGTCGTTGCTGCTGCTCGGCCCCTTCGTCACGCTGCTGAACGGCTCCGCCTTCCTCGTCATGCGCTGGTGCGGCCTCGACAAGCCGAAGGAGGCCGGCGACGAGCACAGCCACGAGGAGCTGCGCCAGCTCATCACCGAGAGCCTCCGGGGCGGCGCCATCGAGAAGGGCTCCCACGACATGCTGCGCCAGGTCCTCGCCTTCCAGGAGCGCACCGTCTGGGAGGTGATGGAGCCGCGGCCCCGCATGAAGACCCTCGCGCCCGGCATGACCGCCGCTCCGGCGCTCCGGGCGATGCTGAAGACCCCCTATACCCGCTTCCCGGTGATCGACGGCACCGATACCGAGAAGCCCTCGGGCTTCGTCCATATCCGCGACCTGCACGTCCTCGCCGAGGAGCGCCCCGAGGCGCCGGTCTCCGAGATCCTGCGCCCGCTCGAGCTGATCCCGGACACGCTGACGCTCTCCGAGGCCTGGACCCATCTCCACGACCGCGAGGCCGCCTTCGCGGTCGTCTTCAACGAATACGGCGTGGTCTCCGGCCTCGTCTCGGTGGAGGACCTGATCGAGGAGATCGTCGGCGAGGTCGTGGACGAGTTCGACGAGGAGGAACCCCTCGTCCGCCGCGACGGCGGCCGCGTGGTGCTCCGCGGCGACCTGCACGTGGACGAGATCAACCGCCGGTTCGCCCTCGGCCTGCCGGAGGACGAGGCCGCGACGCTCTCCGGCCTCGCGGCGCTGCATCTCGGCGTCGAGGATGCGCGCAAGGGGTCCGAAATCGGCATCGGCGGGATCGCGTTCCGCATCGAGAGCGTGGAGAACGGCCTGCCGCGGCTTCTGTCCTTCGACCGCCCCGAGCCGGAGGACCCCGGAGAGGACGACCCCGCGCAAGACCGCGACGAGACCGGATCGCCCGCCGCGCGGCCCGGCGACACGGCGGACGCGGCATGATCGGCGCCGCGATCATCGCCCTCCTGATCGTCGCCAACGGTCTCTTCGTGGCGATGGAATTCGTCATCGTCGGCTCGCGGTATTCGCGTCTCGAGGCGACCTCCGCGCTCGGCGGCCGGATCGCCCGCACCCTCGAGGGGGCGCAGGCGCAGGACCGCTACGTCGCCGTCGCCCAGCTCGGCGTCACCCTCGCCTCGATCGGCCTCGGCATGTACGGCGAGCACAAGATGGCCGGCTGGCTCGAGGCGCCGCTGGCCGCCATCGGCATCGGGGGCGTCGGCGTGCACCTCGTCGCCATCGTCGCCGCGGTGATCGTCATCACCTATTTCCACGTCGTCTTCGGCGAGATGATCCCGAAGGCGGTGGCGCTGAAGGGCGCCGAGGGGCTGCTCGTCGCCCTCTGGCCGGTGATCCGCTTCTTCGAGCTCCTGTTCCGGCCCTTCGTGTGGCTGCTGAACGTCATCAGCCAGTCGCTGCTGTCGCTCTTCGGCCTCGACCGCAGCGAGGCGCGCTACCACACCCCGCGCGAGCTCGCCTCCATCGCCCGGGATTCGAGCGAGGGCGGCGCCATCGATCCCGAACAGGCGGAGTTCATCCAGAACATCGTGCGCCTGCAGGCGCGCCGGGCCGACGAGCTGATGACGCCGCGCCGGCACGTCCTGTCGCTCGATCTCGAGGAGGCCGGCGACGGCGATCTCGGCGAGCGCATCCTCGAGGCCGGCCCGAGCCGCCTGCCGGTCACCCGCGGCGGTCTCGACCACGTCAGCGGCGTCGTCCACGTCAAGGACGTGATCCGCTACCGCGCCGAGACCGACCGCCCGCTCGACGCGAAGGCGCTGTTACGGATCGTCCGGCCGCTGCCCAAGGTGCTCGCCAACACCGACACCGCGACGCTGCTGAGGAGCATGCGCCGGCACGGCACCCACATGGCCCTCGTCGCCGACGAATACGGCGGCGTGGTCGGCGCCGTCGCCTTCGAGGACGCGATCGAGGAGGTGGTGGGCGAGATCCACAGCGAGTTCGAGATCGACGGCCCGGAGGCAGAGGGCCGGCGCCGCCGGCGCTGGCGCATCCCCGGCACCATGCCCATCGTCCGCCTCGGCGAGCGGTTCGGATGGGAGTTCGGCGAGACCGGCGCCCGGACCCTGGCCGGGCTGTTCATCGAACGGCTCCGCCGCGTGCCGGAGGAGGGCGACACCGTCGAGCTCGGCGACATGCTCTACCGGGTCGAGACGATGGACGGGCTCGCCGTTGTCGAGGTCTGCGCCGAGGACCGTTCGCCGCCGGAAGGGGAGACGGAGACGCGCGAGAGCGCCTGATCCGGACTCCGACGGGATTCCGACAGGATTCCGACGGAAATCCGACAAGAGGCGCGAACCGTGGATCGGGGCCCGATCCGGGTCAGATGACCCGACCGGGCGCCGGAGCAGGGAACGGGACACAATGGCAGATCGCGTTCATCACATTGGAAACGCTCAGCAATCCCTCATCCTGCGGATCGAGGGCGACGCCCTGCCCGGGATTTTCCACTGGGGCACGCCTCTTGGCCCCGCCGACGACGCAACGGCCCAGTCCCCCGACCTGCCCCCCGGGTATCTCGACGCCCTCGCCCCCCTCTCGATCTGCCCCGAGGCGGCGCGCTCCTTCCCCGGCCAGCCCGGCCTGTCGCTGTCGGACGCGGCCGGCCCGATCTTCCCGCGATTCCGCTTCGTGTCTGATACAAAAGGAGAAAACGAGCTCTCCCTGACCTATGCCGACGCCGATCTGGGCCTCGCCTACACCGCCCGCTTCCGCGCCGACGAGGCCGTCGTGACCGTCTCCGCCGAACTCGAGAGCGACCGCCCGATCCGCTGCCACTGGCTCTCCGCCCCGGTCCTCCCCGGCCCCTCCGACGGCGACGAGATCCACGACTGGCACGGCACCTGGATCCGGGAATTCCACCGCGAATCAACCCCTTGGTCCCACGGCGCGCGCCTCCGGGAGGCCCGCTCGGGCCGCTCCGGGCACGAGCATCCGCCGCTCGCTCTCCTCCCCTCCCGCGGCTGCACCAGGACCGCCGGAGAGGCCCGCGCCCTCCAGCTCGCCTGGTCCGGCGGCCACCGCTTCCTCGCCGAGCAACTCCCCGACGGCCGCCGCCAGCTCCAGATGGGCCGCGCCCGGGACAGCGACCCCGCGCCCGGCACGACCTTCCGCTCCGCCGACCTCCTCCTCGCCTATAGCGAGACCGGCGAGGCCGGCATCGCCACCGCCTTCCAACGCCACCTCCGCGACCGGATCGTGCCCTGGCCCGATCCCGGCCGCCCACGCCCGGTGCACTACAATTGCTGGGAGGCCGTCTATTTCGACCATTCCTTCAATACCTTGTCCGATATCGCCGAACGCGCCGCCGCCCTTGGCGCGGAGCGCTTCGTCCTCGACGACGGCTGGTTCGGCCGCCGCGACGACGACACGTCGAGCCTCGGCGACTGGGTCGTGGACCGCCGCAAATGGCCGGCGGGCCTCACCCCCCTGATCAACCGTGTGGCGGAACTCGGCATGACCTTCGGCCTCTGGGTCGAACCGGAGATGGTCAATCGCGACAGCGACCTCCACCGCGCCCATCCCGACTGGGTGCTCGGCCCGCCCGACCAGACCCCCGGCCGCGGCCAGTACGCGCTCGACATGGCCCGGGAGGAGGTCCGCGTCCACCTGTTCGAAATCGCTCGACGCGCTCCTCTCCTCGCACGCCATCGACTACCTGAAATGGGACCACAACCGCGTCCTGCCCCTGGTCGACGCGCGTCAGACCGAGGGGACCTGGGCGCTCCTTGGCCGGCTCCGCGCCGCCCATCCGCGGGTCGAGATCGAGAGCTGCGCCTCTGGCGGCGGCCGGATCGACGCCGGCATCCTCGCCCGCGCCCACCGGGTCTGGCTGTCGGATTCCAACGACGCGATCGAGCGCCTCCGCATGCAGCACGAGGCGGCCCTGTTCCTACCGCCCGCGATCACTGGCTCCCATGTGGGTCCGCGGACCTGCCATTCCTCGGGCCGCATCCTGCCGATGTCCTTCCGCGCACGGGTTGCGGCGCAGCGGCACATGGGCTTCGAGATGGACCCGCAGGAACTCACCGAGGCGGAGGCGGCGACCCTGCGGCGCGTCACCGACTGGTGGAAGGCGACGCGCGGCTGGCGGCTCTCCGGCGACACGATCCCCCTCGACAGCCACGATCCCGCCGTCACCTCGGAGATCCAGATCGCCGCGGACGGGTCGCGCTTCGTCCTCTTCGCCGGGCGGCACGCCACGTCTGCGCAGACCCTGCCCCGACCCCAGCAACTCGCCGGCCTCGAGCCGGAGGCCACCTACCGCCTGTCGCTCCTCAACCCCGAGGACCGGCCGCCCCAGGGCCGCGGAACGCCCGCGATCCTCGACGGCCCGATGAAATCTATCCGGCCGCCTCCTGATGGCCCAGGGCCTGCATCTGCCGTGGTCCTGGCCGGCGACGATGTGGATGGTCGAGGGGGGGCGGATCCAGCCGCCGGCCGGCCCGGGCTAGGCTTCTCGGTCTGCCGAAAATTTACCGTTTGATAACAAACCGAACCGTGCGACGTTTTCAAAGTGTGACCCGCGAGGAGGCGACATGGCCGATCCCCTGACGCCCGGCATCGCCGCCGGCCGCCTGAGCCGAGACGAGATCGCGGAGAACTTCGCCGACCTCCACGCGCCACTCGACCGCCACGAGGCGGCGGTGGCGGCCGACCGGTGCTATTTCTGCTACGACGCGCCCTGCGTCGCCGCCTGCCCCACAGACATCGACATCCCGCTCTTCATCCGCCAGATCGCCGCCGGCCGCCCGGAGGAGGCGGCACGGACAATCCTCGACCAGAACATCCTCGGCGGCATGTGCGCGCGGGTCTGTCCGACCGAGGACCTCTGCGAGGGGGCCTGCGTACGCGAGGCCGCGGAAGGCAGGCCGGTCGAGATCGGCCGTCTGCAGCGGCACGCGACCGACGCGCTGATGGCGCGGCAGGGCCATCCCTACGGCCGCGCGCCGGAGACCGGCAGGCGCGTCGCGGTCGTCGGTGCGGGCCCCGCGGGCCTCGCCTGCGCCCACCGCCTGGCGATGCGGGGCCACGCGGTCGTGCTCTACGACGCCAAGGACAAGCCCGGCGGCCTGAACGAGTTCGGCATCGCCGCCTACAAGGCCACCGAGGATTTCGCCGCCCGCGAGGTCGACTTGGCTGATGCAGGTGGGCGGCATCACGCTCGAGCGGGGCCGGTCCCTCGGACGCGATCTGGACCTCGCGGATCTCGCGGACCGGGTTCGACGCCGTGTTCCTCGGCATCGGCCTCGCCGGGGTCAATGCCCTCGCCGCCGAGGGCGCCGACCGCGGGGGCGTGCAGGAAGCGGTGGGCTTCATCGCCGCGCTGCGGCAGGCGGCGGATCTCTCGGCGCTGCCCGTGGGCCGCAACGTCGTCGTGATCGGCGGCGGCATGACTGCCATCGACGCCGCCGTGCAGTCGAAGCTCCTCGGCGCCGAGAACGTCACCATCGCCTATCGTCGCGGCCGGGACCGCATGGGGGCCTCGCGCTACGAGCAGGACCTCGCCGCCTCGAAGGGCGTGCGCATCGTCTGCAACGCCATGCCGGTCGCCGTCCACGGCAACGGCGCCGCGCGCGAGATCGAGCTCGAATACACCACCGACGACGGCGGCGACGGGCTGCGCGGCACCGGCGAGCGCCTGCGCCTGCCGGCCGACCAGGTCTTCAAGGCCATCGGGCAGACCCTTCTCCTCGCGGACGGGCCCGGGATCGAGGGCGACAAGATCGCCGTGACCGGTGCCGGTCGCACGAGCCTCGACGGCGTCTGGGCCGGCGGCGACTGCACGGCGGGCGCCGACCTGACCGTCGTCGCCGTGGCCGAGGGCCGCGACGCCGCCGAGGACATCCATGCCGCCCTCATCGGAGGCGCTCCGGCACGGACCGGCGCGACGCTCGGCGAAGCCGCACGGGCCTGAACGGGAGAACAGAGATGGCCGATCTGACGACCGACTTCGCGGGCATCCGCAGCCCCAACCCCTTCTGGCTGGCCTCCGCCCCGCCGACCGACAAGGAATACAATGTCCGCCGGGCCTTCGAGGCGGGCTGGGGCGGAGTGGTGTGGAAGACGCTCGGCGAGGAGGGGCCGCCCATCGTCAACGTCAACGGCCCCCGTTACGGCGTGATCTACGGCGCCGACAGGCGCGTTCTGGGCCTCAACAACATCGAGCTCATCACCGACCGACCGCTCGAGGTGAATCTCGAGGAGATGGCGCGGGTGAAGGCGGACTGGCCCGACCGCGCACTCGTCGCCTCGATCATGGTGCCCTGCGAGGAGGCGGCGTGGAAGGCGATCCTTCCGCGTGTGGCGGAGACCGGCGCCGACGGCATCGAGCTGAATTTCGGCTGCCCGCACGGGATGAGCGAGCGCGGCATGGGATCGGCCGTGGGGCAGGTGCCCGAATACATCGAGATGGTCACTCGCTGGTGCAAGGAGGCTTACGACCGGGCCGGTGATCGTGAAGCTGACGCCCAACATCACCGACATCCGCAAGCCCGCCGAGGCGGCGCGGAACGGCGGCGCCGATGCGGTGAGCCTGATCAACACGATCAACTCGATCACCTCCGTCGATCTTGACCGGATGGCCCCAGAACCCACCATCGACGGCAAGGGCTCCCACGGCGGCTATTGCGGACCGGCGGTGAAGCCCATCGCGCTGTCGATGGTCTCCGAGATCGCGCGGGCGGACGCCACGCGCGGCCTGCCGATCTCCGGCATCGGCGGGATCACGACATGGCGCGACGCGGCGGAGTTCCTCGCGCTCGGCTGCGGCAACGTGCAGGTCTGCACGGCGGCGATGACCTACGGCTTCCGCATCGTCGAGGAGATGGTCGCGGGGCTCTCCGCCTGGATGGACGAGAAGGGCTATGTCTCCGTCGCCGAGGTCACCGGCCGGGCGGTGCCGAACGTCACCGACTGGCAGTACCTGAACCTCAACTACGTCGCCAAGGCGCGGATCGACCAGGACGGCCTGCATCAAGTGCGGCCGCTGTTTCGCCGCCTGCGAGGACACCTCGCACCAGGCGATCGCCATGTCGCCGGAGCGGGTCTTTAGCGTGATCGACGCGGAATGCGTGGCCTGCAATCTCTGCGTCGACGTCTGCCCGGTCGAGGACTGCATCTCTATGGTGGAGATGGCGCCGGGCAGCGTCGATCCTCGCACCGGGCGGGAGGTGAGCGCGGATTACGCGAACTGGACGACGCATCCGAACAATCCGGCCGCGACCGCGGCGGAATAGGATCACGCTCCGGGCGGACGGAGGGCCCGGCTGAACAGCGTCTCGAGATGCGCTTCCGCGCCGTCGAGCGCGTCCCGCGAGCCGGTGACGGCGCGCACCTGCACGTCGAAATCCGCGTAGTGCTGGGTCAGCGCCCAGATCGACATGATCAGGTGCCGCCCGTCGACCGGCGCTATCCGTCCTGCCCTTACCCAGCCTTCGACCAAGGCTGTCTTCCTGTCCACCAGCGCCTTCAGCTCGCCAGTGAGATGGCTCTCGATCAGGGGGGCGCCCTGGAGGATCTCGTTTGCAAAGAGCCGGCTCTCCCGCGGATGGCTCCGAGAAAGGGCGAGCTTGCGCCGGACATAGGCGAGGATCTCCTCGATCGGCTCGCCTGCGGGGTCGAGGGCGCGGAGCGGGTCGAGCCAGATCTCCAGGACCCGGCCGAGCAATCCCTCGTAGATCGCCTCCTTCGTGGGGAAGTAGTAGAGCAGGTTGGGCTTCGAGAGACCGGCCTCCTCGGCGATGGCCTCGAGGGTGGAGCCGCCGAATCCGTGCCGCGAGAAGACCTCGAGCGCCGCGTCATGGATCGCCGCGCGATTGCGCCGCTGGATGCGGGTCTCGGCCATCGCCTGCTTCGCGCTCCGATGCGATCGCGGACGGCCGACCCGGGTCGGCTGCCCGAATTCCGGGCAGGCGCGGAAGGACCGCGCCCGGTCCTTGACTGGAACCGCCCCGCTGGTAGCGTCATTTTGACCAAACGGTCAAATCGGAACCGACCGGGAGGACCCCGATGCAGATCGCCCCCGGCGAGAACATGCGGATCGACGGCGAGCGGCTCTGGGACGAGCCTCATGGAGATGGCGAAGATCGGTCCGGGCGTCGCCGGCGGCAACAACCGCCAGACCCTGACCGACGCCGACGCCGAGGGCCGCGCCCTGTTCCAGAGCTGGTGCGAGGCGGCGGGCTGCACGATGGGTCTCGACGCGCTCGGCAACATGTTCGCCCGGCGCGAGGGCACCGATCCCGACGCGCTGCCGGTCTATGTGGGCAGCCATCTCGACACCCAGCCGACGGGCGGGAAGTACGACGGGGTTCTGGGCGTCCTCGGCGGGCTGGAGATCGTGCGGACGCTGAACGATCTCGACATGAAGACGAAGCACCCGATCGTCGTCACAAACTGGACGAACGAGGAGGGCACGCGCTTCGCCCCCGCGATGCTGGCCTCTGGAGTCTTCGCCGGCGTCCACGACAAGGCCTGGGCCGAGGACCGGACCGACGCGAAGGGCCTGCGTTTCGGCGAGGAACTCGACCGGATCGGCTGGCGCGGCGACGAGGAGGTCGGGGCGCGGCGAGATGCATGCCTTCTTCGAACTCCATATCGAGCAGGGCCCGATCCTGGAGGCGGAAGGCAAGGAGATCGGCGTCGTCACCCACGGCCAGGGGCTGTGGTGGCTGCAGGTGACGCTGACCGGCAAGGAGAGCGCATACCGGCTCCACGCCGATGGAGATGCGGAGGAATGCCGGGCTCGGCATGGCGCGCATCCTCGAACGGGTCCACGAGATCGCGATGGAGAACCAGCCCGACGCGGTGGGCGCCGCCGGCCATATCGACGTCCATCCCAATTCGCGCAACGTGATCCCCGGCAAGGTCGTCTTCACCGTCGATTTCCGCTCGCCCGACCGCGAGAAGCTCGACGGGATGAAGGCCCGGCTGGAGGCCGAGGCCCCCGAGATCGCCGAGGCGCTCGGCCTCGGCTTCGAGATCGAGGCGGTGGGCCATTTCGACCCGGTGACCTTCGACGAGGGCTGCGTCGCCGCCGTGCGCGACGCCGCGAACCGGCTGGGCTATTCGCATCTCGACATCGTCTCCGGCGCCGGACACGACGCCTGCTGGATCAACCGCGTTGCGCCCACGGCGATGGTCATGTGCCCCTGCGTCGACGGCCTGTCGCACAACGAGGCCGAGGAGATCACCAGGGACTGGGCGCGCGCCGGGGCGGAGGTGCTGATGCACGCGGTCGTCGAGACGGCGGAGGTGGTGGAGTGATCGCCGCCGTCGCACCGCTTGGAGGACCGCCGAACTGCCTGAGCCCGGTTGACGTCACCGTCTCGCCACAATCTCGTTCCGGATCGAAGGGGCTACTCCCATGACCACCGTCATCAAGGGCGGCACGATCGTCACCCATGACCTGACCTACGAGGCCGACGTGCTGGTCGAGGGCGGCCGGATCGGCGGGATCGGGCCGGACCTGTCCGGCGACGAGGTGCTGGACGCCACCGGCTGCTACGTGATGCCGGGCGGGATCGACCCGCACACCCATCTGGAGATGCCCTTCATGGGCACCTATTCCACCGACGACTTCGACTCCGGCACCCGCGCGGCGCTGGCGGGCGGCACGACGATGGTGGTGGATTTCGCCCTGCCGCAGCCGGGCCAGGGCCTGCTCGACGCGCTGAAGACCTGGGACAACAAGTCCGCCCGCGCCGCCTGCGACTATTCCTTCCACATGGCCGTGACGTGGTGGGGCGAGCAGGTCTGGAGCGAGATGGAGACGGTGATCCGGGACCGCGGCATCAACACCTTCAAGCACTTCATGGCCTACAAGGGCGCGCTGATGGTGAACGACGACGAGATGTACGCCTCGTTCCAGCGGCTCGCGGAACTCGGCGGCATCGCCCTCGTCCATGCCGAGAACGGCGACGTGGTGGCCGAGCTTTCCGCCAAGCTCCTCGCCGCGGGCAATACCGGCCCGGAGGCGCACGCCTATTCCCGCCCGACGCAGGTGGAGGGCGAGGCCACGAACCGCGCCATCATGATCGCCGACATGGCCGGCGTTCCGCTCTACGTCGTCCACACCTCCTGCGAGGAGAGCCACGAGGCGATCCGCCGCGCCCGCCAGCAGGGCAAGCGCGTCTGGGGCGAACCGCTGATCCAGCACCTGACGCTGGACGAGAGCGAATACTTCAACGCCGACTGGGACCACGCCGCGCGCCGGGTCATGTCGCCGCCGTTCCGCGACAAGCGCAACCAGGACAGCCTCTGGGCCGGCCTGCAGGCGGGCTCGCTCTCGGTCGTCGCCACCGACCATTGCGCCTTCACCACGGAGCAGAAGCGCACCGGCATCGGCGACTTCACCAAGATTCCGAACGGCACCGGCGGGCTGGAGGACCGGATGCCGATGCTCTGGACCTACGGTGTCGCCACCGGCCGGCTGACGCCGAACGAGTTCGTCGCGGTGACCTCCACGAACAGCGCCAAGATCCTCAACTGCTATCCCAAGAAGGGGGCGATCCTCGTCGGATCGGACGCGGACATCGTGGTCTGGGACCCGGAGAAGGAGAAGACGATCACCGCGGTGTCCCAGAGTCTCGGCCATCGACTACAACGTCTTCGAGGGCAAGCAGGTGAAGGGCCTGCCGCGCTACACGCTCACCCGCGGCAGGGTCGCCCTCCGGGACGGCGAGCTCCGCACCGCGGAGGGACACGGCGAATTCGTCCGCCGCGCGCCCCGCGGCCCGGTCTCGGACGCGCTGTCATCGTGGAAGGCGCTCACCGCGCCGCGTCCCGTCGAGCGGTCTGGCATCCCGGCGAGCGGCGTGTGAATGGCGCCCCCGATCGGCGGCCTGCTCGAGGCGGCGATCTACGCCGACGATCTCGACGCGGCGCGGGCCTTCTACGGGGACCTGCTCGGCCTCGAGGTCGTCGCCGAGAAGGCGGACGCCCACGTGTTCTTCCGCTGCGGCGCGACGATCCTTCTGGTCTTCCGGCCCTCCGTGACGCGAAAGAAGGTGCCGGAGGAACCGCTCCCGGTCCCGCCGCACGGAGCCGAGGGGGCGGGCCATGTCTGCTTCTCCGCCGAGGCCGCGGTGCTCGACCGGTGGACCGAGCGGCTGGGGGCGGCCGGCATCGAGATCAAGGCGGACTTTCCCTGGCCGAACGGAGCGCGGTCGATCTACGTGCGTGACCCGGCGGGTAACAGCGTCGAATTCGCCGAACCGGCGCTTTGGGAGACCGCGCCATGAAGAGCGCGACCGGGGAATCCGTCGTCCGCGCCGAGGGTCTGACCCTGACCTTCGAGACCGGGGACGGCCAAATCCACGCGCTGAAGGACGTGGATCTCGATATCCGGCGCGGCGATTTCGTCTCCTTCATCGGGCCCTCGGGCTGCGGCAAGACCACGTTCCTGCGCTGCGTCGCGGGACTCGAGGAGCCGACGGGCGGGACTCTCACGGTGAACGGCGTGAGCCCTGACGAGGCGCGGCGCGCGCGCAGCTACGGCTACGTCTTCCAGGCAGCCGGCCTCTATCCCTGGCGGACGATCGCGGGCAATGTCCGCCTGCCGCTCGAGATCATGGGATTCTCGGCGGCCGAGAAGAAGCGGCGCGTCGCCGAGACCCTTGCGCTCGTCGATCTCGACGAGTTCGGGGGCAAGTATCCCTGGCAGCTCTCGGGCGGCATGCAGCAGCGCGCCTCGATCGCACGGGCGCTCAGCTTCGACGCCGAGATCCTGCTGATGGACGAGCCCTTCGGCGCGCTCGACGAGATCGTGCGCGACCGGCTGAACGAGGAACTGCTCCGGCTCTGGGACCGGACGGGGAAGACCACGCTCTTCGTCACCCATTCCATCCCGGAAGCGGTCTATCTCTCAACCCGCATCGTGGTGATGAGCCCGCGGCCGGGGCGCATCGCCGACGTGATCGACAGCCCCCTGCCCCGCGAGCGCCCGCTCGACATCCGCGACAGCCGCGACTTCATAAAGATCGCCCACCGGGTCCGCGAGGGCCTCCGCGGCGGAATGGAGGCGGCGTGAGCATCCTCTCCGCGCCCGGCGCGGTGGTGGGTCGGTCCGCCCGGCTGGCTCTCCGCATCCGGTCCGGGGGCCGGGCGGTCGGTCCGGTCGCCACGGTCGTCCTCGTTCTCGTGGCGTGTTGGTATCTCGCCTGCATCCCGATGAACGCGCAGCAATCGGTGCTGCTGGCCGAGCGCGGCGGGGCCACGGTTGCGCCGGCCACGGCGGCCGAGCGCCGCGAGATGGGCGGCGTGGCACTCGCGCTCCGCAATCCCGGCGCGGCTCTCGCCGGCGCCTACGGTCAGGACCGACCGCGGCTGCCGGCCCTGCACCAAGTCGCGGCGGAACTCTGGGACACGACCGCGGGGCAGGAGATCACCTCCAAGCGCAGCCTCGTCTATCACGGCTGGGTGACGCTCTCGGCGACGCTTCTCGGCTTCGCCATCGGCACCGGGCTTGGCATCCTGCTCGCCGTGGGCATCGTCCACAGCCGGGTGATGGACTTGAGCGTGATGCCTTGGGCCATCGTCAGCCAGACCGTCCCGATCATCGCCATCGCGCCGATGATCATCGTCGTCCTCTATTCGCTCGGCGTACAGGGGATCGTGCCGAAGGCCGTGATCTCGGCCTATCTGTCGTTCTTCCCCGTGGTGGTCGGGATGGTGAAGGGGCTCCGGAGCCCCGATTCCATGCAGCTCGATCTCCTCCGGACCTATGGCGCGAGCCGGGCGCAAGATCCTCGCCAAGCTGCGCCTGCCCTCCTCGCTTCCCTATCTGTTCGCCTCGCTGAAGATCGGGGTCGCGGCGAGCCTCGTCGGCGCGATCGTGGGCGAGCTGCCGACAGGCGCGGTCGCGGGGTTCGGCGCGCGGCTCCTCGCGGGCAGCTATTACGGCCAGACCGTGCAGATCTGGTCCGCGCTCTTCGGCGCCGCGATCCTCGCCGCCGGGCTCGTCGGGCTCGTTGGGCTGACCGAGCGGCTGACGCTGTCGCGGATGGGGCTCGCACGGTGATCCTCCTTCTGGCCGCGCTGGCGCTCTGGGGCGGCGCCTTCACCCTCAACATCCGGCTCGCGGCCGATGAAAACATGTCGGAGGCGCGGTTCGCCGTGCCCGCCATCTTCGGCCTGACGCTCGTCGCCGTCTGGGAACTCGTCGTCCGCGGCCTGGACGTGCCGGCGGTCATCCTGCCCGCCCCGTCGGAAGTCGCCCGCGCCTTCGCGCGGAACTTCGATCTCCTCTGGTCCGACATGGTGCAGACCTTCATTCGGGGAGCGCTCACGGGCTATGCCATCGGCGCGGCCGCGGCCTTCGCCGTGGCGCTCCTTGCGGACCGGTCCGCCTTCCTGCGGCGGGGTATCCTGCCGGTGGGCAACTTCATGGCGGCCCTGCCGATCGTCGGCACCGCGCCGATCCTGGTGATGTGGTTCGGCTTCGACTGGCAGTCGAAGGCGGCGGTCGTGGTGCTGATGGTGTTCTTCCCGATCCTCGTGAACACGGTCGCCGGGCTGGCCGATACCTCCGTGATGCAGCGCGACCTGATGCGGACCTACGGCGCGGGCTACTGGCCCGGCCTCGCCAAGCTCCGCCTCCCCGCGGCGCTGCCCTTCATCTTCAACGGCCTCAAGATCTCGACGACGCTCGCCCTGATCGGCGCCATCGTCGCCGAATTCTTCGGCAGTCCGACCCGCGGGATGGGATTCCGCATCTCCACCTCGGTCGGACAACTCGCGCTCGATCTCGTCTGGGCCGAGATCGTGATGGCCGCGCTTGCGGGAAGCGCCTTCTACGGCGCGGTCGCGCTTCTCGAGAAGCGGATGACCTTCTGGCATCCGTCGCACAGATAATAACATGTTCAGGGAGACGACAGACATGAAACAGTTAATCGCCGCCATCGCGGCCGTGACCGCCCTTGCCGTGCCCGCCGCGGCCCGGGACTCGGTCGCGCTGCAGCTGAAGTGGGTCACCCAGGCCCAGTTCGCGGGCTATTACGTGGCCGAGGAGCAGGGCTACTACGACGAGGAAGATCTCGACGTCACGATCCTCCCCGGCGGCCCCGACATCGCACCACCGCAGGTTCTCGCCGGCGGCGGCGCGGACGTGATGGTGGACTGGATGCCCTCGGCGCTGTCCGCGCGGGAGAAGGGCCTTCCGATCGTCAACATCGCCCAGCCCTTCAAGCGGTCCGGGCTCATGCTGACCTGCTGGAAGGATACCGGAATCGAGGGACCGGAGGACTTCCGCGGCAAGACGATCGGCGTCTGGTTCTTCGGCAACGAATATCCGTTCCTGAGCTGGATGAGCCAGGAGGGCATCCCGACCGATGCCTCCGACGACGGCATTACGGTGCTGAAGCAGGGCTTCAACGTCGATCCGCTGCTGCAGCGTCAGGCCGAATGTATTTCCACCATGACCTACAACGAATACGGCCAGGTGCTGGACGCGGGCGTCGGCGAGGACGAGCTCGTCACCTTCAAGTACGAGGACCAGGGCGTCGCGACGCTGGAAGACGGTCTCTACGTGCTCGAGGAGCAACTCGCCGACGAGGCGTTCCGCGACAAGATGATCCGCTTCGTCAGCGCCTCCATGAAAGGCTGGAAATTCGCGGAGGCGCATCCCGGGGAGGCGGCCCGGATCGTTCTGGAGAACGACGCGACCGGCGCCCAGACGGAGGAGCACCAGATCTACATGATGAACGAGGTCGCCAAGCTCACGGAGGGCTCGGACGGCGCGCTCGACGAGGACGATTACCGGCGCACCGTCGACACGCTCCTCGCGGGCGGCTCGGACCCGGTCATCACCCAGGAGCCGGAAGGCGCCTTCACCCACGATATCACGGACGAAGCCCTGCGATAGACGCCCTCCCGATCGTCCATCCGGACAATCGGGGGCCTTGCCGATCCGGGAGGTTGATCGAGCGACCGAATTGCTGCTCAATCCGGTACGGGGGGCAGGCGATGGGCGACCGCGACGACATCGAACTGACGACGACGCTACTGGGCCTCTACGAATGCGCCGTCACGCCGGAGAAGTATCCCGATCTGGCCGAGCGCCTGGAGGCCTGCCTCGCGGGGGAGCCCGACGCGTCTGTGCTGGACCGGCTCGAGAACCATTCCGGCGCGATCTGGGAGAAGGCGGTCGACCTGTTCCTGAACGTCGAGTCCGATGCCGCCGAAGAGACCTGCCTTCTCAAGCTCCCGCTGTCGCGCGGAAGCGTTCGACCACCCGAATGGGAGGAGTTCCGCGACCGTCTGAGGGCGGACGACGCGGTCCGCCTGCGCGCGTTCCTGGAGGGTCGCGGCGCCGGGCCGGACAGGGGCGACCTCCTGCTCCGGGCGGAAGCCGGCCCCGGCGAGCACGAGGAGATCTACCTCGCCCGTGCGGATGAGGGCGTGATGCGCATCCATCGCCTACGGAGCGAGCTCGCGCCGGGGGTCGAGGCGCTCATCATCACCCAGTTCGGCGTCACCCGGTCAGAGCTTCAGGTCCTGCGCGGACTTGCGGTCGGCAAGACGCTGAAGGACTTGGCGAAGGACAGCGGCAAGTCGATCGAGACGATCCGCAGCCAGGCGAAGTCCACGGCCGCGAAGATGGGCCTGTCCCGTCAGACCGAGATCTCCGCGACGCTCGCCGGACTGGCCCGGATCGCGACGGCGGCGGAGCGGCCGGACAGGACCGGCCTGTCGCGGATGGACCTTCCCGACGGACGCATCCTGACCTTCGAGCGCGCCGGCGACCCGGCCGGTCTCCCGGTGCTCTTCTTCCACGACTTCTCGAGTTCCTGCCGCTGGCCTGGCTCCGTTCTCTCGCAATTCGCCGAGGCGGGTCTCTGCCTGATCTCGCCGTCGCGCGCCGGCTACGGCCGTTCGACCCCGAACCGCGTCACGCAGAAGGCGCTCTTCCGCCGGCACGTCGAGGATTATGGCGCGCTGGTCGATCATCTGGCGCTGGATCGCTTCCGCATGCTGGCCATCGGCACGGGTTTCGGGCTCGCCTATTCCCTTCTCCGGCCCGGGGAGAATCGGACGGACCGGCTTGTCGGCCTGAACGTCTATCCGCCGATTCTCGGTCGCCGCGACGCGCTGCAATTCCCGCCGGGCATGTATCGCGCGGGAGCGCTGGCCGCGCTTTACGCCCCGCGCACCTGCGCGCTGATCAGCAAGTACGCCACGAGGCGGGCCGCGTCCGCCAAGACGATCGCCGAACTCGACGCCATGACCGGCTCCCGCGGCCCGTGGGACGAGCGCGACGACCGTTTCTTCGAGGAGTTCGTCCGACCCAATCTCCGGGACCTGATGGTCGCCGGGGCGGAGGGCGTGTGGCGCGACTGCACCTGCCTGACGATCGACTGGACGCGGACGGCCGGACCGGCACCTGCCCCCGCGATCCTCCTGCACAACCGCGATTTCCCCTTCCAGCCCGAAGCACGGGTGCGGGATCTGGCCGCCCGACTCGGCCTGCCCTTCGAGAGCCTGCCGCGCCCCTATCGGCATTTCGTCCAGGAGTTCGGCGACGTGCTCCGCCATCTGACCGAGCCTGCCGGACTTCGGCCGGTGCCTGGCGGCGGCGAGCGCCCCCCCATCGGCGCCGACGGTCAGGTCGTGTGATCGAACGAAACGCGAACCGAGCCGGAATCGGTCACGACCCAGTCGACGATCTGCCGGAAGTGCTCGGTCCGCTCGACGAGGTCGAATCCCGCTTGCGAGAATGTCGCGGGCACGAAGACGCCTTTCGCCACGAGCGGATTGCCGAAGATGTGGGTGAAGGCGTCGAAGGCGACCATGCGGAGCAGAAGCTCGCCGAGCATCGCGTGCTCGTCATGCGCCTCCGCGAAGAGCCCCACATACCAGTCGAGATCCTTCACCGAGGCGTAGAGCGCGGCCAGCCGGTCGGCGAGCGCCGGGTCTCGCGTCAACTCAGGGAACGAGCGGATACGCGGCAGGCCGAACGCCTCGCGATAGGCGTTGTAGGGACGGATCCGCGCGCGTCGCGCGATCTCGATGGTCTTCTGCTGGATCGACATCCGGGAAGACGTGCCATCCAGGATCATGTCCAGCGGTCGGGTGAAGAACGACGGCGTGTTGCGAAGGCCGATCCGCCCCGCAGGCTGCCGCGAGGCCGCGGACAGGAGAGGGCCGATGCCGGTATCCGTCACCAGGTCGGGGTTCCACAGGGCCGTCTCGACCGGTAGCTCGGTCTCTCCGACCCGAAGCGCATCCGGCACCAGGGTGTGCCAGCGGTAGAGCAGGCCGAACTCGACGCTGATCCAGTTCGACCGCTTCCAGTTCCGGGTCTCGCCCACGTCCGGGTCGAGGAGGAAGGGAAAATCCACGCTCGCGACGTGCGAGATGTAGTCCCTCAGCACGATCTTCAGGAGCAGGACGATCATCACGTTCCGGGCGGTCTCGAAGACCTGGTCGTCCGACCAGTGCGGATGCGCGTCCGCGATGATCCCGGCCACGTGATTGTGCGCGCGCAGGAAGATGGTGTTGAGGACGATGTTTCCCGGCGTCGCGTTGCCCTGTTCGAGCCCAGTCGCGAAGAGCCGCGGAAGCGCCTTCTCCGGCACGTTCGCGAGCGCTCTGCGCAACCGGTCGGGGTCGTGCAGACCCTCGAATTCGGGATCGGCGAAGATCCAGGTCTCAGGCGTCGTCTCAGGCGCGAAGAGGCGCGGCGGGAACACCTCGCCGTCGATCTCCTGGCATTTCAGGCGGCCTCCGGACCGTTCCCTCAGACGCCAGGTCGCCCGCTCGGTCTGGCCGTAGATCTGGCACAGGTCGATCTCGTGGTTCGACGTGTTCTGCCGCCACCCGGTCGTTTCGGTCTCCGGCGCGGTGCGGATGAAGCTGTCGGTGAACCACTGGGCGAAATAGGCGAAGAGCAGGCTGGTGTCCTCGGACGGGATTTCCGCGCCCTCGCGCTCGAACAGGGCGGCGACGGCGGCGGCAGCGGGCAGCGAGCGGTCTTCGGTATCCTCGCCGAGTTGCCGGCCCGAATAGGTGCGATCCGTCAGCGCGGGCCAGCTGGTGAACGGCATGCGGAGCGAGAAGGGACGCGGCCGCGGATTTCCGTGTCCGGCATATCGCTCGATGATCGAGCGGTTGATCCGGCGATGGAGCCATTGCACCCGCACCAGCCAGGTCAGGAGCGAGGGGTATCGGCGCAGCAGATCGAGAATCAGTCTCAAGGCAGGGCTCCGACGGTGCGCGCCGGAGGCGACCGGCGCCGGTTGCGACGCGCCGAGTGTGAAGCATGACTCTGCGTCAGGCAAACCCTGCGTTGCGCCCGCGATCTATCCGCCGAAGCCCCGCGCGCCGAAGCCGCCGGAGGTGCGCGCGGCGCCGAAGCCGCCCCGGCTCTGCACCGCCGAGCGCGACAGCGGCGCGGCGGTTCGCGTCGAAGGCGACGCCGCGAAGGAGGAGGGGCGCACATTCGCCTTGCCTCGGAGGCCCGACAGGAGCGTCGAGCCGCCGGGGGTCGCGAATCGTCCGGAATTCGTGCGGTAGAGCGGCTTCGCGCCGAAGCCCCGCCCGCCCATCATGTTGCCGATCATGTACCCGGCGAGCAGCGGCAGGAAGATCGAGCTGCCGTCGGAGCGCGTCTCGGCGACGCATTCGCCGTCATGCTCCTCCTCGCAGACGGAACGATCGGCGTAGCGCGGCGCGCTCTCTGCATGGATCGCCTGCGCCTCGGCAAAGCCGGCCGCGCAATCCTCCTCGGTGAAGTCGTTGCCGTCGAGCCCGGCGACCGCCTGGCATTCCTCGACCGACGGAAAGACCTCCGCCTCGACGGTGTCCTCCTGTTGGCACGCAGTCAGCCCGAAGGCCGCCGTGCCGAGAAGGAGCAGTCGCACGCTGCGGGATCGCTTGCGGGTTACACCCATTGAAATCATCCTCCGACAGGGTCGATGTAATGCGGACGGAACCGGCTCGTATCCTGGGTGATGCGCCCCTTGTCCTCCCGCAATCCGAGCCCCGCCGCGGCCTCGCCGACCATCCACACCCCGCAGACGGTATGATCCTCGCCGAAGCGCGGCAGCGGGACATATCGCTGCAGGATCCGCGCATGCGCGTCGTAGGCCGGATCGGGAGAGGCTTCCTCCCGGCCGCCCGCCCGGATGCGGATCCCGGCCCCCTCGCGCGAGAAGATCGGCTTCTCGACCACATCCGGACCGAGCTCCGCCGCGTCCTCGTCCGCGAAGACGGCCGGCAGCAGGTTCGGGTGCCCCGGAAACAGCCTCCAGAGGACCGGCAGGATTCCCTTGTTCGACAGCACCGCCTTCCAGGGCGGCTCGAGGAAGAGACAGCGCGACCCGGCGATGGCATCCGCGAAATCGTCGCGCAGCATGTCCTCCCAGGGATAGAGCTTGAAGAGCACGCCGATCGCGCGATCCTCATCATCGGCGAATTGTCCGGTCTCCGTCAGCCCGATCTTGCGGATATCCGTGAAATGCGCTCCCATGCCGGCCTCGCGGGCCGCCCAGGCGAGCGTCTCGACGGTGGCGTAGTCTTCCGGCGCCTCATCGAATGCCGCGAAATGGATGTTCGTTCCTCCGTGGAACAGGTCACGGAACCTGTCCGCCAAGGCCTCGTGAAGCCCGTTGAACTGGTCGGCCCCCTCCGGCAGGCGGCCGGCCTCGATCATGTCCTCCAGCCAGTGCCACTGGAACCCGCTCGTCTCGTAGAGCGTGGTCGGCGTGTCGGCATTGTATTCCAGGAGTTTCGCCGGCCCCTCGCCGTCATAGGCGAAGTCCATCCGGCCGTAGAGTTCCGGCTCCCCCTCCTCCCAGCTCCGCGCGACGAGATCGCGATGGGCCTCGGGAATGGCGAGCCTCTCCAGCAGCTCCTCGGAAGCAACCACGTCTGCGACGGCCTCCCGGCACATCCGGTGAAGCTCCTCCGCCGGCGCCTCGAGATCCGTCTCGATCTCGTCGAGCGTGAAGGCGTAGGCCTTCGCCTCGTCCCAGTAGAGCGCGCCGTTCATGTGATGGAAGGTGAACCCCGCGGCCTCGGCCTTCTCCTCCCAGTCGGCTCGCGGGCCGAGATCGTCGCGTCGCATGCAGGTTCCTCTCGTCCGGAAGATAGGATGCCGCGGCCGCCACGGAAAGCTCCCCTTCGCGAGGCGCGAGGGTCGGGAAAGGAGATCGCCGGGTCGGGCCCGCCCGTCAGGTCAGTCTGTCGCGGCGTCTTGTGCGCGGTTCGGATCTCCCAGAAGCCGCTCGTGTCTGCGCATGGCGGCCACGGCCTCGCCGAAGGTGCGCACGCCCCTGCCGTCGAGGATCTGCAGGAGGCGGAACAGCACATCCGCCGTCGCCACCGCGTCGCCCATCGCGGTATGCCTCTCGGCCGCCGAGATCGGCACGTCGAGCCGCGCCGCGATCGCATCGAGCGTGTGGGGCACGTCCTCGCCGAAGACCGCCGCCGACAGCAGGACGGTGTCGAGGACCGGATGGTCGAACCGGATTCCCCCGCCCTGCCGGCGCAGGAAGGCGAGATCGAAAGGCGCGTTGTGCGCCACCAGCACGGCGTCGCGCGCGAAGTGGTGGAAGGCGGCGAGCGCGGCCACGGGACCCGGAGCGTCCGTCACGGTCTCGTCGGTGATGCCGTGGACCCGCGAGGACGAGGCCGGGATCGGACCGCCGGGATCGACGAGCGTCTCGAACGTCTCCCCCTCGATCCGGCGGCCGTGCGCGCCGCGCACCGCGCCGATCTGGACGAGCCTGTCCCGCTCCGGATCGAGGCCGGTCGTCTCGGTGTCGAAGATCGCGTAGCGCAACTCGGCCAGCGGCGTCGCGGCGACGTCGCCTCCGGGACTGGGCAGGGCCGAGAAATCGAAGACGAGCGGGCGTTCCGCGAGGACGGCGTCCTCGACCTCGATGGCGAGGGTGTAGCCGCGGCCCGGCCCGGTCCGCTGCACACGCGCCCGAAGCGTGCACGAGCCGTCGGCGGTGGGCAGGTCGACATCGGCGAAATGGCGCTCCGGCGCGGCGTCGAGGCGGGCGAGAACCTCGCGGATCGACTCCTCGGCGAGATAGTCGAACACCGATCGGCCGAGGACGAGGGTCGCCACGCCCGCAAGCGCATGCACGCTCTGCCGGTCGTAGAGCAGCAGCCGGTGCTCGGCATCGGCGACGAGGATCGCCACGGGTATCTCGGAGAGGATCTCCACCAGGTTCCGCCGCTCCGCCTCGAGCGCCTCCGTCGCCTCGCTCAGGCGGGCATCGCCCTCGGCCCGCTCCTCGGCGAGGGCCGCCGCCAGGGCGGACGCGGCCGGGCCGAGATCGCCGAGCGCCGCGACCGGCCGGGGATCGATCGGTCCCGCGACTGCGGCATGGGCGCGGGCGCGCATCTCTCCCGCCAGACGGTCGACCCCCGCGGCGAGCGCGGTGTCTAGCCAGCGCCACGCGATCCCCACGACCAGGAGCGCCCCGAAGGAGGTCACCGCGGCCGCCGCGAGAAGTGGCGCCATCGCCTCCGGTGCCTGCCGGCTCGCCACGAACGCACCGGCCACCGACGCCGCCACGAGGCCCAGCAGGACGAGCGCCGCGCCGAGGATCAGCCGGCTCCGCATCACGCCGCCCGCGTCACAGCACGCCCCGCCGCTGGCCGGCCGCCGATTGCATCGTGCGCACGACGAGGAAGGCATCGCGGAGATGGCTGCGCTCGAAGGAACTGAGTCGCCCGGGCGCCATGAAATTGTCCGGCTTCCCGCCCGCCCGGATCTGGGCGGCCTGGTGCGCGAGCCGCGCGTCGGCGATCACGTCGTAGGCATCGATCAGGTCGCGCCCGCCCTTCGGCGAGACCTCCCGAGCCCCAAGCGCCGCCTCCAGGCGCGCCCGCGTGTTGACCGGCGCGAGGGCCCCCCGGATCGCGTAGAGGCGCGCCAGGTCGACGACCGGGATGACGCCGGAATGCTTCATGTCGATCGTGTCGCGATGCTCCCCCGAGTGCACCGTCGCCAGACCGCGGAAGAATCCCAGCGGCGGCTGGTGGGTCAGCGCGTTCGAGGTCATGTGCGCCGCGAAGATCGAGTTCTTCGCGGCGTAGCGCAGCGTCACGGCATGCAGGCCCTCGAAAAGGGTGCGGTCGCCGCCGATCGGACGCAGGTCGAACATCACCGAGGCCAGCATCTGCGCCTCCGGCATCGGCCGGTCGATCCAGCCCCGGAAATAATCGTGCCACCGCGAGACCGGCTGCCGCCAGCGCGGGTTCGTCGCCATCATGTCGCCGGGGCAGTAGTAGTAGCCGCAGCCGTCGAGCCCGTCGGAGACAAAGCGGGCCAGCGCGGCGAAGTAGTCGTCATGCTCCTCCCGCGCCGCGTCCGACAGGACGAGCACGTTGTCCTGGTCGGACACGCCGGTCTGCTCCTGCCGGCCCTGGCTTCCGCAGGCGGCCCAGAGATAGGGCACGGGCGGCGCGCCGAGATCCTCCTCGGCCAGCACGAGAAGCCTCCGCGTCACCGCGTCCGCGACGTCGGTGACGAGCCGCGTCACCGCCTCGTGGCGGTTGCCCTGCCCGACGAGCTGCGCCAGCAGGGCAGGAATGCGGTCCGTCACCCGGGCCAGCGCCGCCGCGCCCGGCGCGCCCGAGACGTCGCCGATCACTGCGCCGGAGCTCTCCGCTTGGTACCGGGTCAGGTCGGTCTTGCTGACAATCCCCAGGATCCGGCCGTCCTCGACGATCGGGACATGGCTGATCCCGCGCTCCATCATCAGATGCAGCACGTCGGAGCCCGCCGCTCCCGGCGGCAGCGCGACCGGATCCGCGGTCATCGCGCCGGCGAGCGACCCTGCCGGATCGAGACCCTCGGCCACCACGCGGGCGGAGATGTCCCGGACGGTGAGGATGCCGCGGAGACCGCCCTCCCCCCGGACGAGGATCGACGAGACCCGCGCCTCCCGCATCTTCCGCGCGGCCTCCGCGATGGTCGTGTCGGGCGATGCGGCGAGCGGGTCCGGCGTCATCAGGTCGGAGACGGGCAGCGCGGCGAGGCTCTTCGGGCGCGCCGCCTCGCGCCCACCCAGTCGGAAGAACTCGCGGATCGCGGCATGCCGCCCGGCGAGGTGGCGGAAAAGGTCGGCGGGAACGACGAAGGCGACGCTGTCGGCGATCGCGCGGGCCCGGACGGTATTCGGTTCGCCCCTGAGCAGGCGCCGCCCGCCGACCGCGTTGCCGGGACCAAGTTCGGCCAGCACGCCGCCGTCGTCGCTCGTCACCCTGACCTGGCCGTCGCTGACGACGAAGACGCCCTCGGGCATTTCGCCGGCGTCGAACAGGAGGGTGCCGTCCGGAAACTCCCGGCGGACGGCCTCGGCGCCAAGGCGCTCCATGTCCTCGGGCGGCAGGGCGGCCCAGGGATCGAGCGCGGAGAGATAGTCTGTGCTGTCGATGCCTCCGGTCCTCCCGGCTGCGATCCTAGCCGCAAAGACGCCTCCGGAAAAGCCGTGCCGCGGCCGCGCCGCCGGCTTGCCAATGCCGTCCCGAAAGCCGAGAGATCGGCCATGGACCAAGAGCCGAGCGAAGCCGTGGGCGAGCCGCGCGCGAGCGTCTTCGTCGACGGAGGCGGAACGGGGACCCGGCTCCGCGCCGTCGCCGCCGACGGCCGCATGATCGGAGAGGGGACCGGCGGCCCGGCGAGCCTGACGCTCGGCGTCGAGCGGAGCTGGGCCGGCATCGGATCGGCGCTCCGGGAAGCCTTCGGCGGCGCCGTGCCGCCCGGCCTGAGCCTGTTCTGCGGACTGGCCGGAGGCCGCAGCCCGGAGCGGCAGGCGGAACTGCGCGACCGCGACCCGTTCGGCTGCGCCGAGATCGCTGTCGTCACGGACGGGTTCGCCGCGCTGCTCGGCGCCCATGCGGGTCGGCCCGGCGCCATTCTCGCCATCGGCACCGGCGTGACGGCCTATTCCCTGGGCGAGACCGGCGAGGTGCGGAGCAGCAGCGGCTGGGGCTTCGCCGTCGGAGACGAGGGCGGCGGCGCCTGGATCGGTCGCCGCGCCCTGGCGCACTTCACCCGCCGGCTGGACGGCCGCGAGACGGCGGCGTCGCGGCTCCACGCCGATCTCGGCGCCCATGTCGGAGCGGAGTTCAACACGATCCAGCGCTGGATCGCGACGGCCGACGCCACCGCCTATGCGCGCTTCGCGCCGCTGGTGATCGCCGCGGCCGGAGGCGGCGACCGCGTAGCGGAGACCATCCTCGCGGAGGCGTCGCGCGAACTCGACGCCGTGCTCTCCGCCCTGCCCGCAACCGGCCCGATCGCCGTGCTGGGCGGTCTCGCGCCCGTCTTCGCGCCGCGTCTCGATCCTGCGCATCGCGCGCGCCTCGCGGCGCCGCGCGGCGGCGTCCTCGAGGGTCTCGCGTTTATGGCGGCGCGCGGCTGGCGAAGCGAGGCGGTCCCTTCGATTCCCGCGAGCGGCCCATGACCCGGACCCTCGCCGGCACGATCCTGACCCCCGGCGGATGGGTGGCGGGCCGGGTCACGTTCGGCGCGGAGATCGACACCGTGACGGGCGATCCGACGGATCACCCCACGGCTCCCTTCGTGCTGCCGGGCTTCGTCGATCTGCACGTGCATGGCGGCGGCGGGGCGGACGTCATGGCAGGGGCCGATGCGATCGCGACCGCCGCCCGGACGCATGCTCGCCACGGCACGACCGCCTTCTGCCCGACCTCCGTGACCGCCCCGGATGCCGGAATCGCGGCCTTCCTCGACGACCTGTCGGACGTCCGCGCCCGCCCCTCCCCCGGCATGGCCCGCCTGCTCGGCGGCCATCTCGAAGGACCCTTCCTCAACCCGGAGAAGCTCGGCGCCCAGCCGTCCTTCGCCCGCCCGGCCGATCCCGGCCGCCTGCGGGACTGGGCCGCGCGCGGTCCGATCCGCACCATGACCTTCGCACCGGAAATGGATCCGGACGGCGCGCTCCTCGGCACCCTCGAGGCTCTCGGCATCCGCCCCCAGCTCGGTCACGCGCTGTGCGACTACGCGACGGCGCGTGTCTGCCTCGAAAGGAGCTGCGGCGTCACCCATCTCTTCAACGCCATGACGCCGCTCCGGCATCGCGGCAACGGACTCGCCGGGGCGGCGCTCGCCCATGCGGAGCATGCCGAGATCATCCCGGACCTCCTGCATGTGGAGCCCGGCGCGATCCTCGCCGCCCGGCGGGCGATCCCGTACCTCTACGGCGTCACCGATGCCACCGCCGGGGCGGGCGCGCCCGACGGCCGCTATCGTCTCGGATCGCTCGGCGTCACCAAGGCCGGCGGCGCCATGCGCCTCGACGACGGCACCCTGGCCGGATCGACGCTGACGATGGACCGGGCGCTGCGGAACCTCGTCGCCATCGGCCTGCCGCTCGCCGAGGCGTCCCGCCGCCTCTCGTCGATTCCCGCCGACTGGATCGGCGAGCCCCGGATCGGACGCATCCGTCCGGGCACCCATGCCGACCTCATCGTCCTTGATGCCGGGCTGTCGCTCCGCCAGGTCCTGATCGGCGGCGCGGATTTGCCCTCCTGTCCGGACTGAAGGCCTGGCGACCGCCGAACGCCGACTTGACGTTTCGGGAACATCCGGTCGATTCCCCACAGGAGGGAGCGGCGCATCGGACCCGCTCGCCGCACGGGGCCATCCAAGCGCGCGCGAACCTTGTCCGCGGGCAAGGTTCGCGCCAATGGGGCGATCCATGGTGCCCCGCGTCAGTAGATCGCCACGCCCCTCGCGCCGCCTTCGACCGACCAGCCGCGATACATGCCGTCGCAGTTGAAGGGCAGACAGAGATTTCCGTCGCGATCCACCGAGATCAGACCGCCGGAGCCGCCGTTCTCCAGAAGCTCGCCCATGACGATGCCGGTCGCCGCCTCCTCGAGAGATTGTCCCGCGAGCCGCATCCGGGCGTCGATCTCGTGCGCCGCGGCCCAGCGGATGAAGATCTCCCCGTCGCCGGTCGCCGAGACTGCGCAGGTCCCGTCGTCGGCGAAGGTTCCTGCGCCGGGGATCGGGCTGTCACCGACGCGGCCCGGCATCTTCGCGGTCATCCCCCCGGTGGAGGTCGCGGCCGCCAGATGACCCTCGCGGTCCCGCGCCACCGCGCCCACTGTTCCGTGGCGCCGCGCGGGATCGTCGTCGAGCGCCCCCTCCGCCCGCATCGCGAGCGTCTTCTGCAGGGAGGCCCAGCGCGCTTCGGTGCGGAAATACTCCTCGCCCATGATCGTCAGCCCCGCGTCCCGAGCGACGCTCATCGCCCCCTCTCCGATCAGCAGAACGTGTTCGGTCCGCTCCATCACCGCGCGGGCCGCCCGGATCGGGTTCCGCGGCCCGCAGATGCCCGCCACGGCGCCGGCGGCACGATCCAATCCGCGCATGATCGCGGCGTCCATCTCCATCCGTCCGTCGGAGGTGAAGACGGCGCCGCGACCGGCGTTGAAGAGCGGTTCGTCCTCGAGCGCCGAGACCGCCACCGTCACCGCGTCGAGCGCCGATCCGCCGTCCCGCAGCACGGCTTCGCCCGCCGCCACGACCCCATCGAGCGCGCCGAGATAGACGCGCTCATCGGCCGGTTCCATCTTCTCCCGGGGCCGGACGCCCGCCCCGCCATGCACCGCCAAAGCGTAGTCTGTCGTCACCCCCTCATCCTCTCGTTGTGCGCCCTTCAGCGCTGCAGCCATGCACCGGATCGTCACTTTTTCGGGCGAAACTTGCCTGCGCGTGGTACCAGCGATCTGGAGGAGGAGGAAACGATATGTGATCCGATCGGATTACGGCCTAGGATCTCGCGCAGATCGCTGCGCCGAAGAGGCTTTAGGAATGAACCTGACGAAGAAGATACCCCAGACCGGGCCGCTCGTGGCGATCGGAGGCGCCGAGGACAAGAAGGCGGAGGCAATCATCCTGCAGCGCGTGCTCTCGCTGACCGACGGCGATGCCCCGGTCGTCGGGGTCATCACGTCGGCGAGCAGCATCCCGGACGAGGTCTTCGGCGGATACGCGGAGGTCTTTGGTCGACTGGGAGCCGAGCAGGTCCTCGACATCCGCATCCGCACGAGGCGCAACGCAGACGAGCCGCAATTCGTGGACATGATCGAGCGGTCGGACGTGATCTTCATCTCCGGCGGCGACCAGATGCGGCTGACGAACCTGTTCGGCGGCTGCAAGGCCCTGGCCGCGCTCAGGCGGCGCTGGTCCCAGGGCGCCGTCATCGCGGGCACGAGCGCGGGCGCGGCCTGCCAGTCGACGACTATGGTCTATGGCGGGCCGTCCGACGACTCGCTCCGGAAGGGGGCCGTGCACATGAGCGCCGGATTCGGCTTCGTCGAAGGCGTCATCATCGACACCCATTTCCTCGAACGCGGGCGCTTCTCCCGACTCTATGGAGGTCGGGGCCACCAATCCCGAATATGTCGGGATCGGTCTCGGGGAGGACGCGGCGGTTCGCTTCCACAATGACCTGGAGGTTCTGGAATGCTTCGGCCCCGGCCACGTTGTGATCGTTGACAGTTCCCAGATAACCGGTTCCAATGTCTACGATTTGCACGACGGGGAGGCGGTGAGCGTCTCGAACGTGATCATGCATGCGCTGGTCGACGGGTACGGATACAGCTTGTCGGACCGGCGGGTCCTGACTCCCTCGGAGTTCAGGGCGTTACGGGCGGAGCAGAAAGTTGCGTATACTTGAACACCGCGCGCTGCGCGGGCCGAACTATTACAGCCGCTACTTGGCGATCTACATGCGGCTCGACATCGAGGAACTGGAGGAGCGGCCGAGCGACAAGGTCGAGGGGATCGCCGAACGGCTCGAGGCGCTGATCCCGACGATCTACGAGCACCGCTGCTCGGTCGGCGAGCCGGGCGGCTTCCTGCAGCGGGTGCGCGCCGGCACCTATGCCGGCCACATGGTCGAGCATGTCGCCATCGAACTCCAGAACCTCGTCGGGATCTCCGTCGGCTACGGCAAGACCGTCGACAGCTACGAGCCCGGTATCTACAACGTCGTCTACCGTTATCGCGACGAGGCGACGGGGCTCGCGGCCGGCGAGGCGGCGGTCGAGATCGTCCGGAAGCTCTACGACGGAGAGGCAATCGATCTGGAGCCCCATGTCTCCAGGCTGAAGGAGGTGCGCGACGCCCACGCGCTCGGCCCCTCCACCGGCGCCATCGTCAAGGCCGCCCAGACCCGCGGCATCCCCTGGTACAACCTGACGGAAGGCACGAGCTACACCCAGCTCGGCCACGGGGCGAAGCAACGCCGCTTCCAGGCCACGGTCACCAGCGAGACCGGGATCATCGGCCATTCCATCGCCGACGACAAGGACTGGACGAAGCAGATCCTGGGCGACGCCGGCATCCCGGTGCCGCAGGGCCAGATCTGCCACTCTTGGGAGGAGGCGGAGGCGGCCGCCAACTGGATCGGCTGGCCGGTGGTCACCAAGCCGCTCTCGGGAAACCACGGCCGCGGGGTGACCACAGACATCAATTCGACCGAGGATCTGAGATCGGGCTACGATGCCGCCGTGGCCCGGGCCCGCGACGTCGATCAGGCCGTCATCGTCGAGAATTACATCAGGGGCGAGGATCACCGGATGCTGGTGATCGACGGAACGCTCGTCGCCGCGGCGCGCCGGCGCCCCGCCCACGTGACGGGCGACGGCACGCATACCATCCAGCAACTTGTCGACATCGAGAACACCGACCCGCGCCGCGGCGTCGGCCACGAGAACCTCCTGACGCAGATACATGTCGACGAGCAGACGATGCGGATGCTGGAACAGGCGGGTCTCGCACTCGACACCGTGCTTCCCGAGGGCGAGATCGCGTTCCTGAAATCGACCGCGAACATCTCGACAGGAGGCACGGCCACCGACCTGACCGACGAGGTTCACCCCGACGTCAAGTTCACGATGGAACGGATCGGCCGGCTGGTGGGGCTGGACATCATCGGCATCGATCTCCTGGCCGAGGACCTGTCGAAGCCTCTGGACCAGCAATCCGCCGGGGTGGTCGAGGTCAATGCCGGCCCCGGATTCCGGATGCACATGTCTCCCACCCATGGCTTTCCGAGGCCGGTGGGCGAGCACGTGGTCGAGATGCTGTTCCCAGATGCCGCCGATGACGGCCGCATCCCGATCACGGCGATCACGGGGACGAACGGCAAGACGACGACGACCCGCCTCACGGCACACATTCTCCAGCTCGCGGGCAATTCGGTCGGCCTCGGCTGCACGGGCACGGTCGAGATCGACAATCACGTCATTCTGCGCGGGGACTATTCTGGCCCGGCGGCGGCGCAGACCGTACTCAGGGAACCCACCGTGGACCACGCCGTGCTGGAAGTCGCGCGGGGCGGCATCATGCGGCGCGGTCTCGGCTTCGACGAATGCGATGTCGGCGTGTTGACGAACATCGCATCGGACCATCTCGGCGAACGCGACATCCACACGCTGGATGAGCTGGCGCGCTGCAAGACCGTCGTCCTCGACGCGGTGAGGAAGGAGGGCGGCTTCTGCGTGCTGAACGCGGACGATCCGCTGGTGATGGAGCACGGCACCTACTGGTCGCGGGGCGAGATCATCTATTTCACTATGGACCCGGACAACGCGCAGGTCGCGGAGCATCTCGGCAACATGGGGTTGGCCCTGACGGTCAAGAACGGCCGGATCGTCATGCGCCGCGGCCGGGTCGAGGTCGAGATCATCGAGGTCAACGACGTTCCCATCGCCTTCGAGGGCCATGCGCCCTTCAACGTGCAGAACGCGATGGCGGCCGCCGCGGTGGGGCTTGCCCACGGTCTGGACATCAACACCATCCGCACCGGGCTCGCCACCTTCCACCCGACGCCGGCGCAGATGCCGGGCCGCACGAACTACTTCGAGGCGGACGGCGTGAAGTGCCTGATCGATTACGGGCACAACGTTCCCGCGCTCGTGGCGCTCGCCCCCCTCGTCCGCGGCCTCGGGCAGCGGAAGAAGATCGGCGTCTCCACGGCGCCGGGCAACCGCCGCGACGAGGATTCTCCGGTCCCTCGGCGCCCAGCTCGCCAAGATGTGCGACATCCTCTACGTCTACGAGAGCGACAGCCGCGGCCGCGCCCCCGGCGAGACCGCGCAGCTCATCCACGAGGGCGCCGCCTCCTCCGACCACGCCTGCCGGGTGGAGACAGTGATGGAGGAGAGCGCCGCCGTCGACCGGGCGATGGGAGACGCGGAACCGGGCGACTTCCTCCTCCTCCTCGTCGACGACATCGAGGGGACGACCGAGCGGCTCAAGGGTCGGAGCTTTCCCCGCCAGGCGGAACTCGCGCAAACCTGACGCCTTTCCACCGTCATCGGCGGCGTGGTCTCCGGACCGCGCCCGAATACCCTGCGGGAGGTCGGATATGACCAAGAACGTCTTCGTCGTCGGAATGAACGAGCTGAACGCCGAGCGGCTGAAGCGGCTGCGCGGCGTCGAGGACGTGGCCTTCCATCCGCTCCTGACCCCGGCGCAGGTCTACGAGACGCAGGATTTCGACATCCCCGCCATGTTGACGGAGGCCGAGGCGGTGCTCGACGCCTTCGATGGGTCGATCGACGCGATCGTCGGTTACATGGACTTTCCCGTCTCCACCATGCTGCCGATCCTGTGCCGGCGATACGGCACGCCCCAGGCCTCGCTCGAGGCGCTGCTGAAATGCGAGCACAAGTACTGGTCGCGGTCGATCATGCGGGATTCGATTCCCGAACACATTCCCAAATTCACCGCCTTCGACCCGTTCGACGACAACGCGCTGTCGCGGATCGGCGAGGCCGATCTGCGCTTCCCGTTCTTCGTCAAGCCGATCAAGTCCTCGGGGTCGCGCCTCGGCTTCCGCATCGATTCCCCCGAGGATTTCGACTACGCGACCGAGAAGCTCCGGGCCGAGATCCGCTCCATTGGCGAGCCCTTCGACCACGTTCTCGCCCAGGCCGACCTGCCCGAGGAGATCCGCGCCGTGGAGGGCCATTACTGCATGGCCGAGCAGGTCATCGGCGGCCGGCAATGCACCGTCGAGGGCTATGTCCACGAGGGCGAGGTCGTCCCCTACGGCACCGTGGATTCGATCCGCTACCCGCAGGTGCTGAGCTTCTTCTACTACCTCTATCCCTCGACCCTGCCGCCCAAGATCCTGGACAAGATGTACGAGATCACGCGCGCGATCATGGCCCATATCGGCTACGACAATGCGGGCTTCAACGTCGAGTATTACTGGGACGAGGTGCAGAACAAGATCTGGCTCCTGGAGATCAACACCCGCATCGCGCAGTCGCACTGCGACCTCTTCGAGATGGTCGACGGCGTCAGCCATCAGCAGGTCACGATCGACCTCGGGTTGGGTCGCAGGCCCGACATGCCGCACCGCGAGGGGTCTCAGAAGGTCGCGGCCGAGTTCTTCTACCGGGTCTTCTTCACGGACGCGACCGTGGCTCGCGTGCCCTCAGCCGCCGAGATGCAGGTCGCGGCGGAACAGGCCGCGCCCGGCACGCGCATCGGAAACCACGTCGCGAAAGGCACGAAGCTGTCCGAACTGCCCGAGCAGGACGCCTATTCCTACGCCGTGGCATCGATCTGGATGGGCGCATCGAAACACTCGAAGCTCCTGTGGAATTACGAGCACGTTCTGAAGAAGCTCGACTACGAGTTCACCGACATCGCCGAATAGGCCGCACTGGACAACGCCCCCGCCGCGCGCCATAGCCTTCTGCCGCAACGACCAGACACGCGGCGCATGACCATGAAGATCGAGTCCGACCTGCCTCAGGACGTTCGGCAAATCGAGCATCTCGAGATTCCGATGCCCGACGGCACGCGGCTCGCCGCGCGGATCTGGCTGCCGGCGAACGCGGAGACGGACCCGGTGCCCGCCATCCTCGAATACATTCCCTACCGGAAGAACGACAAGACGCTGGAGCGCGACTTCGCCCGCGCGCCGTGGCTCGCCGCGCGCGGATACGCCTATGTCCGCGTCGACCTGCGCGGCTGCGGCGAGTCCGAAGGCGTGATGAGGGACGAATACACCGAGACAGAACTGCAGGACGGCTGCGACGTCATCGCCTGGATCGCCGAACAGGTCTGGTGCGAGGGGGGCGTGGGCATCGTCGGCATCTCTTGGGGCGGGTTCAACGGGCTGCAGCTCGCCGCCCTGCGGCCGCCGGCGCTGAAGGCTGTGGTGACGATCTGCTCCACCGACGACCGCTATGCCGACGACGTCCACTACATGGGCGGCACGCTTCTGGTGGACCAGTTGTCTTGGGCCTCCGTCATGTTCGGGATCAACACCCTGCCCCCCGACCCGGTCCATGTCGGCGACAGGTGGCGGGAGATGTGGGAGGAAAGGCTCGACGGCTCGGGGCTGTGGCTCGATACCTGGATGCACCATCAGCACCGAGACGATTACTGGCGCCACGGCTCCGTCTGCGAGAACTACGCCGATATCGAGGTTCCGGTCTATGCCGTCTCGGGCTGGGCCGACGGCTATTGCCGCGCCGTGTTTCGTCTCGTCGAGAACCTGCCCGGTCCGGCGAAGGGCATCGTCGGTCCCTGGGCGCACAGGTATCCCTATCTCGGCGTGCCCGGCCCAGCCATCGACTGGCTGGCCGAGGAGATCCGTTGGTGGGACCAGTGGCTGAAGGGGCGCGACACGGGGATCATGGACGAGCCGCCCCTCCGCCTCTTCATGCAGGACCATGCCGAGCCGAAGACCCATTACGCGACCCGCGCCGGGCACTGGATCACCGAGCCGTCCTGGCCGTCCCCCAATACCGCGCGGACGGAATACGCCCCATACCCGGACGGAAGTCTCGTCCTGGGCGGTGCCGCGGAAGGTGTCGCCGAGATCGCCTCGCCGCTCTGGGTCGGATCCCACGGCGGCAAGTGGTGTTCCTACGCCCATCCCGGGGACCAGCCCGGAGACCAGCGCCACGACGACGCCGGCTCCCTGACCTTTGAGACCGCCGCGCTCGACCGAGGCGTCGAGATGGCCGGCGATCCGTGGCTCGATCTCGCGTTCGAGGTCGATCGGCCGGTCGCTCAGGTCGCCGTGCGGCTGTCCGACGTGGCGCCGAACGGGACCGCGACGCGGGTGAGCTGGGGTGTTCTGAACCTCACGCACCGGGAGGGGCACGACCGCCCCGCACCGCTCGAACCGGGACGGCGCTACCGCGTTCGCGTGCCGATGAAGCATGTCGCGCAGCGCTTTCGCGGCGGCCACCGGGTCCGCGTCTCTCTCTCCACGAGCTACTTCCCGCTCTGCTGGCCCGCGCCCGAGCCGGTCTGGATGCGCGTCCATCTCGACGGAACGCGGCTGAACCTGCCGATCCGCGATCCCGGTCTGCGACCGGCCGAGGCCTATGGCCCCCCCCGTGCGGCCCCGCTCCTGCCGCAGACCCTCGACACGCCGCCGCAATCGGAATGGAGCGTTTCCCACGACATGGCGACGGGGCGCGTCACCATCCACGTCCGGGACCACGAGGGCGGGGCGCATATCGACGGTCACGGCCTGTTCCACAGCGCCGAGGGCGTCGAGACCTATACGGTGCTGCCGGACGATCCGCTCTCCGCGACCGGAGAGGTGACGTGGACCCATGTGATGCGCCGCGAGGGCTGGGAAGTCTGGACCGTCACCACGACCCGCCTGTTCGCGGACGCGACGGCGTTCCGGATCGAGGCGAGCCTCCGCGCCAGCGTGGACGGCGAGACCGTGCGGGATGTCACCTGGTCGGAACGCGTCCCCCGCAACCTCCTCTGACGGTCTCGCCGGCTTCGCCATCGACGTTTGGCGCTCCGCCCCTACCATCGTCGTAGGGCTCCGCCGCGACTCGGAGCCGGAGTACCTGTCAAGGGAGGAACCAATGAAACATCTCGCATTCGCTGCCGGCCTCGCCGTGCTGACGATCGGCACCGCCGAGGCCCAGACAAATCTGCGCTTCCAGTCGTCCGACCCAGCCGGCAACCCGAACTTCGAACTGCAGAAGGGCTGGGCCGAGAACGTCGAGAAGATGACCGACGGCGAAGTCACCATCGACCTCCTGCCGGTCGAGGCGATCGTGGCGCACAACGAGACGCAGGACGCGATCGCCGCCGGCATCCTCGACGGCCATGTGACAGACACCTCCTATTTCGCCGGCAAGGATCCAGCCTTCGGCCTGATCGCCAATCCCGTGGGTGCCTGGCAGGCGCCGCAGGAAATGTTCGACTTCATGGACAACGGCGGCGGCTACGAGCTGATGAACGAGATCGAGAACCCCTACGGGCTCCAATTCATCGGCGCCACCACACCGGGGCTCGAGGCCTTCGTCTCCGCCGTTCCGCTCGACGGGGTGGACGACCTGAAGGGGCTGAAGATGCGCGCCCCCGAGGGCCTCGTGCAGCAGGTCTTCGCCGCCGCCGGTGCCGCGCCGGTGAACCTGCCGGGATCCGAGGTCTTCACCGCGCTCGACAAGGGCACGATCGACGCCGCCGATTACACCGTCTTCTCCACCAACGCCGCGCAGGGCCTGCACGACGTGGCACCGCATCCGGTCTATCCCGGCTTCCACTCCATGCCGCTCGTCGAGATCTCGATGAACAAGCAGAAATGGGACGCGCTCTCCGACGAGAACAAGGAGGCGCTGAAGGAATCGGTGAAGCAGTTCCGCCAGACCCAGGTCGATGCGCTGAAGGAGGCCGACGAAAAGGCCGTCGCGGAGGCGAAGGAGAATCCCGACGTGACCGTCCACGACTGGTCCGACGAGGAACGCTCCAAGTTCCGCACGATCGCCACGGGCGAATGGGAAAGTGTGGCCGGCAAATCGGAGAACGCCCAGAAGGTCTACGACACGCTGACCTCGTATCTCGAGGAAAAGGGAATGCTGTCGAACTGACGGCTAGCAAGGCCCCGCCAGGCCGGGGCCTTTCGCTTTCAGGACCGAGGGAGGGACAGGAATGAGTGCCGACAAGCGGGCGGAGAACCAGCCTCAGGGCGGACCCAGTAGTGAGGACGACGACCTCGCGCAGAAGTTCACGGAGGGCGAGGTTCCGCGGGAGACGAGCGGCCCGATCCCCGAAGCGGGTCTCCTCGGCCGGATCGTCGACAGGGGCGGGTCGATCTTCGCCATCGGCATCTTCGTATCGATGCTGATCCTGATGCAGGAAATCGTGCTGCGCTACGGCTTCAACAATCCGACGGAATGGGCGCACGAGACCACCGTCTTCCTGTGCGGCGCGGCCTTCGTCTATGGCGGCCTGTTCTGCGCGGCGCGCGACGAGCACATTCGGGTCGTCCTGATCTACGATGCGCTTCCGAACCGGGCCAGGCGGATCCTCGACGTGGTGATCTCCCTGGTCTGCGCCCTCGCATCGGGCTTCTTCGCCTATGCCGCGGTGCTGATGGTCCAGAAGGCCGCCTTCCGACCCGATGGCTCGTTCCGTCTGGAGAGCTCGGGCAGCGCCTGGGACCCCGTCTATCCCGGCGTTCTGAAGATCTTCCTGATGCTGATTCTCTTCGTGCTGACCGCGCAGTTCCTCGTCCTCGCCGTCAACTACGCCCGGGGGATTCGGAAATGAGCTTCTTCGGATCCCTGCAAGGCATGCCGATCGACCAGGCGACGCTTCTCATGTTCGGGATGCTGATCGCGCTCCTCCTCACCGGAATCCCCCTCGCCTTCGTCACCCTCCTGGTCTCCTTGTTCTTCGCGCTGGCTTGGTTCGGCCCGATGGCGGTGCCGCTGATCACCTCCCGCGTCTACTCCTTCGTGAATTCCTTCGTCTTCGTCTCGGTGCCCATGTTCGTCCTCATGGCGGCGATCCTCGACAGATCGGGTATCGCCCGGGACCTGTTCGACGCCATGCGGCTCGTCGGCGGGCGCCTGAAGGGGGGCGTCGGCATCCAGACGATCATCGTTGCCGTGATCCTTGCCGCGATGTCGGGCATCATCGGGGGCGAGATCGTTCTCCTCGGGCTCATCGCCCTGCCGCAGATGCTGCGCCTGGGCTACGACCGCGACCTCGCCATCGGCGTCGTCTGCGCCGGTGGCGCGCTCGGCACGATGGTGCCCCCGTCGATCGTCCTCATCATCTACGGTCTCGCGGCGAACGTCTCCATCGGCGACCTCTTCCTTTCGGCCTTCATTCCCGGCTTCATGCTGGCGGGCTTCTACGCCCTCTACGTGGTCGCGCGCGGCTACCTGACCCCCGGCGCGGCCCCGGCCCTCGAGGGCGAGGACGTGCCCACCGCCGAGAAGCTGCGTCTCCTCAAGGGGCTGATCCTGCCCATCCTCGTCGTCGCCGCCGTCATGGGCTCGATCTACGGCGGGATCGCGTCGGTCACGGAAGCCTCCGCCGTCGGCGTCATGGGCGTGCTGATCTCCACCCTGATCCGGGGCGAGCTAACCTTCGGTCTGGTCAAGGACGCCTCCCTGCGGACGCTGCAGACGGTGGGCATGATCGTCTGGATCGGCATCGGCGCCTCAGCCATCGTCGGGGTGTTCAACCTCATGGGGGGCATCGACTTCGTCTCCGGCCTGCTGACGGGCCTCAGCGAGAACCGCTATGTGATCCTGCTGACGATGATGGGCATCCTGTTCGTCCTCGGCATGTTCCTCGACTGGGTGGGCATCGCGCTCCTAACGATCCCGATCTTCATCCCGATCGTCCGGGATCTCGGAGTTCGACCCGGTCTGGTTCGGCGTCCTGTTCGCACTGAACATGCAGGTCAGCTTCCTGTCGCCCCCCTTCGGTCCGGCGGCGTTCTACCTGAAATCCGTCGCGCCACCGGAAATCGGCCTCGGGGACATCTTCAAGGCGCTCCTGCCCTTCATCGCGCTCCAGCTTCTCGCACTGGCCATCGTGCTGATGTTTCCGGGAATCACCGGCAGATAGGTCGGTGAGCGACGTCGGTGGAGCGACCGCATTAACGATCAATCCGATCTTTACCGGGAAGGGCTATCTTCCCTTCCATGACCCAGATCGAATTCGCCACCACCCCGCCCGACGTCATCCCGTCCCAGAGCGATCGCATCCTCGCCTGGGGCGGCGATCTTGCCGTCCTCGTCAAGAATACCGGAGAGATCGGAGCATTCTCGACGCGCCACGCCCATCTCGGCCCGCTGGAGGTCGAGAAGATCATACGACCCTGGATGATCCGCCTGACCTGTTGAGCCGGTCCGGGAACGCGCCGGACCTCCAGCGCCATCGCCCCGCCGCTCGCGTGGCAGACTCGGGGCGCCGCCGAACCGCCCCGGCGGCGCGTTCCGCCCGGAGGCCGGTCGACCGAATTTTCGGTGCCACTTTTCCTCGGGCGCCGCGACCGCTAGGGAAAGAGCGACCCGGAAGCGTGGCCGAGAGGTTTAAGGCACTGGTCTTGAAAACCAGCGACGGGGAAACCCGCCCGTGGGTTCGAATCCCACCGCTTCCACCATAGCCAAACTTATATTCCAATGAAATCAAGTTTTTTATGGGGTAACTAGTTCAGGCTGAACAAACTTTCGGCGTGCCTTTCTGGTGCTTGCCGAGGGAGATTTCGGCGATCGCCGCGGCCAGGACTGCGGCGATCGCGGCGTGCAAGAAGGCCAGAAGAGCTCTCAGGTGGGCGAGGATCTTGCGGATGTTGTGGCCGCAGCCGCACAGGACGGCGAAGATCGCGTCGCCGAACGTGCCCTTCAGCGGGCAGCGTGACAGGCGGCCGTCGGTTTTCATGTGGCCGGTTTCCGGCTCGATGGCGCTGCGCCGTCGCAACAGCTGTCTCAGCGCCGGGGTCAGGCCGCGGCGCGTGCCGCTGATCAGGACCTGCGTGCGCGCCACGCCGTGGCCGCGGTATCCGCGATCCACGACCGCCAGCGCAGGCGTCTGGCCGGTCAGGATGGCGACCTGCTCAAGCGCTTCCGGCAAGGTGTGGCCGTCATAGGGATTGCCCGGCAACGCACGCATGCCCACGACGAACCCCTCGTCGATGGTCGTGGCGAGGCTGACCTTCGTGCCGAACTCGTAGCGATTGCGGGCCTTGCCCTTGGAGATGCAGTCGACCTCCGGCTCGTGCAGCGCGTAGATCTTGCCGCGGCTCCTGGGGCCCTGGTGCAGCAGGCGGCCCACCAGCACCAGCATGTCCAGAACGCGCTCGCGCAGCGGACCCGCAGGGATCGCATCCAGCTGGCGGCGGAGGTCGCGCAGCACGCGGCCGGTGTAGCCCTTCAGCTTTTTCAGGGTCTTGCGCATGCGCTTGAACTGTCGGGCATGGGCGTATCGGCCGGCCTGCATGGCCAGGCGCGGCGCCAGCCGGTTGTAGTTCTGCCGCAGCGTGACCCCGGCTTCACTTGCAAGGGCGACAAGCTGATTGCGGGCCTTGTCATAGAGGCGCGCGTCGGTCGGGTGCGCGATGTTTTTCTCCATGACCGTGGTGTCGACGGCGACGCGCGACAGGCTGTCGTCATCGATCGTGCCCGATGCCCGCCCGGCCTCGATGGTCTTCGTGAGCAGCCACTCGGCCCCTTCCTCACCGATCCGCTGCCGCCAGCGGGTCAGGCAGGACGGGTCGATCGGTGGGCGGTGCTGGAGTGAGGCGGGGAACAGATCGGTCCGGTGGACCGATCTGCCGCCGAACGTCTCACCGGTGAAATGCTGATAGTAGGGGTTCTCGACCCAGCGCGCGACGACTGCCTCGTCCGACAGCCGGTAGGCGTGCTGGAGATACAGCAGCCCCGCCACCAGCCGCGGCGAGGTCGCGGGCCGCCCCCGATGCGATGGGAAGAACCCGGCCCATTCCCGTTCGAAGAACTCCCAGTCGATCAGCGCCGCCAGCGTCGCCAGCTCGTGACGCATGTCGATCATGTCGGTGAGGCGGGGGCGCAGGAGATCGTCCTGCTCTTCCCGGCGGGGATGGGGCTTCATCGGGGCTCCGGAATTCGCAAGGTTTCGAAGGCCAGAATACGAAACCCTGCAAATCGGCGCCAGCGTTTCAGCATGATCTGCGCGGTAAATCAGCAGGTTGGGAGTTATTCAGAGTGAACTCTTGTAGCGCGCGACAGCGTCGGCGGCGGTCAGGTCGGGGGCGTTGGTGATCAGCGCGAGCCTGCCATCGAAGAGCTCTGCCTCGGCGATGGCAGCCTCGTCCAGGCTGTAGCTGAAGCGCTCGGCGGTGTAATCGGACTTGAGGAAGCGGGTCAGTTCCGCCTCGGCCACGGCGCGGGTGAAGCGGCTGTAGGCCCCGCGCTCGGAAGCGCGGCGACCACGGGCGGTCTGGCCCGCGTCCTGGGCGTCGAGCCGGGCCACCATCTTCTCTGCCATCGCCTCGAGCTCGGCGATGCGGGCGCGGCGCCGGGTGGATTGCTCCTCGGCGCGCAGCGGATCATGGGCGACGATCAGGCGGTGGCCGGCAAACTTGCTCTCGGCCAGCCCCTCTTCATCGAAGGCGAGACCCTGGAAGGTATCGACCAGCTCGGTGTAGCGCCGGGCTGGCACGGCGAGGATGAACTCCAGCCTGTGGCCGTCCCGGTCGGCCAGCGCGGTCAACTCGTCGATGTTTTCCAGGCTCAGCAGCCCTCGATCGGCCACGAGAATGACCCGCTGGATCGGGAAGCGCTCCAGGACGGTCTGCCTGCAGCGTCTTCGTTTCCGCGACATTGCCGGGGTGGACGGTGTGCGTGAGCGGCAGGCCTTCGGCGGTCTGCACGACGCCGAGGACGGACTGGCGGGCGATGCCGCCGCGCTCCTTGTTCATGCCGAAGGCGCGGATATCGTCCTCGACCGCACCTTCGCCGTGGATGCGCACGGTGGTCAGGTCGTAGAAGACCACCGCAAGGTCTTGATCGACCAGCGGGCGGATCTGCTTCGCGAGTTCCGTCTCGACCCGCTCGGCATGGTCCATCAGCGCGTCCATCGCGCGCAGAAGATGCTGGTGGGTCACGGCCTCGGGCATCGCCGGCATCGCCACGGTCTCCAGCCAGCGCAGGCAGCCGAGCTTGCTCGTGGGGTCGCAGAGGCGGTTGAACGCCATCGCGCGGACGAGGGCCTCCACGTCGGTTCCGCGACGCCCCGACCGCAGGGCCCGGCCGAGCGCGCGGTCGAGACCGAGGTCCTTCCAAAGCGCATGCAGGGCGAAGACGTCGCCATAACTGCGCGCGCCTTCCCAGGCGATCTCGGTCTTCGCGGGCCCGGCCCGCCCGGCAACCCGGCCAAGGCCTCGGATGAGGGCGTCGAGCTGGCCGTCCTTCATTCCGTCGACGCGCCCGAGGTTGGCGACGACGCGCAGCCTGGGCTTCCCGGCCTCGTTGCGGAACGACTCGACGATCTGCAGATAGCGGCGCCCGCCGCTCTCGGTGACGCGTGTGAACATGGAATGCAGGATGCCGCGCAGAAAGCCTCATTGCAAAGCATACTAGGTGTGTAACGTGTAATACCAGCGGCGTCAGGTACTGATTCTGAGGAGGTTCCCTTGGGACCGGATTGCTGATTCACTCGCCTCCGAGGTGGGGGAGGATCAGCATGGCGGTGGAAATCACGCGAAGAGAGCTGTCGGCGTCGGAGTTGCGGCGCGAAGCTGCGCGGGCGAAGGATGCGAAGGCGTCTCGTCGGATGCTGGCGCTGGCCTTCGTGCTCGACGGGCGGAGCCGGACTGCGGCGGCCGAGAGCTGCGGGATGGACCGGCAGACGCTGCGGTCGAACGCATGCGTTCGACGGGTCTATCGCTACAACGAGGAGGGCCTGGCCGGGCTGGTCAACCGCTCCCTCCCGGGGCGGACGCCGATGCTCAGTGCGGAGCAGATGGGCGAGTTGGCGGAGCTCGTCGAGGCGGGGCCTGACCCGGAGGCGGACCGGGTGATCCGCTGGCGGCGCATCGACCTCTGCCACGTCGTCGAGCGGCGCTTCGGCCTCCGCGTGGCGGAGCGGACGATGGGTTCGATCCTCCGCCGGCTCGGTTTCGCAAAGCTGTCGGCGCGGCCGCGTCATCCCCAGAGCGATCCGGAAGCCCGAGAGCTATATAAAAAACGGATGGCCCGCCCCGTCTGCAAGAGCTTTATTTCCGGCGGCGTCTGACAGGTCTGCATCAACGTATACGGCGTATCGGAATGGTCGCCGTCGCCAAGATGGAGATCCGCGCGTCCCGAGCCTCATAAACTTCACGGCGTCATCGCGCCATCTTTTTAACCAGGCTTTCGAAACGCCGGTAAACCGTCAGGCCATCTTTCAAAGTCCTCCCGCAGACATCGTGAGGTCGTTCAGCTTGCGGAGGCTGAGGACCAATTGCTTGAGGCCGCCGTCGGCCGATCTGCCTCGAACGCGACGCCCTTGCGCAACGTCGCCCAGGCGATGCGAGCGAGTTTGTTGGCGAGCGCCACGACAACGGTGTTGCGATGTCGCCTGGCCAGCAAGCCGCGCAGCCAATCGCCCAAAGGCGTCTGGCTCTCGGCGAGAGACGGCAAGGCCGCTCTGGCGCCGTGGATCAGCAACGTGCGCAGATATTTGTCGCCGCGCTTGGTGATCCCCAGAAGCCTTGGCTTGCCGCCGGTCGTATGTTGCCGCGGAACGAGGCCGAGCCAAGCGCCAAGATCACGCCCGCGCGCGAAAGCCGCCCCATCGCCTATGGCGGCGACGAGGGCCGTGGCGTTCAAGGCGCCGATCCCGGGGATCGTGACCAGACGGCGGCTCGCCTCGTCGATCCGGGCGTGTTCGACGAATTCCCGGTCGAGGGCGCCAATACGGCCGTCAAGTACCGCCCACTCCTCACGCAGTTCGACAATGAGACGACGGATGCGGCTGTCAGGCATGAACTCGGGGTCGGCAATCAGCGCATCGATGCTCCGCTCCAGTTTGCGGCGTCCCCGGGCGATGGTCACGCCGCGCTCGAGCAGAATGGCGCGTAGCTGATTGATGAGGTTCGTGCGCGTCCCGACAAGGCGTGACCGCACCCGGTGAAGCGACTGCATGTCGAGCTGATCCTGGGATTTGAGCTCGACAAAGCGCATTGTCGGGCGCGTCGCGGCTTCCGCGATGGCTTCCGCATCCCGCTCGTCGTTCTTCTGAGCCGTGCCATTGATTTGGACCCGACCGCCGGCGGACTTCATCAGGGCGCGCAGCCAAGGCGCTGCATCTTCGACGCCGTACACATGGCCGCGACCGACCAAGTGCCGAACCCTAACAACGCCCTTGCCACGCGGGAGCCATCCACACACGGCGGTCTCTGCACGGGCTTCGGACGCCGCGAGGGCGGCCCGCAATCTGGCCGTTGGAGAGAACTTATCCCGCCTTCGCAGGCCGTTGCGTCCAGCGTGGATTGCGCCAATCGATGCCTTCCAGAAGATAGCCGAGCTGGGCCGCCGAGATCGGCACCGCCGCGCCCGGGGTGCTCGTCGGCCAGATGAACTTCCCCGCCTCGAGCCGCTTCGTATAGAGCGACATGCCGACCCCGTCATGCCAGAGCAACTTGACCAGGTCGCCCCGGCGCCCGCGGAAACAGAAGATCTCGCCGGCATGGGGATCGCGCCCCAGCCCCTGCTGAACCTGGAGGGCGAGCGTGTTCATCCCGCGGCGCATGTCCGTCACCCCGCCCGCGATCCACACGCGCACCCCCGCCGGGAAGGCGATCATGACCGCTAAAGCACGGGAAGAAGCCGAGCCAGAACCTGCGGGTCCATCGTGGCGGGGACGAAAAGCCGCCGTTCGTTCCGCAACACCACCTCGAGCCGGTCGTCCGCGTGATCGGACCGCGCCATCGGAGAAGCCGCCGGCAGGGGCGCGTCTCCCTTGAGCGCGAGCGTCAGCGGCACGAATGCACCTGATGTCTCGGTGCCCAGTTCGCCGTCTCGATACTGCCGCCGCCATGTCGTCAGCAAAGAGCGCGATACTCCATGCCGGCGGGCCGTGGCAGCCACCTGGCGGTGTCCCAGAAAGCTCTCCTCCACGATCCGGAGCTTGGCGGCATCGCTCCAGTGCCGCCGGCGGGCGGTATCCGCGGCAGACAGGACGTCGATCTCGGGTCTGAACTTACGGTCGGCCATAAGGTCGGACGTATCACTGGCATCGAAATCCCGTCAGACGGCTTCCGCCGGCTTGCAGTTACCCACAAGTCGTGTGGCGAATTGATTCACCCACCAGACCTGACCTTGCCTGCGCAGACACGACCATGATTCGTCATGTGGCGCCAAATGATTGAGGTGCGGGCGTGGGGCAGAGTTGGGTGGAAACGGAAACTGCGGGCTGTGATCTGGGAGATGGCCGGCTAAACCGGCGCCTCGGGACGATGCTCGAGGCTCTTGGGGAACGGCCGGGGAAATCGCTGCCCACGGCGTTTCAGGACTGGTCGAACACCAAGGCAGCCTACCGCTTCTTTTCCAACGGGAATGTCAGCGAAGACAAGATCCTGGAGGGCCATTTCGGCGCCTCTGCCCTGCGCATCGGGGCAACAGACGGTCCCATCCTGATCCTTCAGGATACCACGGAGTTCTCCTTCAAGCGCTCGGCTCCGGAGAAGGTCGGATTCACGAAGATGTCCACCGGACGCAAGCTGAAGGAAGGCCGCTACCAGAAGCATGCTGTCTGCGGCCTCCTGATGCATGCGAGCCTGGCGATCACGCCGGACGGCCTGCCGCTTGGCCTGACGGCGGCCAAGTTCTGGTCGCGCACCAGGTTCAAGGGAACCGCCGCGCTCAAGCGCCGGATCAATCCGACCCGGGTGCCGATCGACCAGAAGGAAAGCATGCGCTGGCTCGACAACCTGCGACTGTCCAGCGAGCTGGCAGGGGCGCCCGAACGCTGCGTGCATGTCGGCGACCGGGAAAGCGACATCTACGAGCTCTACTGCCTGGCCGAAGAACTCGGGACCGGCTTTCTCGTCCGGAGCTGCGTTGATCGCCTTGCGGAGGATGGCGGCACGACCATTGCCAAGGTGATGTCGGAGGTGCAGTCCAGCGGCACCCACGAGGTCCGGTTCCGCGATGCGCAGGGCAATGACCATTGCGCCGTGCTGTCGGTTCGGCATGCCACGATGACGGTCCGCCCGCCGATTGGAAAGCAGGGGAAATACCGGCATCAGGAGCTCCAGATCATCCATGCCGAGGAGCTCGACCCGCCGGAAGGCCGGGCGCCCGTCTTCTGGAAGCTGATCACGAACCTGCCGGTGGCGACCCACGCGGAGGCCGTGAACAAGCTCGAATGGTATGCCCTGCGGTGGAAGATCGAGACATTCTTCCGGACCCTGAAAACCACTCTCCGAAGGGCTGGTTGGCGGTGATCAGGACGGATCGCCGTTCGTAGCGCGCGCTGATCAGCTCGAAGAGGACGCTGGTCTCGGCCTGGTCCTTGGTGACGTAGGCGAGGTCGTCGAGGATCAGCAGATGGAACTTGTCGAGCTTGGCTATGGCGGATTCCAGGGCGAGCTCCGCCGGGCAACCTGGAGTTTCTGGACGAGATCGGTGGTGCGGGCGAAGAGCACACGCCAGCCGTTCTCGATGAGGCCCAGGCCGATGGCCGCGGCGAGGTGGCTCTTGCCGCCGCCGGGCGGGCCGAAGACGAGGAGGTTGTCGCCCTTCTCGAGCCAGCTGTCGCCGGCGACGAGCGCCATCACCTGGG
>CAVZOA010000027.1:0-43926 GCA_963776705.1 uncultured Alphaproteobacteria bacterium
CGGGCCATCGTTTCGAGGTCGTCGGGCGGGCGAATGTTCGCGGCGAGCCGCCGGCAGAGGGCCGTGTCCGTGGAGTCGGCGATCGTCTCGGCGAGGGCGGCGGCATCGCCGCGCGGGACGTGCAGGCCGGTAACGCCGTGCGCCACTGCCTCGGCCATTCCGCCGATACCGGTGCAGATCACCGGCCGTCGGGCGCGCTGCGCCTCGAGGATCACGAGCGGCGCGTTCTCCCACCAGGTCGACGGAACGATCACCCAGTCGGTTCCCGCCATCAGCCCGGCGATCTCGGCGCGGTCATAGGGACCCAGATCTGCGCCACGGGTGCCGCGTTGGCGACGGCCTCCGCGAAACGACACCGCTCGGTCTCCGCCGCCCAGGGGAAGCCCCCATGAACCGCGATCTGGGCGTCGCTTCCGCCATCGGCGAGCCGGGCGGCGGCCTCAAGGAGAACGTGGACCCCCTTGTGATCGGCAAGATTGCCGAAGAAGGCAAAGCGGTCGGCTCGCTCCGGCAACGCCGCACGCGCCGCGGGAACGCCGTTCGGGACGAGGGCGATCCGTTTCTCGCTTACCCCCCATTCCGCGTAGCGCGCCATGAGTAGGCGGCTGGGGGCGATCAGGAGATCGATTCCCGTCAGCGCCGATTTGAGGCGCGCCGTTCGCAATGCGTGCCGCGCCGCGGAGAGCTGCGGCAGGCAACACCGGCACGCGGACGGGCTCGCGCCATGGCAGAGCGCGCCGTCCGACTTCACCATCAATCCCTCTCGTGCGCAGATCGGCTGGTAGTCGTGCAGCGTCATCACGATCCGCGCCGTCGGACGGTGCGCGCGGATTGCATGCACCATGTCGGCGCCGATACGGTCGAGGCCGTGCAGATGGACCAGGTCGGGGCGGGTCCGGTCGAGAAGCCGGGCAAGAGACGCAACCCATGCGGGGCCGTCGAGGCGCGTCATCGAGAAGGCGTCGTAAGCGCCGGTTCGGAGGAGGACGTCCTCGCCGTAGGTTTCCAGCGTTCCCGGCGCCGCCTCGGGCCGCGACAAGGCCGTGGTCGCGGCGAGGAGCGTCACCTCGGCGTCGAGCCGTCTCAGTCCGCGGGTCAGGTCGTGGGCGATCCATTCCGTCCCGCCGCTGGTGAAGGCGGGATGATCGTGCACGACCTGAAGAATGCGCGGCTCAGCCATCTCGGGCCTCCCCGGTCTCGGCGAGAACGAGCAACTCGACCGCGTCGGCCAGCGGATCGTCGACCGCATCGCCGAACGTCGTAAAACCGTCCCACTTCATGCCGCCGACCGGAAGGTCGGGCGTCGCGTGAAGGTCCGGCAGAACACTTGGCAGAAGGGGTTTCGATCGTCCGAGGCGCATTCGTGCGGCATCGTTGAGCCCGACAACGTAGCCGCCCGCCTCCGCGCCGCCCACGACCGTCGCCTTGGCCGTCACCACGCGGGGCAGGGGACCGGCGATGCGCCGGCGGCACGCGGCGAGCCATCCCGGCCCGTCCGGCAGGACATCCTTGCCCATGGCAACGCATTTCGGCGCCCGAACAGACCGCAGGGCCGCTCGCAGGGCCTCGCTCGGCAGCGCCTCCGAGGCCACCGAGACCACGCTCAGTCCGATGCGGTGGACGGAGCTCAGCATTTCTGCGGCGCGCAGGACAGTCTCGGTCGCCGGTCCGTCCTGATGATGGATGACGAGTTCCACCGGGCCTCGTCCTGCTTCCGCTGTCACCGCCGCGACCGCGGCGTGGAGATGCTCGGGAGCGGAACCGGCCGCGATCACCACGGCGACGGAGCAGGTGGCCCGGACCGATCCGAAGGTCGTCACGCGATGGCGCCAGGCCGGTCGCGCGGCGATGCAGGCGGGCAGCGACCGAGCGAGCGCCGCCGCCGCCACGCCAGTCGGCAGGCCCCGGAACGCTTCGGGCAGGAGCGCGTCTGCCACCTCGACGGCGGCCCGGCTCGCCGCACCGCGCCGTCCGGAACGGTAGAGCGGGGAGATCGTCGCTTGGCTCGCGCAGCGGCCGAATCTGGAGGCGAACCCGGCTGCGACGACGCCATGCCGCGAATGCCAGTCGAGCCGGTCCAGCGGAAGATCGATGTGCGCGTCTTGCGTCTCCACGCGAATCCCGGCTAAGAGGCCGCGCGGGTCCGCGACCCCGATCATGTAGAGAAGACCAGCCGGCCCGCGAGAGAGATGCAGAACCTTCAGGGACGGCTCGGACCCGGCCGGGCACAGGAGCTCGTCTTGGAGGATCACCACGTCGGCCTCCTCGGCCGCGAGCTTCGAGACAATGTCCATCGTTCGCGCCCGCACCGCGTCGCCGCGCCTCGCGAGCCAGCTCGCGAGCGGCCGCGGCGCGACCTCCCGCGACATGCCGAGCAGCAGCAACCTGGAGCTGAAAATCACGAAGTCGGCGTCGTTCGGAATGGGGCGAAACACCGTCAGGTGCAGAATGCGCCGGCCTTCGGACACTTCCTCCGAGACCTCGAAATCGGTCATCCGCGTGGTCCGCCCGTCGCTCAGCAAGTAGAGGGCATGAAGCGGCGGCAGTTCGAGCGCCGAGGGGATTTCCCACGACAATATCCGCGTCCGCTGGCCGATGCGGCAGCGCCCGGCGAGAGGCAGCCGCGTTCCGAGCCGTCCGACGAGGTGGTCGGCGAGCGCGCCGAAGGCGCCAATATCGCCCTTGCCGAAGAGCGAGGCGCCGGTCGTGACGAGTAGCTTCAGAAGCCGCAGGCTCGCGGTCCCGTCGAGCCCGGCTATGAGCGCAAGGGGATCGACGAACGGCGATTGCAGCGCCAGCGGATCGATGCGCGCGAGGATCGCGTTCCGCACCGAAATGATCAGCGTGCGCCGGCCAAGATCGTCGCCCGGGACCGGCGCCAGCACGACATGGCGCTCGGCGCCGTTCTCGAGGCCGAGGCGTGTGACCGCGAGCGGGCCCTCGACTGGTCGGCCGTCGAGGGTCGCCGAGAGTCGCTCTCCGCGGCCGACGACCACCGGTGGGCCGTCGAAGAAAATGGCCGACCGGGACGGGGACAGAGCAACGATCCGCGCGGCTGCGGCGATCGGGACCTGATCCTGCTGTTTCGGTGAGAATGCCGCATGTATCGTCATTCCGGTGCTCCGATAAGACGCTTTTGAGAAGGCGGTCGGGCCGATCCGCTCGGGACCGTCCCGACCGCCTCACGAGCTCGCGGGCGATCAGACGATCGAGAAGAACTTCTCCGGATCAGCCGCGATGTCGTCGAAGGAGACGCCCTTGAGGAGGATGCTGTCGCCCTGTTCGAAGTCGATCAGAGTGCCCTCCTCGCCGAGGTCGATGGCGAAACCGGCAACGTCGGAGGCGCTTTCCAGCGCCAGCCCGTCGAGCGTGCCGACGATCTGCAGCAGGTCGCCCTCCGAGAAGTCCATGACGACGTCGCCGCCACCGGAGAAGACGAAAAGATCGTCGCCCGACCCACCGAACATCACGTCGTCGCCGGCCCCGCCGTCGATCACGTCATCTCCCGCGCCGCCATAGAGCAGGTCGTCGCCGGCACCGCCGGACAGCGCGTCGTTGCCGTCGTCGCCATAGACCAAGTCGTCGCCGTCACCACCGGACAGCGCGTCGTCGCCGCTTCCTCCCCGCAACTCGTCGTCGCCGGCCCCGCCGTCGATCGAGTCGCTACCCGAGCCGCCCACCATCGTGTCGTCGCCGGCGCCGCCCGACATGGTATCGTCTCCGGCCCCGCCAAGCACGGTGTCGTTACCCTCGCCGCCGGAGAGCTCGTCGTCGCCCGATCCGCCGATTACGAGGTCGTCGCCCGACCCGCCCTGGATCCTGTCATCCCCCGAACCGCCGTTCAGCATGTCCGACCCGGCACCACCGTCGATCACGTCGTCGCCCGAGGCGGCGACGACGATGTCGTCCCCATCCCCCGTGGTGATGAAATCGTCCGACGATGTCCCGAACACGAAGTCGTTGAACGCTCCACCTGGAATTGTAGCCATTTCCATTCCTCCTGACGAGGCACGCCCCGCACCGGGTTCCGAACTGCACTGCAGCATCCTAACGAAACCCTAATGCGAGTCGGCGGAGGTCGGAATCGTCAACCTGAAAGAGAATAAAATTTTCGGATAAAGATCGAATACTCTATACGAAATGCTAGGAGGGAATTAAGGTATCCGCAAGACTTCCGGACAACCAATTTACCTCGGGCGGGGCACCAATTTCGCGAGACATCATGTCGACAATTCAGCTCTAGAATTATCAGAAAATCTGGAGAATCGCGACAAATCCGAGGTAGAACCGTGTTTAGATTTGCATTCAAGTATTTCGACCCTGTGTTGGGAGAGAGCTTCCCGCACGTCGGCCTGTCGTGGGGAGCAGGATGCAAGACGCTTCCTTTCAGCCTTTCTCCAGATACTTGGCGGTTCGGATCGGACGCTGGGGATGTTCTGTTCGGCAATGGAAAGGTGGATTGGATCGACGGAAGAGATGGTAATGATTTCATTAACGGGGACGCCGGAGGCGATATACTGATTGGCGGAAGCGGTGTCGATATTCTGCGCGGTGGCGGCGGAAGCGACACAATCGCAGGTGGTACCGATCCGGACTTGATGACGGGCAATTCCGGAGACGACGTGATCCACGGCGGCGGCGGGTCGAACCTTCTCTTCGGCGGTGACGGCGACGACATTCTCGATGTCCGCTGGCTCACCGCTGACCACTGCGGCGAAGATTTCGGTCGCTGGCGCGACGAAAAGCGCCTCTCGACGGACGAGATGCACGGCGGCGCTGGCAACGACCGTCTGGAAGGCTCGTTCGGAATCGATCTTCTATACGGCGGGGAGGGAGATGACATCCTCCGGGGACAGGACGGCGAGGATCGTCTGTTCGGCGGTGACGGGGACGACATAGTGCGCGGCGACAACGGCGCCGACCACCTTTCCGGCGGCACGGGCGACGACCTCGTCCGCGGCGGGGCAGGCGACGACCGTATCATCGGTGGCGACGGCCGGGATTTCCTCCACGGCGATGCGGGACGCGACGAGATCGACGGCGGCGATGGCCGCGATCTCATCCACGGCGGCTCGTCCGCCGACACGATCCGCGCCGGCGCTGGGAACGACTACGTGGACGGCGGGCACGGAGACGATCTCATCTGGCTCGGAAACGGGAACGACTTCGTCGCCGCCATCGACGATCTCGGCCGCGGCGACGACGTCATCTATGGCGAGGCGGGGGACGACTGGATCCACGGCGGCCGCCAGGACGACTTGATCAGCGGCGGGGCGGGGAACGACAGGCTGAACGGCGGTGCCGGCACGGACGTGCTGACCGGCGGACCGGGATCGGACATCTTCGAATTCCGCGGTCAATCCGGCAACGACGTCATCACCGACTTCTCCGCGGAAGACGAGTTGCACATGCTGCGCGACATGAACGGCCTCGCGAATCTCGACGCCGCATCGCTGTCGGGCCGCATGACAGCCTTCAACGACGACACATACCTCGATCTCGGCGAGGACAACTCGATCCTCTTCGTCGGCATCGATCCCGGCAGCCTCGGCACCGTGCTCGAGACAAATCTTCATTATCTTTGAGGTGAACCCATGCGCGTTCTGATGTGTGGAGGCGCCGGCTACGTCGGTAGCGCCTGTTTCCGCCACTTTCGCCGGCTCGGCATCGAGGCCTTCGTGCTCGACGACCTGAGCGCGGGTCATGTCGCGGCGGTCGAGATCGACCGGCTCGATACCGCAGATATTCGCGACACCGGCGCCGTGGCCGATGTGCTGCGGCGCCGGGGCATAGACCATGTGGTCCACTTCGCCTCGCTGATCTCGGTCCCGCAATCGATCGCGGACCCGTCCCGCTATTGGTCGGTAAATGTCGACGGCTCGCGCAGCCTGCTGGAGGCGATGCGGTCCGAAGGCGTCGAGCGGATCGTCTTCTCCTCCACCGCAGCGGTCTATGCTCACGGATTCGACCGGCCGATCCGGGAGGACGACCGGATCTCACCCGCGACACCCTACGGCACCTCGAAACTCGCCGTCGAGCATCTCCTGGAGGGCTATGCCGCGGCCTACGGCATCGGCGCGACGGCGTTGCGCTACTTCAACGCTGCCGGCGCGGACCTCGATGGCCGGCACGGCGAGGCCCATCGCCAGGAGAGCCACGTGATACCGCTGGTGATCCAGGCGGCGCTCGGCCAGCGCTCGCGCTTCGATCTCTGTGGCGCCGACTGGGACACCCCGGACGGTTCCTGCATCCGGGACTTCGTCTCCGTCGTCGATCTCGCGGACGCGCATCTCCGCGCGCTCCGCAGGGTGAAGCCGGGAGCGATGCGCCGATACAATCTCGGCTCCGGAGTCGGTACCAGCGTTCGCGATCTGCTCGCCGCGGCACAGGAGGTCGCAGGGCGGCCGGTTCCGTCGGAGGTGAAACCGCGCCGCGCCGGCGATCCGGCCCGGTTGATCGCCGACATTACCCGGGCCCAAGCGGACCTCGGCTGGGTGCCGCGCCATTCCGACGCCCGCAGCCTGCTCGGGTCGGCATTCGCCTGGCACGCCAGTGGCGGGCTCGCGCAGTACCTCGGCGGCCTTGCCGCGGCCGAATAGCCCGCGTCGGGGCAGGGCATTTTCTCGCGAAAGGTCCCAGTGGGTCCGGTGCGTTGCGCGAGCGAAATGGGGCCATTCCTCGGTCTGCTCCATGAGAATGGCGCCGACGAGGCGAGGGACGGAGGCTTCGTTGGGAGAGATGCGACATCAGTGCGCCGCTTGATTTCGCCGTTCAGCCTCTCGATGGGATTGCCGCTGTGCAACTTTGCTCGGTGCTGCTGAGAGCTTCGATGGCGATGATCGCCGGCGCCCTGATCCGCTTCGGCATCGGCGCCTTCACCTCGGTCCAGGAACCGCCGATCGTGGTCGGCCTTGCGACGCTGGCCTTCTTCCCGTCGATGCGGTTCCTGAAGGCGGTGCCGCCGGTGCTCTTGGCCCTGGTCGTCGGACTTGCGGCGGCGTTTCTGACGGGCAATTTCGGAGGCGGCTACGCGCCAATCGTCTTCGTCGCGCCTGAATTCACCGCGCCGGTCTTCACCCCCCGACGCCTTTCTTACCATCGCCGGGCCGCTCGCTCTCCTGGTGATCGACGCCGAGAACGCCCAGGCCATCGGCGTTCTCTATGCCGAGGGCTACCGGGGGCCGGTCAACGCCATGACCATCGTGTCGGCGTGGGCGGCGTGCTCGACAGCCTGATGGGCGGCCACACCGCCAACATTGCCGACCCGATGACCGCGATCTGCTCCTCGGAGCAGGCGGGGGAGAAACGCGAGGGGCGCTACACGGCGACGGTCCTGAACGGCGTGCTCTTCATTGCCTTCGGGATTCGCCGGCGTCGCGGTGCCCGTCATCATGGCCTTCCCCAGGCCGCTGATCGGCGCCGTGGCCGGGCTCGCCATGATAAGTGGTTCAGGCTGAACAAACTTTCGGCGTGCCTTTCTGGTGCTTGCCGAGGGAGATTTCGGCGATCGCCGCGGCCAGGACTGCGGCGATCGCGGCGTGCAAGAAGGCCAGAAGAGCTCTCAGGTGGGCGAGGATCTTGCGGATGTTGTGGCCGCAGCCGCACGGGACGGCGAAGATCGCGTCGCCGAACGTGCCCTTCAGCGGGCAGCGTGACAGGCGGCCGTCGGTTTTCATGTGGCCGATTTCCGGCTCGATGGCGCTGCGCCGTCGCAACAGCTGTCTCAGCGCCGGGGTCAGGCCGCGGCGCGTGCCGCTGATCAGGACCTGCGTGCGCGCCACGCCGTGGCCGCGGTATCCGCGATCCACGACCGCCAGCGCAGGCGTCTGGCCGGTCAGGATGGCGACCTGCTCAAGCGCTTCCGGCAAGGTGTGGCCGTCATAGGGATTGCCCGGCAACGCACGCATGCCCACGACGAACCCCTCGTCGATGGTCGTGGCGAGGCTGACCTTCGTGCCGAACTCGTAGCGATTGCGGGCCTTGCCCTTGGAGATGCAGTCGACCTCCGGCTCGTGCAGCGCGTAGATCTTGCCGCGGCTCCTGGGGCCCTGGTGCAGCAGGCGGCCCACCAGCACCAGCATGTCCAGAACGCGCTCGCGCAGCGGACCCGCAGGGATCGCATCCAGCTGGCGGCGGAGGTCGCGCAGCACGCGGCCGGTGTAGCCCTTCAGCTTTTTCAGGGCCTTGCGCATGCGCTTGAACTGTCGGGCATGGGCGTATCGGCCGGCCTGCATGGCCAGGCGCGGCGCCAGCCGGTTGTAGTTCTGCCGCAGCGTGACCCCGGCTTCACTTGCAAGGGCGACAAGCTGATTGCGGGCCTTGTCATAGAGGCGCGCGTCGGTCGGGTGCGCGATGTTTTTCTCCATGACCGTGGTGTCGACGGCGACGCGCGACAGGCTGTCGTCATCGATCGTGCCCGATGCCCGCCCGGCCTCGATGGTCTTCGTGAGCAGCCACTCGGCCCCTTCCTCACCGATCCGCTGCCGCCAGCGGGTCAGGCAGGACGGGTCGATCGGTGGGCGGTGCTGGAGTGAGGCGGGGAACAGATCGGTCCGGTGGACCGATCTGCCGCCGAACGTCTCACCGGTGAAATGCTGATAGTAGGGGTTCTCGACCCAGCGCGCGACGACTGCCTCGTCCGACAGCCGGTAGGCGTGCTGGAGATACAGCAGCCCCGCCACCAGCCGCGGCGAGGTCGCGGGCCGCCCCCGATGCGATGGGAAGAACCCGGCCCATTCCCGTTCGAAGAACTCCCAGTCGATCAGCGCCGCCAGCGTCGCCAGCTCGTGACGCATGTCGATCATGTCGGTGAGGCGGGGGCGCAGGAGATCGTCCTGCTCTTCCCGGCGGGGATGGGGCTTCATCGGGGCTCCGGAATTCGCAAGGCTTCGAAGGCCAGAATACGAAACCCTGCAAATCGGCGCCAGCGTTTCAGCATGATCTGCGCGGTAAATCAGCAGGTTGGGAGTTATTCAGGGTGAACCCGGTAGGGCAGGGGTTTCCTGGAGGAGGCGCAGGGCGGCGCGGATGGTCGCCAGCTAGTAACGGTCGATGTCGGGGATGGCGATGCAGGGCAGGGGCATGACGGGGTAGTGCCCCACGGGGTGGTGTAATTCCGAGGGTAGCGCGGGCTGAGCGGAGCCTTGCGTAGCTCAGGCGAAGCCCGTGCGGGTTGCCGGGCGGCCATGGACGTTCTCCGGTAGGATTTGGGTTGCACACCTAACCTGCCGATCAAGGAGATCACCCATGACCAAGGATACGATATCAGAAACGGCTGCGCTGAAGGCGCTTCTTTCGGAGACCGCCGATCATCAAATTCTGGCCGAGATGCTGGGTTTTGTCGCCGACCGTTTGATGGCGCTGGATGTGGACCAACTGTGCGGTGCCGGGTCGCATGAACGCTCGGTTGAGCGGATGAACCACCGGAACGGGTATCGTCCGCGCCGGTGGGAAACCCGTGCCGGGGCTGTCGATGTCCAAATCCCCAAGCTGAGGAAGGGGACGTATTTCCCGGAGTTTCTGGAACCGCGTCGCGCCTCGGAAAAAGCCATGACGGCCGTGATACAGGAAGCCTACATTCAGGGCGTCTCAACGCGCTCGGTCGACGACCTGGTCAAGGCCATGGGCATGACTGGCATTTCCAAAAGCCAAGTCTCGCGCCTATGCGTCGAGATTGACGAACGCGTGGATGCCTTTCTTGACCGTCCGCTGGAGGGCGAATGGCCCTATGTCTGGCTGGACGCCACCTACGTCAAGGTCAGGCGCTCCGGACGGATCGTCAGCGTGGCAGCCATAGTGGCTGTGGCGGTCAACACCGACGGGCGGCGCGAGGTTCTGGGCATCGCGATCCAGCCCAGCGAGGCCGAGGTGTTCTGGGATGAATTCCTGCGGTCACTTGCGGATCGCGGTCTGCGTGGGGTGAAACTGATCATAGCGGACGAACATAAGGGTCTGAAGGGAGCCGCCGCCAAGGTGCTGGGGGCCACCGTACAGCGCTGCCGCGTGCACTTCATGCGCAACGCGCTGGCCTGCGTTGGCAAGAAGGACCGCCCCATCGTGACGGCGGCACTCAGGACGGCCTTCGATCAGGACACGCTGGCGGCCTCAAAGGAACACTGGGCCAAGCTGATCGAGGCATTCCAGCCGCGACACGACAAACTCGCCGAGCTGATGCTGCGCGCCGAAGACGATGTCCTGGCCTACAAGACTTTCCCGCAGGCTCACTGGCGGCAAATCCACTCCACCAACCCGCTTGAACGTCTCAACAAAGAGATCAAGCGTCGCACCAACGTCGTCGGTATCTTTCCCAACGAGCCAGCGATCAGGCGTCTCATTGGTGCGCTGATGCTGGAGCAGAACGACGAATGGGCCGTCACACGTCGATACATGACGCTGGAAACCGTCGCCGCCATCTGCGAGGATCAAGCCATGGACCCGGCCAAAATCGCCGCCCTGTAAACCGGCTCAACACCCAGCCGGAGAACAAATTACACCACGTCCCGGGGCACTACCCAGCCACGAGATCGCGGCGCTGGTGGAGCTTGGATGTCACCACGAGATGCAGCACCAGGAGCTTCTGGTCACCGATCTCCTGCACGGACTGAGCTTCAACCCGCTTCTGCCCGCCTACAAGGACCCCGAGCCCCTGCCCGTCACCTCGGAGGTGCCTCTGAGCTTCACTTCCCACGCCGGCGGGCTTGTCGAGATCGGCCACGACGGCGACAGGTTCGCGTATGATTGCGAGGGACCCCGCCACAGGGTCTGGCTTGACGCTTTCGAGATCGCGGATCGCCCCGTCACCAACCGCGACTGGATCGCCTTCATGGAGGATGGCGGCTACGCCGATACCCGGCTGTGGCTCATGGAGGGGCACGCGGTCGCGACGCGCGAAGGATGGGAGCATCCGCTCTACTGGTGGCGCCAGGATGACGAGTGGTGGACCTTCACCCTGCGCGGCGCGCAGCCGGTGGCGCTCGATGCCCCGGTCGTGCATGTCAGCTACTACGAAGCGGAGGCCTATGCGCGTTGGGCCGGCGGTCGCCTGCCGAGCGAAGCCGAGCACGAAGTCGCGTTCCGGGAAACGCCGATCAGAGGTAACCTGATGGGGAATGCCGGTGCGATCGGATCCCTGCGCCCCCTGCCCGGCGCCGGTATCTGGGGCGATGTCTGGGAGTGGACCGCCTCCGACTTCTCTCCCTATCCCGGCTTCCGCCCGCCCGATGGTGCGCTGGGGGAGTACAACGGCAAGTTCATGGTCAGCCAGCGGGTCTTGCGGGGCGGATCCTGCGCGACGCCGAAGGACCAGATGCGCCCGACTTACCGAACCTTCTTCTATCCGCACCAACGCTGGCAGATGCTTGGCCTTCGCCTTGCCAGGGATGCCACATGACCGGCGCGGCCGTTCCGGCCTCGCGCCCTGCCACCGTCCTGAACCAGGCCTTGATCGGCGAAGCGGTCGCCGGGCTGACGGAGGGATCGAAATCCCTCCCCCCGAAATGGCTGTATGACGAACGCGGAAGCGAGCTGTTCGAACGGATCACCGGGCTGTCGGAATATTATCTGACCCGCACCGAGGCCGATATCCTGCGGCGCCATGCAGGCAGACTTGGCGAGCTGGTCCCGGCAGGAGGTGCATTGGTGGAACTCGGCTCGGGTGCCTCGATCAAGACCCGGTACCTGTTGGATGCGGGTCCGCATTTCGGGGCCTATGTCCCGGTCGACATTTCGGGGGAGTTCCTGCACCGGACCGCGGGCGACTTGAGGCGCCGCTATCCAGACCTCCAGATCACCCCGCATTTCGGCGATTTCTCAGCGCCGCTGGAACTGCCCAAAACGGTTCTGGACGTCCCCAAGGTCGGGTTCTTTCCAGGGTCGACGATCGGCAATCTCGATCCGGCGGCCGCGCAAGCACTGCTGAGGAACGCCCGAGCCTGGCCGGGGATCGAGGGCTTCATCCTGGGGGTCGATCTGGTCAAGGACGTTGACGAACTGGTTGCCGCCTACGACGACGCCCAGGGCGTGACGGCCGAGTTCATCGCCAACATCCTGGCGCGACTGAACCGCGAGGCTGGCGCCAACTTCGATCTCGACGCGTTCACCTACGAGGCGATCTGGAACACCGAGGCCGCCCGCATCGACATGCGCCTCGTATCCGCCCTGGAGCAGACGGTGGACTTGCCCGGCGCGCGGATCGACTTCGCGGCCGGAGAGCCAATCCACGTGAGCGCATCCCGGAAGTACACCAGCGATAGCCTGGCCGCCTTGGCCACCTCCGCCGGATGGCACGTGGCGCAGACCTTCACGGACGCCGAAAATCGGTTTGTCGTCGCCTTCATCAGTCCCTGATGCGACCGGTTGATGACGCCGCCTTACCGTAAGGCCCGGCAAGGGGGTTGTCCGTCTGCGCAAAACAACCTGACAATCCCGAGCAAACCATGAACACCCAGCAAGCTGCCCAACACCGATAAGCTGTCTCAAAACTGTAGACCGGTACAGAAGGAAATGGAAGTTGATCGATCTGATCACGACCGGGAAGCCAGTTACGGGTCGGGCGCTACAAGCCCGGGCAAACGATTTGGACCCGCGTCGGCGAACAGACCATACCGGCCCGCGGCTCGTATCATGCCGCACCCAGAGGCCTGACACACGACCGCACCCGATCGACCAAAAATCCTTTACGAACCCCTTGCGCAAACGGGGGCATCCACACAGGACCCGAGAAGGTCCGCGAGCAATACGGCGCCGAGGCCGAGATCGAGTTCATCTATTCGACCGTGTTCGCCCGGCGGTGTCGCGCGGGAGAGATTCCGGAGGAGGCGCCGGCCGTTTACGTGGATCCGATGATCGAGGTCGAGCCGGATCGAGACGGCCCATAGAGTCCACGAAAGAAAGTTGCGCGCCTACATCTCGTGCTTGCCCGGTGAACCGTCACAAGGTAGGAAAAGGCCGCAGGTGCTACCAACACCTGCGGCCTCAATGGTCGCTTACCAACCGCCGTGTCCGCGGCAGATCGGAAACGTTACGCAATGCGTGTATCGCATCACACCGATTTTTCGTCAATCGAAGGTGTGCCGAATGACACGCCTTTCTGACGCGGGCACGGCTCCACCAAGGAGACGTGAAAATGGGATTTCATCCCCCCACAATGACCTTCGACAAGGCCGTCCTGATGTGGCTCTTCCGCTGGGAAGGCATGTATCATCAGGAGAGCGCGGCTCTTCTCGGCGAAAATCAGGGCCGACCGTCTGAGGTCGTGAACCGGAAGAGTTGGCCCGGCAGCGAAGAGGCTGCCCGCGAGGTCCTTGCCGGGATCCGCCCGTGGCCGCCGATGCCGAAGGTTGTCCGGCGCAGCCGGGCGTGACATCGAAGGGGGCGGCCGAAAGGTCGCCCCTGATTTCACGGAGGTACCGAATGCCATTGGCGTTTACCGGCGAGAGGGGAGGTTCGGAAGACTTCGAGACCCTTCTCGAAGCGCACGATGACAACGGCGAGCGCGTGGTCATCGTCACGTCGACGGAAGCGATCGACGATCACGGATTGCCGGCTGTACAGGCGAGAGCATCCGACAAGTTCGATGCCGGTGTGTTCGATGCCGCGGGTCGCGTGCGGGTAATGACGAGCGACCTCGGCTGAGGATAACCAACAGTCCGAGCGGACTCCCCTACCGATTCAGCACCTACGCCCGGTTTCAACCAATAGGGGAATACCCTCTTGGGTCACTACCCTAGGTTGTGATGCGCGGGAGCCGGTCGCCCGGCGCCCGTGGCCTCACGCCGTCGAGCTGCGGTCCTCCTCGTCTTGCCTGCGGAGGAGCGCCGTCTTGACGCTCACGTGCGAGAGCTTGTGCCCGGTCTCGTCGAGGATGGCCTCGGCGATGGCGCGGAAGCTCTTTCCGGCCGCGCGCAGCTCGACCATGCGATCGATGGCGTCCTGTTGGTCCGGGACCGGGACGAGCATCGCGCCGCGGCCCTCGCCGACGGTTTCATATCCGAACGGGGCGCTGCCGCCGATGTGGCCGCCCATGGCGCGCTTGGCCTCGCGGCCCTCGGCCAGTCGCTCCCGAATTGTTTCCCGCTCGAATTCCGCCGTCATGGCGAGGATCCCGAAGAGGAGCTTGCTGACGCCGTTCGCCGTCACCGGGTCGGCTCCGAATGCGGCGATAATCAGGTCGATCCCGCGGTCGCGCCAGTCCTGTACCGTGGCCAGCGCGTCGGCCGCGTTCCGGAACAGACGGTCGATCTTGTAGGCGATCACGGTGTCCCCGGGCTGGAGGACCTCGAAGAGCTTCGAGCCCTCCGGGCGCTTGCCGAGCGGCACCGATCCGGAGATCCCGCGATCCTCAAAGACATGGTCGACCGTCAGGTCCGCGACCGTCGCGATCGCGTGGATCTTGCGCCGTTGCTCGTCGAGGGACGTCCCCTCGACTTGGTCCGCCGTCGAGACCCGTGTCACCCCGTAAACCGCCATCGCACTCGCTCCCGCGTAAAGCGTCAAATCTTGTTATCAGCTTTACAATATTGGGAGGTTCCGTAAAGCCCTTTTACGTGATTTACAGAACGGCGGCGAAACTAAATTCCTTGACTCGTGGCGATCTCGGTCCCGGGCTGCCGGAGTGAAGGGCCTGATCGGCGGCAAGGTCCGCGAGAGAACCATCGCCGACAACTGGCCAGACGTGCTTCGCAGCGCGGCGACCATGGTGGCAGGTGTCATGTCACCGAGCCAGATCCTACGGAAATTTGCAGCCTATCCGCGGCAACACGACCTGGCGGTCGCACTCCGGGAAATCGGACGGGTCGAACGGACACTCTTCATCATCGAATGGCTGCTTGACGCCGACATGCAGCGCCGCGCCCAGATCGGGCTCAACAAGGGCGAGGCGCATCATGCCCTGAAGAATGCCCTGCGCATCGGCCGCCAGGGTGAGATCCGCGACCGGACGGGTGAAGGACAGCACTACCGGATCGCCGGCCTCAATCTGCTCGCCACCATCATCATCTATTGGAACACCATGCATCTTGGCCGCGCCGTCGAGCAGCGGCAGGACGCCGGGCTGGACTGCCCGCCAGAACTCCTGACCCACATATCGCCCCTCGGATGAGAGCTTGATGGGGTCGTTTGCAGGAGAGTGCGGAATCCTACGCTAAGCTAGGAGCGGTCATTCGAGCAGGGTGTAGCGAAGGCCCGTAGAGAGCCCTTGGACGAAACCGCTCTCGCGGTAGGGGCGCTTGCGGCGGGTGAGGCGCTCTGATCCGGGCGCTGGGATTTGGTGGATGGGCATGCCTGTCGGACGATTGGGACCTTCTCAATCCGATGACAGGAGGCTTCCATGTCCGATCGACATGTCCCCGCTCTGCGCCGGCGGTTTCTCGAAGATATGCGCATCAAGGGTCTGCAGCCGAAGACCCAGACCATGTACCTGCGGGCGATGCGCGACTTCACCCGGTTCCTGGGCCGCTCGCCCGATACCGCGACGCCGGAGGATCTGCGGGCGTTCCAACTGGATATGTCCGAGAACGGCACCGGCTCGGCGACGTTCAACAACCGGCTGAGTGTCCTTGGTTTCTTCTTCTCGGTGACGTGCGCTCGGCCCGAGATGAAGCGGCACATGCGCTATCAGCGTCTGGCGAAGAAGATCCCCGTGGTGCTCAGCGCCGAGGAGGTCACGCGCATTCTCGAAGTCGCCCCGGGCCCCGGCCTCAGGTACAGGGCCGCGTTCAGCGTTGCCTATGGCGGCGGCCTTCGGGCCAGCGAAGTGACCCATCTGCGTGTGCCCGATATCGACAGCGACCGGATGCTGATCCGGATCGATCAGGGCAAGGGCCGCAAGGATCGCCACGTGATGCTGTCGCCGAGCCTGCTTGGGCTCTTGCGCGACTACTATCGTGAGGCGCGGCCCGCGGGCTGGCTGTTCCCCGCCCGCAACCGGGTCGACCCCATCTCGACACGGCAGTTCAACCGCGCGTTCGGGGCGGCTTGCGACTTCGCCGAGATCAAGAAGAAGGTCTCGCCTCATACGCTGCGGCACAGCTTCGCCACGCATCTGCTGGAGGGCGGGACCGACATCCGGGTGATCCAGGTCCTGCTCGGGCACGCCAAGCTGGAGACCACGACGATCTATACCAAGGTGGCGACCAAGACGATCCGGGACGTGACCAGCCCGCTCGATCTGCTGGTGCGACGGGAGGCCGGTCCCGGGTAAGCGCGGCGTCCGTGCCGCGCCCCGGACTGGAGGTCGCGGATATCTTTCGCGCCCATGGTCCTGCCTATCGTCGTGAACATGCCGGGCATCTGAACCTGCCGCAGCTGAGAGTAATGTCCGCGATCGAGACTTGCCGGACCGCCGCGCTTGGCGGGCATGTCGCGGCGTGCACCAAGTGCGGCCACCAGCACGTCGCCTACAACTCGTGCCGCAACCGGCATTGCCCGAAGTGCCAAGGGGCCTCTGCCCGCGACTGGATGATGGCGCGGATCGAGGATCTGTTGCCTGTCGAATACTTCCACGTCGTGTTCACCCTGCCAGCGCAGATCGCCGATATCGCCTGCCGGAACAAGGCGGCGGTCTATGGTCTGCTGTTCAAGGCATCCGCGGAGGCCCTTCTGACCATCGCCGCCGATCCCAAGCATCTGGGCGCCCGGATCGGCATGACCAGCGTGCTGCACACATGGGGCTCGGCGATGACGCACCATCCGCATGTCCATGTCATCGTGCCGGGCGGCGGGCTGTCGCCGGACGGCACGCGCTGGGTCACCTGCCGCCCGGGGTTCTTCCTGCCGGTGAAGGTCCTGTCACGGCTGTTCCGGCGTTTGTTCCTCGAAGGGCTGGTCAGGTTGCACAAGACAGGCAAACTGGCCTTCTTCGGCGATCTGTCGGAGCTGGCCGACCCCGACACCTTCGAGGCCCATCTCGCACCGCTGCGCAAAACCGACTGGGTGGTCTACGCCAAGCCGCCCTTCGGCGGCCCGGAGGCGGTGCTGGCCTATCTGAGCCGCTACACCCACCGCGTCGCGATCTCGAACCACCGCCTCATCAGCGCCGATACCGGCACCGTGGCCTTCCGATGGAAGGATTACCGGATCAAGCGCGGCGACCGGATGAAGACCATGCGCCTGCCCACGTCCGAGTTCATTCGCCGGTTCCTCATCCATGTCCTGCCGTCGGGCTTCCACCGGATCCGGCACACCGGCTTCCTGGCCAACGGCATCCGCCGCGCCAGGATCAAGACGATCAGGCGTCTGATCGATACGGAGCCAGCGCCGGATCAGACAACCAGTGAGGATGGGCGCGCCGAGGCCGATGCGCGAGACCCAAGCCAGACATGCCCCGATTGCGGTGGTGCGATGATCGTCATCGAGACCTTCACCCGCGGCCAGACCCCGAAATCCCGCGCGCCGCCAAGGGAGAAGGCCGCATGATCCACATATCACACCAGGCCCGGCAATCCCGAGGCGTCGGACCCATCAGTGTGGCCATTCAAGCAGCACCTGCATCGAAACGGGCCCATGACGGCCAAACGGAACGCCGAGCGGCGACCTCAGTCCCCAGAAATCGACGGGCCCAGGGTCCCAGACGACAGAGGCCCAGGAGATCGACGCAGCGACCGCCGAAACCCTGAACCACAACCCCCATAGCACCGAAATCCGCCCGCGCTTTCCTCCTTGTCAGGTTTATCGCCGCTGGATGGCGAGCATCCAGCGGCCACAAACCTTAGATCTTTTCGGTCATCCGCTTTGATAAGATGAATGGCTGCTTTGACCCTAGCCCCGCCGGATCAGAGCCTCAGGAGAACTTCTCAAACAATGCCACCCCCGGTTCACTGGTAGGTCACGTCTATCATAGATCGCGACGGGTCTCGGAGGCCGCGAATTCGAGAACCGCGCCGGACAATATTCGTGCCGCCAAAGCCATATCGTCAGGATCGGCGTGTTCGTCCGGGTGGTGGCTGATCCCGCGATGGCAGCGCAGAAAGAGCATGGCGGGAGGACAAAGACCCACCATGGCAGACGCGTCGTGGGTCGCGCCAGACGGCAGGTGAAACGGTTCCAGGTCCACGTCCTGCATGGCCGCGGCAAGAGCGTTCTGCAGGCTCTTGTCGCATTCGACGGCGGGCTGGACGTAGGTTCGCTCCACCGAGGAAACGCAGCCGGTCTCCGAGGCGATCATATCGATCATTTCCCGTGCCCGCGCCTCGAAGTTCTCGCGCGTCGCATCGTGGGGCGACCGAATCTCGAGGCTCAGAACCGTCCGAGCGGGAATCGCATTGACCACGCCGGGTGCCAGATCGAGCCGCCCGACCGTGGCGCGCAGGTCATCGGCGCCGATCGCCTCCGACGAAACACGGTCGATCAGGCGTGCGGCGGCGACGAGTGCATCGCGACGACCTTGCATCGGCACGGTCCCGGCATGGCCCGTCTCGCCCGTGAACTCGATCTCGGTGCGGGATATACCGCAGATCGCAGTGACGATGCCCGCCGGGCGATCCTCTCGTTCCAGAACGGGGCCCTGTTCGATATGGCATTCGAGATATCCCGCGACCGTGGCGGGATCACGGGCGACCTCTGCGATTACGTCCGGATCGAGACCGAAGTCGCGCATCGCGTCGCCCATGCGCGTTCCGTTCGCGTCTTTCAGATCGAGCGTCCCCACGTCGAAAGTGCCGGCCAGAGCACGCGGACCGATGAGCGCGGTTGGAAACCGCACGCCTTCCTCGTCAGCGAAGGCCAGGATTTCCAGTGTGACGGGGAGATCGGCATGGCGGTCACGTAGCGCCCGCGCGGCCTCGATCGCCAAGACAATTCCCATGGCGCCATCATAGGCGCCGCCGGACTTCACGCTGTCCTGATGGGAGCCGAGAAACAGGACCGGCCGGTCGGCTGGCCCGACGCTACGCCCGATGAGGGTTCCCGCCGCGTCGAGCCGGGTTTCAAGGCCGGCCTCCTCCATCCAGGCGCCTAACCTGTTGAGCGCTTTCCGGTGTGCCTCCGTCCAGGGCAACCTGGTGACGCCTTCTTCGGTGTCCGATATGCGGGCCAACTCCCGCAGCCTCTCCGCGATCTCGTCCGCACGGTCCATCGCTCTATCCTCCCGCGTCATGCAAAAAACTAGACTGAGAACCGCGGAAGTCCGCTCGCGGCTCCTGCATGTGGCTCAGGACGGGTCGAACGGTTCGGCCAAGTGAGGCGCGGAGCGTGTCGGCAGGTGATCGACCCACCGCGCGTAGTCGCCCGTCGTCGCCTCCCCGAGGAGGACGGAAAGATCGTCCAGCGGGTGTTCGGACCGGTCGATGCGCAGCGTGAGGGGGGGACGTCCGCGATCCACCACCAACAGGGCTGCGGAACGCAGGCCGCGCCGGTCGCCGCCGGCTGCGGCCGCGGCCTGCAAACTCGCGAGAAGTCGGTCGTGCAGGGGGCCGGATGCCTCTGCGAAACCCTCGAGAAGATGCACGAGCACGGCGCCGGATGCGAGCATGTTGCCCGCGGCGACCATGTTCGCGACCTGCCGCGCGCCGGCAGCGGGAATCGCCGCTTCTCCGGTGAAGACGCCTGAAGACCCCGATGGATCGAGCGCCGCGAGCTGTCGTTGCTCACGTCCGGGGTCGGCGGCGACGATATCCGCCACCGCGTCCGATGCCGCCCGGCCACGTGCCATCAGGGCAAGCACATCGGTGCCCCACATTGTGCTGGGCAGGGATCCCTGCGACGCGGAAAGACCGGAGACGGGGTCCCCGCGCAGCACCCAACCCCCCACGCAAAGCGAGCCGGTGGCAGCGGCGCATCCGAGTTGTCCGCTGTCCGGATCGCGGACGAGTAGGGAGAAGGTCACGTCCGGGCTCCCGAAGGCGGGAGGCTCGTCATCGGGGCTGCCGAATCTCTTCGCTTGGGTTTACGCAAGGGAATTCCCCCCTAGGGTTGAGGATAACGGGATCGTTATCAACGTCGGCAACGCGTAGACGGAGGAGGAGGTGAGCCATGGCTGAGACGACGGAAAACCGAAGCGACGACAGCGGTGGCCCAAAGCTCAAATTCCCCCATCCGATGGCGATGATATTCTACATCCTGCTGCTCGCGGCGGTCATGACCCTCGTCGTTCCTTCGGGCAGCTACGAGCGCGAGGAGGTAGACGGTCGCCAGCGTGTCATCCCCGACTCCTTCTCCTATAGCGAGTCCGGAAGCGATTTCTCCATTGGCGGGGCCATTGATTTCCTCTTCTCCATCATCGTCGCCATCCCGAAAGGTCTAGTGGATGCGGGCCCCTATCTCTTCATCGTCTTCATCGCGGGTGGTCTCTTTCACGTTATGAAGGAGTCCAATGCGCTGGAAAACACGGTGGCCACGATCGTACGGAAGGTGGGAACCGAGAATCGCGGCATAATGATCTGGGTCGGAACCTACATCTACGGTCTGTTCGGTGTGGCGGTCGGGTTCGAGAACAATATCGCGCTCGTTCCGGTCGCGATGATCATCGCCGCGACGCTGGGTTATTCCAACGTTGTTGGTGCCTCTATGGCAATCGGAGGGATTGGTGTGGGGTTCGCCCTGTCGCCGATCAATCCCTACACGGTCGGCGTCAGCCACGACATCGCCGGGCTGCCGCTCTTCTCGGGAGCCGGTCTGAGGACCCTTCTCACCGTCGCGGCGCTCGCCTTGCTCGCGCTTTACATCAATCATTGGGTGGTCAAGCGGGACGATGCCGAACTGGACGAGGCCGGGAATAGCGGGCTTGGTGAACTGTCGGACTACGAGATGACCGGGACCGACAAGATCATCATGGGGGCCTTCGCCTTCGGCGTCCTCGTCATCGCGGTCTGTTCGTATCTGGCGGGCGCGGGAATGCTCGGCCGGCCCTGGTACATCAACGAGATCGCGGCGGTGTTTCTGATCATATCGATGGTGGCCGGCTTTGCCAGCGACATGTCGGTCTCGGACTACATCGAAACCATGGTCGAAGGGGCGTCGAAGGTCGTGGGCGGCGCGCTGATCATCGGACTTGCCGCGTCGATCTCCATCATGCTCGAGGACGGGCAGATCATCGACACGATCATCTATGGACTGTCGTCCGTGGCGCAGGGTGTGCCGTTGGTTATCCTCGGCCCGGTGATGAGCGTGCTTCAGGGCATTTTCAACTTCTTCGTGCCCTCAGGCTCCGGCCAGGCCCTGGTGACGATGCCGATCCTCATTCCGCTTGCCGAGATCACGGGCATGTCGAAACAGCTCATGATCCTGTCCTTCCAGGTGGGCGACGGGCTGACGAATCTGATCATCCCGACAGCCGGCGGAACGCTCGCGATGCTGGCGCTGGCCGGCGTGCCCTACCCGAAATGGGTGGGCATCATGGCCCCGTTAATGGCCGTCCTCTACGTCCTGTGCTGGGCTTTCCTCGTTATCGGACACTACATCGGCTACTAGATCAATCTCGCCCTATCAGGTTGGTTTACACTACGGATGACGCTCAATTCAGTCGTCTGATTTCGATCGGTCGTTGGCAAATGGTTGCGAGCGTCGGGTCACGTTACGCGCAAGCTCTTTCTCTTGTCCGGGCACGAATGTGCAATGCCGGACTACTCAAATGTCATGATTGACAACGTGGCGCCGAGCCCCCGATCGCGTTCTAAAGCAGGGCGTGAACACAGCTTGAAGCCGCAACCAGGTCGTTGCTCCCGGAACGGCGGGGGTTCCGACGCTGGATCGTTCTCATCGGCCGTTCCGGGTTCGCGCCATGCGACGCTATCGGATCGGTGGGGGCATCCGCCTCGGCGTCCTGTTCTTCCTCTCATGTATCCGAAGACGATGGCTGCACAGGTTGATCGCTCAAGGATTGGCGCGATCCCGCGCCGAGAATCGTGGCTGATAGATACGGCTTCTTTCAGTGGAAGATTAGCGAAACCGCCATTCGCAGCTGTTGCAGCATCGGTCGAAGAGGGCTCGAAGCGTGAGTTCGCCGCGGTGGAAATGAACGGCGGGTCTCGCGTCATGCCCGGGCCTCGACGCGGGCATCCGCCCCCTCGATCTCCCATCGGCCGGTATCGGGATCCTGCCGGATCTCGGCCGAGGGGCCGTAAGCGACGACGAAGCTGCGATCCGCCGCCGCGCGCCGTGCCGCGTGCAGCGCCGCGGCGCGGTGGCCGCTCGGCCGGCGGCACCAGGTGCCGGGCATGGCACGGCAATCGGGGCAGGGGACGGCGAGGACGGGATGACGATGCGCGGTGAAATCGGGCATGACGGACCTCCATGCACCGGCCGCGGGCGCGGCCAGCGCCCGGGATCCGGTTTCCTGTGGTGTCGAGGGGATGGGCGAGGTAAAAAGGCCCCGCCCTTTCGGGGGCGAGGCCTCGGATCTGTCTTCAGACGGTTCCGTGCTGAGTGAGGAAGGTGCGGGCGATCTTGGCGGACAGGCCGCCCTTCCTCAGCAGCGCCCACGCTTCCGCCCGGCGCGTGGTCCAGTCGATCAAAGAAATCACCTCCTCTCCGGTCTGGCAAGTCGCGATGGGTCGGGCGTCTTCGCGCGCCCTGTAGTGCCTGCTCGACAGGCACGGCCTCGGCCGCGATCTCTCTCGCGAACCGATCCATCGGCCAGGATCCGGGCGGAAGGTGTCCACCTCTTCCCCAGGCACGATCATACCAGAAAGAAGCCGGCTTTTCTCTCTACAGGGTCGGGCTTGGCGGCCGGGTCGGGATGGAGCGATCCGGTTGAAACCGGGACCCGGCTGCGGTGACGGCTCAGGCGATGCGGAGGTCGGCAGTTGGTCGCGGGGGATGCCCGGAGTTTGCCACGGACCGGCCGCATGGCTGCCGGTTGCGCCGCCTAGGGCCATGCCCCATGCTACGTGCCTGGCGCCTCATGGATTTCGGTCCGGATCTCTCCCGGCTTCGCCGCTACGCTCTGGTGGTCGCGGAGTCGTTTGATGCCGCCATGGCCCTGTGCCCGGGCGAGCTGGTGATCCCGTTCCCGGTCGAGACGCCCGCTGGTGTCGAGTTGGCGATCGCGACCCGATCCGTGACCTGGGTGGACGTGCCCTGAACGCCGTTTGAGCTGGGAAGAGCCGGCTTCCCGCGAGCTGGCCGGCACCGGGATCGCAGGTGGGACGGTGGGAAACGATCGGGCGGCCCCGATGTGGCACGGAACTGTGGGGCAGTGGCTCGACAGCGGTACCGTTCCGGCCCTGAGCCGCCGCTCCTCGGGTCCGGCTCGCTGCTACACCCCTTCATCGAAGGAGCCGTTCGCGCAGACCCGCAGCATTGTCTCCGATGTCTTCTTCGCAGGACGCTGGTGCAATCGCGTTCCAACGAGACCGCTATACGGCGGCCACCACCTGCCGGCCGCGCCAGAGGATGAACAGGCCCGAGACCACGATCAGGGCGGAGCCCGCCACCATCGCCGCGCTCAACCGTTCCCCGAAAAGCGCGATCCCGAGCGCCGTGCCGAAGAGGAGCCGGGTGTAACGGAACGGGGTCACGGCCGAGACGTCGCCCGTCCGCATCGCCCGCATCAGCAGCGCATAGGCCGCGACGCCGACCCCCACGGCGCCAGCCAGGCAGAGCGAGGCCCCGAGCCCGGGCGCCGTGAAGGGCGCGCCTTCCCAGGCCGAGAAGATCGCCCCGGCGGCGAGCACGGCGAGGAACCCGTAGAGGCCGAGGATCGAGGTGGACAGCGACGCGGGCGCGGCCCGGCTGGCCAGGTCGCGCCCGGCGAAGCCCAACATCCCGATCACGGCCAGGACCGAGAGGCCGGAGAAGTCGTCCGTCCCCGGCCGGACGATGACGAGGACGCCGACCAGCCCCAGGGCGACCGCCCCCCATCTGCGCCAGCCGACGGCCTCGCCGAAGACCAGCGCCGCGCCGGCCACCACGAAGAGCGGCGTCGCCTGCAGGATCACGGTCGCCGTGGACAGGGGGATCAGCGTGATCGCGAGGGTATAGAACAGCCGGCCGGCGACCTCGAGGACGACCCGGGCGCGCATCGGGCCCGACACGACATCGGGATGGTACAGCGCGCGGCCCTCGAGACGCGACAGCCCGGCGAATAGGAGGGCCCCGCCGAGGCCGAACAGGATCAGGATCTGCCCGGTCGGCAGCGTCTCCGAAGCTGCCTTGATGAACGCGTCCTCGACGGCGAAGACCGCCATGGAGCCGATCATGCATAGGGCGCCGACCAGGTTGGACCGGTGGTCCGAAGCGATGGTCTCCACGGCACTTGCTCCCCTGCGGCCTCGACGCGGCGGTGATCCGGCGATCCGCTCTCTTTGGCAACGCTGCGATCCAGTTTGCCTGGTCGCGGCGGGAGACAGACATCGGTTCCACCACGTAGCGTGCCGGGATAACGCCGCGCTTGGCATCCGCGGCCGCGCGTGGAACGCTGCGGCCAGCAGCGCGGACGGGAGGCGGAACGGGATGCTTGCCGAAGCGAGGGAACGGGTCGATAGCTTCTGCGCCGTCTACGGTCTCGAGGCCCCGGTTCTGATGGCGCCCATGGCGGGTGCCTGCCCGCCGGGCCTCGCGGCGGCGGTGGCGGAGGCCGGCGGCATGGGCGGGTGCGGAGCCTTGCTGATGGACCCCGACGCGATTGCCCGGTGGGCGGCCGAGTTCCGGTCCGCGAGCCCGGGGCCGTTCCAGATGAACCTGTGGGTGCCCGATCCCGCGGCAACGCGCGATGCCGGCCACGAACGGGCGGTCACGGAGTACCTGGCGCAATGGGGCCCGCGCCCCACCGATCTCTCCGCCGATCTCCCGGTGCCGTTCGCCGACCAGTGCGCAGCGATCATCGAGGCGCGGCCGACGGCGATGTCCTCGATCATGGGGCTTCTCCCGCCGGAGGTCGTCGATCGTCTCAAGGCCGCGGGCATCCGGTGGTTCGCCACCGCCACCACGGTGGCGGAGGCCCTCCAGGCTGAGCAGGCCGGCGCCGACGCCGTCATCGCGCAGGGTGGCGAGGCCGGCGGCCACCGGGGCGCCTTCGATGCGGAGCGGGCCGAAGCGCAGGCGATCGGCCTTTTCTCCCTGGTGCCCGCGATCCGCGACGCCGTCCGGGTGCCGGTGATCGCGGCGGGCGGGGTCGCGGATGCCCGCGGGGTGACGGCGGCGCTCATCCTGGGCGCCTCCGCGGTGATGATCGGGACGGCCATCCTGCGGACGCCCGAGGCCGCCATCGCGCCGGCCTGGGCCGACGCGATCGGCCGGGCCAGGCCCGAGGAGACGGCCCTCAGCCGTGCCTTCTCCGGGCGCCCCGGCCGGTCGGTGCGGACCGCCTATGTCGCTGATGCCGAGCGGCCCGACACGCCCGAACCTCTGCCGTATCCGCTTCAGCGGTCGGCAACGGGACCCATGCGAGCGCAAGGCGCGAAGGACAACGATCTCGCGCGCATGCAGGCCTGGGCCGGACAGAGCGCATGTCTGGCCCGAGACGCGCCCGCCAGCGAGGTGGTGCGTGGGATGTGGGCAGGAGCACGCGAAACCCTCGGCCGATGACATGCAGCCTTTCATTGTCGACTGACACGATCGCCCCGCTGTTTCGTCCGGAGGTGAGGCTAATCTGGGTTTTGAGGCGCGCCATGCCGGGATCGACCTCGCTCCTCGGTCCGAAGCCGACCTTTGGCCACGGATTTTGCCGCAGCGCAGATTCCGTAAGGGATCGATCGTCTCCCGTGGAGCATTCGGGCGTCGACGATCAGGGGCTGCAGATCCTGCACAGAATCTCGCCGGCAACGCTCTTCCATGGGTTGCCGGTTCATGGAGGAAGACGCATCGTTCTCCTGTCCCTGATCAGGAGAAACCGATGTATAGAGCTCCCCTCCCCGTGGTGATCGCCGTCCTCGCCACCGCCCCCGCGGCGCCGGCCCTGGCGAGCTACGCCTATTACGTCGGAAAGAACCTCACCGAGTCCGGCGGCGTCCTCATCGGCGGCACCGGCGAGGAGGTGTCGAGCCACTGGCTGGAGATCGTGCCGGCCGAGACCCACGAGGATGGGGTGACCGTGGATGTCGGGGTGACCGAGGCGGCCTCGATCCCCGGCCGCTTGATCGAGATCCCCGAGGCGGCCGAGACCTATCGCTACCTGTCGATGTTCTACTCGGACTACGAGGGGTTTCCGGCGCCGCTGACGAATGGCGGCATCAACGAGCACTCGGTTGCGGTGCGCGATGTCTGGGCGCCCAATCGTGGCGACCTCGTTGAGATGACGCCGACACCGCAGGAGGGGCTGCAATACAGCGACCTCGCGCGCCTGGTCATGGAGCGCGCGACGACGGCGCGCGAAGGGGTCGACCTGATCGGCGAACTCATCGCCGAGCACGGGTACTCGACCTATGGCGGGAACACGCACCTGATCGCCGATCCGGAGGAGGGCTGGGTGGTCTGGGAATTCGCGGGCGGCCAGGGCCTCTGGGTGGCCGAACGCCTCGGGCCGGACGAGGTGCGCGTACTTTATCCGGGCTATATCGAGGAGATCCCGGCGGACTACCTCGACAATCCCGACTTCGCCGGGTCCGAGAACCTGTTCGACTTCGCCGTGGAACAGGGCTGGATCGAGGAGGGGGCCGAGAGCCTGAACGTCTTCGAGGTCTACGGCTCGCAGGACGAGGGCGACGAGGCCCGGACCGGCGGCTTCAAGTATGTCTCCCAGGCCGAGATCGAGGACGAACTTGCGGCGATGCAGCCGGTCAGCGTCGACGAGATGATGGCGATGGTGCGCGACCCCCGCATCGCCGATGACGAGGCCGGCTACGGCCAGGTCGCCGACCTGCACGCGGACACGCCTCCCGACCTGGTGCAGATCTGGGTCGCGCCGACCGGATCGGTCGCGGCGCCCTTCAACCCGTGGTGGCTCGGCGTGCAGGAGGTGCCGATGGAATACGGGCAGCACCGCTACCTGACCAGGGATGCCGCCTCGTCGTTCCTCAATCCAGACTTCCGCGAGCAGGAGGGGACCGAGTTCGCCGGGCGGACCTTCAAGCGGCTCATGTATCTGACCTGCACCCGGCCGGACACCTACCTGCCGATCGTCACCGAGATGCTGGACGCCTTCGAGGCCGAGAGCATGGACGATCTTCCCTGGGTCGAGACTGCGGCCCGCGGTCTGCTCGAGGCAGAGGATGCCGAGACAGCACAGTCGCTCCTCACGTACTACGCCATCATCCGGGCCGGTGAGGCCCTGGACCTCGGCGATGTGATGGTCAATGCGGTCGAGAGCCACCTGCGCCTGACGAACCGCCTGACACCGCCAGAGGGCGATCAGATCAACGACCAGTGGCAGGGCGGAGAGACGGTGAACTGCCTGGCCGACGCCGATCCCGACCGGACGCCCGACGATCAGAGGGGAACGGGCCAATAGGCGACAGCTTAACAGCGGTTGAACCGGGCCGGTGCTGCGGCGACATGAACGGCTCGCTCCGGACCTTCGCCACACCGTCACGCGCTGCTCCACGGCCGACGTCCGACGCACAGATCTCGCGGCATGCCAGGCGTGCGTGGCGAGGTGATCCGGCGGTCCGGGTCCGGTATGTCTATGGGGGAGCGGCGCGCGGACCGGCCGCCGATCGAGCACCTTGCCAGGATGCGACACCATGGGTTCATTGAGCCGACCACATCCGGTGCGCATAGAGCCGGGCGAACGCCTTGTCGTGCTCGCCCGGACACTCGACGCGCAGGATCTTCAGGCCGAGGCTGCACTTGAGACAGGCGCTCGCAACCCTGTTCGCTTCGGGGAGACCTGCCTCGGGCGGGCACTCTACCGGCACCGATCGGTCTACCGAGGCGCCTCCGACGTGGCGGTGTGGAGCCATCTGGCGGTCGACTACTATCGCGATCTGGTGCCGGAGGAGGCGATCCGAACGCTTGCCTTCGGACAACAGCCGGCTGGGGTTCGCCTCCTGCGCGCGGAACTGCTCCTGACCACGCCCGCGTCCTTCGTACTGCCGCCTGGCTGGCAGGGTTCGGTCAACACCCCCGAGCGGCAGGTCTCGCTCGAGTACATCCACGTCGGCGCCGACCATCTCGGCACGTACCGAGACGCCATGCGCGACTATTGCGGCCCCGCCGCGACACGGCTCGTGCTCTCGGGCAGGTTCGGCACGTTCCGGGCGATGGAGACGGCTGCGGTCCTGACCCAGGCGCCGGGTTTCGCAGTCGACTGGAACCAAATCCACATCTGCGAGCTCGACCCGGACGGCTTTCAGGGATTCGGTCAAGAGTTCGAGGCGGCGCTACGCAACGACGGGCCCGATACCGTAGACGCTTCGAGCGTCTTCGCCGGCCTCGATGCCCTGCGCACGGTGACCCAGTGGACGTTCAACGATGCGGTTGTTGGGATGGACTCCAACCTCGCGCGTCAGGCGGCAGATGACGGTGAGTCCTGAACGGATCGAGCTGGAGGTAGTCTCCGTTGACGGAGCACAGCGACGCGCGATCCGGCCCGAACCTGCCGTTCGTCGGCGCTCCCGATGCTGCAGCGCTGTCCCCCCGAACCGGACATTCGCCACAGTTGCAAAGCATCACGGCGGTCGAACTCACACTATGCGGGACAGTTCGATCTCGATGGTGCGCTACCGTGACAACGACTGCTCGGTTCCGGTCGCCTATGCCCATCACGACGTGCAGGTTCGCGGCTATGTCGGTGTGGTTGTCAGCGGCTTTGGCGCCGAGATCATCGCCAGGCACCGCGCTCCTCCGACATGGCTGACATTGTCTCCGACTTACCACACTTGCCAACGCTGTTCGAGCGGAAGGACGGGGCCTTGGACCAGGCGGCGCCTCTCGGGGTATCGGTGAGTGGCAGGATGAGCGAGGGGGCGGCAGATACGATGGGTACGCGAAGTAGCCATCATTCCGAAAGCCCAATAACCCTTGTTGGTAGGTAGTCGCCTCGCATGCAGTCGCTATCGACCGACCATCGCAGAGAGTGGGAAATCGGGTGTCGGGCACCGAGGCGCATCGAACAACATTCAGATCGTGCCTGAAATCATGGCCCGATGCCTTGCTTATTGGAGTAGTTGCAGTCCTCGTGTCGTCGGGGGCCGCGTTTGCACAGGCTTCAGAGCCGTCCGACCGCTGGGCGGCGATCGGGTTCGGCGGCGTTCCAACCTCCAACAATTGGCAGGATTTCTTTCTGGATTCGGGCGAGATCGACTTCCAGTCCGCAAACTTTGCCGGCGCCGGCGTATCGTACAGGCTCAAAACATATTTCGGCGGCCTGGACGTCGAGATCGAAGCTCAGGCGGTCAAGTATTTTGGCGACCAGACCAACTGGGAGTTCAACCTGCCGGTAATCGCGCGCTGGACGGAATTTCCCTGGGGTGAGACCATCGACACGGGTGTGGCTTTCGGGCTGGGTCTTTCCTGGGCGGCCTCGACCCCGGAACTCGAGGAACTCAACGAGGACGGCACCGAGCAACTCCTTGCCTACTGGACTTTAGAGATCGAGGCTGGACCACCAGACTCGGAAATCAGCGGGTTCGTCCGGCTGCACCACCGCTCGGTTGCCTTCGGCACGTTCGGAGAGTCGGGTGGCGTCAATGCGCTGGCGCTCGGGCTGCGACGGAGCTTCTGAGGTTTGTTGTAGGTCAGGTACGGCTTGCCGGAATTCCGGGTTTTGCCATAACCGGATGGGATGGCGCGTCGGCAAATGACCGCGTCGATTATTCTGAGCGAGAGGTATTTCTTTCCAGCGAGTCCGGTCCGGGCTCTGAGCCGACCTGCGGCCGCGCGGCGAAGCATCCACTTCCCGGGCCAGGTCATCGCCAGGCCCGGCCCAAACCTGCCGTTCACCGTTGCTCTTGATGCCGCGGCGCGGCCCGCCGAACCCGACATTCGCCGCAGCCGCAAGATCGAGGCGGAGCCGAACTCACACTATGCGGGACAAAGGGTGAATTCGCTGCGCTGTGAATGAATGTCCGCCTTGCCTCAAGGCGTATCGAAGCCTTTTGGCCCCGAAAGGTGCGGCTCATATCGTGCGGAGCATGCGGGCATGCTCGGTCCCTTACTCGGGCGGGGACTTCCATTCGGCAACGGCAGCGATCAGCCGGTCGAGATCGTCGGCGTCGTTGAAGCAATGCAACGAGGAGCGAACGACGGCATCCAGGCCCCGGTCCTCGAAATCGATCCGGGCATAGGCGCGCGGTGTAACCGAGACCATGACGCCCGCCCGCCTGAGGCGCAGGGCCGTCTGGTCTGGGGCTTCGCCGTCCAGGGTGAAGGTCACGATCCCGCAGCGGCGTGCGCCGGTGTCCTTTATCCTGACCCCCGGCAACCGACCGAGACGCTGGCGAAGGTCCTCGGCGAGGGCGGAGATGCGGGCCTCGATCGTCGGCAGACCGATCGCGCGAGCGTAGCGGATTGCCTCCATCAGGCCGATCTGACCCGCGACGTGACGCTCGAACGTCTCGAAGCGACGCGCGGCGGGCCGCAACTCGTAGGCCCGCGCCGCCGTCCAGTCGGCGGCCCGGAGATCAACGAAGGGCGGCTCCAACCGCTCGGCGATCGCCTTCCGGGCATACAGAAAACCGGTTCCGCGTGGGCCCCGCAGGAACTTGCGGCCCGTCGCGCACAGCATGTCGCAGCCGATCCGGGTCACGTCGATGTCGATCTGCCCGACCGATTGGCACGCATCGAGCAGGTAGGGGATGCCATGCCGGTGGGCGATGCGGCCGACCTCTTCCGCCGGGTTCACCAGGCCGCCACTAGTCGGCACGTGGGTAAGAGCGATGAGCTTCGTCCGGGGCGTGATCAGCGCCTCCATGGCTGAGACATCGACCTGGCCGGACGGATCGCTCGGCGCGAAATCGATCTCCAGACCAGTGGCCCTGGCCCGCTGCAGCATGGCGAGGACGTTCGACACGTATTCCGACGCGTGGGTCAGGATCCGGTCACCCGGAGCGAAGGCCATACCGTAGAAAGCCATGTCCCAGGCACGGGTGGCGTTCTCCACAAAAGCGATTTCGTCGGCGGCGGCGCCGATCAGCGCCGCCGCCTCGGTGTAGAACGCGGCCAGGTCCTTTGCCGCCTCCTCCTGCGCGGCATAGCCACCGATCCGCCGCTCCAGATCCAAGTGCCGCAGCACCGCCCTGTGGACCGGTTCGGGCGTCGGCGAAGCCCCGGCGTTGTTGGCGTGGACGTAGCTCTTGCAGGACGGCGTGTCGGCCCTCAGCATCTCGATGTTCATGCCGGCACCGGCTGCGGCATGTGGCGCGCGATCTCGTCCAGATGCACGTGGCCGGTGCCACAGCAACCGCCCCAGATATCCATGTGCGGATAGCGCCGACCGACATCGGCCATCAGGCGACCGAGCTCTTCCGGGTCGCCCTCCTCCAAGTGGCCGAGCTTGCAGAGCGCGATCTTGTCCATCTTCGCCGCGTTCGGCCGGATCGAGCGGATGCGGCGGGTCCAGGCGCCTCCGTCGAGCGCCGGCTCGAACTCGGACGGATGCGAGCAGTTGAGCGAGAAGAACGCCGGGTATCCGTCCGTCGCGGCATCGACGATCGCGATAGCTTCCGCCAGCGGAACGCCGGAGTTTAGCCGATGCGTGCTGTCGAGGGAGAAGGACACGGCGACCGGCAGGCCGACCCGGCGCGCGGCCCGGACGACGCCGATGGCTTCGGCGGGATTGTTGAACGTGACCGCCCAAGCGAGGTCGACATCCGCCTCCTTCAGCGTCGCGAGTTGTACGGCATGATACTCCTCCGCCTCGTCGACGGTCGTGCGACGGTTGAGGCTGTAGGCGTCGCCGCGCGGGCCGACATAGCCTGAGAAGAGCGCCTGCGGGATTTGGCCGGCATATTCGGCGGCCATGTCGCGCAGGAACCCGATTGAGCGCAGATTGGCCTCGGCAAGTGCGGCGGGCGAATAGCCGAGCTTCGCGCCCCAGTCGGGGCTGGCCCGGTAGTCGAACCCGCCGATCAGCGCGGAATGTCCGTATCGGGCGACGACATCGAGATACCGGCGATACATGCCGCGGATCGCTTCGGCCAAGTCGCGCTTCTCCAGAAGCGGGAACATCGCGAATTCTGGCAGGCCGAAGCCCCATTTGTACATGATCTCGGTCTCGATGCCGCCTTCGGTCAGGAAGTAGCGGCCCGGCGACTGAGCGGGAAAGGACGGGGTGGACATGGTGCCCTCCTACCATTGGTAATAGACTTGGCGGACCGGCGCCCCGCGGGGCGGCAGGCCGATGTCACGGCGGCGAAAGTCGTCGAACTCCTCGACGATCCGGGCCTGCTTGCGCAGGTATCTTTGCCGGGCGAACGCGCTCCAGCGGCTAGCCAAGGCTCGCCCCAATGTGCCGGGACGGCTTTGACCGTCGCTTGTGTTGAACCCCATGATTCCAACCTTCCTCTCTCATGCGTCCGCGGGCATTTCCCGACGGTGACGCAGCGAAAGATGGACGCTTCAGGCTTTCCGAGATAGAGAACCAATGGTCAGGTTCGGGCGCGTTCCAGAAACGCATTTCTTTTCAATAGGCGCCGAACTGGGTGAGTCTGACCGCCTTCGGGATCGCGTGCAGGCAACTCTACCCGTGGTACAGTTGCTCGTGATGTGAGGGGAACGCCGTGGAAAAGGTCAGGTCTAAACGGGACCTCATTCTCGACATCGCGCAAGCGGGCATTCTGTCCAAGGGCTTTGGCGCGACCTCCATCGACGAGATCATTGCCGCGGCGGAGATCACCAAGAGCGGGTTCTTCTACCATTTCAAGGACAAGAACGAGCTCGCGCGGGCCCTCCTGCAACGCTACCTCGATACCGAAGAGGCCATCCTGAACGATGTGTTCAGCCGGGCGCGCGAACTCCACGGCGACCCGCTGCATTCGTTCCTGATCGGGCTGAAGATGCTGTCGGAGATGATGGGCGATCTTCCGAACGGGCATCCCGGCTGCCTCGTTGCGACCGTTGCCTATTCCGAACGGATGTTCGACCGCGACGTGCGGACGCTCAACCGTGAGGCCATCCTAATCTGGCGCGAGCGGTTTCTCGGCATGCTGCAGGAGATCGCGGCGATCTATCCGCCACGCGACGACGTCGACCTCAGGACGGTCGCGGACATGATCTCGAGTACCGTCGAGGGCGGCATTGTCATGTCGCGCGCGGTCGGCGAGCCGAAGGTGCTGGCCGAGCAGATCGTCCTGCTGCGGTCCTATATCAAGCTGCTGTTCACTCCGGCCTCGAACGGCTGAGCGCCCGCTCCACTGTACCACAGGTCCAGTCGCACGCGGTTCCCAGGATGCGCCGCGGGCGGCAGCATCGCGCAACGAACCGAGATTGCTCACGAACTTCTCCGAGAACGCGCCTGACCGGCGGTCGACTAGGTTTTGCCCCCCGGCGCGGGCCAGAAATTGCTCGGCCCGGGCAGGCTCGTCCGACGCTCACCGACCGATCAGATCAGGAGAAGAAAATGAGAACTTTGGTTATTGCCGCCGTTGTCGCGGCGTCCGCCTTCGCAGCCCCCGTTTCCGCACAGGAAACCGCCGCCGAGACCTATTCCGAGATCAAGGACGCGTTCGGTTTCGTGCCGACCTTCATGCAGGAATATCCAGAGCACGGCATTCGCGGTGCCTGGATCATGACCCGCGACATGGAGTTCAGCGACAAGACGGAACTGTCTCCCAAGGTCAAGGCGCTCATCAATATCGCGGTGGGGGCGCAGATCCCATGCCAGTACTGCGTCTTTGCCGATACCGAAGCGGCTCGCGCCGCCGGGGCAACCGAGGGCGAGATCAAGGAGGCCGTGGGACAAGCAGCGCTGACGCGTCACTGGTCCACGATCCTCAACGGCCTGCAAATCGACTTCGACGCGTTCAAGACAGAGATGGGCAGCTGAGAAGAGTGGCCCTGTCGGACGTCACGGCTGAGAAAACGCCCTCTCACCGCACCGGTGAGGGGGCAATCAGAACGACGTGCGCTCGCATGATCCGCAACCGGTTTTGAGACAGCAAACTGGGCTTAGGCGGCTTGCTGGGTGTTGATGGTTTGCTCTTGCCTGATGGCTGCGGGCGGGCGGTGGCCGTGTCGCTCGATCAGCCAGTGCTCGTTGTAAGTCTGCTGGAAGTCGAGGAGGGCCTGGCGCAGGTCCTCGATCGTCTCGAACCAGCGCACCCAGAGGAGGTTCTCCTTCAGCGTCCGGATGAAGCGCTCGGCGCAGCCGTTTCCCTCCGGGGCGCGCACGAAAGCCGGGGAGCTCTCGGCTCCGAGGAAGCGGAGTTCGCGCTGGAAGTCGCGGCTCATAGACTGGCTACCGTGGTCGTGGCGGATCTTCAGCCCTGTCGCGACGATGAGCCAATGGCGCGCCAATGATGGGGTGGATGGCTCCCGCTCCCGGCATCGCAACGTGCCACATTGGGTGCTGTCACAGACCCATCGAGGGAGCCATCCATGGACGAGATTACCACCATCGGCGTCGATCTTGCCAAGAGCGTTTTCCAGATCCACGGCGTCCGGGAGGACGGTACGGTCGCGCTGCGCCGGAAGCTGCGGCGCGGCCAGGTTCTGGCCTTCTTCGAGGCCTGTCCGCCCTGCCTTGTCGGCTTGGAAGCCTGCGGTGGTGCGCACTTCTGGGCCCGCGAACTCTCCCGGTGTACGGTTTTCTGAGACAGCGATTTGGGTGAAAGCGGCTCCATCGAGGAGGAGCCATGACGGACGATCGAGGGAAGAAGGCGGGCTTGCCGGAGCGCGCCCATCACGCTGGCGAGGACAAGCCCGCCGCACCGCGTCAGCGGCGCATGTCGGCCAGGAAGAAGCAGGAAGCGGTGCTGCGGATCTTGCGCGGCGAGGATCTGGAAGTGGTCAGCCGCGAGGTCGGCACCACCGCCGCGGATCTCAGTGCATGGCGTGACGGCTTTCTGGAGGCCGGCGCGGCGTCGCTGAAGAGCCGTCCGGAGACCGACCAGGGTCGAGAGCTGAAGGCGATGCGGGAGAAGATCGGCGAGATGACGATGGCCAACGAGCTGCTCGAGGCCAAGATCGACCGCCTGGAGGCCGGCGTCCCTTTTCGGCTGCGGAGATCGAAGCGATGAGCCAGGCCTTCTCGATCTCCGTGAGGCGCCGCTACGGTCTGGCCCGGCTGTGTCTGTACTGGCGCGTCAGTCGGGCGACGCTTCACCGGCATCTGAGCGCCGCGAACCGGCCGGACGCACCGCGACGCCGTCGGGGACCGCAGGGGGCAATGCCCGATGCCGATCTGGCGGAGCGCATCCGTTCGCTGCTCGCCGGCAGCCCCTTCCACGGTAAGCGTTGTCTGGCGCCCACCTTCCTCGCTGTGCCTGCCAATGCGAGGCCATTCCCATCGCAAGGGGGTCACTGCAAGAAAGTGGTCACTGCGTACGCTGGGGGCGTACGGATCATGAACGCAGCTGCGGTCAGCTGCCGAGTAGCTTTTGACCTGGCTCCTTCAGGGCACCGTCGGCGTGGAGGTAGTGGTAGAGCGTCGAGGCGGGGATGTTGCCGAGTTCCGTGCAGATGGAGGGGATGGTTCGCTCTTGATCGCTCATGAGGTGCTGGGCGTAGCGCAGCTTCTCGGCGGTCATGACCCGGGGCCGTCCGCCCTTTCGGCCTCTTGCCCTTGCCGCTTTCAGTCCCTCCTTCACCCGCTGGCGGATGACGTTGCGCTCCATCTCGGCAAAGGCGGCCTGGATCTGCAGGAAGGCGCGTCCTGCGGGCGTGGTGGTGTCCATCGGTGAGTTGAGCGCGCGGAAGGCGATGCCGCGCTCGGCGAGCTGGTCGATCAAGGTAACAAGCTCGGAGGCCAGGCGCCCGAGGCGGTCGAGGTCGAGCACGATCAGGACGTCGCCGCGGCGCAGGTGATCGAGGCAGGCGACGAGCCCGGGCCGCTCGGCCTTGGCGCCCGAGGCGCGGTCCTGGAAAACGCGCTCGCACCGGGCCTCGGCCAGGGCATCAAGCTGGCGGTCGAGAACCTGCCTGTCCTCGGTGGTCGACACCCTCGCGTAGCCGATCAGCCCCACTGTGTCTGCCTCCTTCGCCGCCGGCCTCGGTTCGATCGTCATGATCGAGACCGTCGCCGCGACAAACGTATAGACTCCTGGGGTTCTCGGGCAGAGGTTTCTCCGGGTTTGTCGCGGGGCGATCGGCCTTGGTGTGAGGCCGAGGGCGACCGACGGCGCGACCCCTCGACAATCCAGTGTTTGTCGCGGGCCGCCGAGATGCGCGCCGCGACCGAGGAGATCCTTATGGTGCGGCGGCGACTACTGAACGACGAGGTCTGGGCGCGACATCTCGGATGGCCCACGGACGAGCGGGAGATCGCCCGCCATTGCACCCTCGGCGCGGAGGAGCTCGACCTCGTCGCCTTGAGGCGCGGCGACACCAATCAGCTCGGCTTCGCGCTCGTGCTTTTGTGCCTGCGGATGCCGGGACGGGTCTTGGAGGCGGGCGAAGTCCCGCCTGAAGGCGTGCTGGCCTACGTCGCCCGTCAGCTCGACATCCCGCCCGCGGCGTTCGGGGACTTCATGCTCAACTGGCTGCGCGACGCCGATCTGCGACGCCGCTCGAACGGTGGCTTGAACAAGGGCGAGAGCCGCAACTCGCTCGCCCGCGCGATCTTCTTCTGCCGCCTGGGCGAGCTGCGCGACCGCACGTTCGAGAACCAGGCCTACCGCGCCTCCGGCCTCAACCTGCTCGTCGCGGCCGTCATCCTGTGGAACACGCGATACCTCCAGGAGGCCGCCGCCGACCTCGGCGTCGACCGCGAAGCCATGCGCCACGTCGCGCCCCTGGGTTGGGAGCACCTCTCGCTCACTGGCGCCTACTCCTGGGACGTCGATGAACAGCCTGCCCCCGGAACGTTGCGCCCGCTGCGAGCCAGGGCCTCGTTGCTCCTCGCCGCGTGACCGCGTTCATGACACGTTCGAGCCTAGCGTACGCGGAGGCCACTTTCTTGCAGTGACCCCGCAGGCCGAGCCGCCCAACTTCGACAGCTACAGCGATAAGCGATTGATATCTTTTGGGCCGGGTCGTCCAAAATGTAACTACACGGGCTCTTCAGGCGGGTTTGGGCAGGGTCAGGGCATCGAGAAGGTCCAGCTGTTCCGGGGTTGGGCGGGTCGTGCCTTCGAGGGTGCGCTCGGCGATCCGGGCCTGATGGCGATGAATGCGCGCGAGCAGGTCGAGCGCGGTGCGGGGGCTGGCGCTGTGGCCCCTGGCCTTCAGGTGCAGGCGCATGACGCGGTGGAGCACGAGGGCGAGGAAGCAGATCAGCGCATGGGCGCGGATGCGGTCTGGGAGGCGGTGGTGGACGGGCGCGATCTCGATGTCGGATTTCAGCACGCGGAAGCCGCGTTCGATGTCGGCGAGGCTCTTGTAGCGCGCGACAGCGTCGGCGGCGGTCAGGTCGGGGGCGTTGGTGATCAGCGCCAACTTTCCGTCGAAGAGCTCTTCCTCGGCAATGGCGGCCTCGTCCAGACTGCAGCTGAAGCGCTCGGCGGTGTAATCGGCCTTGAGGAAGCGGGTCAGTTCCGCCTCGGCCACGGCGCGGGTGAAGCGGCTGTAGGCCCCGCGCTCGGAAGCGCGGCGACCACGGGCGGTCTGGCCCGCGTCCTGGGCGTCGAGCCGGGCCACCATCTTCTCTGCCATCGCCTCGAGCTCGGCGATGCGGCGCGGCGCCGGGTGGATTGCTCCTCGGCGCGCAGCGGATCATGGGCGACGATCAGGCGGTGGCCGGCAAACTTGCTCTCGGCCAGCCCCTCTTCATCGAAGGCGAGACCCTGGAAGGTATCGACCAGCCGGTGTAGCGCCGGGCTGGCACGGCGAGGATGAACTCCAGCCGACGGTCGCCTCGCTCTGCAATGGCGGTCAGCTCGCAGATGTTTTCCAGGCTCAGCAGCCCTCGATCGGCCACGAGAATGACCCGCTGGATCGGGAAGCGCTCCAGGACGGTCTGCCTGCAGCATCTTCGTTTCCGCGACATTGCCGGGGTGGACAGTGTGCGTGAGCGGCAGGCCTTCGGCGGTCTGCACGACGCCGAGGACGGACTGGCGGGCGATGCCGCCGCGCTCCTTGTTCATGCCGAAGGCGCGGATATCGTCCTCGACCGCACCTTCGCCGTGGATGCGCACGGTGGTCAGGTCGTAGAAGACCACCGCAAGGTCTTGATCGACCAGCGGGCGGATCTGCTTCGCGAGTTCCGTCTCGACCCGCTCGGCGCGATCCATCGCGCGTCCATCGCGCGCAGAAGATGTGGTGGGTCACGGCCTCGGGCATCGCCGGCATCGCCACGGTCTCCAGCCAGCGCAGGCAGCCGAGCTTGCTCGTGGGGTCGCAGAGGCGGTTGAACGCCATCGCGCGGACGAGGGCCTCCACGTCGGTTCCGCGACGCCCCGACCGCAGGGCCCGGCCGAGCGCGCGGTCGAGACCGAGGTCCTTCCAGAGCGCATGCAGGGCGAAGACGTCGCCATAACTGCGCGCGCCTTCCCAGGCGATCTCGGTCTTCGCGGGCCCGGCCCGCCCGGCAACCCGGCCAAGGCCTCGGATGAGGGCGTCGAGCTGGCCCTCCTTCATCCCGTCGACGGCCCGAGGTTGGTAACGACGCGCAGCCTGGGCTTCCCGGCCTCGTTGCGGAACGACTCGACGATCTGCAGATAGCGGCGCCCGCCGCTCTCGGTGACGCGTGTGAACATGGAATGCAGGATGCCGCGCAGAAAGCCTCATTGCAAAGCATACTAGGTGTGTAACGTGTAACTACACGGGATACGCCGAAATCCACCTCGAACGGCTTCCAACCCCTTGAATTCGCGAATTCGGCACGCACCCGATACACGAAATCTGGCCGGCAACTGTCGAACTTGGGGGCCGCCCACATTGATCTTCAACATCTATCGTGTAGGAAAAGCCCGCACTTTGGCACATCGAGAACATCCCATGAAGGTTGTCATCTTCGGCCTCGGCTATGTCGGGTTCACCGCCGCCTGCTGCATCGCGAGCGAGGGCCACGATGTCGTCGGGATCGATGTGAGCGCGCGCAAGGTCGCCGGCATCAATGCGGGGAAGTCGCCCATCGTCGAGAAGAAGGTCGACGAGATGCTCGCCGAGGCCCTCCGGGAGGGCCGGATCGAGGCGCGGTCAGAGATCGGCGACGCCCTCGACGGCGCGGACATCGCCATCGTCTGCGTCGGCACGCCCTCGGCCGCCGACGGCTCCCACAACATCGGATACATCGCCGACGTCACCCGCAATCGCCACCTCCCTCAAGACGAGGCAAGACCGGCGCCGCCCTCAGCGTCGTATACCGCTCCACCTTCCGCCCCCGCACGGTCGAGGAACTCGTGCTGCCGATTCCGATCGGTGCTCGGCGAGGGGACGGACGAACGCGCCGCGTCATCTACGACCCGAATTCCTGCGGGAGGGCAGCGCGTGCAGGACTACTTCGGCCCCCGAAGATCGTCGTCGGCACGCGCGACGACGCCCCGATCCGGCCATGGATCCGCTGAACACCAACGTCCGGGCACCGTTTCCGCGTCGGGTACAGGGAGGCGGACTGACGAAGTTCGTCGACGATACCTGGCACGCGGTGAAGGTCGCCTTCGCCAACGAGATCGGACGGGTCTGCCTGCCGCCCGGCATCGCCGCGAAGAAGGTCCACGAGATCTTCGTCAGCGACACCAGCTCGACATCTCCCCCTACTACACCCTTCCCCGCCGCGCCTTCGTCGTTCCTGCCTGCCGGGACGTTCCGGCGCTGGCGCATATCGGCGCCGACACAGGCGCCAACCTGCATCTCATCGACAGTCTCCTGCGCTCGAACGAGGCCCACAAGCATCGCCTCTTCCAGTACCGGCCGAGTGGTGGAGCCTGGCGCGCGGATCCGGATGGCGGGGCTCGCCTTCAAGGCCGGCACAGACGACCTGCGCGAGCCCGAACGTCGACCTGGCCCGCAAGCTCCTGGCCGCGGCAACGACCTGCGCATCTTCGATCCCGCCATCGCCGCCGACATGCTGATCGGCGCCAATCTGGGCTACGCCTACAGCCAGCTCCCGAGCCTCGAGCGCCTGCTCGTCACCAAGGAAGAGGCGAAGGCCACGACCTGGACCGGGTCCCCGCCACAAACGCCACGATCAAGGCACTGGACCTGCCCCGCCAGACAGTGCTCGACTGGGATCGTTGACATGAGCCAAGAAAACGCCTCGTCGACGCCCCATCCAAGTGCCCAATCATGACGGAGATCGCCACGCGCCGCCCGCTCGCGGAACGGAAGGTGCTGATCATCGTCGAACACCTTCCCCTGCCTTCGACCGGCGGGTCTGGCACGATGCCACACCCTCACCCGGGCCCGGGCCGAGATCTTCGTCATCTGTCCGACCCGAAAGGGATACAAGACGGCACACGAGGAGTTGACGAAGTGCACATTTACCGCCATTCTTGCCCCTCGAGGCGAGCGGAGCGGCCGGAATATGTTCTGGATACGGCGCTGCGCTCTTCCGAGATGCGGCTGGCGCTGAAGATCAGGCGCAAGCACAGCTTGGACACGATCAGGGCTGCGACCGCGGATCGGTCTTCCTCGTCGCCTGGCCGTTCAAGCGCCTCTGGGCACGCGTTTCGTCCTCGATCACCACGGCATCGATCCCGGACTCTACGAGGCGAAGTTCGGGTGTCGCGGGTTTCTTCTGGAAGCTGATGGTGCTCTCGAGAAGCTCACTTTCCGCAGCCCGACATCGTCATTTCGACGAACGAGAGCTATCGCGAGATCGCCCTGATGCGTGGCAGTAAAGCCGCCGGGACGTCTTCGTCGTGCGCTGGGTCCCGATCTCGCCCGGCTACGCCGATGCCGCCGAACCAGCGCTGGCACCAAGGCCGCGCCCACATGGTGGGCTATGTCGGCGTCATCGGGGAGCAGGAGGATCGACCTCCTGCTGGAATCCGCCTACGAATCGTCCACGAGCGCGGCCGCGACCTCCAGTTCGTCCTCGTCGGCGGGTTCTCCCTCGACGCCATGAAGGCGAAGGCGGCAGGGATTGGGATGGCGGACTACGTTACCTTCACCGGTCGCGTCCCGGACGATGATCTCTTCGACGTTTTCTCCAACGCCGATGTCTGCGTGAACCCGGACCGGGTCAACGCGATGAACGACAAGTCGACGATGAACAAGATCCTCGAATACATGGCGTTCGAGAAACCCATCGTGCAGTTCGACGTGACGGAGGGTCGGCGCTCTGCGGAAGACGCCTCCCTCTACGCCCGCGCGGACGACACCGGCGACATGGCCGACAAGATCGCGGAGCTTCTCGACGACCCGGACAGGCGCGCCGAGATGGGCCGAAACGGGTATCGGCGCGTCGTCTCCGAGTCGAGCTGGGACTATCAAATACCCGCCCGGATTGCCGCCTACGAGCGCGCCGCCAAGTGACGATGCCTGGACCGGAGAGCCAGCCCCCCGAGATCGCCGTGATCGTGCCGCATTACGAGGATCGGCGCGGCTCGCCCGGTGCCTCGAGGCGCTCTCCTCCCAGATCGGCGCGGACGTCGAGGCGGTCGTCGTCGACAACGGGTCGACCGCCGGTCTGGACAGATCCAGACCGTCCATCCCGGCATCCGTATCGTCATCGAACCCGCGAAAGGAGCCGCCGCGGCGCGCAATCGCGGAGTGGCAGAGACGACGGCGCCGGGTCTCGCCTTCCTCGACGCCGATCGCGTCCCCGCACCGGACTGGCTGAGCGCGTCCGCGCCGCCGCCGCGCGGCCCGGCACGCTGACCGGCGGGCGGGTCTACATCTTCGACGAGACCCCCCCACCCCGCTCCGGCGCCGAAGCCTTCGAGCGGGTCTTCGCCTTCCGCCAGCGCGACTACATCGAGCGCAAGGGGTTCCGTCACCGCCAATCTCGTCACCACGCGTGCGGTCTTCGAGGCGACGGGGCCGCTCGTGCCGGGCCTCTCGGAGGACATGGACTGGTGCTTCCGGGCGCGGAAGAAGGGCTTCCGGCTCGTCTACGACGACCGCATGACCGCTTCATCCCTCCCGCAGCGACCACCCTTCCCTCGTCCGCAAGTGGCGACGCCTGACGGACGAGATGTTCGTCCTTAACGGCCGGAGCCCGGTTGCGCGGGTGAAATGGGCCCTGCGCGTCTCGCGATGGGGCCGAGCGCCGTCGTCCATGCACCGCAGATTTTCGGCACTCCGATCTCACGGGTCTCGAGAAGCGTCGTGCGGTCTCCACGCTTTTCCGGATGCGCCTGCTCCGCTCCGGGTGGATGCTGAGGCAGGCCCTGACACCGGCACGGAGAGCCTCGTGACAGATCCAAGATGCCTGTCCGCAAGCGCCCGATGCCCCGCCGGGCGCGCCTCCTCCGACTCATCGCCAGCACCCTCGACCCGCGCGCCTGGATTTACGCGATCAAGCTGGTGAACTACTACAACTACAGCCATGTCACGCCACTCCGATCGGTGACCCTCGGCCCCCACGCGGCGATCAGCCCCAACACCGCCTTCTCGAACCCCGACCGCATCCGTGCCGGGCGAAACCTCTATCTCGGCGCCCGCCGCCATCTCTGGGCCGGGCCCTCGAAAGGGCACATCGTGATCGGAGACAATGTCCTCTTCGGTCCCGAAGTGATGGTGACGGCCGCGGGCTACCGCTTCAACGACGGCAGCCCGGTCACGGCCCAGGCCATGGACGAGGCCGACGTGATCATCGGCGACGACGTCTGGCTCGGTACCCGCGCCATCGTCCTGCCAGGGGCCGGATCTGGAACGGCGCCATCGTGGCCGCCGGCGCCGTCGTGCGGGGCGAGATCCCGGCCTTCGCGGTCGCCGCCGGCGTGCCGGCAAGGGCGGTCGGCCACCGCCACGCGCCCGAAAGGGCCACCGACCGGACGGACGGCCCGGATATAACCCTGGGTCCCGATCCGGACGCCTAGCTGCCGGCAGCCCCGTCCAGCGTCTCGGGAACGAAGCGCGGCAGGCGGGGCAGGACCTTTGCCATCAGGCGTTCGATCCGGGCCTCCGCCGCCGCCGTGGCGGCAGGACCCCCATCGCCCTCGATGGGCGTCACGAACCGCACGATGCCGCCATCCGACCGTCCGGTCAGGAGACTGTCCTTCAGGACCGAGATCTTGCCGCGAAGTCGTTGGTGATACGCTTGCCGCGCTGCTCGAACCAGTAATAGACGAGTTGCTTGTCGAGGCCCTTCTGGATCACTGCCCGGTTCAGCTCGAAGCGGCCGTAGGGCGTCTGCGGAAAATCGACCACCTGCTCCCGAACCGGAAGATCTCCCACCCACCCGCCGGCAGGCAGACCTCAGGGGAATGGATTCCCTCCCCTTCCGTCTGCGATCGGTAGAATGCGGAGAAGAAGTTCACCGGCGCCGCCTCGCCGGGGGCACGGTAGGTGGCGTTGATGTAATCGTCGGCGCCGAGCGTCTTCTCATGTCGGGGTCGAGATAGCTGCGGTTGCCGCTCCACTCGCCCAAGGTCAGGGAAAGCCCGAGAAGCTCGCCCGGGAGACCGGATCGGGCTCCCCCGGCTGGGCGACGAGCCAGAGCGCGGTGACCGACAGCGTCAGCGCCGCCGCGGCGGCGCCCGCCACCGAGGCCCGGATGGAGAAGACCCGCGCGGCGATGCGGCCGAGCCCGGCGAAGTCGAGATCGATCGCCTGACTGAGCGGCATCGGGCTCTGGCGTCAGGCGCTGCAGGGTGACGGCCATCGCGAACAGGATGCCAATACAGGCGCCGAAGATCACCCAGCCCTCGAAGAAGTGAAGGAACCCCTCCGCCTGCTCGATGCCGTAGGCGTTCACCAGCACGCCGATGACGCCGATCCGGACCGAGTTCATCAGCACGGTGAGCGGCGCAGCCGACAGCAGCAGCACCGCCTTGTGCCAGAGGGGCCCGCGGTAGAGGATCGCGAAGAGATAGGAGAAGGACAGGATCGGGAACAGGTAGCGCAGCCCCGAACAGGCCTCCGCCACCTGCAGCTTGTAGATGCCGAAGATGGATGATGTTGCCGTCGAGATAG